>DAISZK010000001.1:0-90123 GCA_036824855.1 Chthoniobacterales bacterium | reverse complement strand
AACTCACCGAGAGCCAGAAGATGCTACGTGAAGAAGTAGAGGCACGGTTACAGATTGCGGCAGAAGCGAGTGATAAAGAACAAGCGGTACTAAATCTTCAAAAATCCCTTCAGGAAATAGAGAAGGAAAAAGAGTATCAGGAATCGCAAATTCGCATTAAAACGCTAGAATTCGAAAGAGAGAAGCTGAATGAGAAACTCACCGAGAGCCAGAAGATGCTACGTGAAGAAGTAGAGGCACGGTTACAGATCGCTGCAGATGTGAGTGATAAAGAGGAAGCAATAACAAGGCTACAAAGTTCGCTACAAAAACTGGATACTGATAAAGAAAAGATCTCCCAACAGCTTGAATCAAGAAATATAGAGATGGGGAACCTTTCGAGGAGATATCTTGAACAGAAATTAAAGGTCGATGCATCACTGATTAGAAATGTCGGATTGGCAATTGAGTATCAGTCAATGAGTAGGGGAATAAGTCATGAGATTTCCGATCATCAGCATATAAACTACAGATTTGATCAAGTGCGTCTTGGAGAGAAAGAGTGGGATATTCTTAATGTCAGGATTGTGGAGCATCACGGGAAACCAGGGATCTTAATTTTTGAAAATCCTATGGGAGAACTCAAGCCCTTGGAGAAATGGATACCCAGCGGCTCAGAAGGCGGATTGGAGTTTATGCTTTTTATTCCTGACGATAAAAATGGGAGAAAGTCTCTTAAAAAAATAAAAAAGACAGATTTGATATTACTTACTGAGCTGTCACTCATGATGTATTTGGAAAACAAGCAAAAAGGACATGATGACAACAGCAAATGGATTTCTATTTCGGAAAAACTACACACCAAACTAGGGGTTGAATAATAAATATCTAAAAAATATGATTTTTAGAAATATTACTTCCAAGGCAATTCAAACTATTAAGGAGGCAGGTATCTTTGACGGGCATTGGTATCTTGAAGAGTATGGAGATGTCCTCTATTCAGGAATGGACGCATTTCATCACTTCATTATTATTGGTATCTACTTGGGCAGAAACCCAAATGCAAAATTTAATCTTTTAGAATATCAAAAAACTACTGGAATAGAGGATCCCGCAGAGGCGCTACTAGACTTCATCGACAAAGGAATGCCATCGGAATTTCTCACTGAGCGTCTGAACGAGCCTATCTTCGTGAGGGGGGATTATGATAATGTCTGTATAGGTTATATCGATTCTCCAAGGGAGGGTGATCTGCTCGGGCACGATTATATAGAAGTAAGTGGATGGTGTTATCTTCGAGGGGACGAGTTAAAAAATGGTAGTGTGGGTATTGAGGGCACCAAGAATCGGGTCGACCTGTTCGTCGGGATTCCCAGGCCTGATGTAAAAAAAGTCTTTCCTCACTTAAAGCATCATCGCGTTGCCTTCGAGGGAAGCGTTTATCCCGAACTGAATGGACACCTTTCAACACTCAAAGTAATGGTCGAGTCGGTGCGGGGATTCACGCACACAATGACCTGTGAGATAAGAAAAAGTTCAGATTTAAATCGCACGCCAATACGTAGTGAGTTGAGAGAAAGTATTACCCATCAAATATTTAATGGGAGTGCATTATTAAGTTAATGAAAAAAAATAAATACAATTTTCATTTCAGTAGTCAAGCCAACCAATTTTGGAATGAGATCGGCCTGATGATTGCTGATTCCTTCCGGGAAAATGGGGAAATAGTAGAAATTAGGAAAGATGAGATGCCGATTGAAGATGGTGATGATTCGATACAAATTATCGTCGGTGGTCATGAGTATTTGCACACTTTTCTAAAAGATGAGTCATTGATCCGAGAGGTCGTACCCAGGGTCGTGGCTCTTACGGGAGAGCAACCAGGCGCGAGATGGTTTAACCACAACCTACCTTACCTAAAACAGTGCAGAGAGTGCTGGGATATCACTGCTGTCGGCGCCGCAGCGCTTGGTTCAAATGGTATCAGAGCACGGCACCTACCAATTGGTTTATCTCCCAGCCTTCTCTGTGATTCACCAGCATATCAAAAGGAAATAGATGTCCTTTTCATGGGCTCAGCAACGAAGCATCGTCAAGAGAGAATCGCGAGATATGGACTTGAGAGGTATCACTACACAAATCATTTTCAGCTTGTCGAACTCGGATATGCAAAAACAGATTCTGATAAAACATACCTCGATAACAAGAAAAGAAATGCTCTTTGCGCAAATAGCAAAATCCTTCTAAACTATCACGGTCATTTGATTCCGTTTTTCGAATGGCACCGAGCACTCTTGGCAATGGGAAATGGCGCCCTGCTGCTGAGTGATCCGGTGATGGACTCTGCTCCACTTATTCCCGGCATACACTATGTGACTGCATCAGAGGAGACAATTGATCTGGTTGGTGACTACTTCCTGGAATTTGAGGAACACAGAGAGTTGATCACTGGAGAAGCCAAGGAATTCCTGCATCGCCACTGGCAAATGAAGGAACTTGCCAGCAGATTCCTGAATAACGAACCCGTAACGACACAGGAACTACGGATTCCTGGATGGAAAGAGGAAGTCGACACATCCTTAAAGAAATATCTTTGTAAAAGATTCAAAAAAAACTTTGCGTTAAAGTTCGCTAAGACATGCGTGGAAGACATAAAAAGTACTCCAATAAATGTTAGATCGAATAACTCTCTTGAGAAGAGAAAAGAGAAAATTAAGAGCAATATACTCATTGAGAATTCGATGAAAGTGAATAGTAATCACTATCACGTTGAGAAATACCACTATGACACAATAACGAATAAAGATGTTAGAATCAGCGTGGTAGTCTCCCTCTATAACTATGGAAAGACGATTGTGCAAGCACTAGATTCTATTCTCCTGGCAGTAAATTCCTTCTCTGAGGTCGAGATTATTGTGGTGGATGATGGGTCGACAGATGATGGGCTAGCGATCACCTCGGAATGGATGAAACTCGCTCCATGTCGGTGTCAGCTAATCCAGAAAAAAATCAATACGGGATTCATCAGGGCGAGAAACATGGGTATAGAAGCGGCTGCTGGAGAATATATCGCTATTCTTGATGCGGATAATGCTTTTCTTCCTGGGGGATTAAGCCGGCTTCTAGAGGCTATAAGCAATAATTGCTATGATGCTGCCTACGGTATAATCATTAGCGTTAATGGGCAGGGTAAAGCGAATGGGCTGCTTTCATCTCAGAGCTGGGATCCTGGCAGATTAGTCTATGGACCTTACATCGATGCGATGGCTCTTTTCAGAAAGTCTACGATGATAGAGTTAGGACTTTATGATGAGGAAATGTATCTACACGGGTGGTTTGGCTGGGAGGACTATGAGTTTTGGTTGAGACTTGCGGACAAAAATAAAAACGTGATGTTTACACCCAATTTTGTTGCCCTATACCGCAGTCACTTCACATCAATGATTCATGAAACAAATGAATTTCTTCCTACAATCATAGAATATCTTAAATCAAAATATGAAAAACTATTAGGAATTCATGGAGGGCGTGGTCTGGCTCTAGGAAATCCGGAATAACAAGTTTGAAAGTGGAAAGAAAACTCTATCTACATATTGGATTACATAAAACTGGAACTACCACTATCCAAAAAGGATTATGGGAGAATAGAAAAGTCCTTGAAGAACATGGTTTTTATATACCGGAGAAAGGAAGGCCTTATACGGATCAAGCGGGTCATCATAATATAGCAGCTGAATTAGGAATTGAAGCTTTTCACAATTCAGCACATTGTGGACTTGATGAGCTTATCAAAGAAATCTCAGAAGCCAAACAAAAGAATTACATATTATCTTCCGAAAACTTTTCTTCAGTATTTATGGAAGAAGCCAATGCTTTTAAATTCCTTAATTATATAAAACCCAATTTCAGAGAGGTAACTACTATTGTATATTTAAGAAACCCCGCCAAAATAATCGAGTCATTATATGCAGAGATATTGTCGAGTTCAATTGAAAAACTAGAAGCATATTTTTCAAAAGAAGAACTAGATTTACTCGGCAATAAATTATTCAAAGATTTTATAAATAATAGTATAGTAAGTAGAATTCCAGCAATAAACATAGAACTGCTTCTAAAAAACATTAAAATATTTAGCACAAATATTTTATTTAAAAGTTATGAGAATGCTATCAAAAGGAATTTATTAGAAGATTTTTTTGGATCAATCAAGTTCAATAATATAGAATCAATAAAATTTAATTACAATAACAATAATCTAAATACAAGACATTCTGCTTCGTTGGTTGGTTTCACTAGAAGATTGTTACGCTATCGGATCAAAAACAAACTCAAGAATTGTGTTTCAATCAATATCGATACATTGCATAAGTATGTACTTGGAAAACCATTTAAAATTCTTGATAAAGAATTAGAGAGTGATATATTGGAAAAATCGCTCGTTAAATATAAGAGGATATTAGAAGAGCATAACAGCGTAGATGTTTTCAATAATCTATTCGCGAAAAATCCAGAACTAACCCCGCCAAGAAGATACTTTAATAAGAGTGAACTTGCTGAAGTCCATAATCAATTAGCACCATATATTGTAACTCGCGGAATATTTTTGGAAAAATTATGCACAGAAACGGAGTTAGCTGCAGACGCGAGACAAAATAATGAGAAAATAATTGGGTTTTATCAAGTAGATTGCAATATCATTCCTGTAAAGGCCTGCAAAGCAGAAGCTTATTACGACAGAAAAATTCAATTAATTATCAGGAATAATTTAAAGAAGTCATTACTGCTGGGAAAATTCACTTCAGATATTAATATTGACTCACCAAAACCGGGTGATCTTCTTAGATCAAAAATGCTAGTTCAAGGATGGGTGAAGCCCTCATTGTCAATTCCCCATCTACCGAGAATTATTTTTAAATGTGGTGGCCATGCTCGTTCAATCGAACTTAATGTTGATAGGCAAGATGTTATAGATCACTTTTGTATTACAGGTGAGCCTATGGGTAAACTGGTTAGATGCGGTTTCTCCTTCGAATTAAATGGATCTGATATTAACTCTGGTGTTCTAATTGGAGTTGAGGTGAATGGGTTTTCTACCTATCTTGTAGAATTAAAAACTATATAAAACTATGAGTTTGAATTTAAAAAACGATTTGCTCTCGATTCTTAGTTGCCCAATTTCTCGTCAAAAATTATTTATTTCGGAGAATGGGAAGCTCTTGAATAAAGACAGAACTCATCAATGGGAGATAATAGATGCTCGTCCTATCCTTTACCCGAATCTTGATCAGGTCAAGCACCATGGAGGACATCTTTCAAACCCACTGTGTTCGAAGGCCGTAGAATTCATTAATTCCAATGCTGGTCTGGTTCTTAATCTTTCTGCCGGTGGTACACATGAGAGATTCCCTCATGTTATCGAATTAGAAACCGCCATCTTTCAACATACAGATGTTATTGGTGATGTTCATTCACTTCCGTTCCAAGATAAATCATTTGATGCCGTTCTAGCAATGAATGCTTTTGAGCATTACCGTGATCCATTTGCTGCAGCTAAGGAGATATATCGTGTTCTTAAACCTGGTGGAAAAGTGCTGATTCACACCGCCTTCCTGCAACCCCTACACGAACCGCCATGGCATTTTTACAATGCCACGAAATATGGTGTTCTGGAATGGTTCACTCAATTTGAAACAGCCTCAATTTCAGTATCAGAGAATTTTAATCCTGTCTACGCGCTGTCATGGTTTTGTCATCAGATCCTTCAAGGCTTGCAGTCAATAACGAATGGAGATACTAACGCAATATCTAACCTGACATTAGGTGAGATGGCCAAGTTTTGGAGCGATCCCACACTTCGTCAGGGCGTGATTTGGGACCAGTTCGTCAAATTGCCGCAACATGTCCAGGAAACGATGGCGGCGGGCTTTGAATATATAGGGGTAAAAAAAGATGCCTCAGCGCTTATAATACCTGAGGTGTCTGATAAAAAAGTGAATGACATGATGATTAATCCCGAGCAGAAAAAAGAATTTTTAACCTTTCCTCTATCAGAAAAGTTAAAAAACTTTCCGGCAATGCTTGGCGAGGAGGAAAAAAAACTTCCTGCTTGGATGTCTGTAAAAGCAGCTGCCATGACTGGCACAATGGTAGAACTAGGTTGTTATCTTGGGGGATCTACGATGGCTTTACTAGAGGGGGCGCTCAATAGTAGTGCCACCAAGAAGGAGGGGAAACTGATCCATTCCTATGATCTTTTCACTGCAAACGCTTTTATGGTTGAACACAGTCTTCGCGATCACGGTGTGAATGAGGGCGAATCATTCCTTCATGTATACAAGAAACTGATGAATGATTATGAATGCCACATAGAATGCCATGCTGGGAATATTCTAGAGCAATCGTGGAAAGGAGGGCCAATCAATCTGCTCTATGTCGATATTTTATGGGATTGGAATATCAACCAGCATGTCTTTAATAACTTCTACTCAAGTCTAAGGCCGGGATCAACGCTGATTCACCAGGACTATGTGTACTCGTGGTATCCGTGGCTCCCAGTTTCCATGGAATGGTTGGTAGAGGAGGGATATTTTTCTTTCGACAGCTTTGCACAGTATTCAACAGTCTCTTTCCGCTGCGAAAAAGGACCTGCCGGAGCACTCGGGATAGATTTTGATAAAGATCTGGATCTGAATACGAAACGGAGACTTCTAAAAAGAAGTCAGAAGAGGTTCACCGGCTATCCAAAGAATCTACTTGAGATTTCAGAAGCATATTTACTGGCAACGAATGGAAAGAAGGGGGAGTCGTTGGATATGATTAAAGAGATCTCAGGTGCATCCGCCCATCCCTTTACAGAGCATCATTGCGAGATGGTCAAAACGATGATAAATCAGATGTAAGTTTCGTGGTCGGAACGCTGCACTCAGTACAATCACTCCCCCGTTCAGATCAAAATTCCTGACCATAGATCGAGACAGTTGCAATAAAGATAATAACGTGATTGTTTTTGAAATATGTTATTCATGTACGGCCACTCCGAGCAGTGTTGGTAGTGACCCTCTTGACCACCGTCCTCTTTCAATTGGTTACCGGAATATTTCACTTCATCAAAAGTCTAAAAATGTGTCCTCAGTATGTTCAGAATTTGAATGGATCTTCGGTGTTTATCAAAGTGAATCATGGGGCCGATGGTCTATGGGAAAAAGATCATGTCTTGTATTTCCAAATGCAAAGCCCGACAGGGGTAAAATTAGTATAAGCATTGATGCTCACCCTTTTCTGGAAGCGTTTAGGTCATGCCGTATTACTATTAAGACGTCCACAGGCTACCTAGGGAGTAAAAATATAACTGGGAAAGGGCCCCTTATGGTGCATCTAAGAAAACCGATTATCCCCAGAAGCAAGCGCACAGTCTTAGGAGATTATTCTAGAATTGATACGCCTCTGAATTTATCCCAAAAGGATCAACTTCCCGAGATCTCGATCATCATCTTAAATCATCAAAAGCATCTTCTTACTAAGCTTGCCGTTGCGGCAGCATCATCATCACGATGCAGCTTTCCCTTCGAGATCCTCTGGCTTGATAATGGTAGTTCGCCAGAGAGCCTATACACCCTAAGGAAATCCGAGGTTCCAATAAGATTGATCAAATTACAAGATAACAAGGGATTCGGAGCTTCAAATAACATTGCGGTTTCTGAGGCCAGGGGGAAACACATTCTTTTTCTTAATAATGATGCTTTTCTTGACCAAGGGGCTCTCGATGAAATGATGAATGCATTTAAGCTCATTCCAGACTGTAGAATTGTCGGGTCTGTACTCCGATATCCGGATGGAACGATGCAAGAGGCGGGGGCAACTCTTCTACCTGATGGACACCCTGTCCGGCATGGTAGAAACGATCCAAAATTCAAACTGGAAAAACTTCCGCGGTTCCAAGCAGTCGATTATGTCTCTGGTGCTTGTCTGATGACCCGGAAATCGGACTTTCTCGCTATGGGTGGGTTTGACGAAAAATACTCTCCTGCTTACTACGAGGATACTGATCTCTGCATGCGGAGTCTTCTCTATGGGCATAAAGTATATCTGGCGAGCAGGGCCAACTGCTACCACATCGAGAATGCAACTTCTTCTACGGTTGAGCAAGGTTTATGGGCCACTCGTGCGTCCGAGGCTAACCGTAAAATCTTTCTGAAAGACTGGGGGGCGTTTCTTGCCAGTCGCGATCCCAAGGACCTACCTTGGCATTTAAAAAAATAGCTCGCTAATGATAAAATCTGTGTAAATCCGTTCCGTTCGTGTTTATTTCCCTATCACTCCTATTCATGTGACTACCTCTACTAAACAGATCAGCCTCTGGGAATCTTTCAAGATTCAGCGCCGGGTCATCGGTGCACTCCTGATGAGAGAAATTCTCGACCGCTGGGGTCGTCACAATATCGGATTTATGTGGATGTTTGTAGAGCCGATGATTTTTACATTGGGGGTAATGACTATCTGGACAGTCACTGGTTTGTCTCACAGTGCTGTGATAACTCCTGTTGGATTCGCCATTACTGGATATTCTGCTGTCATGCTTTGGAGAAATATGCCAGGAAGACTAGTCAATGCGGTTAAAGCAAATCACACGCTCATGCACCATAGGAATATCAAGATAATAGATATATTTGGTGCTCGACTCGTTTTAGAGGCAGTTGGGGCCACTATATCTCTGATTGTGCTGACAATTGTATTTAGTTTGCTGGGACTCCTGAAATTTCCTGTGGATCCGTTTAAAGTTATCGTCGGATGGATATTGCTAGCATGGTTTGGGATATCGCTTGCTATTACAATTGGATCATTAAGCGAAAGATCTGAGATCGTTCATATACTTTGGCACCCCGCTTCATACTTACTGTTTCCTCTTTCAGGTGCTGTATTTACAGTAGAAGCGCTTCCCAAAAAATTTCAAGACTTTGTTATTTATGTCCCAATGGTCAATGGAGTTGAAATCATTCGAGAAGGATTTTTTGGTGATATTTTTAAAGCTCATTACAGCATTCCCTATATGGTCGGGTGGTGCCTGGTTCTAACTTATATCGGACTGGGTCAGATGACCATTATCAGTCGCAAAATCGTTGCTTAGCAGATGTTAACCTCGGATGACACGGATGGAAACCGATTGACAAGTAATAGAGGAGGGATAAAATAAAAAAATGAACTCTTCAGATCTCATTACAACTGATCCTGAGATTCTTGGAGGCGTTCCTGTGTTCAAGGGAACCCGGGTCCCTGTAAAGTCCCTCTTTGATTATCTTGAGAAGGATTATTCCCTCGAGGAGTTCCTGGAGCGCTTCCCCTCGATTACCAAGGACATCGCTTGCAAGGTTCTCGAGCGATCAGAGGCTGCTCTATTGGCTGCGTAAATCTGCTCGAACGTCATTTTATGAAACACCCAAATAAAGTCGTTCCACTTGCTGGATATCGCCTTGAGGTTTCGTTTCCGGATGGAGTCAGCGGCGTGATTGATCTGTCGGATTCAGTAGGCCGTGGCGTCTTTTCGACCCTTTTAGATGAAACCTTCTTTCGGAAGGTATACATTGGCGAATATGGACAGATTGCCTGGAGCAATGAACTTGAGATTTGTTCTGATGCAGCCTATCTTGAGCTGACTGGGAAATATCAACGTCAACTCTCTCATGCCTGAAATTAGCCGTTTTTACGGGATTATCATCAGGCTTTATCACAGGGATCACCCGCCAACTCATTTCCATGCCATGTATGCAGAGCATGAGGCATTAGTCGAGATTGAGACAGGGAATGTGAATCAAGGTTACCTACCCAGGAAGGCACTCGAGATTGTTAACGAATGGAGGGTTCTCCGGCTGGAAGAGTTGAGGGAGGATTGGAGGCGCGCCGAACAGGAACTCCCACTACTGCCCATTCTTCCCTTGGAGTAAGTTAGGCTCGATAGGCGTGAGCGCGTCATCCTTTTATAATAAAGTTAAAACGCTTTTAAAAATATCCGATCAATCTGTTTAATCCGTGGTAAAAAACTCACAGAGATGAATGTGATAAAGAGGATGGGCGTTTAGGGGGTATCCACGGATGACACGGATATCTCAGAGATGTTGCTCTGATGGACTTTTGCTCTGTTCTGTGATAGTAAAAAAGATATGGAAATCATTAACGCCAAGACACAGGCGGGTTTTCGAGTTTTCTTGAAATTCAACGATGGAACATCCGGAGTTGTGGATCTTTCCTCATTCGCTGGTAAGCGTGTTTTCTCAAAATGGCTCGAGAGCGGCTTTTTTGATACAATGAAGATCAATGCCTCTGGAGCATTGGAGTGGCCAGGTGGGCTCGACCTTTGCCCGGATGCTCTCTACATGCAGTTAACCGGTAAATCTCCCGAAGATTTATATGCCTCCATCTCCAGGAATCTCGCTCATGCCTGAGGTTTCTAGGTTCTATGGGATTGTGGTTCAGATTTACTATGCGGATCATGCCCCGCCGCATTTCCATGTAACTTATGTAAGTGATAAAGCTCTTTTCTCAATCGAGACACTTGCTCTTTTAGGTGGATCAATCCCTCCCAGGGCAATGGGTTAGGTCATTGAGTGGGCGATCATTCATCAGTTGGAATTGAAGGAGGCTTTTCGGAGAGCAGCAGCCATGGAAGAGCCTCAGAGGATTGCCCCGCTACAATAATTCGTAGCACAGCATTCCCTACATGGTCGGCTGGTGCCTGATCCTGACCTATAACGGACTCGGCCAGATGACGATTATTAGTAGGAAGATTGTGGCTTAGCCTGAGTCGAGCGACGAAGGTCGAGAGACGAGGGCTATAGGGAACACAAGCGTTTAACCACGGATTGCTCGGATGGGGTGAAATCCGTTTAATCTGTGTGATCAGTGGTAAAAGCCTGTATTTCTAACTACGGATGGCACAGATGCACACGGATGGCAGCCGGTTGACAGGAGCTTAAGGCAAAGGTAGGATAGGAATGTGAGAATTGCAGAAACAACTCTGAATTCGATCAGGAGTAATGTGCAGGATATGGCTCCCGAGTCGGAGTGCTATCTCTTCGGTTCCCGAGTTGATGATCGGGCTCGTGGTGGGGATATTGACCTGATGCTCCTCACTCGGGAAAAGCTTCCAATGCAACTCATACGCAGGCTCCGGAGACTTATCTTAAATCAGATTGGTGAGCAGAAGCTCGATATTGTCAATTTCACTCGTGAGAGCTCCCACCCATTCAAGGCTGTTGCCCTCGAAAACGCTGTCAGGTTGTGAGTGATCATCACGTCAAATCTGTGTTGCGAATCAATCGCGAAGTTCTGGATCAGGCTCTTCCGTCCTTCAAGAGGTCTCTGGAAAAGTGCGGGTCGCTGAAGCTGGAGGCACCATTCCCATTTGAGATCGAGGAGAGCTTTGATGCGCTGACATCGAAGTTTTCCCGTGTTTCAGATATCTTTACCCAAAAGGTTCTTAAGTCGTTTGTTCTCATCACTCGGGAAGATGCGCCAACGTTTCTGGATCGGATGAATTTATGTGAGAAACTTGGAGTCATTCCTTCCTCATCCGATCTCATTGAGATTAGAGATCTTCGAAACCTTATTGCACATGAGTATCTGGCAGAGAATCTTGTGGAGTTGTACGGCGATTGCCTCGTGCTTTCAAAGAAGCTTTTGCAAGCGATTCATCATGCCGAAACGGCAATAGACAGGGTACTTGACGGAAATTCTTGAGAAGTTGATTCACCAGGGATTGTTTCCGTATCTTTGTCCGCAAGTACGTTTTCTAACATCGCATTGGATAGATAAATAGAATGTTTTTAATGAGATGAAATCCGGCTAATCCGTTCAATCGGGGGTAATTAAATCATGAATCGTCTCTACAAGATGGCTTGGAAGTTGTAATTTGCTCTCTTCATTCATCTTCTATGATTATTTGGCTGACAGGTCTTTCGGGTGCAGGAAAATCCACTCTTGCGGAGGCTCTCTGTGAAAAAATGAAGTCAGACGGTATTACTCCTCTGATGATCGACGGGGATGTGATGAGGTTGGGGCTAACTGCCGATCTGGGTTACGGTGTTACTGACAGGTCGGAAAACGTGCGTCGCGCCGGAGGGGTTGCAGTGATATCGGCGCGAAGCGGGATTATTTCGATTTGCTCGCTGATTTCTCCTCTGCGAAAGGATCGTGAGATTGTCCGCTCCATGGCGAATGCCCAGGGGGTTCCGTTCGTCGAGATCTATGTGGATACTCCGTTGGAGGTCTGCGAAAAGCGTGATCCCAAGGGGCTCTACCAGAAGGCACGAGCCGGGCTGATCCCTGAGTTTACCGGGATCAGTTCTCCCTATGAGCCCCCACTCCATCCTGAGCTTGTCGTCAGGACTTCGGGCGTGAGTATTCAGGACACTCTGCAAGAGATCTATCGATGTATCTCGGGATTGGAGAGTTACACCCAGGTTTCCAAACTCGGCGGGATGGAGAAATTGCTGTGCCGCTTGTATTACCAGATCAAAAAAATGATTCCTCTGAGTGATGGACCTTTGTGCAGGACTGCTCCATGGATCGTTCCTCCAATCTATCTCATCTTGGTGCTGGGGCTTGATGCGCTGCTCCCTATCCGGACGATTGCCAATCCCTTGCTCACGATTGGAATGTTGACGATGGGCCTGACGATCAGGCCAAAGGCGATGGGGCTGTGGACGGCTCTCTACATTCTGACTGCCGGAATGATTCTGTTTAGTCGTCCTATCTATTCTCTGATGAATTCCTCGGTTGCGGACTTTGACCCCTCTGTGAATACAGTTCGTTTTGCGGCGTTTGTCTGCACTGGGATCTTTTCATTTCTGGTTTCCTGCTCGCTAGCCAGACTGCGCGACAAGTTGGGCGGGGCGAAGGTGCTCCTTCCTCGTGTCTATTGATGGTTTTACCCCCTCATTGTTTTGAGGGGATAGAGGCCTGTTGCTTGCTCGGTCCTTGCGACGCAATTGACACAAACCTATCCATGCGATAGACTGATCCATGCAAAAGATGCAAATACTCTTTCCTGACCCGCTGATGGGGAAGCTTCGAGCTATTGCTGCCGAGGAGGATCGTCCGGTGAGTGAGTTGATCCGCCGAGCCGTTGAGAAGTTCCTGGAGATGAAACCAGAAAGGATGCGTCCGTCCAGGGAGTTGCCGACCATCCGCGGAGGTAAGATCCTGGTCTCTGCAGAGAACCTGAAGGATGTCCTCTACGACGATGGGTCTCTCTAGTCTGGATACCAATATCCTGCTCTATGCGGCCAATGAGGACGCGCCGGAGCATCGTGTG
Organism: Chthoniobacterales bacterium; assembly: GCA_036824855.1. Classification (GTDB taxonomy): domain Bacteria; phylum Verrucomicrobiota; class Verrucomicrobiia; order Chthoniobacterales; family UBA6821; genus UBA6821. Next base: position 76,838 of record DAISZK010000001.1, on the reverse strand, counting down.
TGCAGAGAACTCCTTGAGAAAGTCGTATCGGATCCAGAGGACTGGATCATTGCGGATCAGGTCTTTCTGGAGCTCTATAGGGCGCTTCGAAATCCCAAGGTGATGTCCCACCCATTGTCGGCCGATGATGGGGTGCGGCATCTTTCGATCCTCCGTGAGGAGATGGGGGTCATGCACTGCGGCTATTCCCCTGAGTGCTGGAGCGATTTGATGAAGCGGTTGAGGAGAGATGATTTTCCTGCAAGACGCACTCATGATGCGGTCTTGGCTGGGACTCTGCTTGGTCATGGCGTTAAAACGTTCTACACGAGGAATACGAAGGATTTCCTGGATGCTGGATTTCAGAAGCTGATCAATCCCGTCGATGGGTGATTCTATGATTCGTCAAATCTGTGTTCCAAGAATGCTTTTCAACCACGGATGACGCGAAGATCACAGATGAATAAATCCGAATAGTCCGATTAATCAGCGGTAACAGAATCAACTCTCCACGGATGGCATGGATGCGCAAGGATTAGGGTGCAAAAGGCCATCAGTCATTAGTCAAAAAACTGATCATTGATTTTCCTGAAAAATGCATGCATGATACATGTATGGCAACGAAGACAATCTCCATCGATCTGTCGGCCTATGAGAGGCTGACGATGGCTAGAAATCACGAGAGGGAGTCCTTTTCCAAAGTGATCAAGCGCGCTCTGTGGCCGAAATCCCGTCTGACGGGCAAGGGGCTCCTTGATGAGCTAGAATCGATGCCTCGTGCCTCAAGTGAGGTGATTCATGAACTGGATACCAACCAGTCCCTTGATCGACCTCCTTCTGACAAATGGGCCTGATCGCAGTCGACACCACCTTCCTGATCGACCTGCAGAGGGATTCCATTCAGTTAAGAGATTCCATTCGCGCCTTTCTACATGCGCACGGAGATGATGAGTTTTGTGTCTCTGTCACAGCATTGGGAGAATTTGCTGCCGGTTTCTCTGATTTGAATCAAGGGGCTTATCTTGCGGTTAGAAATCGACTCGAGGTTGCTATCCATGACGAGGAGGTAGGAGTTATCTATTCAAAGATTTTCCGGGAACTCAAGAAAAGCGGGGCGCTCATTGGTGCAAATGATCTTTGGATCGCAGCATCAGCTCTGCGTCATGGCGCAGCCTTGGTCACGAGAAACATGCAGGAGTTTCAAAGAGTGCCCGGTCTTAAAGTTTTAGGATACTAAGTTCCTATCCATACTATCCGTGAAATCCGTGGTAAATCATCTGTTCGCATGATCGAGCTTCAAAATGTCACTAAGCGCTATCCCATCCATGGTGGGGAGCGAACGATCCTGGATAACATCAATCTCCTGATCAAGCCGGGGGAGAAGCTCGGTGTGCTGGGAAAGAATGGCGCCGGCAAGTCAACACTGGTCCGGCTGCTCAGCGGCTCGGAGCGTCCCTCCTCCGGAAAGATCAATAGGCAGATGAAGATGTCGTGGCCGATCGCGTTGGGTGACGCTTTCCACAATTATCTGACCGGCATGGATAATCTGAGGCTGATCTGCCGGATCTATGATGTGCCGTTCGAGAATAAGGTGGAGTTTGTGAAGGAGTTCTCTGAGTTGGGGATCTATCTGAGGGAGCCGCTGATTAGCTATTCCTCGGGAATGAGGGCACGGTTAGCCTTTGCTATCTCAATGATCATCGAGTTCGATTGCTATCTAATCGATGAGGTCTCGGCGGTGGGTGACAGTCGCTTCACGGCAAAGTGTCAGTATGAGCTCTTCGAAAAACGTGCAGATCGAGGCAAGGTCATCGTGTCACACGATCCGAACTTTATCCGGGAACATTGTCAGGATGCTGTGGTGCTGGTGGATGGGAAGATGCACCACTTTGACACAGTGGATGAGGGGCTCGAGTTCTATGGCCGCCATATGGCGGGAGGGCAATGAACCACGGATGACACAGATGGCACTGATGGGATGGAGACGGAAATCCGTTTTATCCGTGTGATCAGTGGTTAAGTATCTTCTAAAATATCATGACTCTTATTCACGGTGAGCTAAGTGAAAAAATCATTGGCGCCGCAATGAGTGTTCATTCGGTGCTGAAGCCTGGGCTAGATGAAAAGATTTACGAAAACGCTTTGGTGTTGGAACTCGAGTCAAAAGGGCTTCAAGTCCAGCAGCAAAAGTCGTTTCAGGTTATGTATCGAGGAAAAACTGTTGGTACGTTGATACCAGATCTTCTCGTTAATAATGAGGTCATTGTTGATACCAAAGTGGCTGCATCATTTCATGAGGCCCACATCGCACAAATGATGGGTTATCTGGCAATTACTGATCTCCATCTAGCTCTACTTGTTAATTTCAAGAACGCCAAATTAGAGTGGAAGCGTGTTGTTAGATAGGAAACGAAGAACAGATTAAACCACGGATAACACGAATGAACACTGATGTGGTGGATGCTAAAATCCGTTTTATCCGGGTCATCCGTGGTCAAAAAATAGTTAAAGCCTTCAAATGACCACTGAAGCTACCCATTTACACTGATGGTATCTCATGAAATTGAATCATATATCCGTTTCATTCGAGTCATCCGTGGTTAAACATTCTGTCCCTCTTATCCGTGGTAAAATAAATCATGCCTGTTTCTGAACTTTCTGATGAGCATGCCTATCTGAGGCGGGTGACGCTTCCCTTTGTCCTGCCGACGAGTGTCTATGGAGCGATGCTTGCGATCTGGCATCTGCGTCCGAATCTGCAGATGCGCTTCCCTTTGCATCGTGGGCAGGCGCGGGACTACCTGCGCTATCTAGCCTGGTGTGCCACGGAGGGGCGGTGTGAATACGAGATTCTCCGCCAGATGCCGGAGTGGGACCGGGAGTTATCCCAGCCTGTGGAGTTGCCTACTCTAGAAGGGGATCCATGGGAGGGCGCAATCCCGGTGATCCAATTTCTCTATGGGGTGGCTCATTGCCACTACACCTTCGGGGGCATGCTCAAAAGTGCCCGGGTGAGAAGGGATGTTGGTCGGTCGTATTGGAGAGGAGAGCGTCACCGCAGGCATGCGCCCCCGGTCGCTCCATGGCTGAATCAAAAGCTAACTTCAAAATTCGTCTCGCTGACGGATCTTGTGCAGGCCATCCGGCTAAAAAAACACGATCGCCGGAAAACGGGACTGCAATTGTACCGGCGTTTTCATCTCAAGGACTTGGGGGAATTAGAGGGTTCATGGAATCAGATGGATCAGGAATCAGCACCGGTTGCCGTGGCGCACCTCCCTAAGGGCCTGATGAGGAGCGCTGTGCGTCTTCCTCGGCCCCTGCTTCCGGCGCTTTCTCTGGTGGAGTCTCTCAATACTCCGCCGAGCGAGTTTCAACTTGCCTCGGTGACGCGTCTTGTCTCGACGGCCAGGCGTGGAATCACCCGTCCCGTGCTTCCCTTCGGAGTGAATCTTTACGGCTACGCCAAGGGTGAACTCGGGATCGGTGAGGATGTGCGCCTGGCTGCCGCCGCGCTTCGAACTCAAGGGATTCCCTTCTCGATCATCAATGTCGAACCAGGTAAGGAGATCTCCCAGGAGGACCACTCGGTCCATGAGTGGATCGAGAAAAAGCCGACGTACGCGATCAATCTCCTCTGCATCACCGGGGTCGAACAGGCGCGCATGGTGTGCGAGCGAGGAGTGGGAATGCTCGGTGACCGTTACAATATCGGGCTTTCACCCTGGGAGTTGCCTCATTGGCCTGCAAGTTGTCAGCACACCTATGGTGCTGTGGATGAGATCTGGGGTGTTAGTCACTATACGGCTAAAGCTTTTGCTACGGCACCTGTTCCCGTGAGGGCCATGAGCCTTCCCGTCAAGGTGGGGGAAATTGCATCAGATGGGCGAACGGAATTTGGGCTTCCTGAAAAGGCATATCTTTTCGTTTTCTCCTTCGACATCCATTCGAGCATCGCCCGAAAAAATCCCGAGGGAGTGATTCGTGCCTTTCAGAAGGCCTTCCCGCGGGAGAGCAGTGATGAGGTGGGGTTGGTGATCAAGGTGAATGTCGCGGCATCGAGGATTCAGAAGATGAATTTGCTGGAGAGGATTGATTTTTACCTCAACAAACAGCACTCGTGGAACGGGGTGAAGAGAATGACGGCTTCCGATCCCAGGATTCATATCATCGAGGAGAGCATGAGGCGCCCCCGGGTCATGGCGCTTTATAAAGTCTGTGACTGTTTTGTCTCCCTCCATCGGGCCGAGGGATTTGGCCGGGGTATCGCCGAGGCAATCCTTCTGGGGAAGCAAGTGATCACGACGGGATTCTCAGGAAATATGGACTTTTGCACTGAGCCGCGCGTGGCGCTGGTACGTCACAAGCTACGCGCCCTCGATAGGGGTGAGTACTACTGGGGCGATGGCCAAGTCTGGGCCGAACCTGATATCGTTCATGCTGCGGAGCTAATGCGGGATATTAAAGAGCGCCCCCGCGATGTCTCCGATCCGATGCATGATTTCAGCCCTGAAGCAGTCGGGCGGATCTATGCCAAGAGGCTTGAGGAGATCCGGGTGGGGCTCGGGATTTAGAACGGACTGACCTTCAACCACCCGTAACGGATGCGAAGCAACGGCCGGGCAAGCAAATGACACTAATGGACACTGATGGGGGTGAAGAAGGGAATCCGATTAATCCGTGCAATCAGGGGTAAAAATTCTAAAAGCCTTCAGTCTTTCGCCTAATAGCCCAAAGCAAGAATGATCTACCTTGATGTTACCAGTGCCGCTACGTCGCGGATGTCTACTGGTGTTCAGCGGGCAATCAGGGGGATTTATCACACACTCGGTGAGAAGATGAAGCCTGTCATCTGGGATGCGGGTGGGCGGTGCTATGCCCGCCTCTCAGAACTAGAGGAAGAGCGTCTCGCGAGACCTTTTGCCAGTGGTTTCCGTACATCGTTCTGGCCTGATGTGCAGGAGCAGTTTCTCTCGCTTCGGGGGTTGAAAAACCGATTTGGTAAATCTGAGAGTCGTATTTCATCATCAGGATTTCCGGGTAAGGGAGACATCCTTCTGATTCCCGATCTCTGCTGGGATTCTCGGGTTCTATCGTGGGAAAAATTGTCGACTCAACCAGGGCATATAGTAGCTATCTTCCATGATGCCATGCCTCTGCGTCTGCCGGGACAGAGTTCTAGTAGGGACTCTCTCTTTGCCGAGTATGTTCGAGGGCTCGGGCGGATGGATCTGGTGATTTGTGTCTCTCAGGAGGTGGAGCAAGATCTTCTGGGTTACTGGAAGCAGTTCGGCATTCAGCGTAAGCCGACGAAGGTGATTCCATGGCCGATGCCTTTCGAAGGCAGTCGGCCCCCTGTCATGGATGCGTCCTATCCACCAAGTCTCCTCTATGTTTCCCGCTTAAGGCTTCGAAAAAATCATCTCGTTCTTCTGGATGCTTGCGAGAGGTTATGGCAACAGGGGCTTAAGTTTTCCTTGGATCTGATCGGCATCGCTGATGCCCCTGCAGACACGTGGAAGATCCTCAGGCGGATTCGTCAACTCTCCAACAATGGTCGTGGCGTGAGGTGGATGCGCCATGTGAGTGACGCAGAGCTGGCTGAGGCTTACACGAGGTGCTCGTTCACCGTGTTCCCATCACGAATGGAGGGATTCGGGTTACCCATTCTCGAAAGCCTCTGGCATGGCCGTCCGGTGATCTGCGGCTCCAATGGCGCTCTTGGAGAAGTTTCGGTGGGAGGGGGATGCCTCCATGTGGATCAGAATGATCCGTTCTCTCTATCCGAGGGAATTCGTCTTCTATTGAAAGATGAGGCTAAGCTCCACTCTCTCAAGGAGGAGGCACGGCAGAGAAGCTTCCGAAGCTGGGATGACTATGCTGAGAATCTGGAAGCGGTTCTTGCGGAGGTCTGTCCATGATTTATCTGGACGTCACGGGAGCCTGTAGATTGCCGCTGCAGACAGGAATCCCAAGAACGACACGCGAGCTGTATCGATTGCTTCGAGGGACCTTAATCGATGTTATGCCGGTGGCATGGCAGCCTTTCGCTAGGAGTTATACGCAACTGTCCCCCAATGCTGAAGAATTGCTTCAATCTCCTTTCAGCGTGAAGGTGGCGGGTGCTAGGTCTCCTTCCGACTCCACGCTACCGATTCTGGCTGCGGCTCTTGGTGATTTACTCCTGTTTTCCCCAACTAAGGTGAAGCGGGAGCAGATGTGCACGCGGGGATCGACATTACTGATTACGTCGATCTTTCCGGACAATAGGCTTGAATATCTTCTGAAGCTCAACGAATTGCCCGGAAGACGTCTTGCGATCTTTCATGACGCCATCCCACTCTTTGACAAGGGGGTGAAGGGATGGATTCGAGGAAGGCATGTGAAGGCATTGGAGGTCTTTTCTGCGATGCATGGAGTGATCTGTGTGTCCGAAGCCTCTGAGTCGGCCCTGAAACAACTCTGGAACGAGTATGGAATGGCACATACAACAACTCATGTGCTGCCTTGGCCGGTTCCCCTTGGTGGATCAAGGCCGTATTATTCGGAGCCGCCGGATGGCATCCCAACGGTTCTCTGCGTGGGGCGTCTTAAAAGGCTTAAAAACCAGTTGGTGCTTCTGGAGGCGGCTGAGATCCTCTGGCGGGAGGGACTCGAATTCTCGCTGAATCTCGTGGGTTGTGAGGATGTTCCAGCGGAGAGTCGTGCGATCTTGAAAACTATCGAAATGCTGAAGATAGCCGGTCGACTGATAAATTGGCGTGGACATGTTTCAGATAAGGAGTTGAACGATGAATACCACAGGGCTTTATTTACCGTCTTTCCATCACTGGAGGAGGGAATGGGCCTACCCATTCTTGAGAGTCTCTGGCATGGCCGTCCGGTGATCTGCGGTCTTGACGAACCGATGCTATCGGTAGGGAGAGGAGCTGGATGTCTGCATGCTGACATGAGGTATCCTCGGGAATTGGCCAGTGCGATGAGAGGACTCTTGCGAGAACACCCACGGGCAATCATCCTTGCTAATGAGGCCTATCGTCGTCCATTGAGAACTTGGAATGATTACTTCCCAGAATTCGTAAAGATTCTGAACCCGAATGCTGGCCGATGATCTATCTTGATGTCACCAGTGCTTGCCTCAGCCCTCTGAACACAGGGGTCAAAAGAATGCAGCGGTTTCTGCATGACCGTCTGCGTGAATGCCCCGATTATCAGCCGGTTGTTTGGCAATCATTCCTTCGGTCCTACCGCAAGCCGACGCAGAGTGATCTGCAGGTGCTTGAGTCTCGTTTGGAGGGATCCCTTCGTGGATGGGCGCTTTATGACTCTTTCTTGCCAGGGTTCTGGCGCGATCTGAGGGAATCAGGTGCTGATAGAAATCAACTGCTGGGATGGCCATCTGCACTCTCATCAGGAGATCTGATTTTAGTGCCCGATCTTCTCTGGGACAATCGCGGGGTTTTTTTTAACAAGGTCTTTCCTAAGGGAGTCAAAAAGATCGGGATTTTCCATGACGCAATCTCAATCACACACGCAGGACAGTCCCGCATTGATGCGGCTGGATGCGCGAGGGGCATTAGGGCTCTTTCGCGGTTTGATGGAGTAGTGTGTCTTTCGAAGATGGCCAGAGAAGATCTGCTGACTTGTTGGAAAAATATGGGGTGTGATCCCGTCGCTCACGAAATTATCCCTTGGCCGGTTCCTTTCGCGGGAGTTCGTCCGTTATTCCATCCTGTAGGGGATTCTCGTGAGATCCTCTATGTCGCTAGATTGGAAAAGAGGAAGAATCACCTCGCTCTTCTCGATGCCTGTGAGCAGCTCTGGCGGGAGGGTATGCATTTTCGACTCAGACTCATTGGCTGCAAATCCTACCCCCTCTGGACTAAGCGTGTCATGAATCGGATCCAACAGCTTCAGAGAAAGGGACGTGATGTGCTCTGGGAACCGCATGTCTCCGACGAGGTACTCCATGCAAGCTACCAGGCAGCCAAGTTCACCATCTTCCCCTCTCAAGCCGAGGGGTTTGGGCTTCCTATTCTTGAAAGCCTTTGGCACGGGCGGCCCGTAATCTGTTATTCCGAAGGAGCTGTGGGGGAGTTGGCTTCAGGAGGAGGGTGCCTGACGGTGGATGTCAATAATCCCCAAAAAATGGCATTAGGAATCAAATCACTTTTGGAGGATCAGGAAGCCTACTTGACCCTTCAACAAGAATGTGTTCGTCGTAAAATGCTCTCTTGGAGTGAATACTGGAATTTTTTTATTAGCTTTTCTGATTTGCTCCCTAAGCGATCATGAAGTCTTTGTAAATCTGAACGAAGTAAGATGTGGCGTTTTGCGTTCTTTTGGGTAGATTAGTCGACTTTGATGAGTGCGACAAACTCCCAAGTAACTAAGTCAGCGGAGCAAAGTGTCGCTCTTGGCAAGCAGGTGCCAAAGGTTTCCTTTATTGTTCCTGCTTTCAACGAGGAGTCCTCTCTTCCTGATTGTTTATCTTCCCTCCGATCTTGTGGAGTAGCATCCTTTGAAATTCTGGTGGTGGACAACAATTCCACCGACGAAACCGCCTCCATCGCGAAAGATCTCTGTGATCGGGTGATTCCATGTGCCATCCAAGGGATAGCGGCGGCACGCAATGAGGGTGCCAGGCATGCCAATGGGGAATTTTTGGCGTTTATTGATGCCGATGCTAGGGTTGATAAAGGATGGTTGGATTCGGCTTTGTCCCATGCCTCCCGATCAGGCGTGGTGACTGGGTGGAACTACTTCAGGGAGAGCAATCCGATTTTAGCACTCTATTTCAATAGTTACTGCTTCGTTTTCTTTTTTCTGCAGTTGGCAAGCGCTTTGATTGGCTCCTCCGTGGTTGCTGGCAACAATTTACTCATTAGGCGTGATCTCTTCGAACAGTCGGGGGGGTTCCCCTGTTATGTCGGTGAGGATGTGAAACTCGCCAAGATCCTTGCCGCTCGTAATGTGAGCGCGACGCTCTCTCTTGGAATGAGGATAGGCTATTCCTCCAGAAGATTCCGAAAGCAGGGCTTCCTTCGGACGATGAGACTCTGGGTTGCGTCGGTCTTTTTCGACATCCCGGAGCATGATTACCGACTCGATTATACCAAGTCTTAATCCCACCCCCCTTTTTACACAACTCGAACATGTCTTCCAACGATCCTGTTGTTATAATTGGTTATGCCCACCGCTTACCTGGTGAGGAGCGGGGAAATTTTTGGGATCTTCTTCTCCGGGGAGAGGATTTAGTAACGGAAGTTGCTGAGGATCGGTGGGCGAAGGCGACATATCTCCATCCCAATAAAGTAGAGCCAGGGCGGGCCTACACCTTCGCCTCGGGTTCAGTCGGGGATATCTTCGGATTCGACGCGGCTTTTTTCGGGATTTCTCCCCGTGAAGCAGCGCAGATGGATCCCCAACAGCGCTTGCTGTTGGAGCTGACTTGGGAGGCCTTTGAAAAAGCGGGAATCAAGCCCTCCTCCTGGCGCGGATCGGATGCAGGGGTGTTCGTTGGGATCTCCACAACGGACAATGCTTATTTCAGCATTGATGACCTTGCGACGCTCGACTCCACTTCAGCCACTGGTAATACCAATAGCATCGCGGCGAATCGTCTTTCCTACCTCTTTGACCTAAGGGGTCCGAGCATGTCCGTGGATACGGCTTGCTCCTCGTCGCTTGTGGCCTTCCATCAGGCCTGCCAGGCAATCCGAGGAGGTGATGCGGAGGCGGCAATCGTGGCGGGGGTGAGTCTCCACCTCCATCCGATGGGGTTCATTAATTTCTCGAAGACTTCGATGCTCTCTCCCAAGGGAAGGTGTACACCTTTTGACGAAGGGGGAAATGGGTATGCACGCTCTGAAGGATCTGGAGTAGTGCTCCTCAAGCGTCTCTCCAAGGCAGTGCAGGATGGCGATGAAATTCTGGCCGTGGTTGCTGCTTCCGGAGTGAATTGCGACGGGAAGACATCAAGCCTTACGGTTCCCAGTGCCGAGGCACAGGCTAAGCTTCTGGAAGAGGTGTACCAAAAAGCGGGAATCCTACCGGAAGAGGTTTCCTATATCGAGGCTCACGGGACGGGGACGCAGGTGGGCGATCCAATCGAGACCTCAGCTCTGGCTGAGGTCTTGGGAAAGCGCCGTCCTCACGGCTCACCGCTGCCTATCGGGTCGGTCAAGAGCAACATCGGTCATCTCGAAGCTGCCTCGGGAATGGCTGGCCTCGTGAAAGCACTGCTGGTGCTTAAGCACCGTGTCATTCCTCCGACGATCCACCTCAAGAAGGTCAACCCCAAGATCCCGCTTGAAGAGTGGGGTCTTTCCGTTCCTGTCGAGCCGACGTCGTTGCCTTCAACGGGTCGTTTAATTGTCGGGGTAAATTCCTTCGGATTTGGAGGGGCCAATGCCCATGTGATCTTGGAAAATCCTGTCGCAAAAAAGATGCTACGAGGGGCCAAAGCAAAGCCTCTCCCCGGCTCAGCGCCCCTTTTTCTTTCCGCAAAATCTGAAGAGGCCGTAAGAGATCTCGCCAAGGAGTATTCAGGATTGCTGCAAAGCTCATCTGATATTCCGCTCTATGATCTAGCTCACTCCGTGGCTCATCAGCGGGAGTGGTTGCCGCATCGGTTGGCCATTGTCGGAGAAACAGCGCCCGCCATGTCAGCCGCCATTCAGAATTGGCTCTTATGCGGATCTGAAGAGGCTGTGGTTGAGGGCCGGGACTTTGGGGATTCAGGCAAGCCCGTTTTCGTATTCTCGGGTAATGGTTCCCAGTATGCCGGGATGGGGCGTCAATTACTCGACGAGAGCCCTGTATTCCGCGCGGCAGTTACCGAGGTTGACAACCTCTTTACCCGTTATGCGGATTACTCTCTGACGGAAGTTTTGGAGGACCCCGAGAAGGAATCGATGCTGCGCCTGACGGAGGTGGCTCAACCGGCGCTTTTTGCGATTCAGGTCGGCTTGGTGCGTCTTTTGGGTGACTATGGGATCACTCCCGGAGCGGTGATCGGCCATAGTGTGGGTGAGGTTGCGGCTGCATGGGCAGCCGGTGTCCTCTCGCTGGAGCAAGCAGTCCACCTGATCCATGAGAGAAGTCTTCAACAGGGTAAAACGAAGGGATTTGGCGAGATGACGGCGGTTGCTTTGGGGGCCGCCGAACTCGAAAAAATTCTTCACCTCATTGATCCCAAGATTCGTCCCTTTCTGGCTGGAATCAATAGTCCCAAGAGCAGTACGTTAGCCGGAACTCCGGAGGGTCTTCTTTTCTGTGAGGAGATTCTTGCCGATCATGGGGTGCGATACAAGCGGCTTGACCTCGACTATGCGTTCCATAGTCCTTCTATGGATCCCATACGCAGGCCTCTTTTGGATCACCTTGCTGATCTCGTGCCTGCTCAGGGAGAGATCCCTTTCTATTCCACGGTTGAAGGGAAAAAGTTGTCCGGTGAGGAACTCGGGCCAGATTATTGGTGGAAAAATGTCCGTGATCCAGTGCTTTTCGGTAGCGCTCTAGAGGGTTTGATCCAGAGGGGCTCCCGGGTTTTTGTTGAGGTTGGACCGCACCCCGTGCTCCGCACCTATGTGAAGGAATGTTTGCAGGAGGCCGGAGTCGAGGGGTTGGTAGCTACCCCCATGATGCGCACGTCCGGGGCGTTTTCCCAGTTCTTGCGAGGTGTGCTGGAAGTTCTTCAGTCCGGGAAGTCTCAAGCACTCGATACTTTCTTCCAGCATCCAATCTCCAAACGGGTTGATCTTCCAACCTATCCTTGGCAGAAGATTCGTTTCGAAACTCCTCATACCGGAGAGGCCTATCTCCTTTCCCAACGTGCAAGGGAACATCCGTTGCTCGGCTATCGTTTAAAGGAGGGGCGTTTCCTTTGGGAAAACCATCTGGACACAGCACTCTACCCGTATCTTGCTGATCACAAGGTTGGCGGGGTGATTGTCTTCCCTGCCGCAGGATTTGTGGAGGTGGCACTGGCGGCTGGATCCCTTTGTTTTGGATCTTCCTTGGTGGATCTTGAGGATTTGGAGATTCACGCTCCGCTCCTGTTGGAGGAGCAGAAATCGAAAACGGTCAGAGTCGCTCTGGATGAGCAGGGCTCGATCTTAACCATCAAGAGCAGGGAGAGACTTTCCGAGGAGCCTTGGATGACCCATGTCACAGTCCGTGTGATGGCCTCACCATCCGATGGTTCCTGTGTGTTGGAGTCTCTGGTAAAACAGAAGGACGGCACACAGGCTGAACTCTCGGGGAACGCACTCTACGAATCTGCTGCAAAGCTCGGATTGGAGTATGGGGAGGCTTTTCGACCCATCCAGAAGATCCGTATTGAAGGAACTAAGATTCTCGGGAGCCTAGTCACGCCGGGGTGCCTCCTCAATGAGGCGCAGAGCCACTTACTTCATCCAAGCTATTTGGACGGCGCCTTGCAGGCATTGCTCTCATTGCTCACCATCGAACTCAAGGAGATCCAAAATAAAAGCCGAAAAGCCTTTCTCCCGATTCGATTGGACCGATTTCGGATGCATCGCCCTCATGAAGCCTGTGCCTCACTTGAGGCGATCGTGAGACGCCGTACCCGGCGTGGGATCTTGGCAGATCTTTGCCTGAGAAACGAGGCGGGTGATCTGGTCGCCTCTGCATCCGGGGTTAGGTTCAAGGCAGCCAAACTCATTGCTCGTGCCGGGGATCATGCACGCTTCCTGACTACGAAGTTCATTTCCAAACCCTTGTCACCGAATCAGGCAAGCAAGTCGCTAAGTTTGCTGAATGTGCGCCGACTATTTGAAGAGGCGCTGCCCAAGTTAAAATCTTCGAAACAATGGAAAGTTTATCATGAGGAGACGGAGCTGCTGTTGGAGCTTCTATGCAGTGCGTTTACGAAAGAAACTCTCCAGGCACTTACTGACGGGGAGAGTGATTTCACACTGGATCGTCTCGTGGAACAGGGTGCTGTATTGGAATCGCTTCAATCCTATGCACTTAGTCTGTTTTGGATATTAGAGAAAGACGGGCTCCTCAGAAGGCGTGATGACGGACGCTGTTCTTTAATAAAGCGTCCCGAAGAGCCTTCGGCGCAGGCTATCTGGCTCACGCTCATAGAGTCTCATCCCGAGTATTCCGATCTGATCAGAGCAACGGGAAGGATCGGCCTCCATCTCCCTGCAATCCTCTCCGGTCAGCGCGATGCGACTCAACTCTTACCCCGATCTTGGTCAGAGGAGTCGCCTCTGATGGTGCCCGGATCCCTTGCGCCACTTTATGACCTGATCTCGCATGTTCTTGAGAAATCGCTTTCCTTATCACAAAAAGGCGATCGTCCCAAAATCCTATGCATGCTTGGTAATAGGATCCATGGGGAAACCATTCTTGCTCCCTGGATGCTGTCTGGAAACTGCGAGGTGACCTTGACGGTTCCGACTTCTCAGGCACGCAGGGATCTCTTACCAAGACTCGCCGGATATCCTGAAGTAGCCGTCCATGTGCTGGATAACGTGACTCCTCTTCCTGCGACGGCTTGCCTTGCCGGTGGCTTCGATTTCATCGTGGTTGCTACAGGGATGGACTCCATGTCCTCCCTAGAGAAGCTTGAGGAATTGAACAAACTCCTGCTTCCGGAAGGCACTCTTGCCTTCGCGGAGAGGGCTTCAAACCGGCTAGATGATTTCCTTTACGGATCCTCATGCGATTGGTGGACGACTGAGGCTGGGGAGTTGATGTCGCGTCGCAAAAATCCTGATGTCTGGCAGAGGAGTCTAAAGGAAGCGGGTTTTAAGGATGTTTGGACGCCGCCCTCAGAGGAGGGGGTGAGCTCTGGTTTCCTAATCCTTGCATCCACTGGTCAAGCCGAGGAGCAATCAATCTCGGTTCCAGAGCCCAAGACTTGGATAATTCTCTTTCACAATGAGCAGGACGCATCCCTTGCCCTTTCGATTCAAGATCATCTCGAGGTCTTAAACCAGGTTGCCACCATCTCTTCTCTCTCCGATGAGGAGGGGTGGGGCGGGTTGCTTAATTCACATGAGGGGACGAATGGTGGATTGATTATTATCACGGGAACCCAGCATGACGAGGAGTCTGCAGAGACGATACTCACGACTCTCAAAGAACGCTTGGGCGCTATCAATGCGGTGCTGAAAGCAAACGAGGGTTCTGCCTCGCCGATCCCCGTAACGATTATTTCTTCAGGTCTTTTCCATGAGGCCAACAAGGCAAGTAAAAAAGAAAACTCTGGGATAACGATCCAAGGTTCCGCTCTTTTAGGTTATCTAAGGGTGGCTAGAAATGAGTATGCCATGGGGAATCTCCGCCTCCTGGATGTGCGGCTTGCCTCATTCAGCGAGGTCTCGCGGGCACTTGCGGCGGAGGTGATGTCAGATTCCTGTGAGGACGAGGTTCTGTTGGGAGTATTTGGGCGAAAAGTTTCCAGAACAGCAGTCCAATCATCGATCATCCCTGCATCAGAGGAAAGTGGGCTGCGCTATCTGGACTTCAGTCAACCGGGCTCCTTCACGAACCTAAAATGGTACTCGGGATCGAGAGTTGCTCCGAATCAGGGAGAGTTGGAAATTGAGGTCAAGGCTGCTGGATTAAACTTTAGGGATGTGATGTACGCGATGGGGTTGCTTCCCGACGAGGCATTGGAGAGTGGGTTTGCAGGGCAGACGGTCGGAATGGAATTGTCGGGTGTCGTGACACGAACAGGCGCGGGAGTTTCCGGGTGCCAGCCTGGGGACGAGGTGATCGCTTTTGCATCGAAAGCTTTTTCCACCCACGCTGTCACCAAGGTCGAGGCCGTGATGAAAAAGCCGGCGGATTGGACGTTTGAAGCCGCAGCCACGATCCCCACGGCGTTTTTTACGGTCTATTATTCACTCATTGAGCTGGCCCGTGCCCGTTCTGGTGAAAGATTGCTCATCCATGGGGCCGCTGGAGGTGTCGGAATTGCTGCCATCCAATTGGCTCGTCATCTCGGGCTTGAGATTTTCGCCACGGCGGGGTCGGAAGAAAAACGTGATTTTCTGAAGATGCTCGGAGTAGATCATATCCTCGATTCCCGATCGCTTCGTTTTGCAGATGAGGTGATGGCGCTCACCTCCGGAGAGGGAATCGATATCGTGCTGAATTCGCTCGCCGGCGAGGCCGTTGTCAAAAATCTCAGGATCCTCAGACCCTTCGGGCGATTTTTAGAACTCGGCAAAAGAGACTTCTACGAGAATAGCCGTATCGGCCTGCGTCCCTTCCGCAATAATATCACCTACCATGGCATTGATGCCGACCAACTCATGGCGGCCAACCCGAGTCTTACCGCAGAACTTTTTGCCAAGATCACCTCGCTTTTCGAGAAGGGAGTCTTGCATCCACTTCCCTACACCGTGTTCGACTCCTCGGAAATCGCCGAGGCGTTCCGGCACATGCAGCACTCCAAGCAGGTGGGTAAAGTTATTGTCACTTCACCGGGGCATTCCGCGGCCGAGGTGGTTTCTGATGACATCTCTGAACAATTTTCACTACGCGATGACGCCACCTATCTGGTGACGGGGGGAACGAGTGGTTTTGGCCTTCGCTCAGCAGAATGGCTGGCTGGTAGGGGAGCGCGATCACTGGTGCTAGCAAGCAGACGGGGAGTGCTTGATAACGAAGGAAGGGAGATTGTCGCAAAAATCACTGCGTCTGGGGTCGATGTGAAGATCGTTTCCTGTGACGTCGGTTGCCGTGAGTCCGTGACCCTTTTGCTCGAACAGATTCGCTCCACGATGCCCCCTCTGCGTGGTGTCATTCATTCTGCAATGGTGATCGAGGATGGTCTTCTGCAGAATCTCTCGGCATCGCAGTTGGAAAAGGTGCTCCATTCGAAGTTAGTCGGAGCCATGCTCCTTGATGAGCTTACCCGAACGGACAGACTGGAATTTTTTGTCCTCTACTCCTCGGCCACCACCGTTTTTGGAAACCCCGGACAGGGGGCGTATGTAGCAGCTAACTTGGGGCTTGAAGCGTTGGCTGCTGTTAGGGCATCAAAGGGTCTCCCCGCAACCTGCGTGGCATGGGGGCCAATCGCAGATGTCGGGTATCTTGCCCGTAATCAGCAAATCAAGGATGCGCTCTGCTCGAGAATGGGAGGGCGTGCCTTGGATTCGGATGAAGCTCTTGAAACCTTGGGATCCCTTATCAGCCAAGGTGTGGTCACGACGGCATGGCTCGATTTGGAGTGGGGTAAAATGGCCAAATTCCTCCCTTCGGCAAAGGCGCCTCGGTTTGACTGTTTCCGTCATGAATCAGATGAGCAATCAGCACAGAGCGGGGAAACACGATCCATCCGCGAACAATTTGCGGGATTGAACCAAGAAGAGACTGTCGGATTGCTTCAGGAGCATCTGGCCCATTCGATAGCCGGTATCCTCCGTATGGATCCGATGAAGCTGGATCGACGTAAGTCGCTTTTCGATGTCGGGATGGATTCCCTGATGGCCGTGGAGTTGGCTGCAACTCTCGAGGAGAGTCTGGAGATCAAGCTCCCGATGATGGTCTTGAGCGAAGGGCCGACAGTTCAGAAGCTTGCCGAGAGGATTTCCGGGATGATTCTGAATGAATCGCAAGAAGAGCATCCCAAGGAATCTGAAAGTGATGTGCTGCAGGAGAGCATGCGTCTCCTAGCTGCTCAGCATGGTGCTGAAGAGTTGTCCGAGGAGGATCTCACGGAGATTGCTTCATCCGTTTCCAGAGCCAGTGCCTAGGGAGGAGCTAATGAAATTCCAAGCTATCGACTAGCGGCATGATCCTTTCATCATTCTAACCATGAGTTCTCCATTCCCTGGTTCCAAAAGCCTTGCCTCACAGATGAAGGAACGTCTGGTGCATCAAGCCATCGAAAATCGTCTCAAGCGTCTTGAGAATCCGGAGTCCGGGCTATCCTCAGCGATCCCTTTTTTGAAAAGGGAGGCTGGATCCTTTGCCGAGCATAGTGGATGGGACAAGACCCCCGGTTTCAAGAAATTGGCACTGTTGCTACAGGGGGCAAAAAAAATCGGAATCAAAAACCCTTTCTTCACCTGTCATGAGGGCACGGCAGGAGCCACCACCATGGTCGCAGGCCGTGAGCTGATTAATTTCTCGAATTACAATTATCTCGGACTCAGTGGACACCCTGAGGTGAATCAAGCTGCCAAAGAAGCCATCGAGAAATACGGCACGTCTGTCTCCGCTAGTCGTATCGTTGCCGGAGAGCGACCCCTGCATCAGGACTTGGAGAGAGCCCTTGCAGAGTTGCATGGTTCCGAAGCGGCACTCAGTTTTGTCAGCGGTCACGCCACCTCGGTCACGGTGATCGGTCATTTGTTAGGCCCCAAGGATCTCGTCGTTCATGACGCCCTGATTCATAATTGTGTCATCGAGGGCATCCGGCTCTCCGGAGCCAAACGGATTTCATTCCCTCACAATGATCATCAAGCCCTGGACAAGATCCTGGCCGAGTCGAGGCGACAGTATGAGCGGGTGTTGGTCGTCGTCGAGGGAATCTACAGCATGGATGGTGATTTTCCCGATCTTCCGGAGATCGTCGCAATCAAGCGGAAGCATCATGCACTGCTGATGGTGGATGAAGCGCACTCCATAGGGGTCATGGGAGCTGCTGGTCGCGGGATTGCAGAGCATTTCGGAATGGATCCCAAGGATGTGGATCTCTGGATGGGGACCCTTAGCAAGTCCCTGGCATCCTGCGGCGGGTATGTTGCAGGGGCATCCTCCTTGATCGAATACCTCAAATATTCGGTTCCCGGCTTTATCTACAGCGTCGGTATTCCTCCTGCCTCCTGTGCCGCAGCCCTGACGGCGCTCCAGATCATGCTCAGGGAACCCAAACGGATTGCAATCCTCAGGCAGCGTGGCAGGCAATTCCTCCAGGGTGCCCGGTCCGCAGGGATTCCTACGGGATCAAGCTCCGGGATGTCGGTGATCCCTGCCATTACGGCAAGTTCGATCAGGGCTGCCCGTCTCTCGCAAGAACTCGCCTCGGAGGGAATCAGTGCCCAGCCTATCCTTTATCCAGCGGTCTCTGAGAATGCTGCCAGACTTCGTTTTTTCATAAGCTCGGATCATTCCGAACAGGATATCGACCAGACTATCAAGGTGCTGAGCCATCTTTGGAGAAAGGGCTAGGAGGTAGAAGAGATGGCAGTGTCACCACTGAGGGCTGATCTCAGTCCTGATTTGCACGCAAGAAATCCGGATAGTAAAATCCGGACTGTTTTCTGCACGAGTGGCGGAGCGTTGGGTGCTATCGTTCTCGGCGCGCTTCTTCGTGACGAGAGTTTCGAGGTGGTGGGGCTCGTGAGATCAGTTCGGGTGTTTCGTCCCGAGATGGGTTTTTTGACCGGGGCGGCATGTTTTTTTTATCGCTGCGGAATTCTGTACACGGTCTACATCTGGTTTATCACCACCGCAATGGAGGTGGTTGGTTCCATGCTTGGACGCGAGAAGCTGTCTGTTGGTGCCATGGCTCGTCGCATTGGTTTTCCGGTTTTACGGACGCGGGATCTAAACTCTCCCGAAGGGCATCGGTTCCTGGCAACAAGCAATCCTCAATTGTTAGTTGCGTCTCATTTCGATCAGAGATTGGACAAGGATCTCTGTGATGGTGAAGGGTTTGCGGTAGTCAATCTACACCCCTCTCTGCTGCCAATGCATCGAGGAGTTGAGCCGGTATTGCAGTCTTTGATCTTGGAAGAAAAAGATATCGGGGTAACCCTGCACCGTGTCTCAGAAAAAATCGATGGAGGGAGAATTCTTTCCCAAAAGACAACGACTAGGGACCCTGAGTGGAGCGTTTTTACGACTAGTCGCAGGCTGATGGAAATGGGCGCAGAGCTGCTCACTTTGAACAAACACTTCCTACTGGATCGCAGTTCTGGGGTAAGTCAACCAGAAGGGGGGTCCTGCGAAAGCTGGCCTAACGCCAAGGAAGTCTACCGTCTTTACAAACAAAGGATGACGTTGATCAGGTTCAGGGACCTTTTTCTTTTCTGATTGCTCTTCTCTCGCCATAGTGAAGAGAAGATGCAGATCTATATCGACGGCGCTTTTTATCCTGAGTCCGAGGCTAAGGTCTCGGTTTTTGATCATGGACTACTTTATGGGGATGGTGTCTTCGAGGGCATCCGTTTCTACAATGGGAAGGTCTTCCGTTTGCAAGAGCATATTGAGCGTCTCTACAAGTCGGCTGCTGCGATCTTCATGGTGATTCCGCTTGACCGTGCTGCCATGACAGAGGCGCTGCTTGAGACGATCCGCCGCAATGATCTCAAGGATGGTTATATCCGCCTTGTGGTGACTAGAGGAAAAGGGAATCTAGGTTTGAGTCCGGAGCATTGCCCTAAGCCGACGGTCATCATCATTGCCGCCAAAATTACCCTTTACCCAGCCGAGAGCTACGAGAAGGGTCTCAAGGTCGTCACCTGCTCGACGCGCCGCATCGCCCATGGAGCACTCAGCCCGATGGTGAAGTCTCTCAACTATCTGAACAACATCATGGCCAAGATCGAGGCGACCCATGCCGGAGCCGGCGAGGGATTGATGCTCAATGAGCAGGGGCTTGTGGCCGAATGCACTGGGGACAATATCTTCATTGTTTCGGATGGATTGATCACCACGCCACCGATCTCTTCGGGAGCGCTTGCGGGTGTCACCCGTGCCGTTGCAATCCAGATCGCTGAGGAGTTAGGTCTGCAAGTCTCCGAGCCGCAGATGACCCGCTACGATATCTACACGGCTGACGAGTGCTTCCTGACCGGCACCGCCGCCGAGATCATTCCGGCTGTGGAGCTCGACAAACGTCCGATTGGGGACGGCAAGCCTGGTCCTGTGACGCGTCGGTTGATTGCTCGATTCCACGAGTTGACACAGACCGAAGGCACGCCGATCTATTAAGGAATCAATCCGGCCCAATCCATGTTCTGTGACGTCTGTAAATCCAAGGAGGCCACGGTCTTCCTGACTCAGATCGTCGATGGGAAGATGCAGAAGGTGAATCTCTGCGAATCCTGCTCGAAGGAGAAAGGGGTCAATGACCCTACGGGGTTCGCCTTGGCCGATCTCTTGCTAGGATTAGGGGCCGCCCAGGAGATCGACAAGAACCCGGCGGGCAATCGCTGTCCCGTTTGCGGATTCTCGCAGGCCGATTTCAAAAAGACGGGCCGCCTCGGATGTAGTGCGTGCTACGATGCCTTTGCCGAGGGGCTCTCGGGAATGCTCAAGAATATGCACCGGGGCAGCGTCCATACTGGAAAGGTTCCTGCCAAACTTCGTGCCGGACGTCTTCGTAACAAGGAGTTGGTCGAGTTGCAGGCGAGCCTTCAAAAAGCCGTGGAGGAAGAGCACTTTGAAGAAGCGGCCTCCATCCGGGATAAAATTCGCACGTTGGAGGAGGAGGTTCGAGCCGCGGAGGTCGAGCTCATTGCAATGAAGGAACGTACCTCCGCAGTGAATCGCATTGCCGCTCCCGTGGCCACAGAAGTATCTCAGGATTTTGTTGTGCCGAAACCCCGCAAGCAGCCGTGAAACTCTCCCGAATCATTGCGAATACCGGAGAGTGGCTTAGCGGTGCGGGCCCTCATGACCAGATTGTGGTGAGTAGCAGGGTTCGACTAGCCCGCAATCTGAAGGGCAAACCCTTCCCGGGGTGGGCTAAGAAAGTAGAGCGTGTCGCCGTGCTTGAGGAGGTTCGGGCAGCGGTGGAGCAGCTTCCCGAGATGGAGGAATCCTTTTCCGAGAGGCTGGAGGATCTCTCGGCGCTCGAGAAGCAAGTCCTGGTTGAGCGTCATCTCATCAGTCGCGAGCATGCTGCCAAGGGTGCGGGAAGTGCCGTCGTCATGAACACATCCCAGACACTGAGCTTTATGATCAATGAGGAGGACCATCTCCGGATGCAGGCGATCCGCGCCGGTCTCCAGCTTGATGAGGTCTATGCGATGATCAATCAGACGGACTCTGAGTTGGAGGATGCCCTCGACTTTGCCTTTCACAATGACCTTGGTTATTTGACTGCCTGCCCGACGAATGTCGGCACCGGCATGAGGGCGAGCGCCATGATGCATCTCCCTGGACTCGTCATGTCGGAACAGGTGAACAAGATCATCAATTCGGTCAATAAGATCGGCCTTGCTGTGCGCGGGTTGCATGGGGAGGGGACCGAGGCGATGGGAAACCTCTTTCAGGTCTCCAACCAGACGACCCTCGGTGAGACCGAGGAGGAGATCATTGGGCGTCTAAACAAGGTCATCTTCCAGATCCTCGAACATGAGCAGAATGCCCGACAGATTCTCCTCCAGCAGCGCGCCGAAACCCTGCTCGACCAGATCGGCAGGGCTTACGGCATTCTCTGCCATGCCCATTCGATCACCTCAAAGGAGGCTTTGAATCTCCTCTCCTTCATCAAGATGGGTGTTGATCTTGGGCTCTTCCCCTCCAAGAACCGACTCCATGTGGACGAACTTTTTATCGAGACCCAGCCGGCCCATCTTCAAAAAGGGTTGCAAGTGGCAAAACTCGGGGCTGAAGAACGCGATTCCTTGCGCGCGGCCCTGATTCGTACGAAGTTAAAACAGATGCCGGAACCGGAGATCGGGAAAATCCCGACAAATGGTTCCCCCACCACAAGCACGAGCAGCACTTCCGAAACCAGCGAGGAATCATGATGAACAATTTCACGCCGCGAGCCCAGCAGGTCTTGGCCCTTTCACGCAAGGAGGCCGACCGCTTCAACCACAATTACGTCGGGACCGAGCATCTGTTGCTCGGCCTTATCAAGCTCGGTCAGGGAGTGGCTGTGAATGTGCTCCAGAAGATGGGTCTCGATCTCGAGACCGTGCGGCAGGAGGTCGAGAAGCAGGTTGGCTCGGGTCAGGAGAACAAAATGGCCGGCAATATTCCCTATACGCCGCGCGTGAAGAAGGTTCTGGCCTTGGCCGGCAAGGAGGCAAAAGCCCTCCAGCATTCCTATGTTGGCACCGAGCATATCCTCCTTGGTCTGCTCCGAGAAGGAGAAGGAGTTGCGGCCCAGGTCCTCAAAAATCTGGAAGTCGATCTCGATCGCACGCGCAATGAAGTGCTCAAGGAACTTGATCCGAATTTCAACCCTGCTGATGACGAGGAGGGTGGAGAGATTCCCGAAGGACACGAGGGTGAGGAAGCCACTGCAGGTGGTGGCCCTGGCCGCAAGGAAGGCAAGACCCCGGCATTGAAAGCCTTTGGGCGCGACCTGACTGAAATCGCTGCCAAGGGAGAACTTGATCCAGTGATCGGCCGGGCCGAGGAGATTGAGCGCGTCATCCAGATTCTCTGCCGCCGCAGCAAGAATAACCCCGTCTTGATCGGCGAGGCCGGTGTCGGCAAGACCGCCATCGCCGAGGGGCTTGCCCAGGAGATCGTCGCGGGCAATGTGCCGGAGCTTCTCTCGGGCAAGCGTGTCATCACACTCGATCTGGCGCTCATGGTGGCCGGCACGAAATACCGCGGGCAGTTCGAGGAACGGATCAAGGCGGTGATGGACGAGATTCGCAAGAACAAGAACATCATCCTCTTCATCGACGAGATGCACACGATCGTCGGAGCCGGCTCCGCCGAAGGAGCCATGGATGCATCTAACATCATCAAGCCCGCACTCAGTCGTGGCGAACTTCAGTGCATCGGGGCGACAACGCTGAACGAGTATCGCAAATACATCGAGAAGGACTCCGCTCTCGAGCGCCGCTTTCAGTCCGTCAAAGTCGAGGCCCCGTCCGTGGAGGATACGGTCCTGATCCTCAAGGGACTCCGTCCCAAGTACGAGGCTCACCACAAGGCTGTCATCACCGATGCTGCGCTCGAGGCAGCTGCAAAACTTTCCGATCGCTATCTGACCGGACGATTCCTTCCCGACAAGGCTATTGATCTCATGGATGAGGCCGGTTCACGGGCGCGGATCGGCGCGATGACCCGCCCTCCTTCCACCAAGGATCTCGAGGCCGATATCGACAGGATCCGCGGGGAAAAGGAGGCCGCCATTAAAGCTCAGGATTTCGAGAAAGCCGCATCACTCCGCGATACCGAGAAAAAAGCCAAGGAAGATCTGGAGACCGCCCTAGCCTCATGGCGCAAGGAGCGTGACGAACGCGAGGTCATCGTCGGTGAGGAGGAGATCATGCATGTTCTCTCCAAGTGGACCGGCGTGCCGCTGAACCGCATGGAGCAGAAGGAGACTGCAAAGCTCCTTGCCATGGAGGATGATCTCAAGCAGCGCGTCATCGGTCAGGACGAGGCTGTCACCGCGATCAGCAAGGCGCTCCGCCGCTCACGTGCGGATCTCAAGGATCCTCGTCGTCCCATCGGATCCTTCATCTTTTTGGGTCCCACGGGTGTCGGTAAGACCTTCCTGGCCCGCTCCCTTGCGGAATTCATGTTCGGCGATCCCGATGCTCTCATCCAGATCGACATGTCCGAGTACATGGAGAAGTTCACTTCATCGCGACTCATCGGATCACCTCCGGGCTATGTCGGTCACGAAGAGGGGGGACAACTCTCCGAGGCAGTGCGCCGCCGTCCCTATTCGGTTGTCCTTTTTGATGAGGTCGAAAAGGCACACCCCGACGTCATGCACCTTCTGCTCCAGATTCTGGAGGAGGGCACTGTCACCGACAGCCTCGGGCGCAAGATCGACTTCCGTAACACCATCATCATCCTGACATCGAATGTCGGCGCCGAGCTGATCAAGAAGCAGACAACGCTAGGCTTCGGAGCTCCCAAGCACGATGAGGGCTACGATACGATGCAGGGCAAGATTCTGGAAGAGACAAAAAAAGTCTTCAAACCGGAGTTTCTCAACCGCCTTGACGACATCATTGTCTTCCACACGCTCTCCAAGGAGATGCTCACCCGCATCGTCGATCTTGAGGTGGCTAAGGTGGCTTCTCGTATCAAGGACAAGGAAATCATCCTGACCCTTGATGCCGCCTCGCATGAGTTTCTTATTGAGAAAGGATACGATCCCACCTACGGAGCCCGCCCGATGCGTCGTGCCGTGGAGCGCTATCTCGAGGATCCGATGGCTGAGGAGATACTCCGCGGCACCTTCAAGGCCGGTGATCAGGTACAGGTAACCCGCGAGGGAGAGAAGCTTGTCTTCAAGGTTTCAGCTCCTTCCGGAGGAACGCCCCCGGCCCCCGCCAAGTCCCGGAAGGCCAAGGGATAGGATCTCTCTCCGCGAGAACCCAGCGAACTTTCGGGCTATGCCCTCCGCATTATCGTCTGCAGGGAAAGCTCCTGCCGAACATCTGGGGCGCCCGCTTTCCGACTTTATCACGCCTGGTCCACCCCCCCTAAGGGTCGATCAGAGTGTGGCTGAGGCCCTCGATGCGATCCGTGCAACGGGTTTGGCGGAGCGGATTTTTTACTTTTATGTCGTCGATGCGGAGGGACGACTCTCCGGCGTGGTGCCCGCCCGCAAGCTTCTGACCGAGCCGCTGGGAAGCTTGATTTCGGAGGTGATGATGAAGCGAGTGCTCTCGCTTCCCGATCATGCAACCCTGATGGAGGCATGCGAGTGCTTCATCCTGCACAAGTTTCTAGCAATCCCCGTCGTGGATGGGAACAAGAGACTCTGCGGTATCATTGATGTTGGGCTCTTTACCGACGAAGTGATGGAACTCAGCACGGGAACCAATAACGACCAGCTCTTTCAGTCAATCGGTATCCATGTGCAGGAAGTGCTCCATGCTTCTCCCTGGAAGGCCTTCAGAATTCGCTTTCCATGGTTGGCGGCTACTGTTTCCGGAGGAGTACTCTGCGCATTTTTGGCCGGGGCTTTTGCCTCGACCCTACAGCAACGGGTGGTGCTGGCTGTCTTCATGGCTCTGGTCTTGGGGCTTGGTGAGGCTGTTGCTGCGCAGTCGCTGGCTCTGACGGTCCAATCGCTTCCTCACGCCCGGGTGCGTTGGAAATGGCTCAGGGCGAAACTCCACCGCGAGGGAGTCACGGCCATCCTGCTCGGGCTCCTTGCCGGGGTCGCCGTTGCAGGGATGGTGGGATCTTGCTGGCACGATTCCGTGGCAGCTATCTCGATCGGTGGGAGCATCGTTCTTTCTATTCTTGTATCGGGTCTGCTTGGCGTGCTTGTTCCCGTGCTGCTCCGAATAGTCCGGTGGGATCCAAAGATCGCTGCAGGTCCCATAACCCTAGCTGCCGCCGACCTCTTCACTGTTACCTGTTATCTGGTGACGGCTAGAATCTTTTTGGGCTGAGAGTTGTATTCCAAGATGAGAGGTTTCAATAAGATGAATGAATCTTGATCGGTTAGTTTATTGCGGTTTCCATATTTCTGTTTAGTTCCTTACCCCGCTATTAACGCATATGAAAAAATTCTTAATATTGGCTGTTTTTCTTGGTCTTACAGAAGTTGCTTTACGTGCTGAAACTCTTCCTGCGAACTCAGAGCTAACAACCCAAATCGATTCATTAACTCCTAAAGTCGCGACTCTTTCGGGTGAGGGTTCTGCTGGCGCAGTCAAGGCGGTCCTGACGGTAGCCTTAGAGCAGGCCAAGGCATCCCTGGATGCCGGATGCTCCAAGGATGCCGGTGACTTGATCAATGATGTGGAGGCGATGCTGGCCAAGAATCCCGAATCACTCGTTGTTCCTAGCAGTCAAACCAACACGATCAGTGCGCTTCGACCACCGATGAAAGTGCAGGGAAATCCTTACCTCGCCAAGTTGGTCGCCGGTGCCAAGGATGACCTCTCCAAGCCGGATAATCCCCTTCCCAAAAACACGGCAACGGTCAACACCTTCAGCGGTGGCTTTACGGGGGAAGCTGGAAGTCGTTCTGCTGGTGAAGAAATGCAGGCCTGGCTCTGGCTTTATGCCAATCCTTCGAGCCCCATGAAGGGTGATCCCAAGGTGTTGGAGCGCTATCTACGCTTGGCTACCGCTTATGCCGATGCCATCGACGTCCATGGATCGCTCTCACTAGCTGTTCCAGTCGGTCAAAAAAGTAGTGAAAATGCTCCGCTTGCGGGTAATGGGATTTTTGACGACTTCGCGATCGCACCAGCATCGTGCGCATTACGGGAATTTGCCCAACTCTATCCAGGACTCCTCCTTCCCTCCCAAAAAGCTCTCTGGGAGAGGGCCATGAAGACCGGTGGAGCCGTGATGTGGCTCAAGGCCAAGGATCGCCAAGGCACCTATGCGAATATCGATCTCGCGCTGGCGTTTGAGATGCTGAATTTCGGTCTCTACCTGGACAATAAGGAGTATCTCGACAAGTCCCGCTTCCTCTACGAGGCGCAGGACAAAATCATCTGGCCCGACGGAGCACTGGCCTATCTGGGGCATCAGAATGAGTCGGCCAATTACCACAATTCCGACACTCGGGATCTGGCCCGTATTTACGAGGTGAACCAGGATCCCAAGGTCCTGGAGCTCTTGAAAAAGACGGAATGGTACGGGCCGGTCACCTGTGGAAAGCGCGGGGAGTTCTGGACCGTTCCCTCCTGGAAGGACACTTGGAACGATGTTTACTCCAGCTGGACCGGAGGCGAGTCCGTGGCTGCTCTCACCGGGAATCCTTACCTTCGCGGCATGAATGATCAACTGCTTGCCCGTCAGAAAGATCTGAAGGGATGGCCTGCCAACCGGCTGGGATTGTCTTGGTGGAATGATCAGGTCAAGCAGCTGCCTCTTCCGGACAACTACACAGTGATCGATCGGAACATTGCCGGACCGCGAGCCTGGTATGGGCGCTTCAACTATGCCGCCACAACACGATCCATTCCGGAAAACGAACCGGGCTTGGCCACGATCATGGGGGCCCAAGTGACCGAGGCGAATGGTGACCAGGGAAACATCCTGATGGGAGTCTATCCAAGAATTCAGGAGGGTAAGGATCCCATTTCCAAAGATGGGAAATTTAATCGCCTGGCCTATTCGTGGCGGACCTGCGGATTGAAATCGGCGGTGGTCATGGGAAAATCATTCAGCGCGGTTGGCGGATCCTATCAACTCCAGCAATATAGGAGTTCCACAACGGGTAATCCCGTTGACTGGAATGGTCGCCAACTCTGGCTCGGGTTGCCCGATCGGATCGTCGGCCTGGTCGAAATCGCTCCCTTAAAGGAGGGTGCCAAGGCGATCGACGTTGAGGGGGTCCTCCGGCTTGGAACAGGTGGAACCGTCAATGGAAAGCCGACCAAGATTGAGCAAACCGGGACGAATTCATGGAAATATGGCGATCTGATCGTCAATTTCCTGGGGCACAACGGCGTTAAAATCGAGACGCCGGAAGTTCCCTATCGGCTTCCGAAATTCCCGAATACCGAAATCCGCATTCTTGATGAAAAGGGTGCTGCAGGAAACTCCACTCCGTCTGCCTACCCATCCTCCTTCACCCAGTGGTTTCTGGTTGAAATCCATCCTTCGTGGGTGACGACAACGGTCTCGGCGGTATGCATTGAAGAGCCCAAGGGAATTCTCGGGTTTGATGCGGTTATCGCGGCAAAGAAGTTTCGCCTGCTTTTCAATCCCGGTGAAACTGATCTCTCATGCCAATTAGTTGCCGTGTCAAACTCCTCTCTACACGATTCCGCGACCGGCCTTGTATCCCCTATTCCTTCTTCGCTCAATCTGAAGCCCCAAGAACTCGCTGTTCTGGTCGTGTCACCGGACAAGGAGGATCATCTGCAGGGTTGGACAAATTTCCAAGAGATGCTGGGGCAACTTCCATAAAGCCACTAATCATTACTCAATCAATATGAAAAACAAACACCCTTCCCTGACTGCCCGATTTCATGTCGTTCTAGGTTCAGCGCTGTGCGCACTTGCCATGGGTAACGTACTCTCTGCAATTCCGAGCGAACCCCGGACTCAGGAGAGTGCGGTGACTCCGGTGGAGAAAAGCCGTCATAATGATTTTATGCGCCAGATCAAGGCGGCTCACGGGGATTTCGACTTGATTCTCATCGGCGACTCTATCACCGACGGATGGCCCAAAAAGGGTGCTGATTCCTACGCACGATTTGCCCCTTGGAAGCCGCTTGATCTTGGTGTGAGCGGGGAAACGACCGAAGAAGTGCTCTGGCGACTGATTAATGGCGAGCTCGATAATATTCATCCGAAGGTCATCATGATCATGATTGGGACCAATAACATCGGTCACTACGGCGATGAGAAACCCGAGTGGGTGGCTGCTGGTATCAATAAAATCATAGAAACCGTTCGAGCCAAACAACCTCAGGCCAAGATCCTCCTTCTCGCAATCTTTCCCCGTGCGTCGACGTCGAAGGACGCACTCCGCCTTAAGAACGATCAAGTAAACGCCATCCTTCCAGCTCTGGCAGATGGAAAGAACGTCTTCTTTCTGGATATCGGACCGAAATTCCTCGATCCGCAGGGTAATCTCTCGAAGGAGATCATGCCCGACCTTCTCCATCCGAATGACCAAGGTTACCGAATCTGGATTGAGGCTGTGCGTCCGAAACTGGAGGAACTGATGGGCTCACAGTTAGCCCCCACCGCACCTGTTGTGATCACGGGAACTCCAACCAATTCGGCGCCGACGATTTCCGTCAAGTTGACGCCCCTAGGTACGAGTTCGAACAAGTAAAGTTAAAAGGCCTTTACTCATGAGAATCCAAAACTTTCTTCTCCTCCTCTTAGGAGGCGTCTTGGTCTTGTTTCCGGCATGTCATCACAAAGCTCCGGGCCGTCACGTCATCGATCTCTCCGGACAGGGTTGGCATCTTTGGCAGGACAAGACGGCTTCATGGGAGAACGACGAACTCTTCCTGCCTCCAGTCGATCTGTCCAAAGTTCCGACGAATCCCCCTAGCGGAGGATGGGATTCGCTGGGAGGTAAGGATGCGCTGACCGTTTCTGTTCCCGGCACTGCGGAGGAGTATTTTGGCAAGGGGTTGGGTCCGGATAGCATGGTCAAGGGGGTCACCTGGTGGGTGCGTGATTTTGAGGTTCCCTCCGATGCCTCTGGTAAGGTGCTAAGGCTTCTGTTCGACTCCGTGAGGTTGCGTGCAGAAGTCTATGTGAACCGCAAACTCGTGGCTTATGACATCGTGGGGAACACACCGTTCGAGGCCGACATCTCCAAGGTGGTGAAACCTGGGCAGAAGGTTCAATTGGCTGTTCGTGTCACCAATCCAGGTGGGAATTTCGATTGGAAGGATGTCGATCCCTTCAAGTGGGGAAATCACCTTATTCCCTTGGGTCACGGGTTTGGAGGCGTGACCGGCGGAGTGCATCTTGCCGTCACGGATCCGCTCTATGTCAATGATCTCTATATTCAGAATACGCCTGAAAAGACCACGGTCAATGCCATCGCGACGGTAAAGAACACCTCCTCCAAAAAACTGGCTGGCAGGGCCGTGGTCTCCGTTGTTGAAAAAGCCACGGGCAAGCAGGTCTTTAGCAAGGAACTCACTGGACTTGAGTTCGCTCCCGGAGAATCGACGATCACCTGCCCTGTCTCTGTTCTTGATGCAAAGCTCTGGAGCGTGGAGACGCCTGAGCTCTACACGATGACGGTCACCCTGAAATCCGATGACAAGAATTCAGACATGGATTCCCGTACCTTTGGTTTCCGTTGGTTTTCACCAGATGGGATCGGCAGCGATGCTGTCCTGCGACTCAATGGTAAGCGTACAGTGCTTCGCACCGCAATCAGTTGGGGGTTCTGGCCGATCAATGGAGTCTTCCCATCTCCTGAACTTGCGGCCAAGCAGGTCCAGACCGCTAAGGATTACGGACTGAACATGCTCAATTTCCATCGATGCATTGGCAACCCCATCATCTTTGACAAGGCGGATGAAATGGGTCTGCTCTATTTTGAGGAACCGGGTGGCTATGTCTCCGGCAAGGACGATCCCTTTGCTCAGGCGATCTGCCGTGAAAAACTTCTCCGTATGGTGAAGCGGGATCGGAGTCATCCCTCCCTCATCATCTACAACATGATCAACGAGCAATGGGACAAGTGGGGTGCGAACACGAACACCGCCCTCTTCGACATCCATCGTCGCGACCTCCGCGATGCCCATGCCATCGATCCGAGCCGTCTGATTGTTTACACCTCGGCTTGGGCAGGGCGTGCACCGGATCCGAAAAACGATCCTGCCAAGATGAATATGAGACCCTTTGACATGGAGGTTCATATGAATGGATGGTGGGACTTCCACCGAGCCAGCGGGCCAGAACTCTGGAAGCAGGAGTTCTACAAGGATCCCACCCACCACTACGGCTACACCACAAACGCTACGGAGGAGGTTTACTGGGGCGAGGAAGGGGCGGTTTCCGCACCGCCGCGTCTTGGACTGATCGAGAAATCCCTCGATGGTGTCACGAATCTCGGTTGGGACGGGCAGGTCTACCGTGACTGGTATGCGGCCTTTGACGGGTATCTCACCTCAAACAATCTGCGCGGTGCCTTCCCGAACGTTGATGATCTCTGCAAGGCGATGGGAGTCGTCAGCATTGAGCACCAGGGACGCAAGATCGAGGACACTCGCATCTGTGATGCCAATGACGGCTACGCGATCAACGGCTGGGAGTCCGAGTTGATCGAGAACCATTCGGGAGTGGTTGATTGCTTCCGCAATCCCAAGGCCGATCCCTCCATTCTGGCTTACTATAACCAACCGCTCTATGTGGCGGTGAAGCCACGGCGTCAGATCAGCCCGTTCCCGGGAAGCGTTACCATCGATTTTTATCTGATCAATGAAAAGGATCTGAAAGGTGCCCTCACACTTCGAATCACGACATCCGGTCCCGATGGTAAACAGACCTTTTCTAAGGATCTGCCGGTTCGGGCAAGTGGAGGGGAAATTTATGGTCAGCTCTTGAGCGAAGGGGTGGAGATTCCTCTGACAGAAGAGCAGGGGATGAGCACCATCTCGGCTTCCCTGATAGATCCGCAAGGAAATGTGAAGGCCTCGGGGCATGATCAGGTCCTGGCGGTTGATTGGAAACATATCCCGATCACCGGGACCGGTGCCGTCTTCGAGAATGGCTCCCGAGTTCGGGACTTCCTCAAGGAAGGGAAGGGGATCGATGCCCCGATCTTCGATGATACCCAAGCGAAGTTGGATTGGCTGATTGTGGCCAAGTCTCCGTTCAATGAGCCTTCAATGATTCCCAAGGAATCCTTCCTCCAACCTGATGGCAAAACCCCCGGTCTCGCTGTCAGTTTCTTCAACGGGGAGGAGTTCTCTAAGCCGCTCTATCGCCGTATTGACCGGAATGTTGATCTCAATGTGTCCTTCGGTGCCTCTCCGGATTCCCACGTTCCGCTGATCGAAAATTACTCCGTCCAATGGGAGGGCAATCTTGTTCCTCCTGTCGACGGTGAATACGGGCTGACGCTGAAGTACCGTAATGGTGCCCGACTCTGGATCGATGGGAAGCAACTGCTTGACGAATCCAAGCCGGGTCGGTCGGCCACGAAGCAGTTCAAGTTGGCGTTGAAGGGAGGCAGGCCTGTGCCGATCCGTGTCGAACTCCTGCAGAAAAACTTCTCTGCCCAGATGCAGATGCTCTGGCAGACGCCGATTCCCGAGAAGATTACGGCGGATCAAGTCCTGCAAAGGGCTGCTCGGGATGGAACGACCGTGCTGATTCTCGATCACGCCGAAAACTGGCTCGATGCGCTAGGAAAGACTGCGGGCACCCTGCAGGGCAAAGGGTTCGTACTGGGTGGCAGCTGGCTTGGCGGACAGTACTTTGTGAAGGATCATCCGCTCTTCGCGGGACTCCCTGTCAACCAAGCCCTGAACTGGCCTTACCAGGGAGTGGTCGGAGGACGACGGACGGCACTTCAGATCAATGGGGGGGAACTCATTGCTGGCGCCTACCATACTTGGCCCATGCAACTGGGATCGGCTGTCTCGATCCTTCCTGTAGGAAAGGGGAGGGTGATCATTTCCGGTCTCGATATCATTGAGCAGCTCGACAATCCGGAATCGCCTGCAGAGGTCGCGCGGAAGCTCTTCTGCAACTTCCTTAACTACGTCTCCCCATCCTCAAAATAAGAATCCAATAATGAACAAGAGACTTTTTATCGCGCTTGGCTTTCTCTCGGCAGGATTCGTTTGTGCCGACACCCCCCGCATTCTTGACGACCCAGAGGCCCTGATAAAAAGCAGCACGAACCTATCCTCACAGCCAAAATGGACCCAGTTTGCTACTCCTGAGCAGATTGCTTTGTTTGAAGGGCCGGAGACCGCTTGGCCTGTCATTCCCAAATCAGATTATGACTTGACGGGATTCGATCAAAGCCGCCTCTACTCCAAGGTTCCGCCGCCGGGCGTGCATCCTCGCATCCTCTTCAGCCCCGAGGATGTTCCTGTCATCAAGAAACAACTCGAGTCGACGATCAATGGGCGCCAACTCCTCGCTCAGACAGACTTGGCTCTCTCCAAGACCCTCTATGACGACAAGTCTGACGAGGGTAAGATCTTTGCCAAGCTCTCCTCTGGAGATCTTGCGGGTCTCGAGTGGCTGGTCGATGAGAAGACTGGATTCGTCTGGCACTATTTCAAGGGATACAAACTTCAAGGAAAACTGACTCCTCATGCAGGGTATCTGCCACGACTTCTCGAGGCTGCCTCCTTCCGTGCCCTTCTGGATAATGACGAACTCCGAGGAAAAATGGTCGCGGCCGCCATGGCAAACTACTGGAAACTGAGGGAACCTCTGATTGATAAGGTCAATGAGAACAAAGATTCGCCACCCGATTACTGGCGTTCGTTTCACCAGTTGGTTTCCGCTTCCAATCTTGGATTCGGTTATGACCTTGCGGCCAAGTGGATGACTCCGGAGCAGAAGACGATCATGCGTCGGGTTATCGCCAAGGCAACATCAGGAAAACTTGCCTACGGGGAGAACGGCCCTAGCCCATGGAGGGATACGAATTGGACCGGATGGGATCTGACCCATTTTCTTACGGCCCTGGCCATTGAGGATGAGGAGGGATACGATCCCGAGATCCGCAAAGTGGCCTCCGAGACCGTGCGCGATTACTTCACATGGGGTATTGATCCCCACGGGGTGATCTTCGAGACGAACGGAAAGAACGGCGCGGGGCTTCTTTACGCACTGACTTCGGGTGTGGCCCTGGCCCGCCGCGGCGAGAACTACCTCGGCAATCCCCATCTCAGAAAACTCACCGCCGCCCAAGTTCAGGATGTCGTTCCCCAGGGGGCAATCAATGTGAACAACGGCACCTGGGGATGTGCCCCGTTCTGGGGTAACCTGGCCTCCTTTCTGAAGGCGCTCTATCCAGACGACAAGGCGGCCGATTGGCTCCTCCGACAAGGGCGTTCCGATCAGGATCAGAAACAAACGACGACCGATCCTCAAAAACTTCCCTTGGATAATTTCAAGATGGTGGAAACGATCACGACGCCGGATATTTTCACCACACTCGATTGGAAGGGCTGCCGTAACGAGGATGGATCCCTGAAGCCCTCTTGGGACAGGTCTGACCTCCATCTTCCGAATGTGTTCAACGATCCTGACCATGGTCTGTTCGCGGCTCGCAGCGGTGATCAGCAGGATGCTCTCTACATGATGTTTGAAGCGCGCCCTGATCTCCGTCATGTCGGTCACCAGCATCACGACTCTGGTCAGTTTTATCTGGCCGCAGGAGGTGTGATGTGGGCTGTCGAGGCCGGGCCGAAATCCTCCTACTCATCGGATCACAACACCGTGAGGGTCGACGGGAAAGGTCACTCCGATGTCTCGGCGGCGCCGAAGGTCGGATATCTGGGCGTGCAGACTAACGGCCCGCTGGTCATGGCCTCATCGGATCTCAAGAACGCCTATGACTTCGGTTGGACCACGCCGATGCATTTCAGCTGGCATGATCCTGCCTTTGCCTCCTGGAAGCTGAGCGTCGAGACCGATCCGGAGGTCGTTGCTCATTTCAAGGGGACCCAGAATTACAAGATGAGGATCTGGGGAGACGACTACACCCGCTCGAACTGGGGGCCGACAATGCGCATCGAAGGAAACCCGGTGCAGTATGCATTCCGAAGTGCGGGGATCATCAACGGCAAGCATCCGTATGCACTTGTGGTCGATGACATTTCCAAGGATGGCAAGGAACATTCCTATGACTGGCTCATGCAACTTCCTGCGGGAACCAGAATGTTGCCTGTGACGAATCGCGCTGCAGATGCGCCTGTTTCTGTCATTCTCGCGAGATCTGCCGGACCGGCAGAATGGGACCGCATGGAGCCCCCTGAGACCCTACCCAAGGGTGCGCCTGGGTTAATGCTCTGTTTCTTGGGATTGGAGAAGAGCGAGGCTTCCACCAACAGATCCAATCTGGTGGGGGATGAGAATGATCCGGTGCGTCTCGAGGAACTTGCCGGAACCACAGTGGCCGGGGGCAGCCCCCTGAAGACTCGGCTGCTTGCAACTCAAAAGGGGATCGATCCCCGTTTTCGGATCCTCCTAATTCCCGTTAAGGGTGGAGAGTCCCTGCCAGTGGTGACTTATGATGCGAAGTCTGCAACCGCAACTGTGGCGTGGCCAGGTCAGAAGGACTCACTCCATTTCTCGGTGGAATCTGATCAACGCTCTGTGGTCGGTGTTGAACGCCGTAAATCATAGAACTTAAAAACTTCCTACCAACCCCGAACAGTTTTCTACGCGCGGCTCTCTTGTGTATTGCTCTGTTTAGGAGCCCGATTTCTAAAAAAAATCGACCAATCACAAAATACGATCATCTCGGTTCCTTGTGAAAAAATATAATTTTCAGACGGCTTTTCTCTGCTTTGTGTTCACCGGCATCCTCCATGCCGATGTGAAACTCCCGGCGATCCTTAGCGATAATATGTGTCTTCAGTCCGGGAAACCGCTGCCCATCTGGGGAACGGCAGAACCTGGAGAAAAGATAACAGTCTCTATTTCTGGGCAGACCAAGGAGACAGTCGCCGATTCCACAGGCAAGTGGAGCCTTCTCCTTGATTCGCTGAATGCAAGTGATGTGCCAGGTATCATGACCGTTGCAGGTAAGAACACGGTGACGATTCACAATGTGGTCGTTGGTTCGGTATGGCTTTGTTCAGGGCAATCCAACATGGAATTCGGGATGAAGTCCCTCAGGGACAAGGAAGAAATCACGAAAGCATCCCACCCCAATCTAAGACTCTTCCTCGTGAAGAGAACTCCCTTGTTGGATCCTGCGACGGATGTTTCTGTCATCGATTCCTCCGAGGATTTTTCGGGTAAATGGGTGGAATGCACTCCGGAAAGCATCGTGAGGGGACGGTGGAACGGCTTTTCAGCCGTGGGATACTTTTTCGGACGAGAGATCCTTGGGAAAACAGCTCATCCGGTGGGTCTCATTGAGTCATCCTGGGGCGGAACCCAAATCATTGCATGGATCAGCCATGAAACTTTGGAGAAAAACGAGTCACTCCGCGGTTGGCTCAAATGGATCGATGGAGCGAAGCAGGGATGGCCCGCGCGGATTGCCAAATATCAGCAGGATCAGGCTGCATTTCCAGAGTTGCACAGCAAATGGGAACAAGAGGTGGGTCCCGAATATCTCAAGATATTGGCCGCCTGGAAGGAGGAGTCCAAGAAGCCCACCTTTGACAAGAGGCAGGCGCCCCAACCCCCGAAGCCGGAGCCCAAATTGGAAGAGCCCCGGATTTCCCAAAACACGCCTGCCGTGCTGTTTAACGGGATGATCGCTCCACTCATTCCCTACGCGATTCAGGGAGTGATCTGGTATCAGGGAGAGTCGGATGCCTACGATTCCGCCGGTTATCATAATCGTTTCCTCGGGATGATCACCGACTGGAGGGAGCGTTGGGGTGGTGGGGATTTCCCGTTTCTTTTCGTGCAGTTGGCCAATTACAAGCAGCGCAAAACCGATCCCTCCGAGTCTTCATGGGCTCATCTGAGGGAGGCTCAGGCATCGGCGCTGAAGTTGCCGAATACCGGCATGGCGACCAGCATCGATATCGGTAACGGTGGCGATATTCATCCGGGAGACAAAGCCGATGTGGGACTCCGACTCGCTCTGCTTGCTCGGAAGAAAGTCTATGGCGAATATCTTGTGGATTCAGGACCACGATATGGTTCGCTTGCCATCCAGGGAAGCAACGCCGTTGTCACCTTCACCAATATCGGCGGCGGTCTGGTCGTCGGCGCGCCGCCATCCGCATTCCAATCTGCGGATCCACCTGCCTCATCAAAGACAACGAATACATTAAACACCCCGGGTGAGGTGAGGGGATTTGCAATTGCTGGACAAGATCAACTGTGGAAATGGGCAAAAGCGACGATCCAAGGTGACAAGGTGATTGTTTCCAGTGACCTGATACCCGAGCCCGTTGCAGTGCGTTATGCGTGGGCTGACAACCCTGATTGCAACCTCTACAACGCTGAAGGTCTCCCTGCCGAGCCGTTCAGAACTGACAAGTGGACCACCGGCCAAGAGGTCGAAAAACCTGCTCCCAGTCGTCATCAACAGAAAGTTCAGGCGGTGCGCACCGGTCATTATGACCTTGTCTTGGTTGGAGATTCCATCACGCAAACCCTTGAGGGAGGAGGTGAATGGGAGCCGCTCAAGGCGGTCTGGGCTAAGTATTACGCGCCACGTAACGCTCTGAATCTAGGTTATTCCGGTTATCGGACCGAGGGCATTCTCAAGAACCTTCAGGAGGGTGAACTCGATTTTCAGAAATCACCCAAAGTCTTCGTTCTTCTGATCGGCACTAACGATACGGATGACCAACACTACAAGTCCGTCCATACGGCGGAGGAGGTCTTTGCCGGAACAAAAGCGATCGTGGACCTGATTCGTCAGAAGCATCCCTCCAGCATGATCATCATCAAAAGGCCCTATCCTTGCGGTGCAGTGGGGGATCAAACCCCTTTTGGTCGCAAATACACCCGTTCCTTAAAGATGGCGGAGGAACTCAAGCGCGCGGGGGAACTTACCAAAGCCCTTGCGGATGGCAAGCAAGCGTGCTGGATTGATGTTGGAGATGTCTTTCTCAAACCTGATGGAAAGATCAATCCCTCCCTGATGCCTGATCTTGTTCATCCCAATGCCGCTGGAGCAACGGCTGCAGCCAAGGCCTTGGAACCCCTGTTGTCCAAGTTGTTGGGGGTCAAGCCGATTTTGGATTGAACCGATTTTTATCAGACAACATGACTAATCTTCTCTCTCGTCAAACTGTATTGGTGCTTTGCATTCTTGGCGTTCTCGTTGGGACAATCACTGCGGGTAGCGATCCCATTCCTGCGCCTACTCCCGCCTGGCCTGCTTCGCTGACTCCACCTGCTCCTTCGATTCCTCGGATCAATGGTCCTTCGGTTTTTGGTGTGCGTCCGGGGTCGCCGTTTTTTTATGCCATCCCGGCGACCGGGAAAAGACCAATGACCTTTGCCGCGGAAGGTCTCGCTGCAGGGCTCTCTCTAGATGCGAAAACTGGGCTCATCACAGGCACGGTATCAGCTGCCGGCACCAACTCGTTGAACCTGATCGCTCGTAATGAAATTGGTGAAGCTAAACGTCCTTTCAGGATTGTGGTCGGTGAGAGAATAGCCCTCACACCTGCGATGGGCTGGAATAGTTGGAACTGCTGGCATGGAGGAGTTGATCAGGAGAAAATGCTTCGCACTGCCAATGCCATGAAAGCTGCCGAGCTCGACCGGCATGGATGGTCCTATGTGAATATCGACGACTGCTGGCAGGGAATCAGAGGCGGCACTATTAATGCCTTGCAGCCAAGCGTGAAGAGGTTTCCCGACATCAAAAAAATGGTCGATCAGATGCACGGGATGGGACTCAAGGCGGGTATCTATCACACCCCTTGGGTGATGTCTTACGCAGGGGGCTGTGGTGCGACCTCTGAGGATGCCAATGGATTGTGGGATCCCAAGACCCAGTGGCCGAGCGGTCCCGGAAAGAATCCTCCCAACCGGAAAATCCTGCCGAAGGCCATTGGGCGCTACTCATTCGTGAAGCAGGATGCGCGGCAGTTTGCGGAGTGGGGATTTGATTACCTCAAGTACGATTGGAATCCGATCGAGGCGCCTGATGTGATCCTCATGCACGAGGCTCTTAGAAAGTCCGGTCGCGACATCATCCTGAGCCTTTCCAACAACCACGAGGGCTCTCTTTCCAAAACCATCCGTGAAGTGGCCCCTAATGCGGAATCGTGGCGGACGACGACCGACATCACCGACAGTTGGAACAGCGTCAAGGGCATCGGGTTCAACCAGGGCAAATGGGCGCCCTATCAATCACCCGGTCATCTCAATGATCCCGACATGTTCGAGATCGGGGCAAATGGAGGCGGCAAGCTAAAGCGGTTGACACCCGACGAGCAGTACACGCATGTCTCGCTCTGGTGCCTGCTCTCCGCACCTCTGCTGCTGGGCTGCGACCTTGAGCATCTTGATCCTTTCACTCTCGGCCTGATTACCAACGACGAGGTGATCGCCGTCGATCAGGACGAGTTATGCAAACCGGCTGTTTGTGTCAATCCGAATGGACCCCTAAAGGTTTATGTCAAGGAGCTTGCCGACGGCAACAAGGCGATCGGCCTTTTCAATACCGGGGAAACCAATGCCATGATCAACCTCGACTGGAAGCTGGCCGGTCTTTCCGGTCGGCAGTCGCTGCGCGACCTCTGGCGGCAGAAGGATCTTGGATCCTTCAAGGGAGCCTATTCTGCTGAAGTGCCATCCCATGGCGTTCTCTTCTTGAAGTTGTCCCCAGAGCATTGAAAATCTCATGGATTGTTCCGGTCCTGATGCTTTGGACCGCGACCGGATGGGGGGTGACAAAGTCCTCCAACGAACCTAGCGGAGGACGCTGGGGGGATCAGGGTGACGGCACCTAATGTAATCCGATCCTTCCCGCAGACTATAGTGACATCGATGTCATACGAGTAGGGGATGACTATTACTGCATTAGTTCGACCTTTCAGTTCTCACCCGGTGTCGTCATCCTAAAATCCAAGGATTTGGTCAATCAGCAAAGTGAGCCAAAATCATCGCAACCAAACCCGGAACAGCTCGGAGAGCAAATTCGTCAGAATGTCATCTGGCTACGTTCCGATTGGGGGCAGCAGGGAGAAAGCAGCTACAGCTACAGCACAGACGGAACCCACTTTCAGCACTTCGGTCCGACGGCAGCGCTGACTTGGGGAAACTACCGCGGGGACCGGATCGGTCTCTTCACCTTCAACCCTGTGGAAGAACAAGGCTCCGTCGATTTTGATTTCTTCGAGCAGATTGTGGATGGGCCGCCGGGGGGAGTGGCGCCCTTCGTCTCTTCGACCCCTTCGGATTCCTGAATCTACTCGTGTCTTCAGGCGCCCGGAAGGAGGGCGCTCGAGAAGTTTTTGCGGTAGTCTTGGGGGGACCATCCGGTCTTGCGTTTGAAGATCTGTGAGAAGTAGGAGACACTCTCGAAGCCTTGCCGGTCCGCGATCTCCTTGACCGGGAGCCGGGTCTCGGTCAGCAGAACGCAGGACTGGTGGATGCGGCTTTGCAGTTGGAATTGGTGGGGTGAGATCCGAGTCCGGTCCTTGAATGCCCTGCGGAAGGTGGAGTAACTCATGCCAAGTTCCCGAGCAAGGTCCTGCAGAGGGATCCGTCCGCCGTCTTCTAAAAGGCGCTCCTTGGCCTCGCGGAGGATGGCCTCAAAATGGTCCTCGCCGACTTTTCTGCGATGGTTGCCGATTAGCACTCGGGTTAATACTTCGATCGCCTTGGAAGCCAGCAGGAGTTCGAACCCGGCTGGTTCCTCTCGTGCCAAGAGCACCATCTCGTCGAAGAGGCTTATTATCTCTCGATCACGGCCAACGTGCAGAATAGGTCCTGAAGAGGCCAATTCCTGACGGTTTAGCAGTTTCCGGGTAAGAGAGCCATCGAACTTGAACCATGTCTCATCCCAGCCGGTGGTAGGGTCGGGATGGTAATGATACCATGTTCCCGGAAGAAGGAGCAGGAGGTCTCCGGCTGTGACCGGGTGTTGCGCATCTCTTGTTTCCACGCTTCCCGAGCCGCGGGTGACGAAAAGCAATTTTGGAAACGGGAGCATCCGTCCCTTGCTCCAGTCGATCATTTTGCCTGCGGGATTACGGACGAGTGGGTAGGGATGCCCTGGATCAACACTGGAGGTCCCGACATTGAAGACGTGAAGTCCCAGAAGACGATGTTCTGCCCCGATCGGAAAGTATCGCGAGATTGGGCTGAACCGGTTTGGCGCTCGCAGGGCCGTTGACTTTTGGGTCATGAGTGGTCGGGGCTCAATCTGCGTCGGAATTACGAATTGGTCACTTTTCACAACATTCTGATCAGAATGTCGATTCCTGTCACGTTGATCCCGGGTTAGCTTGTTCAGGTCATGAAATATAATCGATGCGGCCAAAGTGGACTCCTGCTGCCTGCAATCTCTCTTGGGTTGTGGCAAAACTTCGGCGATCAATTTTCCAGGGAAGTCTCCGTTGCGATTCTGCGCAGGTCACTCGACGAGGGCATCACCCATTTTGATCTGGCGAATAATTACGGACCTCCTCCCGGTTCCTCTGAGACCCGCTTCGGGGAGATCCTTGCCGGGGAACTCGATGGGTGGAGGGACAAGTTGGTCATTTCCACCAAGGCAGGTTATCACATGTGGGAGGGGCCTTACGGCGAATGGGGATCTCGAAAGCACCTCTTTGCAAGCCTTCATCAGAGCCTAAAGCGGTTGCGCCTGAATTACGTCGATATTTTCTACCATCACCGTCCCGATCCGGAGACCCCATTGGAAGAATCGATGAGCGCCCTTGCGGACATCGTCAAGCAGGGCAAAGCCATCTACGTCGGCATCTCGAATTACCCTGCCGAAAAAGCCGCCCAGGCCGCCGAGATCCTCCAGAGCCTCGGTACGCGCTGCCTGATCCATCAACCCTCC
Source organism: Chthoniobacterales bacterium (assembly GCA_036824855.1). Lineage (GTDB taxonomy): Bacteria > Verrucomicrobiota > Verrucomicrobiia > Chthoniobacterales > UBA6821 > UBA6821. Next base: position 35,890 of record DAISZK010000001.1, on the reverse strand, counting down.
TACAGCATGCTGCAGAGACAACCCGAGGAGGGGCTTCTTCAGGAGCTTTCCCAGCGCGAGATCGGTTGTATCGTTTTCTCTCCTTTGGCACAAGGTCGTCTTACCTGCAGGTATCTCAACGGTATTCCAGCCGATTCTAGGGTGACCCATTCCGTCTTCCTCAATGAGCAAAATCTGGACGAGCGCGTCCTTGGAATCGCCAGAAAACTTAACGTCATCGCCGAACGGCGCGGCCAGACACTCGCCCAGATGTCTCTTTCCTGGGTGCTGAGAAATCCTGTAATAACCTCCGCATTGATCGGTGCCAGCAATCCCGATCAGATTTCCGAAAATGTCGCCTGTTTGAATGCTCTCAGTTTTACCCCTAAGGAGCTTCAGGAAATTGACCTCATTCTAGCCTTGTAGCCCTCTTTAACCAAATATCCTCATGAAACCACATCCCCTCCCGTTGGCACTGCTTCTTGGTGCCCTAACCATTGGAATCTCCACAGCGGCTCCGACTCCACAACCATCGGCAACACCGATTGAATTACCGCCATCCTTAACGCCACCGGCACCAGCCACTCCTAGAGTCAACGGTCCCTCGGTCTTCGGGGTGCGTCCTGGATCACCTTTTCTCTATTCTATTCCTGTAACAGGAGAACGACCAATGTCCTTCCAAGTGCAGGGATTACCACAAGGGTTAAAACTGGATTCCTCCACAGGCCAGATCACCGGCGCTCTCTCCCAAAAGGGGGAATTTCCGGTCACCCTGATCGCAAAGAATTCAAAAGGTGAATCTAAGAAATCCTTCAAAATCGTGGTGGGAGATACCATATGCCTTACGCCCCCATTGGGATGGAACAGCTACAATGTTTTCGATCAGGACATCACTCAGGATCTAGCCATCAAGATGGCCAAGTCCATTAAGGATGCAGGGCTCGATCAGCACGGTTGGAGCTATGTGAACTTGGATGATGGATGGCAGGGATCCCGAGGTGGCCCTAATCTCGCCCTCCAACCCGACCCCAAAAAGTTCACCGATATCAAGGCCATGGTGGATCAGATCCATGCAATGGGCCTTAAGGTTGGAATCTACAGCACCCCTTGGATCACCTCCTACGGTGGAATTCATAGCAAGGGGCGTGCCGGGGCGACCTCTGAGTCACAGGATGGCGCTTGGGTGGATGACCACAAGCAGCACCGGAGCTTTGGCAAATATTCCTTTGTGAAGGTTGATGCAGACCAGTATGGGAAGTGGGGATTTGATTTCCTTAAATACGATTGGAACCCCATTACCTTGAAGGAGACTGCCGATATGGAGGATGCACTCAACCAATCCGGTAGGGATATCGTCTTCAGTCTCTCCAACAGCATGAAATATGACGATGCGGCAAAGATTGGGCCTCATGCCCAACTTTGGAGAACCTCCGGTGATATCACGGACACCTGGGGCAGCATGGCCGGAGGCATTGGGTTCCGCCAAGTCGGTTGGGGTAAGTTCATGATGCCAGGACATTTCAACGACGCCGACATGCTTTGTGTTGGAAAGGTGGGATGGGGGCGTCCGCGGCCATCTCGCCTCACACCGGACGAGCAGTACACGCACATCTCTCTTTGGTCCATTCTCTCCGCTCCCCTCATCATGGGATGTGACCTGACTCAACTTGATCCATTCACCCTAGGTTTACTCACTAATGACGAGGTGTTGGCTATCGATCAGGATGCACTCTGCAGCCCGGCTGTCTGCTTGGATAACAAGTCCTCTCAGAAGATCTATGTCAAGTCACTGGAGGATGGATCAAAGGCTGTCGGCCTCTTCAATACCGGCGAAAAGCCGGCCACGATGACCCTCGACTGGAAAGCTGCGGGACTGGCTGGGAAGCAAAAGCTTCGCGATCTCTGGCGCCAGAAGGATCTTGGGACTTTCGACGGCTCCTTTCAGGCCGAGGTGCCCGCTCATGGGGTACTCCTCCTGAAGTTGACGCCGGCTGCGTGAGTCTCTCTGATCTCAAATGATACGAGTCCCCGGCCGTTTTTTACCCCTGCTTCTGGCGGGAGTTATGTCTGCGACGGCCATGGAGGTGACCACCTCCCGTCCGTTGAATCTGCAGGTGACGATCGGCGGCCAAAAGGCCGGGTCGGTCGCCATCCCTGCCGGTTCCTCCGTCGAGACGGACGGAGTCGTAGCCGCGGATCATACCGTCATCATTAGGCGGGGGGGAATGAGCGATCGCGTGGATGCCGACGCCCTGAATCTTCCCAAAACAGGGACCTCCGCCGTCTCCGTGTCGACGCCCCCCCCTGCTCCAGGCGCCTTTAATAATCCTTCAGCGGCGACGACAACTCCGTCGCCACCGATGGCACATGCCGCACCTGCGGACACCCCCTCCAAAACCAAATCCGGAGATGGCCTTCCAATCTGCAAACCTCCGGGATTTCCTTTAGCCTCCTTTCCCTCCGCCAGTTTCAATGTTCGCGACTTTGGCGCTCTTGGCGATGGCAAGACACCCGATACCGCCTCGATCAACAAGGCGATCGAGCGATGCAACTCACAGGGAGGTGGGAATGTGGTCTTTCCTCCCGGCACTTATCTTTCGGCGACCATTCATCTTCTGAGCCATGTCCGCCTAGTGATCCAGTCGGGGGCGGAAATCTTGGGAGCTCCGTCCGGGTATGACATCGCGGAACCCAATCCGAACAGTCGCTACCAGGACGGAGGGCACAGCCATTTTCACAACGCCCTGTTCCGGGGAGAGAACATCGAGGGCTGCGCCGTGACAGGGGGCGGGGAAATCAACGGAAAGCACCTCGCAATTTTCGATCCCAAACAATCCGACATCGCAGACAAGATGTTCTCGATTGTCTCAAGCAAAAATATCCAGTTTGACAATATCCACCTCAAGAGCGGCGGACACTTCGCCTGGCTTCTCAACGACTGCGAGAATGTCACCATCTCCGGCGTGACCCTCAAGGGTAGCCGCGATGCCATCGACCTGATGGGCTGCCGCAACGTCCAGATCCACGGCTGCAACTTCTCCTCCTGCATCGACGACACGCTCGGCATCAAAAGCGACTGGGCGCTGGGAAGGAAAATCGAGACGTGCAACGTCTATGCTTGGGACTGTGATTTTGACTCGGGTTGCAATGCTCTTCAGTTCGGCTCGGAGACTGCCGGCGATTTTCACAACATCAACCTCTGGGACATCCGGGTCCACCGCGCCGAGAAGGCAGGTATCGGCATCACCACAAACGACGGCGGGGACATCGATGGCGTCACCTGCCGTCACTTCACGATGACCGGGGTCGCCAATCCCATCTTCATACTGGTTACCAACCGCCTCAGAAGCGGCGATCCGGCAAAGCGCCCCGGAACCATCCGCAACGTTCTTCTCTCGGGAATCACCGTCACCGATTGCCGGGCTGGCCCCCATCATGGAGGGGTCAATCCGATCACCATTTCGGGACGCCCAGACTCCTTTCTCAAGGACATTATCCTAGAGGATATCTCCGTCACCTATCCTGGAGGAGGACTTACCTCAATGACCAACGCCGCCCCCGGCTACGGCAAAGAGTACGCCCCAGGCAAATTCGGTGACCGCCCGGCAGCCGGTCTTTACGCCCGGAACATTGACGGGCTTACACTTCGAAGGGTTTCCTTCAGCTTCTCTGCTCAGGACGGTCGTCCGGTCTTGGCATTCGTTGATGTCAGCGGGTTGATAATCGATGGTTTTACGAGCAAACAACCTGCCGCTGGCCCCCTATTGAAATTAGATCGTGTCAAGAACTGTACCATTCACAATAGCCCCAGTCTGGCAACCTGCCTTGGTGTCTCGGTTGACGGCAGGGTGGAATAGCCGATACTTGCAACTTCCACATAAGAGCCGATCTTCTCGTCCATTCGCCCCATTTTATGAACATCCCCCCCCTGCTTCCTGCCGTCCTTTTATTGGCATGCCTGATGTCGGCCTCCGGTTTCGAGGTCACCACCACCCGGGAACTGAGTCTTCCCGTCATGATCAACGGAAAGAAGGCAGGATCGGTCAATATCCCGGCCGGCTCCACCGTTGAGACAGACGGCAACGTTTCCGCCGATCACACCGTTCTGATCAAGCGCGGGGAACTCAGTGACCGCGTGGAGGCCTCCTCTCTAAAGCTTCCCTCCTCGGCAATTACCAATAACCCATTGTCTCTGTCAACACCGCCATCCTCGCCCAATCAAAGTTCAACCCTTGTTTCGAAAGCTTCAGCGTCCAAAACAGCAACAAAGGGTGATTCCCCTATTCTCACCATATTCACCGACCATGCGATCACGGTTCTTGATGATGCCAAGGGACGAACGGCAACCGTCTCTCTAAAGGTGGTACCCAAGGGATTTCCCTCCGGCGCCCAGCTTACCTACTCCTGGAAACAGATCCAGGACACGATGAGCCCCGACGCCGCGGACATGTCGACTCATCCCGCCGAGTTTACCGATTCGAAAGCCGACAGCACGCAGGTCACCTTTAAGGACTGTGGAGTCTACGCCGTTCGCGTCACCGTGTCAGATTCCGCACGCGGTCTCTCGGCCAGCAGGAACGCATGGATCAATGTCTGGGACAATCACTCCCACATCATCGTCGACGGCAAGCCGGACCCACTCGCTGTTGCACCGGGGATTGCCCCGCCGCCCAACGTGCGAGACCTGGGTTCTGATCCCGGTCCGTTCCATCACCCGCGCCTGTTCTGTAGCGACGAGGATTGGAAGGAAATCCATGCACGGTGCGTCGAGGGGAAGGGGATCCTAGCCTCCAAGTCTTACGCCGCAATGAACGCCCGCAACGGCAAGCTCTTCGACCCTAAGTCCAAGGTCGGCCAATACATGGCCCAGCTCGAAAAGTACGCTGACTCGGGTTACAAGCCTCAGGCAATGCCCAATATGGCGACGGGTGCCGAAAAATTCACGGGAACACGGGACAAGAAGTATCAGCGTCAGATCGACATTGCCGAGCAGGCGGTCGACGCCATGTCCGGGGAACTGGCCAATGCCTGCTTTCTACAATGGCTGAAGAACGATCCCTCCACGCCTCATGATCAGGTCTCTGCCGACGACCAGGTTTTGAATCAACGCCTAGCGAAGCTGGTGGCTTCGTTCTGTCGCTCCAGTCTCGAAAATTCCTGGGATCGGCAGACGGGGACTTTTCATAAGGATGCCCCCGGCTACATGACGGGCATCGACCAGATCGGAGGTCATTGCGGTCTCCGATCCCCCTTGGCCAAGGCCTACGATTTCATCGCACCTTGGATGAACGAGCAACAGCTCCGCGATTGCCGCGATTTCTTCTTTGCCACGGGCGCTGGTCGGATGACCACTAGCCGAGGGCGCGCTCTCTCCCACAACGGGATTATTGATAATCATGGGATCGACAGAGGCTACCAGCAGAACGGCAATTTCGCTGCCTTCGGGGATGGGGTGATTCCCAAGGCACTCGTGGTGGCCGGTGAGGAGAGTGGAGCCGATCCCAAGGTCATCCAGACATTTCTCACTCCCCCTGAACCAAAAGATCCCAAAGCTTTGAGTGATCTGAAAAGGGTAATGCCCTATGATTGGGTACGTCCGGTCGGGGAGAATTCTGGTCGGGACTGTCCAGCCGGCCGCCCATATACCGAATCCGAATCGTGGCCTTATGCCCGAAAGGTCGACTCGGACAACTTACTGCGTGGGATACTCTGGAACGAGGATGGGTTCACCACCCCATGGGGATCTCTGCTGGAGCGTGAAGCCTATCACAGCACCTGTGCCGGACAATGGGCCTCAGCCTTGATGTTTGCCCGTTTTGGGGGAAACAACCAGTTTGTGACCTGCAATTTCTACAACAACATCAATCACTATCTGAACAATCAGTACCCTTTCGGCGAACTCTTTAAATCGGAGCATTTCACCTCGAATAACAAATCATTCAACCATCACTGCGGAGCCGGCATGATGAGCGTGGGGCAGCTTCGCCTGCTCAAGTACATGTATCCCGACGATCCTGCCGTTGATTACTTCTATGCGGCACGGGCCCCCGAGCTTGAAAATAAATATGGAGACATGGAGTCCTGTATTTTTGGACTCGATCCCGGAATCCGGGATATGAAGGAAGCCTTGGGGCCGGTTGCCGAGGCCAAGAAGATGCCCTTGACGAGGTTTGACCCCGAGGAGGCGCTCGTTACGATGCGAAGCGGCTGGGGTGACGATGCATTATTGGTGGATTTTGACGAGGGATGGAAGGGTTGCGGTCATATGAACGCGGAGAAGAGTTCCTTCGCACTCTTTGCTCTCGGGAGAAGTTGGGTGCTACCCCCCGGATACCACAAGATCTACAGCGGATGGCAGGCGAGCGTGCAGTTCCAGAATCCGGCTTGGGCCAAGTGCCCCATGACCGAAGGCTATGTGGGGGAGAATCCCAACTATCCTCCCGATCTTCCCGATTCCGGTTACATCCGTAGCTTTCCGACCCCTCCAGGCAAAATGCTCGAGGTCAAAGAAGCGCCTGACCAATCCTGGGCATTGGCGGCCGGCGATGCCTCCCTTGCGTACAACTTCATGTGCGCAGCCGAGGGAGGTAAGCGCATCGGGTTTCCCAGATCACAGTTCATGTATCCAGGCCTGCTTACCGATGTCTTGAGACGCTGCCCACAGGGAAAGGAATTCTTCGTCGATCAACCCGACAACTACAGTTACTACTTGGTCCCGTCACCCAACACGGCGGTCAAGATCGCTACCCGCACGATCCTGATGTCCCGCGGCAAACGGCCTTATGTCCTGATCGTCGATGATTTCCGCAGAGGAGATGAACCGGCGAATTACCGATGGATGTTCAACAATCCCAGTCGCGGCGAGGATGGAAAGAAAGACAAGGAGGGAGAGTTTCTTCAGGCAATGGAACCGGGGGCCACATCCACCGAGGCAATTTTATACCACCTCAATGACAAGGGATCCGAACCCGGCAAGCCCCGCCTGCTGGTGCGCGATGTCTCCGAATCGGACAACAGCAAACAACCGTCCATCCGCATGGACCAGACTCGGTTTAAAGTGCCGAAGGAAATTAATGATTTCTACCTGGCCGAAGATGTGAACCGCCTCTTCATCGATCGGCAAAATGTGGTCGATCCCAAATACAAGGTCCTCCTCTTCCCCTTCAGAACCGGCGAATCACTCCTCAAGACCTCCTGGAACGCCGACCACACCGAACTCACCGTCGACAAGGGTAACGACGATATCGACATTCTCAGGTTCAGCACTGATCCGGTCGATCATCGGACCCATGTGGAGTTGAGGCATGACACCACCTCCAAGTCGTGAAGAAATTCTGCCTCCTGCATTCGTCTTAACGTGCTAACCGCCTGCGGTGAGGCAAGCACCCTTTTCCCACGCTGACTCTGATCTCCTGAATATGGACGTATGATCAGATCGAATTCTTCTGTCTTTGCGGCGATGTTCTATTTAGGAGTATCGCTTTCCTTGCATGTTCCGGCCCAGGCCTCTCAGCAAGACCCGTCCAATCGTGATTGGGTCGGGCAATACGATCTCGAGTGGACAACCCCGAGCCTGAACTCGGCGGGGTCCATGCCCCTTAGCGGAATTCGTGGATCGGGTGCCAACGTGTGGGTGCAGGACGGGAGTATCTGGCTCTATCTTGCTCATGCCGCGGCGTACGATGAACATCACACCATCCGTAAACTCGGATGCCTCCGTCTGACTCCTGTCTCTGGCCCGCTCCTCTGTGACAAGGATTTTTCACAAAAGCTGGAACTGGAGAGTGGAAAGATCGTCATCCATGCTCGCACAGCCGATCAGGCTTCCTATGACTTAAAGCTCTGGTTTGATCCGGCATCCGGGGTCCTACATCTCGACTCCACCTGCGGCACGGATCAGTCAATGAAAGTCGAATACGGAATCTGGGACGGGAAGAGGGATGATGGAATGATGCATAACGATCCCGGGGCCCTTCCTTACGATGTATCAACAGATGATGGCATCGTCCGATGGGCTCATCTGAACAAGCGATCAGAGACCCTCCAGATGCCGAAGGAGATCCTAGCCAAAGATGTCGAAAAGGAGGGGTGGTCGGATCCGGCGGTGGACTGCGTCATTGGCGGGGCGATCGCATCCATGCCCAAGATTGCCGTGACACCGGCACCGAATCCAGTCCATTGGCAATCCTGGTCCGGGCGTGCCTGGTCAGCCATGACGCAACCGCCCTCAAAGTCGATTTCGATTGCCGTAGCCCTAGAGGCTGATCACTCGCAGGATCTCACCAAGTGGCAGTCAATGATTGATCGTAAGGTCACGGATTCGTTGACACCCGAGAGCATCAACAAAGGGGCGGAGGCCAACCGGGAGCGTTGGTCCAAGTATTGGAACAGATCATGGATCGTGATCAATCCGCGCGGGAGCCTTGGGGATCGGGCTTATCAGTGCGGGAAAAATTACGCTCTCTTTCGCTACATGAGGGCTTGCAACCAGGGAGGAGCGATCCCACTCAAGTTCAACGGCGGCATTTTCACCGTCGAGCCGTGGAAGGGAATCGAAGCCTGGACCCATCGTTCGGATGATCCTGTGATCCAGCCGGGTCGTTCGGAAACACCCGATTTCCGGCTTTGGGGGAGTTTGTTCTTCGGACAGAACCAGCGCTGGCTGGGGTGGCCCGGTCTCATGGCGGGAGATCTCGACACCTCCGCGCCGACTTATGAGTTCTACCGACGGAATCTTCTCGTGGCACAGGCTGCCAGTGAGGTCTACATGAAACACCCCGGTGCCATTTTTCCGGAGGTCCTCACCTTGGATGGTCGACCGGGCATAGGAAGTTTCAATTGGACCATCGCCATGGGACACCTGCGGTGGCATCACTCCATGATGGTGGAGGAGGCATGGATGGCTCTTGAGTTCGCCAATTATTACGGACTGGCCCCCGCTCCCTCGATACCGATGGCCGAGGCGGTGGTCAGATTTTACGACGAGCACTTCCGCAAGGAGCGCCTGAAAGAGAGGGGAAGGGAATTGGATGGCCGGGGACGTCTCGTCATCTACCCGGTCAATGGACTGGAACTGCTCGGAGGGGCCACCAATCCAGTCGAAGTCGTCGCCGGCCTTCACCGGATCGTGGACAGGGTTCTCTCGCTTCCCGAGTCCTCGGTTCCCAAGGAAACAAGAGAGTTCTTCGAAAAAGTGAAGCCAACCCTTCCTGATCTTCCTGTCTCGAAGAAAGCTTCCGGAGAGAAAATCCTTCTTCCTGCGGCAGGTTGGGAGGCCGAGTACAACAAGGATGAGTTCAACGAAAGCTATACGCTCTTTCCCTACAGGCTGACCGGTGTCACGGAACCCGACACGCTGCCAATGATGCGTGACACTTGGAAGAACATACCGGCCGACCGCGCCGAACACTGCAAACAGGATATCAGCTGGCAGCCCACCCTCTCCGCCGTGGCCCTTATGGGCATGACTGACGAGGCCCACTTCTATCTCCTCAACAAATGGTCGGACAGCGGACGCAGCCAACGCTTTCCGGCTTTCTTCGGACCGGGACATGATTGGATTCCTGACCACAACTGGGGAGGTTCCGGCATGGTTGGCCTTCAAAGTATGCTGTTGGCTGCTGATGGAAGGAAAGTCGTTCTCTTTCCTGCGTGGCCGGCAAATTGGGATGTGGATTTCAAACTGCATGCGCCCGAGCAAACGACCGTGGAGTGTCGTTTCCGTGGCGGCAAAATCGAGCTCCTCAACGTCCTTCCGGAGTCACGGCGCAAGGATATCGAAATCCACCAACCTGTGATGCTCCAGGATCTCTCTGATCCGCCAAAACCGGACCTTCACCTGAGCGATCTGCCCGCCCTGAAGATGGAGAATGGCAATGGACACTCGGCTCCAAACCGCTCCATTGGTGGAAATCCCCTCCGTGTTGCCGGTGTCACCTATGCCAAGGGAATCGGCTGCCATGCACGATCCCTCGCTGTGTTCGCCATACCTCCCAAAGCTTCCCGGTTCGTTGCCCTTGCGGGTATCGATGATGAAGTGGCCTCCACCGGTGGCAGCGTCACCTTCGAGGTTTACGGTGATACGAAGCAGCCTGGATCCCAGCCCGAACTTTTGGCCTCCTCCCCGGTCATCGGGATCAAGAACTGCAAAAGCAGATGGTCTTTTGACGTGCCCCTCAAGCCCGGGTTCAAGGAACTCCGGCTTGTTGTGACCGATGGTGGGGACGGAATCGCCACAGATCATGCCGATTGGGTCGATGCGGGATTTCTGATAGGCCGCCGATGATGAGCAACACGGACATAGATTTCTTTTACGGCGTTTTCGGAGACCATTTAGTAGATGGTACCCTTGTATCCTTCATTGCCATCCGAGGCAGCATCACCGAGTGTGACACACTATGAAATCCCCCCTCTTCCTTCTGCTTTTGGTTTCCATGCTCTCCGCCGAAGAGGCCACAACTGTCAACGTCCGTACAAATACCAATGCCGGAACCGAGACTGCCGTTCAGAATAATTCGCTAGCAGCCCCCCCTCAGACCGCGTCGATCACCCTCCATGTTGAGGAGCCTAAGAAAGACAGGGAACTCCCGCCGGGCTTCCTCGGACTGAGTTACGAATCGAGCATGCTCCTTCCCTGCGATGGGAAGTATTATTTTGATGCTACCAACGCTCCCCTTGTGACGCTATTTAAGACGCTGGGGATCAGTAATCTTCGCGTTGGTGCGAATGCGGTCGATAATCCCTCGATACCGGTTCCGGGAGAAAAAGATATCGATGCCCTATTCGGATTCGCAAAAGCGGCCGGAGTAAAGGTCATTTACTCCTTCCGGCTTGAAAACGGTTCTCCTTCCACGTCGGCGAAACTGGCCAAGTATATCGATGACCATTACGCGGACCTTCTCGATGCCTTCTCCATTGGAAATGAGCCGGATTGTTTTAAACAGGTCAAGAATGAGCGATATGGCATCTACTTCTCCCTGTGGAAGCCTCATTACGACGCCATTCTTCAATCTGTTCCGCAGGCTCGGATCGAGGGACCATCGGTTGCGGGTAAGGAATCATTTGCAATTAATCTCGCGAAAGATCTTGGAGATTCGGGGCATCTCTCGATGGTGAGCACCCACTATTACATCTTCGGTTCCGGCAGGAATGCTGAGAAAGATCCTGTGGGGACAAGGGATCGTTTTCTTTCGGAATCGAATCACGGGCAGTATGAGAAACTCTACGAGGCAACTGCTAAACCGCTCTCTCAGTTGCGGGTTCCCTACCGGATTGACGAGATGAACAGCTGCTACAACGGGGGCGCCAAGGGTGCCAGCGACACCTATGCATCCACCCTCTGGTCGCTTGACTGGGATCATTGGTGGGGGTCCCATGGAATTCTTGGTCTTAATTATCACACCGGGGAAAGTGTCGGAATGAATGGGGGATTTCATGCCCCCAACTATGCCTCCTTTGTTTATGGCTCGAATGGTAAGGGATTTGAGGTTCATCCTATTGCATATTCCCATCTGGCTTTTACGCAGGGAGCAAAAGGACACATCCTTTCCACACGCATGGAGGGAAAGGCCAATGTCTCGGCCTATGCCTATCAGGATGGGAATTCCTACCTCATCACGGTCATCAACAAAAGTCATGGTGCGCAGGGCATACCCGTGCTTGTCTCAATCAATCTTCCTCAGGTCACCTTGAGTGGCTCCTGGGAGAGACTGGATCTGATTCAGAAAAAAGGAGACATTGCGGCGAAGTCGGAGATTACCTTGGGGGATTCCTCGATTTCAGCTGACGGCACTTGGAGGGGCGGTTGGCAACCCATCGCTGGAGCCACCTCCGGAACAATTTCCATGACCGTTCCGCCCGCATCGGCATCACTACTGCGGTTCACCAAGCCATAATGAAACACCCCCTGTACTTTTACTCCCTTGCCATTCTTACCGTACTCCTGCTGACCCTACCCCTCCATGCGGAGGGCGCGAGGCCCACGCCCGAGCCCAAATCGAAAGCTTCAGCCGTCGCATCATTGCCGGATTCGCTGACCCCGCTGGCCCCATTGACTCCCAGAATTCACGGTCCATCGGTGTATGGCGTTCGTCCCGGATCCCCATTTCTTTTCGCAATTCCAGCGACCGGATCCCGTCCGATGACCTTCACCGCCGAGGGCTTACCCAAGGGGCTCTCGCTTGATTCGGCCACCGGCAGGATCACCGGTTCAGTCGTTCAGGTCGGCACGAACGCAGTGACCCTGATCGCACGCAATGACAAAGGGGAGAGTAAGCATTCCCTGAAGATTGTTGTCGGGGAGCAGATCTCCCTGACTCCCCCCATGGGATGGAACAGTTGGAACTGCTGGGGTGGCAAGGTGAGCCAGGAGAAAGTCCTCAGCTCCGCAGAGGCTATGAAAGCTTCAGGTCTCGATCAGCATGGATGGACCTACATCAATATCGACGACGGCTGGCAGGGTAAACGCGGCGGCTCCTGGAATGCGATCCAACCGAATTCCAAGTTCCCCGACATCAAGGCCCTCGCCGATCAAATCCATGGCATGGGTCTTAGTTTCGGCATCTACTCCACCCCGTGGAGGGGGAGTTACGAGGGGCATATCGGCAGTTCCTGTGACAATCAAAACGGGGTCTATGACTGGATCGAATCAGGCGATCACAACGAATACTACAGGATCGGAAAAACGGAAGTAGCCTTCAACCAAATGGCTGCTGGAGCCCAGAATGAGGCGGCACGGAACAAGAGCAAGGAAGGCGCTGAGATTATGGCCAAGCGAAAGTCGAACTGGAAATTCGGCACCTATCCGTTCCAAGAACAGGATGCAAAGCAATGGGCTGAATGGGGAGTCGATTACCTCAAGTATGATTGGAACCCGATTGATGTTCCTCATGTCGAGGCCATGGTCAATGCTCTTAGGGCGACAGGCCGGGATATCGTTTACAGTCTCTCCAATTCCGCGCCTTTTCAAAATGCTGCCGACTGGCAGCACCTCTCAAACCTCTGGCGAACGACCGGCGATATCAATGACAGTTGGAAAAGCATGAGCGGCATTGGTTTTGGCAAGCAGACTGCCTGGGCTGCTTATCAGGGTCCCGGTCATTTCAACGATCCTGACATGCTGGTGGTGGGGCGCGTTGGGTGGGGGAATCCGCATCCCTCCAACCTTACTCCGGACGAGCAGTACTCCCATGTCTCACTCTGGTGCCTACTTTCCGCACCGTTGCTGCTCGGATGCGATCTTGAACATCTCGACCTCTTCACACTCGGCCTGATCACCAATGACGAGGTGCTGGCCATCGATCAGGACGAACTCTGTAAACCGGCGGTCTGCGTTTCCCCTGAGGGTCCGCTGAAGGTCTACGTCAAGGAACTCGCTGATGGCACCAAGGCTGTTGGGCTTTTCAACACGGGCGAGACCCCTGCTCAGGTTACCCTGGATTGGAAGCAGGCGGGATTTTCGGGAAAACAGATTCTGCGCGACCTTTGGCGGCAGAAAGATCTAGGGGCTTTCGATGGTTCCTATGGGGCTGAAGTGCCTGTCCATGGAGTAATCCTCCTAAAGGTCTCACCGGAAAAAAGAGGGTGATTGCCACACACAACTGTTAACGCCTTCACTGTTCACACTTTTTAAAAGACTTAAATCATCCATACCATGAAGATCTCCGTCGTGCTCGTCGGTCTTCTCGCCGCCTCTCTTGCGCACGGCGAACCCATTAATCCTGATCCGAGCGCTACTATCTTGGTGATGCCCGCCTCGCGACCCGTCTCCGACCCCGCGCATCCGCTCTCGTCGGTATCGGGAGAGACAAAGACCCAGCGCGACTCGCGCATGGGATGGTGGCGTGATGCGAAGTTCGGGATGTTCATCCACTGGGGCGTGTTTTCGGTTCCCGCAGGGTGGTATCATGGGAAACGAGTCCCGGGATTCAGCGAATGGCTGATGCATGATGCCCGGATTTCTGTCCGGGAGTACCGGCAGTATGCCAAAGAGTTCAATCCGCAGCGATTCGATGCCGTCCAATTTGTCGCCGCTGCGAAATCCGCCGGCATGAAGTACATCGTGATCACAGCCAAGCATCATGACGGGTTCGCGATGTTTGATTCCAAGGCCAGCGACTGGACAATCGTGCGGGCAACGGCCTACAAAAAGGATCCCCTCAAGGCCCTGGCCGAGGAGTGCCGCAAGCAGGGCATCAAGCTAGGCTTCTACTATTCGCACGCGCAGGACTGGAACAATGGTGGTGCGATTGGGCTTTCCATGCCCAAGCATCCGGAGCGGGAAAAAGGACCTTGGGACAAGGCTCAGCACCGCGATATGGACGACTACATTGACAATGTTGCCATTCCTCAGGTGAGAGAACTGCTCACACACTATGGACCGGATACCCCAGCCATTCTGTGGTGGGACACGCCCAAGGAGATCACCAAGGCTAGGGCTGCAAAATTCGACGACGTCGTTCAGGAAGTGCGTCCGGGACTGATTCAGAATAACCGCCTCAGCAACACCAAGGACCCAGCCGGCAAAAAATATTTTCCCGGTGACACAGAGACTCCAGAAGGATTCATCCCACCCCAGGGATTTCCCGGAAGGGATTGGGAGACCTGCATGACCTTCAATGACTCCTGGGGATACAAACGGGGTGACTATCACTGGAAATCAACCGGGACTTTGATCAGAAATCTCTGCGATATCGCGAGCAAGGGGGGTAACTATCTCCTCAATGTAGGTCCGGATGCCCAGGGGTGCATCCCGAGGGAAAGCCTCGATCGGCTTGCCGAAGTCGGAAACTGGATGAAGGTCAATGGTTCCGCTATCTATGGGACCGGTCCGACTCCTTTTGGACGTGAAGCCGGATCATTCAGTTGGTGGCGCAGGGATCAGAAGACCGGTAAACCTCTTTTTATTCCTGATTGGAAGTGGCGAGCCACCCAGAAACCGGGGCATCTCTATCTGATCGTCTTCAAGTGGCCCGCGAATGGAAAAATCAGCGTCCCAGCCTTCGCTTACCGGATCTCGTCAGCCTCCCTGCTGGCTGATCCGTTGGTCAAACTGACCGTGATTCAAAATGACAGGGGGATCACGGTTTCCGGACTTCCCTCAAAGGCTCCCGACCCGATCGCCTCGGTCATTGATCTGAAGTACTGACATTTCAGTTCCTGAAAATATCCTTTTTGCCATCGTCTTGCTTTACCCAATTCAGTAAGCAACCTCCATGAAAACCCCAATCCTCCTCGCCCTGCTGTTTATAGGTCCCGCGCTGGCTACCGCCGTCACCGTGACGAACTCGAAACCTAGCGCCACCACCCCGACGGTGATGCCGACCCCTCCTCCTGCCATGGATCCGAATCATCCCGTTTCCTCCGTCCCTGGTGAAACGAAATCCCAGCGTGATGCCCGCATGGCGTGGTGGCGCAACGCCAAATTCGGCATGTTCATCCACTGGGGTGTCTACTCGGTGCCTGCCGGCTATTATAAGGAGCAGCCGGTCGAGGGTATCGGCGAATGGATCATGAATAAGGGAAAGATCCCGATGACAGAGTATCAAGAGTTCGCCAAGGACTTCACGGCCGATAAGTTCGATGCATCCCAGTTCGTGGCCACGGCCAAGAACGCAGGCATGAAATATATCGTCATCACCTCAAAGCATCATGACGGTTTTGCGATGTTCGACACCAAGGTCAATGGATGGAACATCGTTCAGGCAACCCCATTCAAACGCGATCCCCTTAAGGAACTTGCGGAGGAGTGTCGCAAGCAGGGCATCAAGCTTGGCTTCTATTACTCCCAGGCTCAGGACTGGAACAATGGCGGCTCGGCAGCTGGGGGCAAGTGGGACAAAGCCCAGGATCACAATATGGATGACTACGTCGATAAAACGGCGATCCCTCAAATCAAGGAAATCCTTACAAACTATGGTCCCGACACACCTGCCGTCGTGTGGTGGGATACCCCGATCGATATGAACAAGGAGCGGGCTGCCAGAATTGACGCTGTCATCCAGAAACTCCGGCCCGGTCTCATTCAGAATAACCGTCTTGGCGGCGATACCAAAGGCGACACCGAGACCCCCGAGCAACGCATCCCCCCCCAGGGATTTCCGGGTAGGGATTGGGAGACATGCATGACCCTGAACGACACCTGGGGTTTCAAAAAGGACGATCACAATTGGAAATCCACGGAAACAATCATCAGGAACCTTGCTGATATCGCCAGTAAGGGAGGGAACTATCTCCTGAACGTCGGACCCGATTCGCATGGCGAAATTCCTGCCGAGAGCGTGAAGCGTCTGGCTGATGTCGGTGTCTGGATGAAGGTGAATGGTGAGGCCATCTACGGCACGACGGCCACACCCTTTGGAGAGGAACTCGGACAAGCGGTGGAGGGGAAATCAGGTTATGGAACAAAGGTTCTCATATCCTCGGGCAATCAGTGGCGCGCCACCCAAAAGCCAGGGCACGTTTACTTGATCATCTTTCAGTGGCCGACGGACGGGAAGTTCAGCGTGCCTGCATTCGCCCATCACATCACGGAGGCGACTCTTCTGGCCAATACCGCTGTGAAACTGACGCTCTCGCAGGATGACAAAGGTGTGACCGTTTCGGGCCTTCCTTCAAAGGCTCCCGACACCATCGCTTCCGTCATCGACCTCAACTACTGATTCTATGAAACGTATTACTCCGTGCCTCCTCCTCAGCCTCTCCATGGGCGTGCTGCATGCGGCTGACCTCTATGTTTCGCCAAAGGGGGATGACACGGCGGATGGCTCCAAGGATCATCCTCTCGCAACTCTCGCCAAAGCACGCGATGCGGCCAGGGGACTTTCGAAGGATCAGGAAATCACCATCTGGGTTGCCGGAGGCGACTACCTCTTCGGGGAGTCCTTGAAACTCACCGCCGAGGACTCCGGAAAGCCGGGGCATCCGGTGATTTGGCGCGCGCTCGACGGGCAGACTCCGCGCCTGCTCGGCGGGAGGCGCCTGTCTCCCGCAGATCTTGTGCCCGTGACTAATCCGGCGACCCTGGACCGCATCGCTCCCGCTCTGAGGGGCAAGATCGTGAGCCTCGATCTCGACAAACTCGGGGTGAAAAACGTGGGTCCCTTCCCGGATGTTTTTGACGATAGCGGTTTTCACAGGATCCCCGATCTCTTCCTCAACGGAATGAGACTCCCTCTCTCCCGCTATCCGAAGACCGGATACCTGCGTTTTGAGAAGGTCCTTGATAACGCAGGGGGGCCGACCGATTGGAGGAACCCCGCCGCCTCGGTCAAGAAAGTGGACCCGAACGGCCCCGGAGGAACCTTTGTATATCGCACGGAGGATGCACCCAAATTCGAGGTCTGGAAGCGTCAACTCGACCGCGGCGTCTGGCTCCGCGGATACTGGCGTGTGACCTGGGTCGTCCAAGGGCAGCGCGTTGCGGCGATCGATCCGGCGGCTCGTACGGCCTCCTTTGCCAAACCAATCCCAAGCGGAATCGGCAACAAGTACACCCGTCCCGCTGGAAACGGCCGCGAGGCCTACTGGCTGACTAACCTACTCGAGGAGGTCTCCGAACCGGGTGACTGGTGTATCGATTTCAAGGATCGGAAGATCTACCTCTACCCGCCGACAAACACCGGAACCTCATCCATACTGCTTGCCGACCAGTCTTCCCCGGTGATCTCGCTGGAGGGGGCTTCCGATATCGTCCTGCAAGGGCTTGTCGTCGAGTCGAACCTCGGCGACGGAATCCGAATCACCGGCGGGGAGCATAATTTGGTGGCGGGGTGCACCGTACGCCATATCGACCGCTACGCCATCGTGGTGGACGGGGGTAAGGAGCATGTTGTCCAGAGCAACGACCTGTATGATCTCGGTGAGGGAGGAGTCTGGCTTGGGGGAGGGAACGAGACCTCCGTGCCTCGAGTGCCGGCGGGACACCGCGTGGTCAACAACCACATCTTCGATTTCTCAAAACTGGCGCTGGTCTACACCCCTGGTGTGAATGCCGGTTTCACGGGAGGAGGGGGTGGGGGGCATCATCCGGCTGTCGGAATGTACGTTGCCAACAACCTGATCCACGACACACCGCACGGGGGTATCCTCTACGGAAGCATGGACAGTGTTTTTGAGTTCAACGAGATCTTCCGCTGGTGCCTAGTCTCCAACGACCTTGGGGCGTTCTATGCCTACGATCAGAGGGTCCGAAACTTCGGCAATGTCACGTTCCGTTACAATTTCATGCACGACTCCCGGATCGGCGACGGGATCTACTTTGATTTCGATCACCCCGACATGAAACTCATTGGCAACATCGTCGACCTCCACAGTGACGGAAAGAGGGGGACGGGCTACCTGTTTAAGGGTGGCAATATGGGTAAGGATGGCGTCACCCAACTCTATGACTGCAGAAACAACGTAGCCATGGACTGCAAGACCGGCTTTGAGTTCACCACCCTGCTTCCCCACCAGGGAGTGATCGCCGACAATGTCGCGGTGAACTGCCCAAGGCCTTTTGTGTGGCAAAATGTCGTCCAGGGAAAACAATCCGCCTGTCCCTCGTTTGCCACGGGCACGAATCTTGCCGTCGCTTCCAACCCCGGTTTCTCGGATCCCGTAGCGCTTGATTTCAGGATCAAACGTGACAGCCAACTTACAAAGGAGCTTCCCGGATTCCAGTCGATCCCGGTCAACAAGATCGGACTCTACGTCGATGAGTACCGCAGAATGCTCCCATCCGAAGAGGAACTAGACCGCTCCGGTAAGCATCACCCGCAGGATGGTGGACTCGGTTACGACATCCTCGATCGTCCCCAGCACTGATTCCTCCCCAACACGTTTTCCATGAAATACACCAATCCCATTATTCCCGGGTTCCATCCCGATCCGAGCATCTGCCGAGTCGGCGAGGACTACTACCTCGTGAACAGTAGTTTCGAGTACTTCCCAGGAGTTCCTATTTATCACAGTCGGGATCTCATGAACTGGAGGCAGATCGGTCACTGTCTGACCAGAGAAAGTCAGCTGCCGTTGAAGGGTGTCAAACCTTCTGACGGTATCTACGCTCCCACAATCCGGTATCATGATGGGCGCTTCTACATGGTCACCACCAACATGACCGGTGGGGGGAACTTCTATGTCTGGACCGAGGACCCCTCGGGAGAATGGTCGGATCCAATTTGGGTGGCTCAAAAGGGGATCGATCCATCGCTGCTGTTCGACAACGGCAAGGTCTACTTCACGAGCAACGGAACCGGGTGGGCGCCGGTGAGAGGTGCCTATCAGTGCGAGATCGACATCGCCACAGGCAAGCAGCTTACTGAGTCAAAATTTCTGTGGCCCGGCACGGGAGGGTCCTATCCCGAGGCCCCTCATCTCTACCACATCGGCGATTGGTACTATCTGACGCTTGCCGAAGGGGGCACTGCGGAATGTCACATGGTGACGATCGCCCGGTCCCGTGATCCTTATGGTGTGACGAGCCCCTTCGAGTCGTGCCCTCACAATCCCATCCTTACTCACCGGAGCCTGATGAACGACATTCAGTCAACCGGTCACGGCGATCTCTTTGAGGATCACCATGGAAACTGGTGGATCGTCTTCCTCGGCTACCGCTATGGCGAGTACTCCTGGCACCACCTCGGCCGCGAGACATACCTTGCACCCGTCGAGTGGATCGACGGGTGGCCCGTCGTGAACCATGGGGAGAAGGTTCTCTGCACGATGGAGGTCGATCGCCCCATGACACCGTGTCCGTGGCCTGCATCTGCCGAGCGTGATGACTTTGACGCTACCTCGCTCGGTTTTGCCTGGAACCATCTTCGCAACCCCGATCCCTCGCTCTACTCCCTTTCAGAGCGTCCGGGATCGCTCCGCCTCTCGTGCGGAAAACCGACACTCGATGATCAGGACTCGCCCGCCTTTGTTGGTTGTCGACAGGAGCATTTCGAGTGTGAGGCTGCGACCTTGCTAGACTTTAATCCAACTTCTGAGAACGAAGAAGCCGGACTCTGTGTCCTCGCTGATAACAGGCATCACTACGAAGTTGCCGTTACCCAGAGGGGAGGGAAGCGCTCTGTGATCGTTCGTCGCCGCATCGGAACTCTCATCGCCGAGGTCGCCTGCCAAACGATAGCTGAAGGTCCTGTCGAGTTACGGATCATTGCGGACAAGAAGACCTACCGCCTCTTGGCTGGGGCCACTGGGAATCTCATTGAATTGGCGACCGGGGAAACCCGCTACCTCTCCACCCAGGTGGCAGGGGGCTACACTGGCGCTTATTTCGGCCTCTATGCCACGGCGCGAGGCGGGGAGAGCACAAACATGGCCTTCTTCGACTGGTTCGATTACAGCGTGAGGCGGTAGGAACGCTCCTTCTGATAAGAGCGCACTTGCGGTAGAACCATCTTGGGAGATAGTTCAATGATGTCACCGGCATCGGAAACATCCTCTCAACCCATCACCAATGGGTTGGCGGAGCTATTGCTCGCAGCGGCGGTCAGTGCCGGGTGCGGGGATGTGGATGCCGTGCGCGAGGCTCTCTCCCGCGCGGCTTTTTCCCAGCAGTCCCAAGTGGCTGCTGTCATCGCGACGGGTACCGTTCCTGAAAATGATTTCATGAAGGAGTTGGCCGCCCTGCTTGGTATGGATTGGAGAGAAGAGGATGAAGTGAAGCCAGCGGAGAATGTTCGCTCGACGTTTCCTGCGCGTCTGGCGCTTGGGTTCCAGATTCTTCCCGAACAACCGAGGGAAAAACTTATTGATTCTGAAAAAGCCGTTGAAGAGGTGACGACGGCGTCCGACGAGCTCAGTCTTCTTGTTTGGGATCCCTTCGACCATGCGGCATGGCAGGCAGTCACGCACCATCATCCGGGAACCGTCCATCTGGTCATGACCACGCGGCGTCGTCTCACCGAAGCAGTGAAGTCAGCTTATGGTGTGGGAGCGGAAACCTTTGAAGAACTGCTCGAGGGTCGCGATGAGGAGGCCTTTGTCGAGAAAGAGGAGGTCAATGTCCTTGATGGCGAGGATCCCGAGGCCTCAGTCATGAAATTCGTGAATCAGATCCTGCGAGAGGGACTGCAACAGGGAGCAACTGATATTCATTTCGAACCACTCGGTCATGATCTTCGCATCCGATACCGCATCGACGGTGTCCTGCATGAGGCTCCTGTTCCGCCGAGAATCAAGGTTCTTCAGGATTCGGTCACATCACGTCTTAAAATCATGGCTTCGCTCGATATTGCCGAGCGGCGCCTGCCGCAGGATGGTCGTATCGCGCTGGAGCACAAGGGGCGGCCCATCGATGTGCGTGTCGCCACGATCCCCTGCGTGCATGGAGAGAATGTTAGCCTGCGTTTGTTAGGGGCCGAGCAGTTCGACTTCAAGCGCCTCGGGTTGGAAGCGGGCGTTGAGAAGATTATCCGCTCACTGATTTCCATGCCGAATGGCATTGTGCTGGTAACCGGCCCAACCGGTTGCGGAAAGAGCACCTCGCTTTACACCTTCCTCAGTGCTCTCAATGTCAAGGAACGCCGCATCATCACGATCGAAGATCCTGTGGAGCACAAGATCGATGGGGTCATTCAGATCGCGGTGAAGCCTGAGATCGATCTGACCTTTGCCAGCGCCTTGCGCAGTATCCTGCGTGGAGATCCAAATGTCGTGATGATCGGTGAGATGCGTGACCGCGAGACCGTCGAGATCGCCATCCGCGCGGCGCAGACTGGACATCTTGTTTTCAGTACTCTCCACACAAATGATGCTGTCGGCGGTATTACCCGTCTTATTGATATGGGCGTGGAACCTTTCCTTGTCGGCTCCTCCGTCCGTGCCTTCCTTGCACAGCGTCTTGTCAGGAAACTCTGCCCGAAATGCTCCAAACCATCCGAAATTTCTCGCCAGGAACTGGAGGGGATCGGTTTTCCGATGGAGTTGGCCGGCGGTCTTCGACAGCCCGTTGGATGTCAGCATTGTCGTCAGAGCGGTTATGCCGGGCGACTGGCCATCATGGAGATCTGTCTTGTGACCCATGCCTTGCAGGAGCTTCTCCAAAAAAGGGCTACCGGAAATGAGCTTGCTGAACAGGCCGCCAAGGATGGAATGATTCCCCTGAGAAAGGATGGATGGCGCAAAGCCTCCATGGGGCTAACCTCCGTCGAGGAGGTGCTGCGAGTGACTGCCAGCGATCTTGCCGTCTTGGACGAATAAGACGGTGGGGAGCTAATTCATCCCGGCACGTTCAAGGATGCGTTTATACTCCTCCTGAGTCACGGGCATCACGCTGAGGCGGGATTGTTTGATCAATGCCATCTCCGTGAGTTTCGGATCGGCTTTGATTTCTGCAAGGGTCACTGGAATGGGGAGATTCCGCACGATCTTGAGATCGACGCAACTCCAGTCTCCCTCATGGGCCGTGCCATCCTGATAGGCTTCCTTGACCACTTGGGTGATGCCTCGAACCGAGGGGGTGCTAACGCTCTGGTAAAAAAGGACGAGATCTCCCTTTTTCATGGCACGCAGGTTATTCCGGGCTTGGAAGTTCCGAACGCCCGTCCAGGCAGTCTTGCCATCCTTCACGAGATCCTCCCATGCGTAGGCGGAGGGTTCTGATTTCACGAGCCAGTGGTGTACCATAGGCTGTTTGTATCCTTAGCTGGGGAGTCCTTTCAATCTCATCGTGGCATCCTGAGGGAATGCAAAAGGGGGGTTTATCCTTGCAAAGAAGGAACGGAGTGGCGATTTTTGCCCACTTACCCGGACTCTTGTCCGGCTTTTTAGCTTAAATACCATGTCAAACACCATTCTTGTAGGCTCCCAGTGGGGAGATGAGGGCAAAGGAAAAATCATCGATGTCCTGACCGGCGACATGGATATCGTTGTGCGAAGCCAGGGAGGCAATAACGCTGGTCATACAATCGTTGATGGGGACAAAAAATATGTTCTCCACTTGATTCCCTCCGGAATCCTGCGCAAAGGAAAAATCTGCGTGATTGGAAATGGTGTCGTGATTGATCCGGTAGCCCTGGTAGCTGAGATCAAAGGGCTGCAGGAACGTGGAATCAAGGTGGACAAGAATCTTCTCATTAGTGACAGTGCCCACCTCGTGATGCCTTATCACAGATCCCTCGATGAGCACCGTGAAGCCCTCAAAGGGAAGAACAAAATCGGCACCACCAAGAGGGGAATCGGTCCCGCCTATGGTGACAAGGCGGCCCGCACAGGCCTCCGTATGGCCGACCTCGTTAGGCCCGATGTTTTCAAGGCGAAGCTCGCTCAACGCATCAAGGAAAACAATGCTGTGATCAAGAGCCTGGGTGGCAAGCCTATCAATGGTGCCAAGGTGCTTGCCGAGTACATGGCGGCCGCCAAGGTGCTGAAGCCTTTTGTCACCAACACAGTCACCTTCCTTCACAAAGCGATGGAAGCGAAGAAAGAGATCCTCTTCGAGGGAGCACAAGGGACTTTCCTGGATATCGATCATGGCACCTATCCCTTCGTCACCAGTTCCAATACCACCTCCGGAGGAGCCTGCACGGGTTCCGGCATTGCTCCGAATCGCATCGATACGGTGATCGGTGTCGTGAAGGCTTACACCACTCGCGTGGGAGAGGGGCCTCTTCCCACGGAAGAGGATGCGATCGGCGACATGCTCCACGGTATGGGACGTGAATTCGGCGCGACCACGGGGCGTGCACGGCGCTGTGGCTGGTTTGACGCGGTGGCCACGCGCTATGCAACGATGGTGAATGGTGTTGATCAACTCGCCATCACCAACCTTGACGGACTTGACGCCTTGCCTGAAATCCTTGTTTGCACCGGCTATCGGATCGATGGCAAAGGTCCTGTGCTCGACACTCCTCCGACGGATGCAGGGGAGTTGGCGCGCTGCTGCCCCGTCTACATGAGCATGCCAGGTTGGCTCACCCCAACGGATTCCATCCGTAAGTACAAGGATCTTCCGCCGAAGGCCCGTCGCTATGCCGAGACGCTCGCCAAGCTGAGTGGTGCCAAGCTCTCCATCGTCAGTGTCGGTCCCGGTCGCGCGCAGACCATCCAACTCTAACAAGGGAGAGATCCGAGTTAGATTCATTCTTGTGAGCACCATGTCCCTATCCAAGGTGCCGCGTCACACCGCCATCATCATGGATGGCAATGGTCGCTGGGCCAAGGAAAGGGGATGGCCCCGTCTCAAAGGGCATGAGCAGGGAGCCCTCAATGTGGAAAGGATCTGCGAGGCCTGCATTGACGAAGGGGTGGAGTTCCTGACCCTTTACGCTTTCTCGACGGAGAACTGGAAGCGTCCCGCCCACGAGGTAGCGGGACTGATGCTGCTACTGGAGCGCTTCCTTTCCGAAAAGGTTGCCATGATGAACAGGAACGGCGTGCGTCTCGCAACGATCGGCAGGATTGCTGACCTGCCGGGGCCTGCTCGGAAGCGTCTGGAGCGGGCCATCGAGGAGACCTCCCAGAATACCCGACTTACGCTGACTCTGGCTTTGAACTATGGTGGCCGCGATGAGATCGTGGATGCCGTGCGCTCCATCGCCGCAGAGGTTGGAGAACGGAAACTCGATCCCTCCCAGATCACTGCGGAAACAATATCCAGTCATCTCTACACCCGGACGATGCCGGATCCCGACCTGCTGATCAGGACCTCGGGGGAAATGAGAATTTCTAATTTCCTGCTCTGGCAGCTCAGCTACACGGAGATTCATGTCACCCGTAAACTCTGGCCCGATTTCGGGGCTGAGGATCTTCATGCAGCTATTATGGACTATGCCTCGCGGGATCGACGTTACGGCTCCTCCGTTGAGAATCTTCCCATCAACGCAAACGCCTCCTGATAACTATGAGTAGTGCACCGACCACCCAAACCGTGCTTGTCGTCGACAGTGAGACGGATTTTCTCGACTGGGTCCGCCAGCAACTCAAGGCCTCGGGAGTCCGTGTGATCACGGAGACAAATTCCGCAAACGCTTTCAAGATTTTCTGCCTGGAGAAACCTGATCTGGTGATTACGGAGATGCATCTGCGTCCTTCCGGGGGACTCGACCTCCTGGCCAAGATCCGCGCTGAGTCCCCGAATGCCATGGTGATCATCATGAGCGCCTACGGGACAACGCAGGCGGTGATTGAGTCAATGAAACTTGGGGCCTTTGATTTCCTTCGCAAGGAATCGCTCCCCTTCACCATGAAGGTTGTTGTCGATACCGCACTGAAGTCTGCGGCTGAACTTCGCGCCGCTTCCCCGACAAAACCTGCACTCACGGTCGAGCAGTACCACGACGATATTGTCGGTCAGTCCGAGGCGATGCAGTCTGTCTTTAAAATGGTGGGTCGCGTCGCGATGAGCGATGCCCCGGTACTGGTTACCGGAGAGAGCGGTTGTGGAAAGGAGTTGGTCGCACGCGCGATCCATAATTACAGCGAGAGAAGCAAGAAACCCCTTATTGCGATCAACTGCGCAGCCATTCCCGAGAACCTTTTGGAAAGCGAGCTTTTCGGTCATGAGAAGGGTTCCTTCACCGGGGCCGCCACTCAGCGTATCGGTCGCTTCGAGCAGGGGAATGGAGGCACTCTTTTCCTCGACGAGATTGGCGAGATGCCTCTGGCCGTTCAGAGCAAGCTTCTCCGAGTTCTCCAGGAGGGAGAGTTTTCCCGCGTCGGAGGTAATGCCACCATTCGCTCGAACGTCCGGATTGTCGCCGCGACGAACAGGAATCTGGAGGAGGCAATTACCAAGAAAGAATTCCGCGAGGATTTGTATTACCGTCTCAATGTGGTCGGCATTCATCTCCCGCCGCTCCGCGCTCGCTCCGAGGATATCTCATTGCTGGCCGAGTATTTCCTCTCCCGAATCGCCCAGAAGCAGCATCGTCCGCTTCTGCAGCTTTCCTCGGAAGCCATCAAGGTCATGCAGGCTTATCCCTGGCCCGGTAATGTTCGCGAATTGCAAAACACCCTGCAGCGTGCCTGCGTGCTGGCGACAAGCGACGTCCTACTACCCAAAGATCTCCCATTGGGTCAGGTAACAAACGCTTCTGAAGTCGCCGATGCGGTTCATGTCTCAGGAACTGCCCTGAACGTTCTGAGTGTCGAAGAGGCAGCCCAGTCCCTCTTTGAGGCGCTGATCAGGGAAAGCGGTGATCGCGAACTCCTTCCCTGGGTGGAGGAGGACTTCACCAGGAGGGCTATGGAACTGACCCGCAATAACCAGCTCAGATCCTCCAAGCTTTTGGGAATTACCCGGGCCACTCTTCGCAAGCGCTTGGAGCGTCTTGGCATCCGTGGCTCCTCCTCGGCGGAGGAGTGATTGCTTCCTGTGACTAGGAGATCATCCGATTCGGAATTCCTGGCGTGGTGCTGGGATGGACGCTCTCTTGTCTCTCATACATCGGGCTTGCCGCTGAGCGACCGCGGATTCCGCTATGGCCTGCATCTCTTTGAAAGTATCGCGGTCCGAACGGGAAAGGCACTCCTCGCTCTTGAGCATCTTGCGCTCCTTAAGGATGCCGCAAGGCGTAACGGATTTCCTTTTTCCGGAGCCCTTTCTGCTGCTTTGAAGCGCTTTGTTGCAAGCGTCTCTCTAGTCGATGGCATGCTGCGAATCTATCTAACAGCTGGTGAGGGGGCTCCGGGGGCTCCGATTCGTCATGCGGGATGCTACCTGACTTGGGAACCGACTCTTTTCCCGACGGCAACGGAACTCGCACAAGGATTTCGCCTCACGGTTTTGCAGAGACCCTTCCTCGGAGACCATTGGGGTGAGAAATCCGGTAATTATGCCGAGCATCTCAAGGCGATTGTTGAAGCCCGTGCCAATGGAGCCAACGAGGGAATCGTGCTCGATGCAAAGGGTTATGCCATCTCCTGCGCCATGGGCAACCTGCTCGTCTGGAGACGAACAAGGAAAGGAATAGTCCTCTGCACGCCTCCCCTTGCGCGAGGAGCCCGCTCCGGAGCCCTGCTTGGTTGGGTGAAGAGGAATCATGGGGTGCTGGAACGCGACCTGCGTCCTGCTGATCTCGGGAAAGCTGTTGCCATGGCGGTCACGAATTCCCGTCTCGGCATCATGCCTGTTTCCTCGCTGGATGGAGTCATCCTTCAAGATCCCTCTCTCTCGCTGGCGCTCTCGCACACCTATTTGGAAAATCATGGGCTACTCCGGCGCTCATAACGATCTACTGGATGCGGTCGGCGCTCATCCGCGGCTAGGTAAGCTCTTCGTCGGATTAAGTGCCCGCAAGGGCGCAGGTGGATTCTTGGAGATCCGAGATGCCTCTGAACAGGCGTGGCCATTTCTTGCGGCTGTCACGGCGCGCCAAATGCCTGCAGGATCACGCATCTGGTTTGTCTGCCGGGATGTTCGTTCCCAGGAAGAGTTTGCCTCGGAGCTTGCGGTCTGGATCCATCAGGCAACCCTCTTCCCTGACCTTGAGATTCCTGCTGCGGGTCTCGGCCTCCCCGATCCCGAAACAGCCTCGGAAAGAATATCACTCCTTGGGCGCATCGCAGGCGGCGAAATTTTGGCTCCGGTCATCACCACCTCTCAATGGGAAGAGTTTGTCCCTTCGGTGGCTGATCTCACCGGTAATCTTCTCTCTCTTCCCAAGGGTTGGAAGGGATCTCCCGGCAAGGTGATCGTCTCCCTGGAGGATTCAGGCTACGAGAGGGTTGCACAAGTCACGCGTCGTGGTGAATTCGCCCTGAGGGGCGGTATTCTGGATCTTTTTTCATGGCAGCAATCGATGCCGTGCCGTCTCGAGTTTGATGAGGAAGGAATCGTCTCGATCCGGGAGTTTGATCTCGATACACAGACCTCCGTGGGGGAGATCGATGAATGTGTGATCCAGATGGGAGACACGGATCGGCCAAGTGTCAGACTGGCTGATTATTTGAAAGAGGATGATCTGGTCGTTGAGATCGGCCTGGAGGAGGAAGCTAGCAGTAAAGACAAGAGTTCGAACGGAAAGACCGAGGCGCAGCCGTTCATGCCTCATGGCAAGCGATTGGCTATTTCGTCCGTTCCGACGCTAGAGTCTGCTGAACTTACGGAGAAGCACGAGATCACGGCCTTTGATCCGATTCCTTTTGCATCCTTTGGTGCTGGTGATTTTGTAATTGATGAGACGCGCAGGCAGGAGTTTTTCCGCCAGCTGGATTCGTGGAAAAAAGAGGGGTGGCGTATCCTTCTTCTGAGCGCGACGGAAGGTGAGGCTGAGCGCTTTAGGGAACTGGCTACGGCACTCCCCGAATTCTCCTCGGGGGAGAATCTCCCGGAAATGCGTCTTGGCTCGATTTCTCGAGGCTTCTGCTTTCCTGCTGGCAAGCTGGCTGTCCTCTCCGATGCGGAACTTTTCGGGAGGTCTGCCAGTCAGCGACTTCGGCGCTTGCACCTCCGCCGGGAGAAGCAGCGTGCCTCACGTTCCGCCATCGATTTCACGGAATTTGCCGAGGGGGAGCTTGTCGTTCATACAGAGCATGGCATTGGGCGTTATCTCGGCTTGCAGCGTCTCCCCGCGGCCGACGGCACGGAGGGGGAGGTGCTGGCGCTGGAATTTGCCAACGATTCTCGTCTCTTTGTCCCGATCGATCAGGCTTGGCAGGTCTCGCGCTATGTTGGCGTTGGGAAACATGCCCCTGACCTCTCGTCACTCGGCGATGACAAGTGGTCGAAGGCGAGAAAGGCCGCGGAAAAATCGGTATTCCTCTATGCGGGGCGTCTACTGAAACTCCAAGCAGAACGGGAAACGGGACAAGGTTACGCTTTCGGTCCAGATACCCCTTGGCAACGGGAGCTGGAGATGAGCTTTCCTTACCGCGAAACCGCGGACCAACTCCGTGCCATTTCCGAGATTAAGCAGGACATGGAATCCCGGCGCCCCATGGATCGGCTGCTCTGTGGGGATGTTGGATTCGGGAAGACCGAGGTTGCCCTGCGCGCAGCCTTCAAGGCATTAATGGGAGGCAAGCAGGTCGTTTTCCTTGCTCCGACCACAGTCTTGGCGCAGCAACACGTTCGGACTCTTCGTGAACGAATGAGCGAATATCCGGTGAAGATCGAGCTGCTGAGTCGCTACCGCACGGCGGCCGAGCAGCGCGAGGTGGTCAAGGGTCTTGCGGATGGTTCGGTCGATCTGGTTGTGGGAACGCACCGTCTCCTCTCCCCGGATGTCATCTTCAAGGACATCGGCATGGTGATTGTCGACGAGGAGCAGCGGTTCGGAGTGAAGCATAAGGAGGCCCTGAAAGAGCGCTTCCGTCTAATCGATGTACTCACACTCTCGGCAACCCCGATTCCCAGAACTCTCTATCTTTCCCTTATGGGTGCTCGCGACATGTCAGTGATCGAGACGCCACCTCCTGATCGTCAACCGGTGGAGACCGTGATCTGCGCGTACGATGAACGTGTGATCAGGGATGCGATCCAGCGCGAACGTGCCCGGGGTGGCCAAGTTTATCTTTTGCACAACCGGATCGGAACGATCGAGAAAGTCGCTTCTCGGATTGGTGAACTCTGTCCCGGAGCCCGAGTGATTGTGGGTCACGGTCAGATGGAGGAGGGGGAACTGGAGGGAGTGATGAAGAGTTTCGTGGAGGGTGAAGCCGATGTCTTGGTCTCCACGACCATCATCGAGAGCGGTCTTGATATCCCGAATGCCAACACCATCATTATTGACCGCGCAGATCGCTTCGGACTTGCCGATCTCTACCAACTCCGGGGGAGAGTCGGACGCGGACGCCAGAAGGCCTACGCCTATCTGATGCTTCCGCGCGACATGATGATGGTCGGGGAGGCGCGGCGCCGCGTGCAGGCAATTCGCCAATATTCTCAACTCGGTGCCGGGTTCCGGATTGCCATGCGTGATCTGGAGATCCGTGGTGCTGGAAATTTACTCGGGACCGCCCAGAGTGGTCAGATAGCAGCCGTTGGTTTCGATCTCTATTGCAGGATGCTGCGTCAGGCTGTTGCCAGGATGAAGGGTGAGTCGGGGGGATCCGGTGAACTTGATCCCGGCAATCAATCGGTCTTGAGGCTAGATTTTGTGGCGATGACTCCGGAGGAACTCTCCCGTGTAACCCCCAAACCGGAGAGTGGACCAAAAATCAGCCGCTGCGGGGCTTTTATTCCCTCCACCTACCTTCCCGAGGCGAGACTCAGGATTGAGGCACACCGATCCCTTGCCTCAGCTCCGGATATTGCTGCTCTCGAGATGATTGCAACTTCCTGGCGCGATCGTTTCGGCCCGCTCCCCCAGGAGATCAGTCACCTCTTTGCCACCGAACGGATCCGTCGTGCTGCCGCTTCGAAGGGAATTACCAAAGTGGAGACACGGGGGGAGCGACTGATGCTGACCCGCCGTGGTGACTACCTTCTCATTGGCCATCGGTTTCCACGCTTGACGGCCTCCAAGCCGGCTTCCAAGCTTTCCGAGATTTTGCGCTTTCTGGAGGCGTTGAAGGTTTAGAAACGATACCGTTCCTCTGTTCCTTCGACGTCCCTTCATTATGATCTCCATTAGATTTTCACCATTTTTTCTCTCTGTAGTCGCTCTGACCGCTCTTGGCGGAATGGCGACTCTCCCTGCCGCCGAGGAGGTGATCAACGGAATCGCCGCCATCGTGAACGGCGATGTCGTCACGTTTTCCCAAGTCCGTGAACTTGTGGCCGCCCAGCAGAAATCAGCTTCGGAAATTTATCAGGGAGAGGAACTCCAGAAAAAGATCAAGGAGATGCGCGATCATGCGATCCAGGATCTCATTGACCGGGATCTAATCCTTCAGGAGTTCAAGAAAAAGGAATTCAATATTCCCTCCTACATCGTGGATGACAGCATCCAGCGCATTATCCGTCAGGAATTCGGAGGAGACAGAACCGCTTTTGTCAAAACGCTCCAAGCGCAGGGCTACACCATGGCGCGTTTCCGGGATAACGAAAAAGACAAGATCACGGTTCAGGCGATGCGCCAGTCCAAGACAAGTGAAAACATCATCGTCTCCCCGGTTAAGATCCGGGAATATTATGAGAAGCACAGTGCCTCCTATTCCACCCCTGCGCAGATCAAGCTTCGCATGATCGTACTGAAGGAGGGGGATTCAGCCTCAGGAAGTGGCGACGCCTCCACGGCCACTTCCATCAGCAAGAAGCAGATGGCCGCAGAAATCAGGGATAAACTCGCCGGTGGTGCCGAGTTTGATCGCCTGGCCCAGATGTACTCGGAGGATTCGACCAATGAGTCTGGCGGAGACTGGGGATGGGTCGAGCGCAAGACGCTCAACGAAGAACTCGCCAAGATTGCTTTCTCGCTGAAGCCCTCGGAGATCAGCCCGGTTATCCCTCTCGATAATGCCTACTACATCCTGATGGTTGAGGCCGTGAAGCCTGCTGTCACGAAGCCTCTTTCCGAGGTTCAGCCTGAAATTGTCCAAGCCCTCGTCCAGGAGGAAAAGCTCAAGGGGCAGGAGCGCTGGCTTAAGGAGCTTCGTGCAAAGGCGTACATCAAGATCCTTTAAGAAATCGCCGTGATGAAGCAAGCGGTGATCGGTCTCGTCGCGGGTGATCCCGCCGGTGTCGGCCCCGAACTGCTCGAGGCAGCCTTGAATCAGGGCCATCAAGCCGAGGGAGTCCGTATCGAGATCATTGGTGATCCTTCGTCGCTCGATCCGGGACATCCTTCTCGGGAGGGATCTTTACGAGCGATTGCAGGGTTAGAGGAGGCTGCAAGGCGTGCTCTCTCTGGTGAACTTGCCGCCGTCGTCACGGGACCTGTCAGCAAGAGGCATCTGCATGAGGCAGGTTTTGAATTTCCCGGGCAGACAGAGTTTTTTGCAGCTCGTGCCCAAGTCGCAAATTTCGCCATGTTACTCACCGGCGGCCCTCTCACCGTGGCTTTGGTTACTGCACATGTGCCGCTGAAGAATGTGGCCGGCCTCCTCAGTACCGCTGAGATCGTCCGGGTGGGGGGATTGCTCGCCCGGTTCCTGAATCAGCGTGGAATCACTTCACCACGCATTGCCGTTGCTGGCCTGAATCCCCATGCCGGCGAACAGGGGGATCTTGGTGATGAGGAATTAAGGCTGATCGAGCCTGCGCTGCCGCTACTCCTTTCCGAGAATCAGGGTGTTTCCTTTGCCGGTCCTTTCAGTCCGGACACGGTTTTCTGGCGTGCTGCAAACGGCGAGTTTGACGGGGTGCTCTGCATGTACCACGACCAGGGACTTATCCCGCTGAAACTTCTCGGATTCCATGATGGGGTGAATGTCACCCTTGGCCTCCCCTTTATCCGCACCAGTCCCGATCATGGAACTGCTTATGAGATCGCAGGTACAGGTAAGGCACGTCCAGAAAGCTTCCTTTCCGCCATCCGCCTCGCCGCGGAGTTGGTGACCCGAAGAAAGTAAGAGAATTGCCAAAGATCAAGGGGATGCAAGGGAGGGGTTGGAGTGGAGCGATCGTGATTTGAGGATATCCCCTGCATTTCCCTCATCCCTGTGAGTCTTTCCTCCGTTTTTGATTGATCGAACAGGCATCTCCGTTTGCTCTTTACAGGTGGAACAGTCAAATCAGCCATCAACCCCTTCATCTGAGTCGACAGAGTCGTCTTCGTCACCACTGAACGACCTCGTCGCCATCCGCCGGCAAAAACTTCAGGCCATCCGCGACCTTGGTATTGATCCCTTTGGCGGGCTCTTTGAATCCACTGGAACCGTTGCCGAGGTACGGGATGGATTTGCCGAGGGGCGCGTGGTAACGATGGCCGGTCGCATCACCGCCTACCGCGACATGGGCAAGAGTCGTTTCCTCGACCTCTCCGACATGGGAGGGAGAATGCAGATTTACATCAATGCCAAGGAAGTCGATGAGAACTCCCTGGCCGTGGCTGCACAGCTCGATATCGGAGACTTCATCGGCGTGGAAGGAGAGTGCTTCACCACCCGGACAGGCGAGTCGAGTATCAAGGTCCGGAGTCTTAAAATTCTGTCCAAATCCCTCCGCCCCCTGCCCGATAAGTGGCATGGGGTTCAGGATCCCGAGACGCGTTACCGCCAGCGTTATCTGGACCTAATTGCCAATCCCTCCTCTCGTGCCATTTTCCTTCAACGCTCAGCCATTGTGCGCGAGATCCGCCGCTTCCTCGATGAGCGAGGGTTCCTCGAGGTGGAGACACCGATGATGCAGGCGATTCCCGGAGGAGCTGCCGCCGAACCCTTCAAGACGCATCACAATGCGCTTGGCATGGATTTCTTCCTGCGTATTGCTCCCGAGCTCTACCTGAAACGTCTTTTGGTTGCCGGATTCCCCAAGGTTTTCGAACTCAACCGCAGTTTTCGCAATGAGGGAATCTCCCGACGTCATAATCCTGAGTTTACGATGCTCGAGGCCTACTGGGCCTTCGCGGACTTTCAGCTTATGTCGGTTCTTGTGGAGGAGTTGGTCTGCCATTTGGCAGTCATGCTTGGAAACAAAGACCATCAGGTCCATCACCGCGATGCGGAGGGGAATATCACCAAGACCATTAATCTCGCCCGTCCCTGGAAACGCGCTTCGTACAACGATCTGATCGAGGAAGCTGTTCCCGGATGGTTCTCGCTCGATAAGGCGGGGAAGATTGCTCGCTGTGCCGAACTGAAGCTCGATATCTCTCATTGTCCCGAGGAGTTCGAGATGACCCAGCATGTCTTTGAAAAGCTAGTTGAGGAAAAGACGATCGATCCCTGCTTTGTCACCCATGTTCCGAAGGAACTGGTGCCTCTCGCGCGGTTGAATGATGCCGATCCCTCGAAGGTCGATGTCTACGAGCTGATCATCAACGGACAGGAGATCTCGCCGGGCTATTCCGAACTGAACGATCCCGACCTCCAGCGCGAACGCCTGGAGCATCAGGCTGGTGAAGAGCAGCAGAAGATCGACACGGAATTCCTCGAGGCCCTCGAGTACGGAATGCCTCCGGCTGGGGGGATTGGTATTGGCATCGATCGTCTCGTGATGCTTCTCACGGGTGCGGAGTCGATCCGGGAGGTCATTCTATTCCCCCATCTCAAGCAACGCCTCCAGGCTCCCGCACAGGATGCGGTCACCAAGGCGTGACCGGTCCTGCCGACGAGAATGCAGCCGAGCCCGGCTACCGCGGGCCGCTGGGGCTGATGCCTGTCCCGTATTCCCGCGGGATCTTTAATTTTCATTGGTTCAATTTTTTTAATGCAATCTGCTTCCAGATCATTCTGGGGGCTCCGATTGTTCTTTTAGCAAAAGAGCTTGGGGCCAACTCCATTACGCTTGGTATCATTGAATCCTTCACGCCGCTGATGACCATGCTGCAGCTTCCTGCGGCACGGCACCTGGGAAAATACAGCTACCGCTCCTTTGCCCTGATGGGTTGGGGACTTCGCTCCATCTTCATCGCGACCTCGGCGATCGTCCCCCTGCTCTCGTTCTGGTCGAAGGAAGTGCGGCTCGGTTTACTGCTGGGCAGCCTCTTCCTGTTCAATGTGATCCGGGGGATTTCCTCTGCGGCATTCCTTCCCTGGATTACTGGGGTTGTGCCGGGCTCCATGAGGGGTCGCTACATCGGGGTTGATCATACCTTTGTGTATGGTGGATCGTTGCTCACCATGCTCCTTTCATCCCTTCTCATGAAGGGGCAGATCGAGCCATGGCGCTACTCCCTGGTGCTCTGCATCTCGGTCACGGGAGCGGTGGTGAGCCTTCTCTTTCTCCGAATGACACCCGATGCCCGTCATTCCGAAGCCGCCGCGGCCTCTTCGGACCATATCTCGATTCTCCAGATGCTCTCTCTGGCTCCATTCCGGAATCTGATTCTCTTCAGTCTGCTTTACGCAACCGTGACAGGAGGTCTCTCTGTCTTCCCTGTCGAGTACCTCCGAATGCAGGCCCAATTCTCTCCCTCCACGATCTTCGCCCTCTCGGCAGCAACGTTTTTTGCACCCTTGCTGATTCTTCAGTGGTTGGGTCGCATCGTCGACCTTGCCGGGAGTATTGCGGTGATGAGGGCCTCGATCGTCCTCTTCACCACGGTGCTGGGAGTCTGGTTTGCGATGTCGGCAGGATTGATCCGACCAGACTGGCGTGTTGTTCTCCTGCTGAACTTTACGGGTGGAATGGGAGTGGCTGGGTTGAATCTGGCCAGTCTGCATCTCGGCATGTCGGTGGTCCCTGAATCGGGTAAAAATCACTTCTTTGCTCTCTCGACAGTGATCGGAAGTTTTGGAATGGCGATCGTCCCAATCGTCTGGGGAGCCATTCTGGATCTTCTGGGGGGAATGGATTTGCTCGTCGGCCCCTTTCACATTCGTCGTCACAGCGTCTACTTCCTCGGTATCTGCCTCCTCTCCTTTGCAGCCTTGTTCATGACGCGGATCCTGATTCGCCCATCGCATGCACGCCCCCTGCAAACGGCCTAGCTGGATAATAGATTAGATTTTTATTCCGACCCCGTCATGTCACGATCCGGTATGTCCTCTAGCTTAAGCCTGCCAGCGCCTCTCTTTCTTGCGGCCCGCTACCTGAAGCCGAAGCGTACCTTTCTAGCAGTGATCACGCTGATCTCCGTTCTCGGAGTGACCCTTGGTATTACCGTGCTGATTCTCGTCATGTCGGTGATGACCGGATTCGAGAGGGAACTTCAGCGCAAGGTGATTGGATTTGATGCCCATTTGCTTGTCACCAACGATGGTCTCATCGACGGGTGGAAGGATCTCGTTAGCAAATCCGAAAAGACAAAGGGAGTCGTGGCCGCTTCCCCTTTCGTTCAGGGGCCGGTGATCGTGGAGTTCAACCACCAGCGTCTCGCTCCGAAGATCAGCGGTATCGACCCGGCGCTCGAACTCAAAGTGAGCGATCTTTCGAAGTTCATTATTTCCGGCAAACTCGACCACCTGATATGAGAAGTTGTCATTGCCTCGGAAA
>DAISZK010000056.1:0-14545 GCA_036824855.1 Chthoniobacterales bacterium | reverse complement strand
CTTCACGAGACGCTACCATGGCACCCCGAGTTTTTTGTCTCGGGGTGCCATGGTAGCGTCTCGTGAAGGTATCGTGGATCAGGAGCGCCAGCGGCGGGCTTGAAAACTCTGGAGTGTCAGGAAGAGACAGAGTCCGGTCATCACGAGGTACCAGACCACAGGACGGGTATCGAAGATGCCTCGGGAGAACTGTGTCATTTGATCGATCGGGGAGAAGGTGATTGTGATCCCCTGCATCATCGTGTCGACATGGCCCGCGAGGAAGGAGAGAAGTCCCGTCAGGAAGAAGAGCGCGATCACCGCAAAGGTCATGACCGCTGCGGTAATCTGGTGACGCGTGAGGGAGGAACAGAGGCAACCGAGCGAGAGGTAGAACATTCCCATGAGGAGCAGAAGCAGGTAGGAGCCGACAAAAGCACCGACAGCACCGGCCGCCGTGAGGTGGGTCTGCCACCAGAAAACCAGAAAGTAGAGGCCCGTCGGCATCCAGAGGAACGCGTAGAGGAAGAGCACTCCGAAGAACTTCGCGAGCACCACCTGGGTATCACGCACCGGCGCCGTCATGAGCGGCTCGATGGTGCCGCTCCGGTATTCCTCGGAGTAGAGGCGCATCGTGAGGAGCGGGAAGAGCAGCAGGAAGGAGAACCAGAAAAAGACCGTGTTGAAGAACGACTCCACAACGGTGACTTCCGTGGGGCCGTGATTCAGCACGGAGACTCCGGCATAAAAATTGAACCCCGTGACCAAGAGCAGGAAGAAGAGGATCACCCAAGCCATCGGCGTCTGGAAGGCCGAAGCGACCTCTCTTTTCCAAAGGATCCAGAAAGCTCTCATGGGGTGATGACCTCCTTTTGATCGTTTTGTTCCGCCTTGCTCGCAGTCGTGGCGGGGATCCGGTTAACGAACGATGTGAAGATCTCCTCCAGGGAGGATTCATGGCCCGAGAGTTCCCTGAGCTTCCAGCCCCTCCGTACGGCTTCTTCGAAGAGTGTGGGGCGAGGGTCGCCCGATGACGATGGGATGATTTCAAATCGGGTCCAACGAGAGGTGTCGGAAGTGGCGAAAGCGGTGGAGGAAGAAGCTAGGGGTTCTTCCGCAATGGCTGCCGAGTCAACCACCTCCAGCGCTTGCAGGATGGCAAGGACGCCCTCGGCCGCCTTCCGGTTAGCGGTTTGGATTTCCATTCTTACCGAGCCGGAAAGGGGGATGCCCGAACGTTCGCGCAACTCGGCGGGCGTACCCGTTGCGACGATCCGACCCTTGTTGATGATCAGGATGCGAGAGCAGGTCATCTCCACTTCGCTAAGAATGTGACTGGAGAGCAGGATCGTATGCCGCTTGGCCAGTCCCTTGATAAGTTCCCTGACTTCACGGATCTGAGCCGGGTCGAGACCGATGGTCGGCTCATCCAGGATCAGGATATCAGGCTCATTCACCAAGGCATCAGACAGTCCGACGCGCTGACGGTATCCCTTGGAGAGGGTGCCGATGAGTTGATTCCTGACATGAGTGATGCTGCAGAGTTCCAGCGCATCCTCTACCTTTTCCGCGATGCGGCGGGAGCGGACTCCTTTCAGTGCGGCCCGATAGCGGAGATACTCGTTGACGCGCATCTCGGGATAAAGGGGGACGTTTTCCGGGAGATAGCCGATTCTGGAACGTGCCTTGAGCGACTGGCTGTGGATATCGAATCCGGCGATCCTCACCTCACCGGCATCCGCAGGGAGATACCCGCTGAGGATTTTCATTGTGGTGCTCTTACCCGCGCCATTCGGCCCGAGAAACCCGATCACCTCTCCTCGATCAACAGAGAACGAGAGATCCCGGACGGCATCGGTAGCGCCATAGCTTTTGGTGAGTCCTTGGACAGAGATCATGCAGGTTCCGGGAAGGCTTGAAAATCTACTCGGTACGAGCCTCAGGCGCAAGAATGCACGGGGCTCAGAATGCCAGCTTGCTCCCTTCACCTGATCTGTTAAAGAATGATAATTCTGTGACCGTAGCCGGTGAATTTGGCTCGCGGCATGGACGATACGACTTTTCACACCTTCATGAGCACATCCTTCACGGCCCGCTGGAACGAGGCGGCCATCGATGAAAATTACGAAAAATGGCTGCGGGACCCCGCCTCCGTTTCGCCCGACTGGTCCTCCTTCTTCGAGGGTTTTGAGCTCGGGTATGCGCGTTATCAGAAAGCCAAGGCCGCTCCGGTTTCTGGCGCCCTGCAGGCAGCCTCCGAGTCCGGATCTGCTTCGATCCAGAGTCGTGTCGAGGCATTGATTTACACGTATCGAACGCTTGGTCACACCGCTTCCCGGCTCAATCCGCTCTCGGATGAGGTTCCCTACCAGCCTCTGCTCGAGCTGAAGGAGTTCGGACTCACGGAGGCTGATCTTGACGTAACGGTCAGTTCTCGTTCCTTCCGAGATGGGGCGCCGATGAAGCTTCGCGACATCATTTCGGAGTTGCGCGCCATTTACTGCGACACCCTGGGTGTCGAGTACATGCACATTCAGAATCCACGCATCCGTCACTGGATCCGCGAGCGTGTCGAGTCCCGGGTCGGGAAGGGTGACACACAGACCCCCCATTACAGGATTCTTCGCACACTGCACAAAGCGGAGAGCTTCGAGCACTTCATCCACACTACCTATGTCGGCAGCAAGCGTTTCTCGCTCGAGGGTGGTGAATCAATGATGGTAGCCCTCTCCGAGATCCTCTTCCGCTCCCCCGGGGCCGGTGTGAAGGAGATCGTCTTGGGAATGGCTCATCGCGGCCGACTGAATGTCCTGACAAATTTCCTCAAGAAGCCCTTCGCCATCGTCTTCAACGAATTCAGCGACAAATACGCTCCGGACCTTGGCGATGCCAGCGGAGACGTGAAGTACCACCTGGGTTACCAGACAACCCGCCGCAACGAGCAGGGTGAGGAGGTCGAGGTCTATCTTGCCGCCAATCCGAGCCATCTCGAGGCGGTCAACCCTGTCGTCTTGGGCAAGGCCCGTGCACGTCAGCGCATCCTCGAGGACACCGTCGATCGCAAGAAAGTCGTTCCGATCCTGATCCATGGTGATGCTGCTTTTCCGGGACAGGGCATCGTGGCGGAGTGCTTCAACCTCGCGCAGTTGGATGGCTACAAGGTCGGCGGTGCTGTTCACCTGATTGTGAACAATCAGATCGGATTCACGACGCTTCCGAAGGACTCACGCTCCGCACTCTACTGCACCGAGATCGCGAAGACCGTCGAGGCACCTGTTTTCCATGTCAACGGAGACGACCCGATTGCCGTCGCCGAGGCGGCCCGTATCGCGATCGCCTACCGTCAGGAGTTTGGCCGCGACATCGTCATCGATATTGTCTGCTACCGCCGCTATGGGCACAACGAAGGCGACGAACCGCTCTTCACTCAGCCTGATCTTTACAAGGTCATCCGCGCTCACAAGCGCCCCAGTGAAGTTTTCCTCGAGCAGGCAAAGCAGCTCGGCACGCTGACCCAGGAGGATTTCGATGCCAGCTGGAAGAAATCCCAAGGTCATCTCGAGGCAGCTCTTGCCGAGATGAAAAAGGGGATCATCACCGATGTGAAGGCCAACCAGAAGGCCTTTGTCGGATCCACCGCCGTCTTCCAACCCGATTACTCGTTCACCCCCGTCAAGACCGCCATCAGCGAAAAGACGCTCAAGACGATCGTCGAAGGTCTCACTACGGTGCCCTCTGATTTCCGTATCTTGCCCAAGGTGAAAAAAGCCGTCCTGGAGCGCCGCCGCGAGGTCTTCGAGAAAGGTGCCGGCTATGACTGGGGATACGGCGAGGCCCTCGCCTTCGGTTCACTCATGCTGCAGGGGATCCCGATCCGCCTCTCCGGTCAGGATAGCCGACGCGGAACCTTCAGCCACCGTCACTCCGTCTTCTATGATGAGGTGAACCGCGAGCGCTATATCCCGTTGCGTCACCTGGCCAAGGATCAGGCGAGTTTCTGCGTCTACAACAGCCCTCTCTCCGAGGCTGCCGTCCTCGGTTTCGACTACGGCTACTCCATGGATTATCCCAAGATGCTCTGCATGTGGGAGGCCCAGTTCGGTGATTTCGCCAATGGTGCCCAGATCATCATCGATCAGTTCATTGCCTCGGCGGAGACCAAGTGGCTGCGACCCAGCTCGCTGGTCATGCTCCTGCCTCATGGTTACGAGGGACAAGGGCCCGAGCATTCCAGCGCACGTCTCGAGCGTTTCCTTCAGCTCTGCGCCGAGCATAACATGGAGGTCTGCAACCTCACCACGCCAGCCCAGTATTTCCACGCGCTTCGTCGCCAGATGCTCCGTGATTTTCGCAAACCACTGATCATCATGACGCCGAAGAGTCTCCTGCGTTCCGAGGCCGCTGTCTCAACGACGGAGGATTTCACCAAGGGAGAGTTCCACGAGATCCTCGAGGGCCCTCAGCCTGCAGATTCCTCCAAGGTCGAGCGTCTCATCCTCTGCTCCGGCAAGGTCTACTATGATCTCTTGGCCTATCGTGAGAAGAATGGCTGGAGCGACCGCTGCGCCCTCGTTCGCCTTGAGCAGATCTATCCGCTTCATGAGGAGCAGCTTCGCTCGATCACCGCGCCGTATGCGAATGCCAAGGAAATCGTTTGGTGCCAGGAAGAGCCCGCAAACATGGGCTCCTGGCATCACCTGCTGCCGATCCTGATGAAGTTTTTCGGCCGTGCAATCAGCTATGCGGGTCGCGAGGCGAGTGCCAGCACGGCGGTCGGAACGACGGCAGCCCATAAGCTCCAGCAGGCCGGTCTCATCGCGCAGGCTTTCGGTGAACACGTAAGCGAAAAGTAAGCGAACACATCTCCCAACTCCCAACCATTCCCATCATGAGCGTTGCAGTCATCGTCCCCGCCGTCGGCGAATCCATCACATCCGGAGTTCTCTCCGCCTGGCATAAGAAAGACGGGGATCACGTCGCCGTCGGAGATCTCCTTTTCACCCTCGATACTGATAAAGTCTCCTCCGAGGTCACAGCCCTCGAAGCCGGAGTTCTGAAAATCACCGTGGCCGAGGGAGCCGAAGTTCCGATCGGCTCCACCGTTGCCGAGATTGATACGACTGCAGCAGC
Organism: Chthoniobacterales bacterium; assembly: GCA_036824855.1. Classification (GTDB taxonomy): domain Bacteria; phylum Verrucomicrobiota; class Verrucomicrobiia; order Chthoniobacterales; family UBA6821; genus UBA6821. The sequence continues at coordinate 9,436 of DAISZK010000056.1, read as the reverse complement.
TCCGGTTGCAACGAAGGCAGAGGTGAAGAGTCAAAAAGTTGAAGAGAAGAAGCCTGAAGCCCCGGCACCTAAGGCCGAGGCACCTAAGGCCGAGCTACCGAAGCCTGCTTCGACGGTCTCAGCCCCGGCTCCCGTGCCAAAGGTGCAGCCCGAAGGCCGGGTGACCCGGCGCAAGCTCACCCCGCTTCGCCGCAAGATCGCTCTCCAGTTGGTCAATGCCCAGCAGACCGCCGCGATCCTGACCACCTTTAACGAGGTCGATATGAGTGCCATCATGAATCTCCGTAAGGAGGTCCAAGAGGGCTTTCAGGCCAAGTATGGTGTGAAGCTTGGATTCATGTCCTTCTTCATCAAGGCCGTTGTGGAGGCCCTTCAGGCCATTCCGCAGATCAATGCTCAGCTTGAGGGAGACGAACTCATCGAGAACCATTACTACGACATCGGAGTTGCTGTCGGTACCGAAAAGGGCCTTATGGTTCCCGTCCTGCGCGACTGTGAGAAGCTCTCACTGGCCGGCCTCGAAAAGGAACTTCTTGGATTCGCCGTCAAGGCCCGTGAAGGAAAAATCGGCCTCTCCGATCTTCAGGGTGGCTGCTTCACCATCTCCAATGGCGGCGTCTACGGCTCGCTTCTCAGCACACCGATCCTTAACCCTCCCCAGAGCGGCATCCTCGGCATGCACAAGATCCAGGAGCGTCCCGTCGCTATCAATGGGAAGGTCGAAATACGCCCCATGATGTACCTCGCCCTCTCCTACGACCACCGCGTGGTGGATGGCAAGGAGGCTGTCACGTTCCTCATCAAGATCAAGGAAGCGTTGGAGAACCCAGTTCGTCTCTTTTTGGATTAATCCAAAAAGAGAGACTGGCTTGGGATTATTCTCTTGTTAGTGTTCCCCGATGATTGAACGCTACAGCCGCCCCGAGATGCGCTCCATTTGGACGGAGCAACGTAAACTGGAAATCTGGCTCGAGATCGAGACCCTAGCCTGTGAGGGGATGGCCGAACTCGGCATTCTTCCCAAGGAAGATGCCAAGACGATCCGTGAGAAGGGAACCTTCCGCATCGAGGAGGTTCGTGAGATCGAGAAGCGAACCAATCATGACGTGATCGCCTTCCTTGAGGAAGTCGCCACCCACGTCGGCGATCCGGCGCGCTGGATCCACCGCGGCCTCACCTCCTCCGACCTGCTCGACACGACCCTCGCAGTCCAGATGGTTCAGTCGGCCGATATCCTGTTGAATGATCTCGAGGAACTCCTCGTCGCCATTGCCGCCCGCGCCAAGGAGCACAAGTTTACCCCGATGATCGGCCGCAGTCATGGTATCCATGCGGAACCGGTGACCTTCGGTCTGAAGCTGGGTGTGATGTATGATGAGTTCCGCCGTGCCATCGAGCGCCTCAAGGAGACCCGCGACCGCGTCGCCTATGGCATGCTCAGTGGTGCCGTCGGCACGAATGCCCACCTTGACCCCCAGGTCGAGGCCTATGTCTGCGAGCGTCTCGGTCTGAAGCCCGCCAACATCTCCACTCAGATCATCCAGCGCGACCGTCATGCCGAGTTCATGACGACGATTGCCCTCATTGGCTGCTCCATCGATTGCTGGGCCACGGAGTTCCGCCATCTTCAGCGCACCGAGGTGCTCGAGGTCGAGGAGGCCTTCGCCAAGGGTCAGAAGGGAAGCTCCGCCATGCCGCATAAGCGTAATCCGATCACCGGTGAGCGCCTCTGCGGACTCGCCCGAGTCCTTCGCGGAAACGCCCAGACCGCCATGGAGAATGTCGCCCTCTGGCATGAGCGCGATATTAGCCACTCCAGCGCGGAGCGGATCATCCTGCCCGACTCCTGCACCCTGCTCGACTACATGCTGGTCTTGCTGACCCGTCTCGTGCGTGACCTGACCGTCTATCCCGAGCACATGAAGCGGAACATGGATCTCACTCTCGGACTCTGGGGAAGTCAGGCCGTCCTGCTCGAACTCACCGACCGCGGCATGGCCCGCAAGAATGCCTACGAGGCCGTCCAGCGCGCCGCAATGCGTACCTGGGCGGAGAAGATCCCTCTCCTCCAGACTCTGAGCGAGGAGGCTGAGGTCATGCAGCACATCGATGCGGCGGAACTCGGACGCATCTGCTCACCGGAGAGGCACTTCGCCCATGTGGAGGCGCGTCTCCGTAAGGTTGGAATTGAGGTTTAAGGCCGCATCCCGGCAGATTTAATCTGGAACTCAGGAACCCTGAAGTAATCTCCCGCGCTGGCGCAGTCGTAACGCATGCAACGCAACGACCGCGCAAGCAATTGTAGGAGCTGTCGATCTGGCTAAGTTTGGCAGCGAAGCGTCGGCCTGACTTTCTGGACTTCAAACTCGAATAGCACCTTCTTTAGAGAGGCTTTTGCGGAGAATAGTAGGGTTATTTACCGCAAAACTGCGGAGATTCTTGATTTGCGGAGATTGGGAGGTCATAATCTCCGCAAAGATGCGGCGAATATCCCCATGACCTATATCCATCAGCGTAAAGAGTGGCCCGACTTCCGATGGAGTGAAGCAAGGTTGCTGCCTCTTTTGGCAAGGGTCCGGCACCAACAGGGACGCCTGCTTGGACAAATGGAGGGACTCGGTTTCCATCTCCGTGGTGAGGCCAACCTTGCCAGCCTCACCAGCGAAGTGATCGGTTCCAGCGCGGTCGAGGGGGAAAAACTCAATGCGGAGGAGGTGCGTTCCTCGATTGCGAGACGCCTGGGGATTGCTGTTGGAGGGATGACCCCGGCGAATCGTCACGTCGAGGGTGTTGTTGAGATGATGCTCGATGCCACGCTTAAGTTCGGCGAAGCCCTTACCGAGGAAAGGCTCTTTTCATGGCATGCTGCCTTGTTTCCCGGCGGACGGAGTGGGATGAGACGTATCACCACGGGAGGATGGCGCACGGGTGAAGATGGCCCCATGCAGGTGGTCTCAGGAGCGATGGGGCGGGAAAAAGTTCATTTTGAGGCTCCGGATGCCGTCCTCCTAGATGCGGAGGTCAGCCGTTTTCTGGAGTGGTTCGAGGGAAGCACAACGATGGATCCTGTACTCAAGGCCGGCATCGCGCATTTCTGGTTCGTGACGATTCATCCGTTTGAAGATGGGAACGGGCGTATTGCCAGGGCCATCGCCGAGTTGGCACTCGCAAGGGCGGACGGCGTATCCGAGCGCTTTTACAGCATGTCCACCCAAATCGAGAAAGAGCGGAAACAGTATTATGATTCATTGGAGAGCAGCCAGCGCGGAACCATCGATATCACCCAGTGGTTGGAGTGGTTTCTGAGTTGTCTGGACAGAGCGCTTGAACAGGCGCAGATCAGCCTCCGAGGAATCCTTCACAAGTCGAGGGTCTGGGAGCGCATAAACCAAGATGGTCCGGTGAATGAACGGCAGCATGCGGTGATCAATCGACTGCTCGACGGGTTTGAGGGGAAGCTTTCCACCTCGAAGTATGCAAGGGTTGCTAAGTGTTCAGCGGATACTGCGCTTCGAGACATCAACGACCTGATCGCACGGGGCCTGATGTTTAGGGAAGAGGGTGGAGGAAGAAGCACGGGCTATCGTCTCGAGAAGCAAGGGGATGGCTGAGATGGGAGGAAAACTCACAGGGATGAAGGGGATGCAATGGATTGGCCACAGGATGCAGGCGCAAAAAGCACATGGGAGACACAGCATGTAGCCATCTATTCTACTAAAGCCTCAGTTGGACGATGGCGCAGCGGCACGCAAAACTACTCACCAGCTACTGCTACGCAGACGCTAATCGTGAGGTAGAAGGAGTCGGCAAAATCATGCTGAAGCGCAAGGCTCGGCACTTTTTCTCTCTTGTGTCTCGACACTCGGGCGGGGGGAGGATACCACTTTTAGGCTTCGATTCTAACCGAGACTCATGGACACCGCTCTGATCCTTCATTTTCTGACCACACCGTGGGTGTTCCTCCTTTGGACAACGTTCCTCAAGTCTTTCATTCTACTCAATGTGGTCCTCGGCGTTGTTTCGGTCACCGTGTTTGCCGAGCGCAAGGTCAGCGCTTGGATCCAGGACCGCACTGGTCCGAACCGCGTCGGTATCCCGATGACCCTCCTCGGAGGTAAAAAAGATATTCCTTTCTGGGGACTCGGCCAGATGATCGCTGACCCTGTTAAGCTCCTGACCAAGGAGAATTTCGTTCCGGCTGGAGTGAACCAGTTCTTCTTCTGGCTGGCTCCCAAGCTGGTCATGATCCCACCGATCATGGTGCTGGCGGTGCTTCCCTTCGGCAGTTCGCTCTTTGGCGTCGAGATGACGATTGCCAATATCAATGTCGGCGTTCTCTTCATCTTCGCGGTCGCTTCCCTGAGTGTCTATGGCATCACGATCGCCGGATGGGCCTCGAACTCGAAGTTCCCCTTCATCGGAGGCATTCGTTCCTCCTCCCAGATGATCTCTTACGAGCTATCGCTCGGACTCTCGATCATCCCGATCTTCATGGTCTGCGGCACGCTGAATCTGAATGAGATCGTCGACTGGCAGATCAAGAATGGCTGGTTGGTCTCTCCTTACTGGCCCCATGGATTCTCCCTCGGCCAGCTCCTGCATCCCGCTGACCTCGTTCACTCGCTTGTGGCCGGTGTGAGTTTGGAACGCTTCCTTCTCTGGATTCCTTTGATGATTTCTTTCGTGATCTTCCTCGTCTCGATCTTTGCAGAGACGAATCGTCTCCCCTTCGATCTTCCTGAGGCCGAACAGGAGCTCGTCGGCGGATACCACACCGAGTATGCCTCGATGAATTTCGCGCTCTTCTTCCTTGGAGAGTATGCCGCGATGTTTGCCGGTTCCGGAGCGATTGTCTCGATCTTCCTGGGAGGCTGGAGTCTGCCGATTATCCCCGATGGCTCGCATGGATGGTTCTGGGGTCTGGTGAATATCGGTGTCTGGTTCGTCAAGGTCTCCCTCATCATTCTCTTCATGATCTGGATCCGCTGGACCCTTCCCCGCTTCCGATATGATCAGCTGATGAAGCTCGGTTGGCTTGGGTTCTTCCCTATAGCTCTCTTCAATATTTTCCTCACCGCGGTCATCCTGGCGCTTGTTCACCATTAAGCATGGACATGATCGTTCACCACTGATCGTTTCACTGAATTCTCCAACCACTCCAATCTCATGGCTATCGTCGTCAATCGCCCCAAGCTGACCCTCGCGGAGAAGTGCTACCTGCCATCGATCCTTGCTGGACTGGCGATCACCTGGAAGCACATGAAGAGAGCGCTCTTCAACAAGGGTGTCGTCACCATGCAGTATCCCGAAGAGAAGTGGGATGCCAACCTGCCCGAGTGGTACCGTGGAGCCCCGACGCTCGTCGTCGATGAGAATGGTCGTGAGAAATGCGTTTCCTGCCAGCTCTGCGAATTCATCTGTCCTCCGCGCGCGATCACAATCAAGCCGGGTGAGATCCCCGACAACGACCCATGGCGCAAGGTGGAGAAGCGTCCCGAGGCATTTGATATCGATATGACCCGCTGTATCTACTGCGGTCTCTGTGAAGAGGTTTGCCCCGAGGAAGCGATCTTCCTGCGCAAGGATTACTCCATCACCGGACTCAATCGCGCCGAGATGGTCCATGACAAGGCGACCCTCTACAAGTTGGGCGGCGTCAAGTCAGGGCTCACCCTCAAGTGGAACGAACTGAAGTAATCTCACCTTTCATCTTTTTCCGAACGCCATGCTTCTCGCCGCCTTTTGGTTCTTTGCCACACTGATGCTTCTCTTCGGAGTGAGTGTCGTCCTGCTGCGAAACCCTGTCTCCTGCGCAATGAGCCTGGTCATGTCGTTCATCTGTCTGGCGGCCCTTTACGTGACTCTTGATGCCTGTTTTATCGGAGTCATTCAGGTGCTTGTTTACGCAGGCGCTGTGATGGTGCTCTTTCTCTTCATCATCATGCTGCTGGATCTGCGCGAGGAGAAGAGCCGTCGTTTGAACTTCGGTGCGACGCTCGGCGGTGTGCTGGTCGTTGCCTCGTTCCTCTCGATCATGACCCAGGTGATCCTCTCCAATCCTGCTTTCGCGAAGCAGACCCCCACGCTCGCGGGTCCTCAGGTTTCGGATGTGAAGATGATCGGCATGACGCTCTTTCACTCGTTTGGACTTCCGTTTGAGGTCATCGGCGTCCTCCTGCTCTCGGCCACGGTTGGCGTTGTTGTCTTGAGCCGCCGAACCCTCCGCTAAGAATTCCACGTCCATCCGCCCATGCCTACACTTGCCAACTATCTGATCGCCAGCGGGCTTCTCTTTGCCACCGGCCTTGGTGTCGTGATGCTCCGTCGCAGTATCATCGTGATCTTCATGGGGCTTGAGCTGATGCTTAATGCCGCAAATCTTTCACTCGTTGCCTTCTCCCGATACGGACTCATCTCCGGTCATCAGAACTACAACGCTCAGATTCTGGTGTTCTTCATCATCTCTGTGGCGGCGGCCGAGGTTGCCGTAGGGCTGGCGATCATTGTTTCCCTCTATCGAGCCAGACAGACCACCCATGTCGAGGATCTCGACACGCTGAAATTCTGACCCCTCTTCCTCTGATGAATCTCTCCACCATCGCTTGGATCACGCTTTTTGCACCGCTCGTCGCTGCGGCAGCGATCCTGTTCATCACTCGTACGAGCAAGCCGCTTGCCGCCGGCTTGGCCATTCTTTCCGCTCTGGTCACTACCGTTTGTGGATGGACTCTCTTCGCCAAGAGCGCCGAGGGGGTGTATCACGGATTCAACTGGGTTGATTTTGGTCATGCTTTGGCAATTCCCTTCGATCTGGCGCTCGATCCCCTGAGCCGCACCATGCTGGTCGTGGTGACGACCATCGCTCCGATCGTTTTCATCTACTCCATCGGCTACATGAAGGAGGAAGTCGGTTACTGGCGCTTCTTCGCTGGTCTGGCGCTTTTCCTTTTCTCGATGCTCGGCATCGTGCTGGCGAATAACCTCGTGATGATGTTCATCTTCTGGGAGTTGGTAGGTGTCAGCTCTTATATCCTGATCGGCCATTATTATCACAAGGATTCTGCGGCCGATGCGGCCAAGCAGGCCTTCCTGGTGAATAGGATCGGTGACTTCGGTTTCATGCTTGGCATCCTGCTCTTCTGGATCGCAACGGGCGGCCCCGAAGGAGGCACTTTCACCTTTGCGGGGATCAATCATCCGGCGCCGATCTTCGTCCAGAATCCTGCTCTCCTTGCCGTTGCCGTGGTTCTGATCTTCTGCGGAACGGTCGGTAAGTCGGCTCAGTTCCCACTCCATGTCTGGCTTCCAAACTCGATGGAGGGTCCGACGCCCGTTTCCTCACTCCTTCACGCCGCCACCATGGTTGCGGCCGGTGTCTACCTTCTCGCCCGTATTTTCCCGATCCTCTCTTCCTCACCCGAGGCTTCCGAGATCGTAGCCTGGACCGGTGCGATCACTGCGCTCGGAGCCGGCATCCTTGCGACCCAACAGGATGACATCAAGGGGATCCTGGCCTACTCCACAATTTCACAACTCGGTTACATGGTCACCGGTGCCGGGCTTGCTGTCTCTGCGGCGCTCCCGATGTTCCATCTCTTCACTCATGCCTTCTTCAAGTGTCTTCTCTTCCTTACGGCCGGATCCGTGATCATCGGGATGCACCATGAGCAGAACATCTGGAAGATGGGTGGTCTGAAGGGCAAGATGCCGATTACCTTCCTGACCTACTGCTGCGGTATGCTGGCGCTCTCCGGATGCCCCTTCTTCAGCGGTCACTACAGCAAGGATCTCATCATGGCCTGCTCTTGGGAGCATCATCGCGGGATCTTCTGGGTGGTGGTGATTGCCGCCGGTCTGACCCCTTTCTACATGATGCGTCAGGCGATGGTCGTTTTCTTTGGAAAAGCCCGTTCGGAGCACTCCGAGCATGCCCATGAGTCGCCGCTCGTGATGACCATTCCTTTGATCCTACTGGCGATCCCCGCAGTCATTGCCGGGTATCCTTTCTTCGAGCACACGTTCTTCCATGAGATCGGTTCGCTAACGGAACGCGAAGTCCCTACCTTTGTGCCTCAGGTTTTCCTAGGCGTCTTCCTTGCCGGTCTGGCACTTGCGTTCCTCCTCTACCGCAACGTGGAGAAGGATCCGATCCGGATTCCCTTCTTGGAGAACCGCTTCTACATCGATGATCTCTATTTCTGGATCGTTCGTGTCATTCAGGGCGGCTTCGCCAAGCTTTGCTCGTTTGTCGATCGCTGGTTCATCGATGGCGTCCTCGTTCGGGGAAGTGCAACGCTTGTCTGGACGGTTGGTTTTGCCCTTCGCTTCCTGCAGTTGGGTAACATTCAGGCTTACGCCCTCTTCTTTGGTGTCGGCGTGGTCGGATTGATCTACCTCCTCCTTCACGTCCGATAGAACTCACCAGCGATCACCACCACTTTCTGACATGAGCCTTCTTCTCATTCTTCTGATTCTCCTGCCGCTGGCCGCTTCCGTGCTGATCATGCTGGGTGCACATCCCCGGGTCATGGCCCTCGGCGCGTCCATCCTGAATCTCCTGATCTCCGTGGTGCTTTTTGCACGCTACGATCTCACCGCTGGAGGATGGCAGTTCCTCTCCGAGTGGAAAATCCTTCCCCAACTCGGGATTAACATGACCCTCGGGGCAGATGGTCTGACACTGACCATGCTGCTGCTCGCCACACTGGTGACCCTTTCTGCAATTTGGATCGCCCCTAAGATCGAGAAACGTGAGGGAGTCTACTATGTCTGCCTGCTCTTCATCTCGGCTGGTGTGATTGGTGCCTTCGCCTCGCTTGATGTCCTTTTCCTCTACTCCTTCCACGAACTTGCTCTGATCCCCACTTTCATCATGATCGGTGTCTGGGGTTCGGGAGACCGTCAGGCCGCTGCTTGGAAGGCCACAATCTACCTCGGACTCGGAAGCTTTGTGCTTCTGATCGGTCTGCTGGGTCTCTATCTGAGTATTCCCGCCGCTTCACGCACTCTGGACCTTCGTCAGCTTGACCAGATGGCCATCGCTGGAACCTTCCATCCCTCTTCCTTGATTTACCTGATCCTGCTCGTCGGATTTGGCTCGCTGGTTTCCCTTTTCCCGTTCCATTCCTGGGCGCCTCCCGCCTATGCCTGCGCCCCGGCTCCCACGGCAATGATGCATGCCGGAGTTCTGAAGAAATTCGGTCTCTATGGATTGATTCGCATCGCGCTCCCTCTCTTTCCTGATGCCATGCATCAGTTTAATGGACTGCTGCTTCTGCTAGTCATCGGCAATATCCTCTACATCGGCTATGCCACGGTAGCTCAGAAGCGCCTCGACTGGACCATCGGATACTCCAGTGTCATGCACATGGGGTATATCTTCCTTGGACTTGCCTCGCTGAACGTCATCGGCGTGAACGGCGCCATGATCCTGATG
>DAISZK010000055.1:0-14622 GCA_036824855.1 Chthoniobacterales bacterium | reverse complement strand
GTGGTGAGGTAGAGGTTGGTCGGGAACTGGTCGGTGTCCCAGCCGATGAGCTCGTTGCCGGTGTTGGCGTCGATGGAACCGAGTGCGTTGGCACCAAGGCAGACCTCGATTTCGTGGGCCATGGTGTGGCCGGCGAGGGTGGCGTGGTTGGTCTCAAGGTTCATCTTGAAATGATCCTGGAGGCCATACTCGCGGAGGAAGTTCAGGCAGGCTGCAGAGTCGCTGTCGTACTGGTGGGTGGTCGGCTCCTTCGGCTTCGGCTCAATGTAGAACTGACCGGTGAATCCGATCTCCTTCTTGTAGTCGACGGCCATGTGGAGGAAGCGGGCGAGGTGATCGAGCTCACGCTTCATGTCGGTGTTCCAGAGGGTGGAGTAGCCCTCGCGACCGCCCCAGAAGGTGTATCCCTCGCCGCCCAGTTCGTGGGTGACTTCCATTGCCTTCTTCACCTGTGCAGCTGCATAGGCATAGACATCGGCGTTCGGGCTGGTTGCCGCACCGTGGGTGAAACGAGGGTTGGCAAAGAGGCATGCGGTGCCCCAGAGAAGTTTGATGCCTGTGCGCTGCTGCTCTTCCTTGAGGACGGCGACAACGGAGTCGAGGTTCTTATTGCTCTCGGCAAGGGTCTTGCCCTCAGGAGCAATGTCACGGTCGTGGAAGGCGTAGAAGGGAGCACCGAGCTTCTGGATGAATTCGAAGGCATAGCGGACGCGGTTCCTTGCGTTCTCGACGGAATCGGTGCCGTCATCCCAGGGACGGATCGCCGTGCCGGCACCGAAGGGATCAGAGAGGGAGTTGCGGAAGGTGTGCCAATAGACAACCGAAAAGCGCATCCAATCCTTCATCGATTTCCCCTCGATAATCTCGGAGGGATTGTAGTGCTTGAAGGCGAGGGGATTCTTGGAGGAGGGACCCTCAAAGGGGATTGAGGTGATGTCGGGGAAGGCTTGGGTGCTCATAGAAATGCAAAGTTAAAAGGAAATCCGCAGGCCAAGTGAAGGGGAAAAGTCGGAAGAGACCTCTTTTTTCTCGTTCAGGATGTTCGATGTGGGCAGTGTTTCCACTTATGGCAATTCGCGCCCTTCTCTTTGATCTTGATGACACACTGGCCGTCGATGAGGCGGTCTCTCACGAAACCTTTGCCCATGTGGCCGCAGTGGCTTCCTCTCGTTTCGAGGCAGACCCCGCCCGTTTTGCAACCGATGCCATGGCGATCGCTCGATCTCTCTGGGCTGAGGGGGAGTGCCGTCCCTTTTGCCGCTCGATCGGAATCAGTGCCTTTGAGTGCCTCTGGGGAGGCTTCACGGGGGATTCCCCTGAGTTGACCGCACTTCGTAATTGGTCGACCAGCTACCGCGTCGAGGTTTTCGCCAAGTCACTTGCCGCCCAAGGAAGGGATGCCTCGGAGGAGGAGGCGGAGATGCTTGCCATGGAATTTGCCTCCACACGCCGTGCCCGTCAGCGATTACTGACAGGAGCGCGCGAGTTGATGGCTGAACTTGCACCCAGTTACAAACTTGCGCTCCTGACCAATGGTGCACCCGATTTGCAGCGTGAGAAGATCGCCGCCTCGGGGCTGGAATCCTTTTTTCAGGCCATCGCTGTCTCTGGAGAGCATGGCATCGGAAAGCCGAAGCCGGAGATCTTCCATCGCCTTCTGGCCAAACTCGGGGTAACCGCCGACGAGGCCGTCATGGTCGGCAATAGCTTGGAGCGTGACATCGTGGGGGCGAGGAACGCCGGTATCCGCTCCATCTGGATCCGTGTTCCCGGTTCCGAGGAGCAGGCCGATGTCACTCCGGACCACACCATCACCAATCTGGCTGAAATTCCTGCCATCTTGAAACAGCCCAACCTTTCCTGAGAAATCCATCTGCCAATTAGCGGCTTGACCCGACCACCTCACTCTCGCATCTAATGGCGGGTCTTGCCATTCCATGGCTCACGGACTCCACTGATTTTCCAAACGCTTCATGACGCTTACCCGCTTTTTTCTTCTGATCAGACTCGCACTCTTGGCATGCCTGATTCCGTTGTGTGCCGATCGCCTTGCCGCTCAGAATCAGGGTCAGGCGCCGCTGATCAAGCAGATCGATGTTCAGTTTGTGGGGCCCAATACGCTGAGCAAGCAGCGCGTTCTCGACAATCTCGCGACCAAGCCCGGAGCGCCCTACAACGACCGCCTCGTCGAGGAGGATATCAAGTCGCTCTATGCCACGGGTCAGGTCTCCAATGCCCGTATTTTTGCGGAACCGATCACCGGAGGACTGAAAGTGACCGTCCTCCTACAGGGGCGCGCGACCGTTGGAGAAGTTGTCATTGAGGGTGCCGAAGCGATTAAGAATTCAAAAATCCGCAAGGAAATCGCAACCAAGCCGGGCGAACCCCTCAGCGACGAGCGCCTGAACGATGACCGCCAGAAGATCCTTAAACTCTACGAGGATAAGAATTTCACCGATGTGAAGGTCGACACCAAGTCCACGGAGCTTCCAGATAAGAAGATGAAGGTTTCGTTCCTGATCAATGAGGGACCGAAGCTCATCATTCGACGCATCTCCTTCACGGGAAACGATTCCGTCCTTCCGAAAGATCTCTTGAAGGTCATGAAGACCAAGACCGCCAATCTGCTCTCCTTCCTGACCAAGGCCGGGCGCCTCACTCCGTCGCAGATGGACGAGGACAAGGAAGCGATCCGCAATCTTTACCAGAACAAGGGATTTGCCGACATGCGCGTCACCGATGTCCAGACCACGCCTCTCCCTAAGGGCAACGGTGTCGATCTGGTGATCTCCATTTCCGAAGGTACGCAGTACCGGGTCAATAAGCTCTCCATCGATGGAGCCACCATCGTGCCTCCCGCAGACCTAGTTCGTTATCTCAAGATGAGGACCGGATCCCTCTATACCCCAGATGGCATGGGTGCCGACCTAAAGAAAATCCGCGATTACTACGGCTCCCGAGGCTATGTCGATATGGTCGCCCAGCCCCAGATCACCCCCGCAGGACAGGGGCAGATCGATCTCACCTATCGTATCGACGAGGGAGTTCAGTCCTATGTGAATCTCATCAACGTTCAGGGCAATACGAAGACCAAGGACAAGGTGATCCGCCGCGAGTTGGCCGTCCAACCTGGAGGTGTTTTCGACACCACGCTAGTCGACGTCAGCAAGACTCGCCTGATGAACCTCAACTATTTCTCCAAGGTCGATACCGTGCCTGTCGACACCTTGGTTCCTGGACGCAAAGACCTCGATGTCATCGTTGATGAGAAAAAGACCGGATCGTTCAACTTTGGTGCCGGCTTTAGCTCCATCGATAGCTTGGTCGGGTTTGCCGAACTTCAGCAATCCAACTTCGACCTCTTCAACTGGCCCAACTTCACGGGTGCCGGCCAGCGTTTCCGTATCCGCGCCCAGTATGGATTGCAGCGTCAAGACTTCACCATGTCGCTTACCGAGCCATGGTTCATGGGGTATAAGGTCTCCGTCGGTGGCGAGTTCTACTACCATGCGGCAACCTTCCTGAGCCCTGTCTACAGCCAGTCGAATCTCGGTGGAGCGCTCCAGGCCCGCAAGGCTCTCTCTCCGTTTACTGCACTCCGAGGGGAATATCGCTTGGAGAACATCAAGATCTACAACCTGACTGGCAACTATGGCCCGGCAATTGCAGATGCCGCATCAAGCTCGCCCTACACCAAGAGCGCGATCCTGCTTGGGCTCGATTATGACAACCGCGATAGCCTCTTCCTGACGCACAAGGGACAGTCCGTGAGTCTGAGCGGAGTTATTGCAGGTGGTGGTCTCGGTGGGAACGTGCAGGACTACGGACTCAACCTCGAGGCCAAGAAATACTTCCCGCTTCCTTGGGACATGATCCTGCTCACTAAGGGTGCCGTGGGCGTTATGAATCCTTGGGGTAGTGGCACCAAGGGAACCATCAACAACTCCGCCCCGATCTTTGACGAACTCTATTTGGGCGGTGCCAATGACATGCGAGGATTCGCGTTCCGTGAGGTTGGTCCGAAGGACTTCTATGGCAATCCGATTGGCGGCAGTACCTCCGTCTATGGAACTGGGGAAATCACCTTCCCAATCATTCCCCGCCTCCGAGGCGCCTTCTTCTCAGACTGGGGTTACGTGAATGCCGGCACCTTTAGTTTCAATCCAACGAAGGTGACTACTTCTATCGGTGACCTGAGTTATAACTCGGGAGGTCTGAATGGAGATGTTGGTATTGGTGCCCGTATCGACCTCCCGATCGGACCGATCCGTGTCGACTGGGGTTATCCCGTCATGTTCGATTCCTGGAACAAGAGCAACGGACAGTTTAACTTTAATGTTGGCTACACCTTCTAGGAGTGGCTATCTGATCAAATTAAGTTCCATCACACCCATATGACAACGATCACTCGCATTTCATTACTCGGGGCAATTCTCCTTTTTGGCGGGGCCGGATTCGCCAAGGCAGAAGTCAGGTTCGGTACAATCGACATGAACAATGTCTTCAGCGAGTACTACAAGACCAAGGATGCGCAGGCCAAGTACACTGATGCCGAGAAAGGGGCCAATGACGATCTGAGCGGTCGCGTCGATACCCTCAAGGCGAGCATGAAGGAGATCAGCCAACTGAATGCCGACCTCCAGAAGACTGATCTTCCCAAAGAGGAGGTCGATGCCAAGAAAAAGGATCTCCAGACCAAGGTAGCAGCTGCCCGTACGCTGGACCGTGAGATCGCCGACTACCGCAGTGCTAAGCAGAAGAGCTTGCAGGATCAGTTCCTTCGCATGCGCAAGGATATCGTTGATGACATCATGAAGGCCGTGACCGATCTCGTGAAGTCCAAGGGTTACGACATCGTCTTCGACAAGTCGGGTCTGAGTGCCGGAGCCGTTCCCATTGTTCTCTACTCCCGTGATGATCTCGACTTCAGCCAGGATGTGATTGCTTCACTGAACAAGACCGCTCCAGCCAAGTCGGCCAAGTAATTCGAGAACGCTCCCTAGCCTCGCCGCTTCCATCTATGAGACTACTGGAATTGGCGACCATTGCGGGATTGGAACTTCCCGAGGGATCGGATGATCTCGAGATTACCGGTGTTGCCTCTTTACAGGAGGCTCGTCCGGGTGATGTCACTTTTTTCGGGAATCCCCGCTATTTGGCTCAACTTCGCTCCTGCAAGGCCTCTGCCGTTCTTGTTCCCATGGAGTTCATAGAGGAGATCGCTCCAGTAGTTCTTAGGGTGGCTAATCCCTCCGCTGCCTTTGCCTCTGTCGTGGCGGCCTTTGCACCTCCCGAGGTGGTGGCCACACCTGGTGTCCATCCCTCGGCGGTTGTGGCAGCCTCGGCAACCCTGGGAGAGGGTGTCTCCGTCGGTCCCTTGGCCGTGATTGGAGAGGGGGCTGTGATCGGAGCCGATTCCGTGATTGGAGCCGGATGCCTGATCGGCAACGAAGTGCGCCTTGGTGAAGGTTGTCACCTTCATCCCGGCGCCATCATCCGTGAGCGCTGCATCCTTGGAAATCGAGTGATCCTTCAGCCGGGTGCCGTCATCGGTTCCTGTGGCTTTGGTTATGAGTTCAAGGAGGGACGGCATATCAAGATTCCGCAGACCGGCATTGTGGAGATCGGTGATGACGTCGAGATTGGGGCCAATACCACCATCGATCGCGCCCGCTTCGGTCGCACCGTCATCGGCGAGGGAAGCAAGATCGATAACCTCGTCCAGATCGCCCACAACGTGCAGATCGGCTCCCACACGATCATCTGCTCACAGGTTGGCATCGCGGGAAGCACCCGGGTTGGCTCTTATGTTACTCTTGCCGGACAGGTTGGTCTGGCCGGCCATCTTGAGATCGGTGACAAGGCCGTGATCGGTGCCCAATCGGGACTCTCCAAGAATGTCCCTGCCGAAAGCATGGTGATCGGGGCTCCTGCCAAGCCGATGAAGGAATGGAAGCAGAACAACTTCTACATCTCTCAGTTAGGTAAGCTCTATGAGCGGGTCAAGGAACTCGAGGGAGAAGTTAACAGGCTGAAGGCTGAAGGCTGAAAAGTTTGAGAAGTCGGGAGTGTTGGGTCCATTTTGCGAAGTGATAGAGCCACAAAAGGCACAAAAAACCCAAAAGGGAAATATTCAGATACTCGCTCTTCTTTTCTAATCGTAATGACTCTCACCCCTCAACATTGAGCCCGTCCAATCTGTACATCTGGTGGCCATGACCAAGGCTTAAGCCGCTCTAAAACCTTTCACTTTCCTACTTTCGTACTTTCCCACCGCGGGCTTGCCTCCCTATATTGTAGGGAAGTAACCCCAAACCGCCACTTAGGCCCAATACCTTGTATAATCAGAACGAAAAAGTTGAACCGATCGATGTCGCCGAAGAGATCTCCCGCTCCTTCCTCGACTACTCCATGTCGGTCATTATTTCCCGAGCTCTTCCCGATGCCCGCGACGGTCTGAAGCCCTCCCAGCGACGCATCCTCTTCGCCATGAGTGAGCTCGGCGTCATGCCGACCCGCAAGCATCTCAAGTGCGCCAAGATCGTCGGTGAGACCATGGGTAACTATCACCCCCACGGTGACCAGGCGATCTATCCGACCCTCGTTCACATGGCCCAGACCTGGGCGATGCGCGAAACCTTGATTGAGGGTCAGGGAAACTTCGGTTCTGTCGAAGGTGATCCTCCGGCCTCCATGCGTTACACAGAGGCCCGTCTACGTCCTCTAGGTGCCGTCCTCATGGAGGACATGGATCACGATACCGTCGATTTCGTCCCGAACTACGACGACACCCGCGAGGAGCCGACCGTGTTCCCCGCCTCGATTCCGAATCTCCTTGTGAATGGCGGAACCGGTATCGCCGTCGGTATGGCTACCAATATCCCTCCTCACAATCTTGGCGAGACCATCGACGCCGTTTGCGCCCAGATCGACAATCCCGACATCACGCTCGACCAGCTGATGAAGTACATCAAGGGTCCTGACTTCCCCACGGGTTGCCAGCTCTGCGGAGTCGGTGGCATCAAGCAGTACTTCGAGACGGGACGCGGTTCCGTGAAGGTCCGTGGCCGTGCCGGAGTCGAGGAGATCAAGGGTGGTCGCGAGCAGATCGTCATTACCGAGATCCCGTATAACGTCAACCGCGCCACCCTCGTCGAGCGCATCGCCGGTCTCGTGAATGAGAAGATCATCACCGACATCAGTGCCATCCGCGACGAGTCCGATGAGAACACCCGCGTGGTGATCGAGCTCAAGCGTGACGCCATTCCGAAGGTCGTCATCAACAACCTCTACAAGCACACTGCGCTCGAGTCCTCCTTCTCGATCTCGATGCTCGCGATCGACCGTGGCCGTCCGAAGCTCCTTTCGCTGAAGGAAGCCATCGCCTGCTTCATCGAGCACCGCCGCGAAGTCATCCTGCGTCGCACCCGCTTCCTCCTCCGTGAGGCCGAGACCCGTGCCGAGAAGCTCGAGGGTTACCTTATCGCCCTCGCAAACCTCGATAATTTCATCAAGATCATCCGCGATTCCCAGAATCGCGACGAGGCCCGCACCCGCCTTCTTGCGCTGAGCTTCAGCAAGGCCGAGATCGCGAAATTCGGCATCCTGCTCCGCCACGAGTCCCGTCTCAATGAGAAGGGTCAGTATTGCTTCAGCGAGCCGCAGGCCGACGCCATCCTCGAGCTGCGCCTCTACCAGCTCACCGGCCTTGAGCGCGACAAGCTCAACAACGAGTACCAAGAGCTACTAAAGACCATCGCCGACCTCGTTGACATCCTGGCCCGCGAGGAGCGCGTCTTCACGATCATCAAGACCGAATTGAAGGCGATCCGCGACAAGCATGCCGGTCCCCGCCTCACCGAGCTTGTCCCCGAGGAGGGAGAGATCTCCATCGAGGACCTGATCGCCAACGAAGGCTGCATCATCACCGTCACCCATAAGGGCCTGATCAAGCGCACAGCCGTCAGTGCCTACCGCTCGCAGAAGCGCGGCGGCAAGGGAGTTATCGGCATGACGACCAAGGAGGCCCAGAACGACACCGAGGACGACGACTTCGTCGAGCATCTCTTCACCGCCAGCACGCATGACTACCTCGTCTTCTTCACGAAGACCGGTCGCTGTTACGTCGAGCGCGTCTACGAGATCCCCGAGATGAGCCGCACGGCTAAGGGGAAATCGATCGCCAATATCCTGAACTTCCAGTCCGGTGAGAAAATCGCCGCCACCATGCGCATCGAGTCGACCACCAGTGGCGGTGCCGGGGGTGTCGAGACCACCTGGAATCCCGAGAAGCATATCCTCTTCGCCACCCGTACCGGCATTGTGAAGAAGTCGAACCTCGGTGATTTCGCCAATATCCGCAAGGGAGGCATCATCGCCATTAAGATCGAGGAGGATGACGAACTCATCTCTGCCTGCCTCACCGAGGGGCACGACGAGATCGTCCTCGTCACCCGTCAGGGAATGAGCATTCGCTTCAGCGAAGAAGAGCTCCGCGATCAGGCCCGTGCCACGGTCGGTGTCTGGGGCATCCGTCCCGACGCGGGTGATTTTGTCGTTTCTGCCAGCCTCGTCCGCAACGACGCCACCCTGCTTGTGGCGGGTGAGAATGGCATCGGCAAGCGCACCCCCTTCGAGGAATACCGCAAGCAGTCACGCGGTGGGAAAGGCATCATCACCATGAAGACCGGAGACAAGACAGGCCTCGTCGTGGGAGCCCTCACCGTCACCGACGCCGACGAACTCATGCTCATCACTTCTGGCGGCCAGATGGTCCGCACCCGCATCGCCGAGATCCGCGAGACCAGTAGGAACACCATGGGGGTCAAACTCATGGGACTGCCGGAGGGGGAGAAGTTGCAGAGGATTGCGCCGGTAGTTTCACAAAAAGAAGACGAGGTAGCTGAATAGGCTTGGGATTTTGGCGCGGGGCGTTGTTGCCGCTCGGTCGGCGTAGGGCTACTACGCCTTCCCTCGCGCGCCTAGCCCCTCATCCAAACTTCCAAGCCTTTCCGGATGGCTGACCTCTAGCCATAGGAACAAAATACCGTCGCCCTACCTTGGCGACAGGGATTGGTTTCGTTATCCGTGAATGATCATACTCGTTCTATTGATTTCTACATGGCTGGCTGATTGGAATGCTGTTTCGAGCGCCTTCATATTGCGAAGCAACAAATTCTCCAATGCCGGATTGTTAATATTTCCGGTGGAGATTTGCAGGAGCATTTTGGGTTTCTGGTGAAGGAGATGAGAGATCACGAAATCGGAGTCCTTGCTCACCACAATCCACCCCTCCTTGTCAGCAAGTTCTGAAATCGAGCGATCTCCGGTGCGATTGCCGTTGGGTAGATCGAGTGTATGGATGGATTCATATCCCATGTGCCTCAAAGCCGCACAGAGAGATCTGGGTAACTGTGCGTCCAGAAAGAACTTCACGCCGCAACGGGCTCAAGTCTTTTGACTCGGCTCATCCTCGCCGCATAGGCAAAGGCAGCCTTCAGATCGTCGGATTCGAGATCCGGATAGTCAGCAAGAAACTGCTCTACGGTCGTTGGTCCGCTCAGCATCTCAAGAACGAACTCCACTGGGTAACGCATACCCCGCAGACATGGCTTGCCGTGACAGATCTCTGGATCTGTTGTGATTTTGGTTAACAAATCGGCTTCAGACATAAAGAAGCACTACACCTGATCCACATGAGAAGCAAGGGGAGGGCTGAAGTGGTGACTATAACTCACAGGGATGAAGGGGGTGAAAGGGATGGGCCACAAAATTCACAGAATGCACAGATGGAGAAATGTTTTCCTTTGAACCTCTACAGTAATGCCTCGGCCGCACGGAGGGGTGACTGCCTCAGGCAGGTAGGGGCTTCATGGTCGGCTTAGGTTTGCCTGCCGATCGTGGCCGATCAGGCATCCTCGGATCTACTGATCCGAGGACTTCTCGGCCAGTGCCTCGAATGACTAAGCCGCGTTCCCACGCGCCTTTTCTACGGCTGACGCTTGGGCGCCTAGCTATCTCCTAAAATACCGTCGCCTGAATGGGATCGAGATAGCACGTAGCACGGCGTCTGAACTTCCCAGCCTTTGACAACCTTAGTCGGATGGCTCTTCATCCGATCTTCCGAACTTAGAAAGACTTTATCTGGACTGAGACCGTCGGAACAGGACTGAAACTACTTAAGAGATTCCGCCGCACGGAGAGCGGTGACTTCCTCTGGAAGGTAGAGCCCATAGTCGACGCAGATCGCAAGGACCTTGGCGATGGATGCGGGATTCTTTCCTGCATCATGGAGGGTGAAGGCGATCGAGCCAGCCTCATCCCAGAAGATCATACCGATCTCTAGACAGAGCCTGTAGAAATCCTGCTTGGAGAGGCCACTTTTGATAGCCGCTGCATCCACACGTTCCCGGAGATCCGCTGGGAGATGCACTGCAATTGTTGTGCCCGAGGAAATCTTTTTGATCCGTCGAGGTTTGGTAGAGGCTGATTTCTTCGTTTTTAGCGTCGGCATTGTTAGAGGAATTTCCTCCAATCTTGTAAAAACTACCAAACAAATGCATTGACATGTCTAGCAAATACTACCAGACATAGGGTGTGCAACGATCCGTATCCAATAGAGTCCGAGGTGCCGGGTCGGCCAAGGGAACGGAAAGGAAAAACGTCCCCGTTCCTGTGACCCTTTCCGAGGAGGCCGCGGGAACCCTGCAGAAGATGGCGGAGGCAACTCGAATGAAAGAAGAAATCCTCGCTACTGAGGCAATTAGGCGGGGGATGGAACTGCTGGAGCGACGCTGAATGTGAAATCGGTATACTTAAAGGCCTGGCTTTAAAATATCTAAAAAAAATGAAAAGAATCTATATATCACTATTAGTAATCGTGTTTCCTATACTGGGAGCATTAAAAGCTCAGGATTATAACGATTATTCCTATTCCACTGCAGTGTATGGTAAAAGCGTTGGCATTTCTCAATATACTGGATTGGGAGGGAATACAACAATACCTGATACTGTTTCAGGATCATTTGATAGTGTTAGTAGAATCTTTTTTGCATATTCTTATCAAGACTCTAGCGTTATTGGATATCCAGTTGTTTCCATTGCTAATCAAGCTTTCCAGAATCAAAAATCTGTAACAAGTGTAGTTATTGGTAATAATGTCAGTTCTATTGGTGCAATGGCTTTCTATGGATGTACATCACTAACTAGAGTAGTTATTCCTTGGGTTGTTAGTTCTATTGGAACAAATGCTTTTTTTAACTGTATTTCTCTCGGAAGCGTGAATCTTCCTAGCAGCCTCTCCATGATACAGCCTAGTACATTCTTACATTGTACAGGACTAACCAATGTAGTGATTCCTACAGGCGTGGGAGTGATCGGCAATGGTGCTTTTTGTAATTGCACATCTCTTCCTAATGTAACAATACCGGATGGAGTTACTGCAATTGGATCAGGCGCTTTCCAAGGATGCAGTGCACTGGCGAATGTCGTTCTTCCAGATAGTGTTACTTCAATCGGAAATGGGGCATTCGCTGGTTGTGCTAACCCAATTAGTTTCACTGTTTCGGATGTTATATGGAGTTGGTTGGTTCAGAATGCCCCCAATATTGGATTAGATCCTTCTCAAATGATTCGAGCTAATATTACCTTCGGAGATTATAACTATTCCACTAATAATAATGTAATTAACATCACTGGATACACTGGTAGTGGAGGAGATGTGACCATTCCCTCCTCGATTGGAGGACAATCTGTGACCTCGATTAATGACAATGCCTTCGCTTACAATTCCGGGATAACCTCGCTGATTATTCCGAGTACGGTTACTAATATCGGCAATTCTGTCTTCTTAGGTTGTTCTAGTCTGACCTCGATTACCATTCCCGACAGCGTGGTGCAGTTCGGCACCAACATCTTCGGTGGCGATCCCAATGTAGTGGTGAATGGTTCGCAGAGCATGATTTCCTATCTAGCCTCCAATGCCGATGCACTAGGCTTTACTGGCAATGCCCTCGTCTCCATTCAGATCGGTGGCACCGCGTTGGGTACCTATGGATTTATTGGGTCTTGGCTCCTCTCGGATAACAACTTCCAAGCCGGACTTGGGTCACTTTTTACCTCAATGGCTACCAATACCAACTTCGTTAGCATTCTGTCTTCCACCATCGCCGCCTCATCCAATAATTACGGAATCCTAAAAGTCGGGCCTCAAGGACCAACTGGCGTAACGGGACCGCAGGGACCTATTGGTCCTACTGGTGCAACAGGTCCTGCGGGTAAAAACGGCACCAACGGAGCTACTGGTCCTGCTGGGCCCCAAGGTCTGCAGGGGTTAATTGGATTGACAGGACCTGCTGGAAAGAACGGAACCAATGGTGCAACAGGTCCTGCTGGGCCGCAAGGTCCTCAGGGCCTGATTGGTTTGACAGGTCCCGCTGGAGCAACTGGCCAACAAGGTCCAATTGGGCTTACGGGACCAACCGGTCCTGCTGGTAAGAATGGAACTAATGGGGCTACTGGTCCCGCTGGACCGCAGGGGCTGCAGGGTTTAACTGGAGCGACAGGCGCCGCCGGCGCAACCGGTCCTGTAGGGCCTCAGGGACCCGCAGGTCTTAATGGAGCTGTCGGAGCGACGGGCCCACAGGGACTTACTGGAGCAACGGGTCCTCAAGGTCCGGTTGGACCGACGGGGGTGTTTAATCCGACGGTGCTCACGAATACGGCATTCCTGACGGGGTTGGCTTCCAATCCAGTGTTCCTGAATGCGTTGAGTGCACAGATTCAGAATGGATCGAACAACTTCGGGTTGGCGGTGAAGCAGAGTCAGACGCTGACCTTCCCGGCGATCGCTACGGTGACCTATGCCACCAATGCGCCTAAGATCACACTCTTGGCGACTTCTTCTTCGGGATTGACCAACGTTACATACACGAGTGCGAATGGCTCTGTGGCGACAATCGTGAGCAATACGATGACGATCGCAGGAGCTGGCTCAACGACGATCACGGCATCCCAGATCGGCAATGCCCTCTGGAATCCGGTCTCAGCTCCCCAGACCTTTGTTGTCAATCCAATCACCCAGACGCTCTCCTTTCCCGCGATCCCGATCCAGCTAAGCGTGGCTGGTCAGCATGTCACTCTCTCGGCGACTTCCTCGGCAAAGCTAAACCCAATTATTTACACGGTCGGCAACACAGCAATCGCGTCAGTCTCCAGCAATACGCTGACGATCCTCGGCGCCGGAACCACCACCGTCACGGCAACCAATATCGGAACACAGAACTACACCCCGGCAGGGGCAGTCCAAACTCTGATCGTGAAGTAGGGTGCTGTCAGCTACCCTCACCATAGATTCGTGTCCATTGTGTGCTTCTTGTGGGAAAAATTTCCCTCAATACTTTTTGTTTGATGACGCACCTCTGTAGAAAGTCTTTACTTTTCCTTAAAAAAGGTAGACGTTAACCACATGGCAGACAGCTACACGATCAAGACAGCCCAGCAGCGTTTCTCCTCGATCGTTCAAGAGGCGGCGGATCATCCGGTGACGATTACGAAGCAGGGAAGAGCCGTTGCCGTCATGATGTCGATCGAGAGAATGGAGGCAATCGCCGAGACTATGGAAGTGCTTGCCGATCCCAAGGCGATGGCAGCGATCAGGAAGCATCGCGAGGGGAAGGCTACCTACCATCCCGTTTCCGTTTTAGACTCACGGGACGACCTGTGATCACAGTTCGCATCACGGAAGAGGTCCTGGATTACCTCAGGAAGCTTCCTCCTCAGCCTCGGCATGCTTTACGCATGGCAATCAAGGGACTGGAAAAGGAGGCGGGCGATATCAAGGCGCTCACCGAGGAACTGGAGGGTTTCCACCGATTGCGCGTCGGAAGCCACCGAGTTATCTTTGAGTACGAGATGATTGGTGGCAAACGCAACATCACTTGTGTCTTTGCTGGGTCACGCCGATGGATCTATGAAGTCTTCCAGAGTCGGTTAGGAGAGTGATCGTATCAGAAACCCAAAAGCCCACAAAGGGCCGAAGGTTATCAAGGAGGCGGTGAGATTGTAGGGTTTTCAGTATCCCATTCATCTCCTTCATCCCTGTGACTTTTTCTCTGCGTCTCTGCCCTAGATCCGCTGTGTTTCTCCCTTAATTCAGGGGAATAAAAAAAAACCGCTCCCATTTCCGGGAGCGGCTTTCCTTTTGAAAGGAAATCTTTCCGTTACTTCATCAGGAGAGCGGCACGTGAGCGCTTGATCTCGCGGGTGATCTTGCGGTGCAGGTGAGCGGCGAGGCCGGTCATGCGACGGGGAAGGATCTTGCCGGCCTCGGTCGTGAACTTACGAAGGAGGTCGGGGTTCTTGAAGTCGATCGCGTCCGTAGAGACGTCGAGGCGACGGCGGGGCATGCAGCGGTTGGCCTTGCGGAAGTTGCGGCTGCGCTGTTCTGTTTTTGGTGTGCTCATTGTTGAGAAAATTCTGAAGAACTCGGCGATCCGTTACTTGGTCTCGCGGTGGAGGGTGTGACGCTTGAGATTCGGATTGTACTTCTTCTTCTCGAGACGTCCCGGGGTGTTGAGGCTCTTCTTGTTACGGGTCGTGATGTAACGGGAGACGGGCTTGCCC
>DAISZK010000054.1:8814-14807 GCA_036824855.1 Chthoniobacterales bacterium | reverse complement strand
ACGCAGGAAAGCGCGGCGACGTCCCGAGATCTGGCAGCGGTTCACCAAGCGAACAGGGCTCGCGTTGCGTGGAAGCTGGCTGAGGCCGATGTAGTCTTTTTTTGCCTTAAGCTCGGCACGGAGTTCCGCCCACTTAGCGACGGTCTCGCGTTTGCGTTTATCTCTTTCCAGCCATGAAGTCTTTGCCATAGGGACGGGAGAGCTTATGGAAAATTCGTTGCTGTGCAAGATCTTTTTCAATCATTTTTCCCAAGGCCGCTTACTCTTCCTTTCGGATTGCTTCACCGGGGCCTTTCACGACATCGATAGATAATGAGCAAACCCTCCGCAAGAAAGGGGCCGACAGTGAATCGGCCGCGCCTGATCATTTCCGAGAGCGAATCGGGAGCCGACATGCTGCATGCCACGGGATTCAGGGCGCCGGATTCCTTTGTCTACCTCGAGAGCCGGGGGGGCACAGCGATCCTGCTCAGTGACCTCGAGTTTGATCGCGGGAGGCGCCAGGCGGCGGTGGACGAGGTGGTTTCGCTGAGTGAGCTTTCAGCAAGCTTGGAAAAGTCCCTCGGCCGCAAGCCATCACCCGTGGAGGTGGTCGCCCGCTTTCTGAAAGCGCGTGGGGGGAGTCGTCCTCTGGTACCGTCAGATTTTCCGCTCGGACTTGCCCGCGAGCTCGAGGAGTGCGATATCGTGGTGAGCCCGGTGGAGGGAATGTTCCGTCCCGAACGTCAGATCAAGACCGCTGAGGAGGTCTGTCTCATGACTCAGGCAACACGAATCACCGAGCAGGGGATGGAGAGGGCGTTCGAAGTTCTTCGAGCCGCCACGATCGGCCCCCGGAATATCCTCCGATGGGGAGGGGGCATTCTCACCTCTGAGCGTCTGAGGATCGAGATCGAGTCGGCGATGCTCAGGGCTGGTGGGATACCTGCGGGGAATTCGATCGTGGCCTGCGGAGAGCAGGCCTGCGACCCGCACGAGAGGGGCCATGGCCCGCTCAAGGCGCATCAGCTCATCATTCTCGACCTCTTCCCCCGGGCGGCCGCAAGTGGCTATTATGGGGATCTCACCCGCACCGTGGTCCGGGGCAAAGCCTCCGAGGCACAGACCCGTCTCTGGGAGGTCTGCCTGCTGGGGCAGAAGCTTGCCCTCGGTGCGCTCCGCTCGGGAGCGGATGGAGGGAAGATCCACCGTGAGGTGACGCAATTCTTCACTGATAACGGCTATCCTACCGAGCGAGTCGGCATGGCCAAGGATGGCTCGGGGGGGCGCTGGAGCGGATTCTTCCATGGAACCGGGCATGGCCTGGGTCTTGAACTCCACGAAGCGCCCCGCTTCGGCGCGGCTAAGCTCAAGACTGGACAGGTCTTCACCATCGAGCCCGGGCTCTACATCCCGGGACTCGGCGGGGTGCGCCATGAAGATGTCGCCCTCATCACAAAAACCGGTCACAAGCAGTTGAGTCGCTGCCCGAAGCCTTTTGAGCTCTAACTGCTAAAAATCTAAAGCTTTAACCTGCCATGAAACCTGTCGTCCTTACCATAGCCGGATCCGATTCCTCCTGCGGAGCTGGAGCCCAGGCTGATCTGAAGACCTTTTCCTCACTCGGATGCCATGGACTCACGGCGATTACCTGCATTGTCGCGGAGACACCGGGCAAGGTACGCTCGATCCAGTCGGTGAAGCCGGAGATTGTGCGCGACCAACTCGAGGTGCTGCTTGCCGCTTACCCCGTTGCTGCCATCAAGACCGGGATGCTTTTCTCCACCCCGATCATCCGTGCGGTGGCCGGAGTGCTGGCGTCGATCAAGAAGCTCCCCCCGCTGGTGATCGATCCGGTCATGGTGGCCTCAAGCGGGGATCCCCTGCTGAAAGCTGATGCCCTCACTGCCTACGAGAAGCATCTCTTTCCCTTGGCGACGCTCATCACTCCGAATCTGGATGAGCTCGGCATCCTGACCGGACTCCATCCCACATCGCTCAATGAAATGCGGACAGCAGGCAAGCGCCTGACAGCCGCCACTGGCTCCGCCATCTTGCTCAAGGGAGGTCATCTCAAGGGGAACACGGCCACAGACATTCTTCTGACTTCGGATTGGGAAGAGCAGGAATACAGTGCGTCCTTCGTCAAGGGAGTGGAGACCCATGGCACCGGCTGTACCTACTCCGCGGCGATTGCTGCTGGACTAGCGAAAGGGTTGCCTCTGCCGAAGGCGGTGGCTGGTGCTAAGAAGTTCATCACACGGGCGATCCGTGATTCCCTCCGCTGGGGTAAGGTTCAGGCTTTGGATCAGGTGCAGTAGCGCTTTATTCGATCACCGAGAGAGCTCCCGAGGCCTTGATTTGTTTGGCCTCCTCCTCAGTCATCCAGCGTTCTTTTGCGGCACGCCCCCAAGAATCAGAAATCGCGATTTCGCGGGTCTTTTCGTTGTAGCCGATGATAAGGCAGATGTGGCCCCATTCGGGCTCGGGCTTGAGTTGCGCGGTCTTTTTCAGCGAGGGTAGGAACCGGGTTGCCCAATCATCCCAGTTGGCCACGGCAACACGGTGCGCCATCCGTTCGTTGACCCTATTGTTGAACTCCGGAGTGCTGAAGTGGGTGAAAAGAATCGGTTTACCGGCATCGATGAGTGACTTGATCTCCTGAATGCTTCCCGAAAAGTTTTTCTGAGTGATGGTTCCGCCGGCATCCCGAATCATGGCATAGGTTGCTGCCTGGATGGCCTGAACACTTGTACCGCCTCCAGCGCCGGTCTGCCCAGCCATGGCAAGGATGTTCATGTCTTCGGAGAGCCCATAGTAGCGAAGCACTCTCTCAAATGTAGCGGGAACGCAGTAGCCTTTGCGCCCCTGATCGACCATGGGCAGATCCGTGATGATGACATCGCCGTTTTCCTTATGCTTCACCCGCTGGGAAAGCATCGCCTTGGCCGAGGCAAAGGCTTTGCGATCAGCATCCGCATCGTCAAACGAGGAGGTGGGAAGGATCCGCAGCGTGACATACTCGTTGGAAGGCGCAACCAGCAGGAAGGTGGTGCCGTTCCAATCCCAGCGTTGGCCCGCCTCAGCCGTCGAGGCAAAACGGCCAGTCCGGGCGGGTTTGGAATCGCCAAAGAGGTTTTTCAAGGCCGATTCCACAGCAGCCTTGTCATGCCGCATCGCATCCTGACACCCCTTGAGCATCGCGTCCGTGACATTCAACGGTTGATCCGATCTCTGGCGTGCGGCCTCTTGGGCCGAGCTATAGAAAGCCACGTCTCCTTTATTGGCAAAGAGCACGGAGACCTTGGCCACCTTGTTATTGAGTCCTTGCAGGAAGAGGCCAAGAGCTCGCGACCCGAGCACCGTGATCCCGGAATTATCCGTGTAGGGATACCATCGGTACCCAGTCTCATAGGAGGTGCTGGACTCACGCGGCCAATCGAGGCGTCCAGCCACCATGGCGTCATTCTCCTCCCAGAGGGACCGGCTATCGAAGAGAGGAATTCCAAGCGCCTTGTTCACCTCCTCGGCAGTCGGAGATTTGGTTCCGGAATTCAAGGGAGTGATCTTTGGGATCGTAGTGACTGATGCGGGAATTGCGGACGGTGAAGTGGTCGCGGGTGCTGATGCCCCGGACGCTGAAGGCTGAGCCGCTTGCGATGCGAGCGGAGAAGTTGCTAGGGGTGTAGGAGGTGTCGCAGGTTGAGGAGGAGCATCGAGTGAAACGCTCTCACTCGGCACAGCAAAGGGAGTCTCGGTCTGGGTACGCTTCACCACGAGTTCACCCATGGAGTTGGTCGTAACAATCATGACCCGTGTGCCGGAAGGAATCTTCGCAAAGCCGATCACGTGCCCATCCGCGATCAGATCCATCTTGGCTTCCTTGATCAATGTGCCCTGACTGGTCGCCCGGGCTGTCATGCTGGGAATTACGGCCAACGCCAGGAGAAGGACTTTCTTCACAAAGCAACGATTCATGATGGGGAACGGTCCACCCAATTGAATACCATGACTTGAGGAAGTCACGGAGGAATCACCTCTCACCTCTCGGGAGCAATTCGGAGGATGTGGCTAAGGAGGGAATCGAACCCCCGACACGAGGATTTTCAGTCCTCTGCTCTACCAACTGAGCTACTTAGCCATGAATTCCAAAACCCGTTTTTCATGCGGGAGAGTGAAAATCCCCTATTCGGCGCCGATGGGCAAGTCTCTTCTTCCGCGGAAATGCCAGGAAGTAATCTGCCCAAAGACAACTGCCAAAAAAAACGCCGCACCCTCACGGATGCGGCGGTTTGAAATTCTTCTAAAAGAGGCTTATTTTCCCTGCTTCTCTTCGATGTACTTCACGACATCGCCGACCTTCTGGAGCTTCTCGGCATCCTCGTCGGGAACCTCGACTCCGAATTCTTCCTCAAAAGCCATGACGAGCTCGACGGTGTCGAGGGAGTCGGCTCCGAGATCCTCGATGAAGGAGGCATTGATGGTGACTTGTTCAGCGGTCACGCCGAGTTGCTCGACGATGATGTCGCGGACTTTTTCTTCGATGGTTTTTTCAGACATGGTTGATGTGGTTATCGGATACTCGAGCACGAGTAAAGACCGGAGAGTGTCTTGGCAATAATTTTCTCCCTATCCAATCCGATGTCGATCTGTTCCGCTGTGGGAAGCATGGCTGATTTTTCACTCTTTGAACGCAGTGTCCGGCTCGATGCCTCGCCCGGTGAGGTCTATGCCTTCCACGAAGACCCGCGTAACATCACGAAGATCTCGCCCCCTTCCCTCAAGGTGGAGCGGGTGGAGTGCCTTGTCCCCGCATCTGCCGGGGACGAATTCCGCCTCTGCATCCGGCAGTTCGGCATCCCCTTGGAGTGGATCGGATTCTGGGAAGAGGCGGTGCCGAATGAGAGGCTTGTGGATGGGGCGCGGAAGAGCCCCTTCCGGCATTGGCGCCATCATCATCTTTTTGCAACTGATGCCGAAGGGACGATAATGACCGATCGGGTCGAGTATGCGCTTCCCTTCGGAGTGATCGGTCTCCTGCTCGATCTGACGGTGATGCGGTTGGTCTTCACCGCGATGTTCATCGCGCGCCACCGGGCAACACGCAGGTTTTTCGCCAAAAAGGCTTAAAACATGCTCAGGGCTCCGGCGTGACCGTGGCGGTCGCCACAAATCCCTGCTGGTTGGCCAAGGAGACCTCGATGGTGTAGGTCTGCCCCGCCTTCATTCCAGTGGTCGAGATCTTTTCCGTATAGCTGATGAACTCCTCGGGATTCACGGCGACGAA
The DNA here is from genome assembly GCA_036824855.1 of Chthoniobacterales bacterium. Classification (GTDB taxonomy): domain Bacteria; phylum Verrucomicrobiota; class Verrucomicrobiia; order Chthoniobacterales; family UBA6821; genus UBA6821. Next base: position 9,541 of record DAISZK010000054.1, on the reverse strand, counting down.
TCCCTCGGTGTGCTCGAAAGCTCTGTCCTGTGACCACCGGTTGATAACACTGCCAGAGGAGTCTTTGGTCAGGATCTCAAGCCGCTGGTTATCGGGATAGAGGAGTTCCAGCTCATGCTTGCGTGCATTGGAAAGTTTGAGGGTGACATCGATCTCGCTGGTCTGGGCCAATGAGAATGAGGACGGGGAGAGGGTCAGCTTCATCGGGGCGGCCTCGCGTTTGCCGGCCCTCCCAGATCCGAACATGCCATGGAAGAATTTCTTGATCTGCTGTTGGACCGGAGGACGGGGGGGCTTCGGGACATACATGCCGAAGCCGGCGCGGCCCGCGTCAGCCATGGCGGCCTTTGCCTCCTGGCGCTCCGTGAAGAAGGGGCTGTCGGCATCGGGCCCCTTCAGCGAGATATCCTTGATCTCGGTCTTGCTGACGGATTCGTCGCTGGGCGCTTTCGAGGCAGAGGAGGAAGGATTTGAGAGAGGCTGGGATGGAGTAAGAGCAGGCACAGAAGCATCCGCATTCGTGGGGAGTGGCGGAGGGATCAGTGAGTTGGGATCATTAAGAGATGATTGAGCCGTAGGAGCCGTAGGAGTTGCAGGTGCAGCGGAGGGATTCGTCAGAAAGGCTGCATCATCGCCAGCATTAGGGTTCGTGGCATTAGTACTCTGCGCCGAAACATGGCCTACGACGAATCCCAGCATCAGGATTGCAACGAGAAAACGGACTGGG
>DAISZK010000054.1:0-8804 GCA_036824855.1 Chthoniobacterales bacterium | reverse complement strand
CGGTGGCATCCCATGAGGCGTAACCCGACAGGGCCATCGGTTGCAAATGTTATCCCAGCGGCATAGGATCCTGATCCATGAAACGGATCCTTCTGCTGCTCGGAGTCATTTGCCTACTGCTGGCTGCCGGGACCCCTGCGCGGGCCGGCTCCTCCAACAAGAAAAAGGATCTCTTCACGATCCGTATCCATGGGGAGGCGAGTCCTGAGGATGGCGAGAAATTCTCCGTTCCTGTCATTCTGCTCAACGGCAAAAAGACCACGCTTTCGATCATGCCGCTGCTGAATGAGCATGACATCAAGTCGGTCTACCCCTTCAAGGCCCCCGATGGTACAGGCGGCGCCTACCTCCGTCTGGATGGTCACGGATCGAACCTGCTGACCGAATATTCCATCGAGAGGATGGGGCGCGGGAACATCCTGGCGGTCATGATCAACGGCCGTCAGGCGGCTGATTTGATCGTCGACAAACCGGTCCGCGACGGCATTTTTGTGATCCCTTCAGGCATGACTATGGCTGAGGAAGCGCGGCTGGTGAATGCCTTCCCCCTCATGGGGCAGGAGAGCCAGAAGGACCAGAAAAAGAAGAAGCAGCCCTTCGCTCCCGCCAACATCATGCTTCCACCGAAGGCCTCTGATCTCAGCGGAGCATCAGCTCCTGCCCAATGATGAATCCCCGATCGGAAAACAAATCCCCTCTCACCTCGGGATGGATTCTCGTCTCTGGATTGCTTTTTCTGTGCATCACTGGAACCTGGCTTACCGCTCACAACTATAATCAGCGGGTCTTCTCCAGCGCGCGTGGCATGGTCCTGGAGAACCAGTGGCCCGAGAGTCGGATCTCCGTTCCCTTTTCGGAACGTGAGGCCCTGGCAATTCATCCCGGGCAGATCGCCAACATCACGATGGGTAACGACACGCATTTGATGAAGGGAGCCGTCGTCTCCGTCACTCCGGGAAAAGGCGATGGTCAGACTGCTGGCGATGCGACTGTGGTGGTACGTCTCGTGGGTGAACCGCGAGCGACCGGGGAAAAAGCTCACCATTACCTGCCGGTCGGCGCCACCTGTAACGTCACGATCGATACCACGATTCCGGAAGAGTCACTGACTCCGGGAAGCTCTGTTTCGCAATGACTGGGGCAACGGCTGACAGGGGAGATGTCGTGAAGCAGGCACTCCCTTGGATACTCGCGCTGCTCTCCGGCCTCTTGGTGGGAATCTGTTTTCCTCCCTTTGAATACCCTCATCTCTCCTGGCTTCCCTGGGTCGCCCTTGCACCGCTCTGCTGGGCCCTCTGGGTTGCACCCCGGCCCGCCTCGCCAAGGTCCTGGGCGCGCCGAGCATTCCTTCTGGGATGGCTCTCTGGGACGGTCTCTTTCCTCATCTCTCTTTTTTGGATCACGACGGTCACCAGTCTTGGCTGGATCCTGCTCTCACTCGTGGTGGGTCTTTATCACGGCCTCTGGGGGCTCTTCGCGGGACTGGTCCTCCGACCTGTAGGGGAGGGAGGAGCACATCGGGATCCCTCCCAGGCTTGGCTCGGCAACGGGCGCAATCTCGTCGTCGCCCTGCTCGCGGCCTCTGGCTGGGTCGCCGTGGAGTGGCTCCGGGGGACACTCTTCTCCGGCTTCGGGTGGAATGCCCTGGGCGTCGCCCTGCGCAACAGCATCCCTCTCATTCAGATCACCTCGATCACCGGAACGGCCGGCCTGACCTTCCTTTGCGTCCTTGGTTCGGCTATCGCCGCGATCACCGTGGAGCGACTGCGTCGTGAGATCTGCTCTGGAAGGACGCGCCCGCATGTCGATTTCTTCGCAGTGATGTTCCTAGTGGTTCTGCTCTTCGGCTACGGGGTGAAGAAGATCACCCTGCCGGCGACGGCAAGTGTTCCGCTGAAAGTGGCAGGCATTCAGGGGAATGTGCCTGTCTACGACTACTGGAACGATAAGTGCGAGGGGCGGATTATGGCGGGCTACCTGAGCCAGAGTCGGAAGGCTCTTGCCGGGGCCCCCGATCTGCTCGTCTGGCCCGAGGCAGCCACGCCGCGCCCCCTTCTGCTCGATGAGATCATCTTCAATCAAGTGAAGGACCTTGCTTCCGGCACGCATGCCGACTTCCTGATCGGGAGCGTCCATTACGAGCAGGAACCGCGCGGGGATTATAACTCCGCCATCCTACTGACCAATCACGCCGCCTCTGCCCAGATCTACAACAAGATCCACCTGGTTCCCTTTGGCGAATATGTTCCTTTTCGTCACAGCTTTCCTCTCTTCAGCTGGATTGTCGGAAATAAGGTCCCCTACGACTTCGATCCGGGGAAGGGACCGTCCCTGCTCGAGCTCTCGATGAAACCGATCAAGCTGGGGCCTCTGATTTGCTTCGAGGATACCCTTGGAGATTTGACCCGCCGTTCGGCAAAGTTGGGAGCCCAACTCCTGATGACCCTGACTAACGATGGTTGGTTTGAGCATTCCGTGGGGACGCGGCAGCACCTCGCGAATGCCCAACTCCGCACGGTCGAGACTGGCCTGCCGATGGTTCGCGTGGCCGATACCGGGATCAGTTGTGTGATCGACCGCTTTGGGCGTATCCGGCAGGAGCTTCATGGAGCTGATGGCAACACTTTCATCGAGGGGATCCTAAAGGCTGATGTTCCGGTCCCTCTCGCTCCCGAGCAGACCTTCTACACGCGGCATGGGGATCTCTTTGCCCATATCTGCCTCGCCCTCACGATCGCTGCTGCACTGTTGGCATTTTTGACAGCACGGCGCCGTTCTCAAAAAAGAGTTTGATCGCGCTATGTTATCGCGCAGAGGCGCAGGGATAAAGCGGCGCTGCGATAAAGCACATCGGCAGAAGAGTGAGTATTGATACGCAAAACGAGCATTACTTACTCGAGTTGTATCTGCACACTTTCTCAAAATCTGACATTTCTATTCTAAAAAACTCTGCGCCTCTGCATCTCGGCGGGAAATCCTGCATGGATCCTTCCTCTAATCCCTCTTGGCATTCCTGCCGACTTCATCCATAGATCACCCTTTCCCTCATTCCTTTCCTTTTTCATTTTATGAAGCATCTCCTTTCCATCGAGTCGCTGACTGCTCCCGAGATATTTGAAATCCTCGATCTCGCTGCCACGCTCAAGGCCACTCGGGGCAATGAAAAGCACAAACCCTTGGCCGGAGAGTGCTGGGGGCTCCTTTTCTCCAAGTCCTCGACCCGTACTCGTGTCAGCTTCGAGGTTGGCATTCGGGAACTCGGCGGCGATGCCCTCTTCCTCTCCTCTAGTGAGATCCAGTTGGGACGTGGTGAGCCGATCGAGGATACCGCACGCGTGCTCGGACGGATGATCCATGGAGCCGTGATTCGGACCTTCAAACAGTCCGACATTGAGACCTTCGCCGCCCTCTCCGGTATCCCGACCATCAACGCCCTCACCGACGAGGAGCATCCCTGCCAGATCCTCGCCGACCTTCAGACCATCAAGGAACTGCGTGGGTCGCTCGATGGACTCAAGATCGCCTTCATCGGTGATGCCGACTGCAATATGGGCCGCTCCTGGATCTGGGCTTCGGCACGTCTTGGATTTGAGCTGCGGCTCGCTTGTCCCGAACTCTACTGCCCGCCTGCGGAGCTGATTGCCCGGGCTCAAGCCGCCGGCGCATCAGTCACGATCACCGAGAGCCCCGAGGAGGCCGCAAGCGGTGCTGACATTCTCTACACCGATGTCTGGGTCAGCATGGGGAAGGAAGAGGAGGCTGAGTATCGCGCCGCCCAGTTTGGACCTTACCAGATCAATGACAGCGTCGTCGCCGCCGCCGCTCCTGGCGCCCACGTCCTCCATTGCCTCCCTGCTTACCGTGGCAAGGAGATCACCGCAGAGGTTTTCGAGCGCCATGCCGATGCCATCTTCCAGCAGGCCGAAAACCGCCTCCATGCCCAGAAGGCGGTGATGACATTGCTGAAGGCAGGGGTCTAGGCTGAAGTCTATTAGACTGTTAGGTGGAGAGAGTAATACCATGACTGAGAGCCTGAAACTTACTGCTATTGCACCTTTCGGGAACGAACTCGCCCTCTCCTGGTCCGATGGGTTGGAGCAGTTCCTTGCTCTAGAGATGCTGCGGCGTGCCTGCCCCTGTGCCGTCTGCTGCGGCGAACCCGATGTCATGGGGCGCGGCGATGCGCCTGCCAGGAATTACAAACCCGGAAGCTTTGAGTTGAAGAGTTATGACTTCGTCGGGGGATATGGACTCTCTCTCAAATGGGCGGATGGGCATGCCACAGGGATTTATTCTTACCAGCTTCTTCGTAGCCTAGGTGCGTAGAGGCGGATTCGCCTGAGTCTTAGCGAATTGGCGATCACCGAGACGGAACTGAAGCTCATCGCCGCTGCGGCGATCATAGGGCTGAGCAAGATGCCGAAGAAGGGATAGAGGATGCCGGCGGCGATCGGGATGCCGAGGATGTTGTAGGCAAAGGCGAAGAGGAGATTCTGACGGATGACCTTCAGGATGGCGCGGCTCAGGCGGATGGAGCCCACGATTCCTTCAAGTGAAGGGCGAAGGAGGATGATTCCAGCAGTTTCCTTGGCGATGTCTGATCCGGCTCCCATGGCGATTGAGGCGGAGGCGACGGTAAGGGCGGGAGAGTCATTGATTCCATCCCCTGCCATGGCGGTGCGGTATCCTTCGGATTCCCAGGCCCGGAGTTGCTCCGCCTTCCCTTGGGGAGAGCATCCCGCTTTCCAGAGGGTGATGCCGAGGCTATCGGCAATGGCTCGTGCCGTTTCCGTGCGGTCACCTGTGAGCATGGCAGGGGTGACTCCTAGCAATCCGAGCTCTGTGATCAGCGACCTAGCCGAGGAACGGATTGTGTCCCGAACGGTAAGCAGTCCGGCAGGTTTTCCCTCCACGGCAATGGCGATCAGGCCGGAGTCGGAATCGGAACCGATCTCCTCAAAGTCTGTGACGGGGATGCCTCGTTCGCGCAGGAAGGCGAGACTCCCAATCAGAAGCTCCCTCTCTCCCAGTCGCGCCGAGATACCGCCTCCGGGCCAGGCCATAAAATCTGTGACAGAATCAGCGGAGATGCCCCGATCCTCGGCCGCGCGGATGATTGCACAGGCCAGAGGATGCTCGCTTCCCCTCTCGGCAGATGCGGCTAAGGAGAGAAGATCCATCTCCGTATAAGGTGTGAAGGGATGGATGACGGAGATCTCGGGTCGTCCTTCGGTGAGGGTCCCCGTCTTGTCGAGAGCGAGTAGTGTGGCTGCCGAGAGGTTCTGGAGGGATGCAGCATCGCGCACGAGGATCCCGTGTCGTGCTGCCTGACCGATACCGACCATGAGCGCCATCGGAGTAGCCAATCCCAGAGCGCAGGGGCAGGCGATGAGGAGGACAGCGACAGCAGATTGCAGACCCATGACCCATCCACCACCGAGCAGGATCCAAGCGATCAGCGTGATAGCCGAGAGTCCGAGGACAATCGGGACAAAGATGGAGGCGACCTTGTCGGCGAGCTGCTGGACGGGGGCTCGGCTGCGCTGGGCCTGCGCCACGGTGGCGATAATCCCGGAAAGGAGCGTGCCTGCTCCCGCGGAGTCCACCCGGAGGAGGAAGCTCCCTTGCTGATTGAGCGTACCCGCGGAGACTCGTGATCCAGCCTGCTTCTCGACGGGAAGCGGCTCACCGGTAAGCATCGACTCGTCAATCGAACTCCAGCCCTCGGTGATCGTGCCGTCAGCCGGGATCTTTCCTCCCGGAAGGATGCGGATCAGGTCGCCGTGGTGGAGTTCCGAGACAGAAACCTCGTGGTCACCTCCGGGAGTCACGAGGAGGGCCTTTGGTGGAGTAAGGTCGAGCAGTTCGCGAAGGGATGATCCAGCGCGCGCCCGACCCCGCGCTTCCAGCCACTGGCCTAGCAGGACAAGGACCATGATCGTCGAGGCGGCCTCGAAATAAAGACCATGGGCAGCTCTCCCCAGGAGGAGGGCCCACACGCTTTGGAGAAAAGCTGCCCCCGTTCCTAGGATAATCAGTGAGAACATATTGAGCTGGGCTCCGATAAAGGAGCGCCATCCCTTCACCCAGATCGGCGCACCGCACCAGAAAAGCACGGGAAGCGAGAGAGCCATCTCCACCCATCCGGAGAGTCTGTCCGGAAGGAGGTGGAGACCCACCATCGGAGCCATGGCGGTTATGAGGAGCGGCAGTCCCAGAAGCGCGGCTACGAGCGTTCGATTGCCTATCCGTGTAGCCTCCTCATCTTCCTCAACCGATGGGATCAGCGGCTCCAGAGGCATTCCGCATTTCGGGCAATCACCGGCTTTGTCGGCGAGAATCTCTGGATGCATCGGGCAGGTGTAGAGCGAGCCCTCGGCGGCGGATGCTACGGGAGTATTTGCCGTCTTAAGGTGATTGTGATGACAACAGTCGCTCATGAGGGGAGAGGGGGGTGAATCGAGCCAATTAGACTGAAGGATGTTAGACTGTTCGCTGTACACAGAGTGTTAGCAACAAGATGCACAGAAGGCACAGGAGTAAGAGTCTGAATTCTATTCAGACTAAGCCATCAACGTTGTCAGTAGTTCAGTCACTTTTTGTGGCTGCATCGTTCTGAAAGGCATCCTAATCACAAATCATTTAGTATTGTTGACTAAACCGCCTTTCCTCCACAGCTGGCAGATCTCGCGCTCTTCACGGCCTTCGAAGGCCTCGGATGGGAGCCATTCCCCCTGCAGTTCGAAATCGGATTTGAAGAGATCGGTGATTTCGTCGAGCGCGACTCCATGGGGAGGGCCTGAGGGTGCAGAGGGGTTGAGGTAGAAAATAGCGAAAAAGTTGCCGCCGGGCTTCAAGACCGCAGTGATCACCTTTGCATACTCTACTCGAAGTGCGGGAGGGATGGCGCAGAAGCAGGTATGCTCGAAGACCCAGTCAAAGCGTCCGTTCCATGACTCAGGAAGCGCAAAGAGATTCCCTTGCGCATAGTGTTCGCCGCTGACGGTCGGATACGAACGTGCGAGGGCGATTGCTGAAGATGAAAGATCGAGCCCGGTAACGTGGGCTCCGTGAGTAGCAAGAGCCCGAACATCGTGACCAGGTCCTGATCCCGGGACGAGGACCTCACCATGGATCGGGTGTCTTGTCAGGAATTCCGTGAGGGCAGGGGCTGCGTACCCTTCGTCCCAAGGTGTATCGCCCGCCTGATAACGGGCTTCCCAATCAACTGGATCTACTGTGTCAGCTGAATCAGAGAGTTTGGTGAGCGTGGAGAGCAGATTAGAGGCGGACCCAAGAGGTTCCGAGTGCGATGCCGAGTTGGTATTTGCGTTCATGCTCCCGTATGAGAAATGGCAGATCGACCCGCCGATGCAGTTTGAACTCTCCGGAGAGACGTTTTGTGAGTTCCTCCTCACTTCGACGATCTGGATCGATGCCACCGATCCACCGGTCCCTTGGTGTGTATTCCTCTAGCCAGGTGAAGGGAGTCGTGAGCAGGAGCTGCCCACCCGGTTTGACCAGGCTTCCAAGACGTGCAAGAAATGCCTCGGGATTGGGAAGGCGGCAGATCAGGTTCGCGGCCAAGACCACATCGTAGGAACCCATTCCTTCGGGAAGACTTGTGGCGTCCTGCACGGAAAACGAAACCCTGCTTCGATCGATCTCAGGAGGAACGATGGCCTTGAAAGAAGCAGTGATCGAACCTTCAAGAAGACGCTCGCCGCTGTGACTCCCTGTCTCCTTGAGCTTATTGGCGGCAGTAATGAAGGAGTCGGAGTAGTCGCTTGCCTCCACGCGGTCACAGGTGCGGGCCAACTCGAAGGCCGAGGCTCCGACGGAACATCCGGCCTCAAAGGCAGAAACATCTCGGGCTCCCGGCGAGAGTAGTGCGGTGTCGAGGAGTTCTCGGACGCAACGGACAGGAAAGGGCGTCTCGGTGATTGTTCGATCTACGGGTAGTGCCTCATGGCGCAGCTCCGCAGCTCCGCCGTAATGCAGCAGAAGATACTCTCCCAGAAGCTTTGGCGACTCGTAGAGCGAGGCCACGATAAAAGCGTGTTCGGAGAGATTAGTTGGGAAGGGCCGCACCCGGATCGCCCAACTCGGATGGGGGAGGAGGGGCAATCACGGTGCCTTCGGGAATCTCGAGAGGTTCGTGGTGAACGACTGGTTCGTGGATCACATCCTGCTGCTCTTCCAATGCTGTGGGAGTGTCGGCGGCACCACCATGCTGAACGTCACCGGTGTCACCCGTGAGCGTCTCGTCCATGGACTGAGTCCTCTCTGCTGGATCGGTTTTCTCAACCTTCTGCTTCTTTTCAGCGGAAGCAGAGGGTGTGGGAGGAGTCTTGGGAACAGGGCGTGTGGCGGCCTGGAGGTTCCCCATGGCGAAGTCTATCACATGGCCCTGATGGAGGAGCCAGAGAAGATCAGCACCGAGCGCTTGTTCGCGACGCTTCAAGGTCTCAGCGTCAATCGAGGGCTTGATTGATTCGGCCTTGGCTGGAGCATCCGCCTTTTCCGTCTCGGTGTTGACGACAGGAACCTCTTGAGTGATTTCAGTGATTTGTTGCTCAGAAACCTCCGTCACTTGCGGCAGCTCCGGTGCTGAAAGGTTAGTGACCGCAGCATTCTCGGCGATCGTCTGGTCAGCAGTTTCTGTCCTCAGGGCAAGCAGGGCCGCCCATTGCTTGTCACGGTGCTGCTTCGGATGGGCTTCCAGATACTCGAGAATTGCACGGAAGCTCTCGCCGATCGGGGTGGTTTCCCGATCGAGATAGCGTGGACGCGCCATCGAGACA
>DAISZK010000053.1:0-14993 GCA_036824855.1 Chthoniobacterales bacterium | reverse complement strand
GCCACCCCCTCCGCCGAAGCAGGAACCTCCCAAGCCGGATGAGCCCAAGTTTCAGAAAGAAGAGGCTCCGACTGATGAAAAACCGCCAGACAAGGCTCCAGAGCCCGCCCCTGTTTCCACCAGCATTCAGGGGAATGATGCTTCCGGACTTGCCTCGGGAGGCAGTGGCATGGGCGGCGGATTCGGAGGAGGCGGGGGCGGTCATGGCAGCAAGTTCGGCTACTATGCCGGGCAGGTGAAGAGCCGTATCCTTGACGCACTCCGTGAGAATAGAAAAACCCGCAGTGCCGTGATGGACACGCAGGTTCGAGTCTGGCTCGACGAGAGTGGTCATGTCTCCAAGGTCTCCCTTTCCAAATCCACCGGCGATCCCAGCGTTGATGAGGCTCTAAAGTCCGAAGTTCTCACCCAAATCTCAATGAGTGAGCCCCCTCCCCAGGGAATGCCGATGCCGATCGTCATGCACTTCAGCGCCAAGCGACCCAACTAATTTCATTCTACAACCATCACGTCCCAAATCTCATGATCCGACACGCCAACTCTCTGATGTCAAAGTTCCCGGTCATCCCCGGGGTTTTGTTCCTAATTGCCATGACTTCCTTCACGGCACACGGAGCTGATTCAATCTTTGCCCCCGAACCCTCTCAGGTGACTCAACCCTCCGTTGGTGCCGACGTCTCGGCCCAAGCCGAGGCTGCGGTTGCGGCCTCCTCAGCCAGCACGCCTTCGATTGTGGCCAATCCTGATCCCTCGAGCCTTCTGGCACAGAATCAGCTCCCCGTGACTTCACAACCTGTATCATCCACTCCAGCCCCTGCGACAAATCTGTCCACAAATGCGTCAACGCCGAAAAAGGAGCCCCAGCCTGCATCGTCGAAATCCCAACAGGCATCAGCCAAGACGATCCCGGTCGACCAACCGCCTAACCTTGACCAACCCGCCGACAAGATGGCCGCCTCGGCTCCCTCTCCAACTGCTCCTTCTGAGAACGTCACGCTCAATCTTATCAATCGCCTTGTTCAGCGTGGCATCCTGACCAAGGATGATGCTGGCGATCTGATTCGCCAAGCGCAGGAAGATGCGAAGAATGCCGCCCAGCAGGCTCAGGCTACCCAGCAGGCTTCGCAACAGGCTGCTGCTGCCCAGCAAATGGCTGTCGAGGCTGCCGCTCCCCCTTCCTCGGATGATTCTGTAAGTGTCTCCTATGTCCCTGAGATCGTGAAGTCGGAGATGAAGGATGAGATTAAACGCGATGTGATTGCTGCCGCTCAGTCCGAAGGCTGGGCAACACCGAACTACCCATCGTGGATTAATAATTTTCGGCCCTTCATGGATCTGAGAACCCGATACCAGGCCGATTATTTCCCTGGTAACGAGACGATGAGCAATTCCTTCCAGAATCTCGATACGATCAACTTCAATTCGATCAATACCGGCAACCCTCTGAACATGGCGGCGATTCCGGGAGCATTCCAGCAGGGTGCTTATTACTCTCAGTATCCCGGGCTTTACCCGAGTGGCATCTTCCCGATTGCCCAGAGTCAAAATGCTGCACTGGGTCTGCCCGCCGGACAGCAGTATTACTACCCCCAGCAGACGCCTGGGGTGAATCCTCCGACCTACAACACCACGCAGCAGCGCGAATTAATAAGAATCCGTTTCCGCTTTGGGGCGGATATGAACCTAGGAGAAAATTTTACTTCGGGATTCCGAGTGGGAACAGGCCAAAACGGATCGCCAGTTTCTGAAAACCAGACGCTTGGTGCGGCGCCAAACGGTACACAGGGAGGAAACTTCAGCTCCTATGCCATCTGGCTCGACCGCGCCTTCCTGAAGTATGAAATTGGCTCCGATCCGGATCGTCTGGCGGCCATCACGGTGGGACGTTTTGATAATCCCTTCTACACCCCGACCACAATCATGTGGGCGAATGACATTGGCTTTGATGGAATCGCGGCCCAGGCCCGTTACAAAATCTTTAAGGGAGTCACCCCATTCGCGACTATCGGCCTCTTCCCGATCTACAACACCGATCTGAACTTCTCCTCCACCTCGCAGCCCAAGTATTCGAGCGAGGACAAATATCTCTATGCAGCTCAGGGTGGCATTGATTGGAAGATTACCAAAGATCTCTCGTTCAAGGGATCTGTAGGGTATTACTACTTCCAGAATGCTCAGGGACAGGTTTCCGATCCCATGGTGACACCCAACACCTCCGTTCAGGGCAACACCGACGCCTCAAGGCCCAGCTTCGCGCAGAACGGAAATACCTACATCGAGCTTCGCAATATCCAGAAAGTGAATGCCTACCCTACGAATTCCAATCCTCAGGTGCCCGCCTATGTCACCAATACGGCAAACGCGAACTATGTGGAAAACCCCGATTACGCTGCTGGAAATGCCACGCCACCACCACCCGGACTCATTCCGCTCCCCGCTTATCAGAACCAGTACCAGTACTTCGGACTGGCGACCCCATACAACATTCTCTCGGCCAATGCCAAGCTGGAGTATCGGCACTTTGAACCGTTCGTCGTTTCGGTCTCCGGCGAGTGGGATCAAAACGTGGCCTTCAATCGTCAAAATGTCCTCAACAATGGTCCAACACCCGGCCCTGATAACAACTACAATGAAACCCTCATCCAGGGCCCTGTGAACAACATTGGCACCTCCGGATACAATGGTGGTAATAATGCTTGGATTCTACAGACAAAGATCGGTTCGGGTGCGCTCCAGAAACGCTGGGACTGGGACTTTGGTCTCAGCTACCGCTACGTGGAGTCCGATGCCGTCATCGACGGATTTTGTGACTCTGACTTCGGTATGGGTGGCACGAATCTCAAAGGTTGGGCTGTTGGTGGGAACTTGGCTCTCTCGAAGAATGTCTTTATTGGGGCACGATGGTTCAACGCGAACTCGATCGCCGGTCCCACACTCAATTCCAACATCCTCCAGCTTGATCTGAACGCCCGTTTCTAACGTCATTCAAACTTCTTAACCATTATGAGAAAAGCCATCGTTCTTAGCCTTCTGGCCCTTGTGTCGCTCCGATCAGCTTCCCTTCATGCCGCTGAAAAAGTGGATCCAGCAGCGCAGAAAATGCGTGAAACGATTCGTAACAGCATGATCCAGCTTCGCGATGCAAATACCAAGCTCGCTACCGCCCAAGCAGCCTTTGCCGACGATGAGGAAAAGATCAAGGGACTCCAAGCAGACCTCGATGCCTTGAAAAAGAAATCAACGGCAGACAAGAAAACTGCTGATGAGACCATTGATGATCTGAAGACCAAGCTCGCTACAGACGATCTTCAGATCAATCACCTCACCGAGTCTCTCGGTAAGTGGAAGCTTGGTTATGCGAAGCTCGCCGATTACGCCAAGGCAACGGAGGGAAAGCGTGCCGAACTCGCCTCCAAGATCATTCTACTCGATCGCAGGATTGCCGAACAGCAGGTCAAGAATGCCGAAATGTACCGCCTCGGTAACGAGGTTCTCGACCGCTACGCACAGTTTGGCCTTGGAACTGCGATCTCGGCCCGCGAACCGTTTGTTGGCATTACAAAAGTGAAATTCCAAACTCTCCTTCAGGACTATCAGAACAAGTTAACCGACCAGACCATCAAGTCCGATAACTTACCCACTAAGAAGGGCGGCGATTCTGCCAGCTCCACAAAGAAGCAAGACTAAATTCTTTTTGAACATAAACCCCGGTTTTGCACTCCAATAAAAGTCACTCACAACATTATGGATCCTCTTAAAATCATCCCACTTATCGCCCTCACTCTCCTCGGATTTAGCACTCCGACAAAAGCCGACAACACGGTTATTGCCAAGGTCGGCGATAGCGAGGTCAAGGCTGACGACATCAAGCCTCTCATCGAGAAGTTGCCTCTTCGCGATCAACTTCTCCTCTCGAAAGATCCCTCTGCACTGAATAACCTCGTTCGAGAACTAATCGTTCAGCAGCTTGTCTTCAAGGAGGCCCTTTCCAAGAAGTGGGACCAGCAACCCCAAGTTGCGGCCCAGCTTGAGCGTATTCGACAGCAGAGCATCACCCAATCGTATCTTCAGTCCCTGGCAATTCCTCCGGCAGATTTCCCTTCTCAGTCCGACTTGGAAGCTGCCTACAACGCCCTCAAGAAGAACAATGCTCTACAGGTACCCAAGCAGTACCATCTAGCTCAGATCTACATTGCATGCCCCAAGGGAGCTGACAAGGCTTCCGAAGAGAAAGCGCAGTCCAAGCTCGATTCTGTGCAGAAGGCTCTCAAGAACGGAGATTTCAACTCCGTGGCGAAGGCACAAAGTGAAGATGCTACAAGTGCGCAGCGTGGTGGTGATCTTGGATCACTTGGAGAAACGCAGATCCAGCCAGAGATTCGCAATGCAGTCGCATCACTCTCTAAGAATGGAACCTGTGATCCGATCCGCATGAATGATGGTTGGCACATCATTCGCGTTCTTGAAGTCAAGGAGCCCTACACAGCCACTCTCGACGAGGTTAAGATCCCATTGACTAACGAACTCCGCAAAGAAAAGGCTCAGTTCATCGCCAAGGCTTATCTTGCTAAATTGCTTCAACAGAATCCTGTGACATTGAATGAGATCGAGATCTCCAAATTGATCGATACCAAGATGAAATAAAGCCCTTTCCTTTATCAACTATTCATTTCAAGTTGCATTTTTCGGAATCCAAACCTAAATTAAAAAGTCATGAAATTATCTTCCATCACCCTTCTCGCAGCAGCCTCTCTCGTATTGGCTGGTTGCAACGATAAGAGCACCACTGCCGTCGAGCAACCGACCTTCCAGTGTATCTCGGCCAAGATAACCATTGCTGACAAGCAGGTTGACTCCGTGGTCCAGTGGAACACCAAGACCGGTGAGGCTCGCCTCTTGAATGCTGCTTCCTTCGCTGACAAGTCCACCGGACAGAATGGTAACCTCATTGGATGGGTGCCTCTCGTCGACCTCCAGCAGGCTGTTCAGAATCTTGCCCAGCAGATTCAAGCCCAGCAGACAGCTCGTGGGACAAATGCGGCCCCTGCATCGACTCCGATCAAGCCCAAGAACTAAGCCTTACAAGGATCCATTCAAGAAACGGCCGGATTCATCCGGCCGTTTTTTTTATGCCCAGAGATCTTGTTTTCAGACCATTCTTTTGAAACGAGGCAAACGAGGATTGACCCGGTCGCTGCTTCCCCTCAGATTTTTGCCTTCGGGCACCCGTAGCTCAATTGGATAGAGCGCTTCCCTCCGAAGGAAGAGGTTGTGAGTTCGACCCTCGCCGGGTGCACCAGTTTTAAGCGATTAACTTGTCCATGAGCGTGAAGAACCGCTCTTTGGCGGATTCGAAGAGGGATAAGTCGCTTAGGATTTCCTCCGGCGTCTGAACAAAAGGTGACTTGAGAGGTGCGACGCCCGGTTCTGCGAGGGCCTCGCGTGCCATCTGCTCGGTCCATTCCAGATGAAACTGAAGGCCGAGGACTTGATTGCCTGCTGGACCCTTGAGAAGGAAGGCTTGTTGCTCAGCGGCTTCATTCCGCGCGAGTTGTACCGCCCCCGATGGCAGGGAGTAGGTGTCACCATGCCACTGGAACGCTTTGAAAGGAGCTTCTGAACCGAACCACGCAGTTCCCTCGGCAAGAGGCTCGATCGGATGCCAGCCGAATTCTTTACAAGTGTGGCGAAATGCTTTTCCTCCCAGGGCATCTGCCAAGAGTTGGCATCCTAGGCAGAGCCCGAGGATCTTCTTCCCGGCTGCGACAGCTCGACGCAGATACTCTTTCTCAGTGGCCAGCCATGGATACTTTTCTTCCTCATAGGCACCCATGGGCCCCCCAAGACTTACCAGCAGATCAAAGCTTTCAATCGGGGGTAGGGGATGGCCTTCACAGACTAGACAGAAGGACACGGCATGCCCCCGGGACTCTGCCCACTCAAGCAGGGCACCCGGTCCATCGAGAGGATCGTGTTGGAGGAAGAGGATCTTCATGGGTGACAATCTCGTAGCAAATGCCATGCCTCGTTGACATGGGCAATCAGTATGGAGATAGTAACCGGCTACTTAAAAGACCATGGATAATATTCGCAACATCGCCATCATCGCCCACGTCGACCACGGGAAGACAACACTCGTCGACCAGCTCCTCAAGCAGTCGGGCACTTTCCGCGCCAACGAGGCCAAGGCTTCGGAAATTCGCATCATGGATTCCATGGATCTCGAGCGTGAGAAGGGAATCACCATCAAGGCCAAGAATGCCGCATTCCAGTGGAATGACTTCCACGTCAATATCGTCGACACCCCGGGTCACGCCGACTTCGGCGGTGAGGTCGAGCGCATCATGAAGATGGTGGACGGCGTGCTTCTCGTGGTGGACGCCTTCGGTGGCCCCCAGGCTCAGACCAAGTTCGTGCTGAAGAAGGCTCTGGAGAACGGCCTCAAGCCGATCGTCGTCATCAACAAGATCGATCGTGAAAACGCAGACCCGCACAAGGTTCTCGACATGGTCTTCGAGCTCTTCCTCGAACTCGGTGCGAACGACACGCAGCTCGATTTCCCTGTCGTCTACGCGAGTGCGAAGGCCGGCTTTGCCAAGAACGAGATCGATCAGGAGAGCACCACGATGGAGCCACTCTATGAGGCGATCATCAAGCACATCCCCGCTCCGAAGAAGTCCGACGTCGACTACTTCCAGATGCTTGTCTCCAACCTCGATTACAGCGACTACCTCGGTCGTATCGCCTTCGGTCGCATCATCAGCGGCAAGGTCAAGCTCGGCGAGCAGGTGGTCATTATCCACAAGGATGGGCAAAAAGAGAAAAAGCCGGTCACAGCCATCTTCGGTCATAAAGGACTCCAGAAGATCGAGCTTCAGGAAGCCAGCGCCGGTGACATCGTTGGTATCTGTGGCTTCGAGGAGGCCTACATCGGAGAGACCATCACCGATAACGAGACCCGCGAGCCACTCGCCTTCGTCGATATCGATCCTCCGACCATCACGATGAAGATCTGCATCAACGATGGACCACTCGTCGGCAAAGAGGGCAAGCTTGTTACTGCCCGTCAGATCAAGGAGCGTCTCACCCGTGAGACCCGTACCAATGTCTCGATCGAGGTGAAGGAGACCGAGTTAGCCGGTCACTTCCAGATCAAGGCCCGTGGAGAGATGCAGATCGCCGTCATCGTGGAGCAGATGCGCCGCGAGGGCTTCGAGCTTCTCGTTTCCCGTCCTGAGGTCATCTACAAGCGTGGTGAGGGTGGCAAGCTTCTCGAGCCAATCGAGAATGTCTATGTCGATGTACCCCCCGATAATCTCGGCGACATTCTTCAGAGCCTTGCCGGTCGTAAGGCCGAAATCGTCAACATGGATCACAAGACCAAGAGCGTCACCGTTCAGGCTGAGGCTCCGACCCGCGGACTTATCGGATTTGAAACCGACCTGGTCAACCTGACCAAGGGTGCCGGTATCATGTCGCATATCTTCAAGGAGTATGCCGAGTACAAGGGTGAGATCCCGACCCGTAACAACGGCGTTCTGATCGCCATGGAGGCTGGAACGGCGATGGCCTACTCGATGGAGAAGATCCAGGAGCGCGGACGTCTCTTCGTCTCTCCTCAGGATGATGTCTATGTCGGAATGATCGTGGGTGAGAACTCCCGCGCAGACGACATGCCGGTCAACGTCTGCAAGGCAAAAACCTTGAACAACATGCGTAGCTCGGGAGACGGCAAGGGTGTCTCCCTCTCGCCTCCTCTCAAGATGAGCCTCGAGCGCTCGCTCGAGTACATCGCCCCCGATGAGTATGTCGAGGTGACTCCGCTCAGCATCCGTCTCCGCAAGAAGCTTCTCGACGCCACGGCCCGCAAGCGTGCCAGCTCGACGCCTGTTGTCGCCGACGAGTAAATCATCCAGAATATGGGGGCATCAGGCGATGGGTTGTCGATTTCCTTGATGCCTCCCCTTTCTCTGTTTTTAACTTTCTAACCTTCTCACCCCCCTATTCATCATGGGTCGTCAATGGCTGCTTGCGAAGCGCGAGGTCGCTTCCCTTAAGAAATCAAAGTCGACGGGCAAGTTCGTCCGGGAAATCACCATTGCCGCAAGGCAGGGTGGTGCCGATCCCGCCACGAATTCCCGCCTCTTCGCCGCTCTTGAAAAAGCGCGTGCTGAGAGCGTCTCCAAGGATGTCATCGACCGTGCGATCAATAAAGGCGCCGGGATCGGTGGGGAGAAGGCGGTCATCGACCATATTGTTTTCGAGGGATATGCCCCTCACAAGGTGCCGTTGATTGTCGAGGTCTATACCGATAACACCAACCGCACGACCCCTGAGATCCGCGTTCTTTTCCGCGAGGGACAACTTGGTACGCCGGGTAGCAACAAGTTCCTTTTTGATAACGTGGGACTCGTCGAGGCCTACACCGATAATACTTCCCTCGATCCCGAGGAAGCCGCCATCGAGGCTGGAGCCAATGAAGTCGAGGCCCTGAATCACGAGCAGAATGATGACATCCCTGCCGATAAGAAGGGGGCGCGATTCATCACCGACCGCACTGCCACGGCGGCAGTCACCACCTGGCTCAAGGAGAACGGATGGAAGGTCGTCACCAGCGAGATCGGCTACGTTGCAAAAAATTACCCAACCCTTACCGATGAACAGCGCGCCGAGGCGGGAGAGTTTCTTCAGGCTCTCGAGGAGCATGATGATGTGCACCGCGTCTGGACCGCGATCAAGTAGGTAGGCTTGTTCTTATGCGCTCTGGCTGTGTTGGCCTGCGGTCGCCGTAGGACTACTACGGCTTACCTTGGCCGCCTTGCCATAGCATCAAAATCCCTGCGCCTTGTTGGGGCTCTTCACTCACACGCCTTGTTTTCTATCTAAAATCACCTCGCCAGAGAAACGAGGCTTGGGATTTTCGCGAGGGGCGTCGTTGCCCTGTGCTTGGAGTATTTTTCTTATCGCTGCGCTGGTGGGCCTGAATTAGATAGTAGGTCTAGTCGGCTATTCGATTTTCTGTAGTTTAAATCTCTGGATGACTCCATCGAGGGATCTGTTGTGCCATTGAAGATAATATTCTGACGTTCTGTGTTTTCTTTGCCGCAGTATACCCTAGGAGCATTGCTGCCGGAGGGGGGCGCTGATAAGTGTCGCCCGCTCATGGAGACAGATGAGTATAGATCTTCAGCGATTGGTAGAATTTCTGATAACTTTGATTTTGCGGTTTTATGAAAACGGATTTTTTAATCTCTGAAAGAGCTTCTGTATAGTTCCCTCCCTGTGCCAAAAGTGATGCGAGCCTGTAGTGTATTTCTGCATTATTCGAATCAATCACGAGGATTTTCCGGTAAAGGTCTGCGGCTTCTTTTGTGTCCCCCTGAATAGAGAGTAATTGGGCAACAAGGATCATCGTCTTTGGATTTTCCGGATCCAAAGACAATGCTGCTCTGAATTCTTTGAGAGCTCCCTCCAGATCGCCTTTCGATAGGAAGTTTGTGCCCGTTTTTTTATGATCGCCGGGATCTTTATCCACGCATTCCTGATAGTGATACCAGAGGGATTCCTCATTTTTCCATGTCGCCGCCTGGTTTCTGGATGCCAGTACGAGAGTGGCCACGATGGCTGACGCAGTAAGGAACAAAGCTCTTTTACGGAGATGCGATGACCTGCTCCATGCTACTGAAGGCCAAACAGCAGCAATCAGGATGCCGACCATTGGGAGATAATCGTAGCGGTCGGGATGCGCTCCACTTCCCGTATGGATGATTCCTATCATCGGAATCAACATGATCAGAAACCAAAACCACCCTGCCAAAAAATAGGGGGTCTTTTTTCTCATCCTGATTGCCAAAAAAGAGACTGACAGCAAAAGAAGGAAAGAGAGACAAATCAACCAAATCGGATATCCAAGACGGACAGGTTGATAATAAAATGCCAGTCCAAGCGGAACCGTCGTTTTCCAAAGGTAGTAACAGAGAAACACAATACCATTGCCGATTCTGGTAAGCATGGGGAGGGCTTCACCCCAGCGATCTGTCATCCCGTGTTGGGCGAGCAAAGCTGCTATGGAGCCGATAATAGCAATCAGTAGTAGAGGAACCTTTTCTAGCAAAAGATCACGGCCCTTTGCCTTAGAATTCATTCTTTGAAGCGGCCAGTAATCCAATAGGAGTAAAATAAACGGGAGTGTGACCAAGCTCTGTTTGCATAGCATGGATAAGAGAAAGAGGAGAACGACCGCTCCATAGCGTGTCCTTGAAGTGGGATCGCGAGTGTATCGAAAGTATGAACCAAGAGTAAGAATCGCAAAAAAGGTAGCCAGAAGTTCACCTCGTGCGCTGAGCCAGGCAACTGGCTCCACATGGAGTGGATGGATGGCAAAGATCGCTGCAACCAATGCGCTAGGAAGCAGCCCCCCAGTCATTGATTCCAACACGAGAAATAACAAGACTGTCGTGCTTGCGTGGATCAGTAGATTGGTCAGGTGATGCATCCCCGCATATAGTCCAAACATCTGGCAATCCAGTTGTCGGGAGAGTGTCGTCAGGGGGCTCCAGCGAAAGACCTGCGTGTGGGTAAAGGCCCAGACTGTACCCTTGACTGATATACCCGAGGTGACCGCACTCTGATCAATTATGTTCTCGGCATCATCAAGGCGGACGAAATCAAAATGCAGGCACTGTCCAAAAACAATACCCATGAGAACCAAGAGGCCGATACTAACCAATGTCAGCCGTAACGTGTGGGAGATACGGAAAATCATTTCTCATCTCCCGCACAGGATGACATCCAAGGTCGGCCAAGCCGACATCATTACTGTGAAATGGATCCCGAGCCTGCTGAATCTAGCTGCAGGGTGAAGCTGGTTGCCGTACCGACATTCAGCAGGTGGGGATTAGAGGCATAAAACGACGGTATATAAGTGGTAGAGAGTTGTTGCCCTGAAGAGTTAAAAATTAATCTAGTTCCACTTGATACAGGGCCTAAATTGTTATTACTCCATGGATAATTTCCGGGTCCAAGAGACATCCAATATAATCCATCCTTTGTGATGGTATTATACTGACTAAAGAAACAACCTTCTGGAGCTGAGTAAATAATATTACCGAGATAAGTGTTGCCGGTCTGGGTCCAGTTAATCCCATTGCTTGATTTCCAGACGCCTTCATTCCCTGTTCCGAGGAACATCCCATTTCCATAGGCCACGCTCATGATACCAGGATTGGAATTGTTGACCGTCCAAGTATTCCCTCCATCATATGAAAATAAAAAAAGGATTGGGTAACTACTTGCTTCGATAGCCATAACGAGGAGGCTCCCATTCACTGCAACAGAGACATGTGGTGCGTAATCAGCGATGATGTTTGATGGTAGATTGTAGGTGCCAAGTGAGGTCCAATTCGTTGTTCTATTCTGCATGCTATAGAGTTGAATTGAATAGGTATTGTTAGTTCCATTCCAACTGCTGTTTGCGTAAGCATAAAAAAAGCGATCTATTCCATTTCCAGAAACAGCTGAATAATATCCTTGTTGATCCATAATCCCTTTAGGCAACGGCAGAGCTTTGAAAGCTCCTTGATTGTCACTGTAGGCCATCACTCCGTTGCCGCAAACAAGGCATCGGGAACCAGCGATAGCTGCTTGAGAATAGTAAGTTCCGTTAGCAAATGGATTCGCACCACTTGGGAAGGCTGGCTGAGTAAACGTCGTACCGTTGGTTGTGAAGAGTGGATAACTCGTACTTCCTGAGTAGTAAGAGCCGAAAAGATAACCGTTTCCACCGGCAAGTGGGCTGAAAGTTGATCCATTCGTGGTCAGTCGTGTATATCCATAATAAATAGGAAGGCTAACACCAGATGGTAGTACGGTGATGGGCACCGACTGCATATCACCGACGACATTGCCGATCTTTGGGAAAATGATGGCAATGTAGCTTCCCGGAGTAGTCGGTGTGCCGGTAATCTTCACGGCGTTTGTTCCGGAATTCGTGACAGTCATCCCTGGAGGAAGCCCTGTGGCTCCCCAGGTGACGGTCTGGGCATTGAGATGAGACGGCGAAGCAATGAGGTAAATGACAGCTAAGAGAAGCAGAGGGGAGATGAAGGATGGAAGTTTCATAGCTGTAGTAGGACAATCGATATCTTTCACCTCCTTCCACAAGGCGTCAACGGATAACGTACTAGACCCACAAAAAAGCCCGTGGGGTCGATAGTAAAGTAGCCAGATAGGAATGCTCTGCAGCGAGCTAATTCCTCCAATCCCACTCTATGGTTTCATGAAAAATTACCTAGAACTCACTACGACTCTTTCTCTAAGTGGCGGCGGTTCTTGGACCTAGAAACCCGACCTCTATCCCACGGGGAGACACATCAAAGACTCTGTATCCTGCAGAGCGTAATCGATGGATAGCATCGCGCGTCAGATTAACGGCATCACGTGTACCCAGCATGCGATGGTGAAACTCAAGGAGTAGCTGATCAATCCGATCGGCTGAAGTAATGAGGTCGTCGATAATTTGATATTCAGCTCCTTCGATATCGATCTTAAGTAGATTAATTCTAGAGTGTTGTAGCTTCTGGAGCAATGATTCCAATCGGCAAACATGACCGATGCACGTCTGCTTTGAAGGCTCCTGAAGCATTTCAGGATCAGAGGTGAATGAAATTCCATGGCTACGAGGAGGTTCGAATCGAACCTCTCCATTTTGAGAACCTAATCCTATGGAGTGAAAATGAAATCCTGCGGGCAACTGCTGGGTCTCAAGCCACCTCTGGGAGATTGGTGTTGGGTCGAAAGCATGAAGTTCTGCACCGTAGCGACTAATCATTTCAAGATCGAATCCGATATCTTTACCAACACCTACTGAATAGACGATACCACCTTGTCTGATCGCATGGGGGGCTACTCTCCAAGCTCCATCTCCACTCCCGAGACGCAGAATGGGAGAGTGTACATCACGAAAAATCCACGGCTCCATTCCTGAGAGCCTCCGCACAGTACACTTAACCCCATCTCTAATATCGATTCCTATCTGTTTGCAGCTTCGAATAACTTTCATGGGCGTGCGTCGATGCTGTAGAGACTCTGGGCTTATCCCCAGACTTTAAGTCGGAGTTTGGTTGAGGGGGGGTGTTTTGGTTGGGATTGGGATCAGCTCAACTCTGCTAGAAATGCTCGTATGATGTATCATTAATAACATGGTCGAGGAGATAGCGCCACGTGCCTTCTGTGGGCTGTAGAAGAAAAGAATCAAAGAGTTATGTGATTACTCTTCTCCATAGGGAATCTCGACTGAGTTAAAATTGTGATCAAGGGCAAAGAGAACCGCTCATCGAAATAACTCAGGCCCCTTAAACATACATCCTTAGATAAAACAAAAAAAGCCCCGGCCACCTTTTTAGCGACCGGGGCTTTGAAGTTTTAGCCTATCGACCTAGTAACGATAGTGCGCTGGCTTATACGGTCCCTCGACTGAGACGTCGAGGTACTCGGCCTGCTCCTTGGTGAGTTGGGTGAGCTTGACGCCGATCTTATCGAGGTGGAGACGGGCGACTTCCTCATCGAGCCTCTTGGGCAGGACATAGACGCCTGGTTTGTAGGTCTCGCGGTTCTTCCAGAGCTCGAGCTGGGCGAGGGTCTGGTTACTGAAGCTGGCGCTCATGACGAAGCTCGGGTGACCCGTTGCACAGCCGAGATTCACAAGGCGTCCCTCGGCGAGGAGGAAGATCTCGTTGCCGTTCGGGAAGGTATACTTGTCAACCTGGGGCTTGATGTTTGTGTGCTTGACCGTCTTATCTGCCTGGAGCTTGTCGACCTCGATCTCGTTGTCGAAGTGACCGATGTTGCAGATGATCGCCTGGTCCTTCATGCGCTTCATGTGCTCGAAGGAGATGACGCCGACGTTACCGGTGGTGGTGACGTAGATGTCGGCTCGACCCAGTGTCTCTTCGATCGTCGTGACTTCGTAACCCTCCATGGCAGCCTGAAGTGCATTGATCGGATCGATCTCGGTGATGATGACTCGGGCACCCTGTCCGCGGAGGGACTGGGCGCTACCCTTGCCAACATCCCCGTAGCCGCAGATCACGGCGACTTTACCGGAGATCATGACGTCGATCGCACGGTTGAGTCCGTCGACGAGGGAGTGGCGGCAGCCGTAGAGATTGTCAAACTTCGACTTGGTGACGGAGTCGTTCACGTTGAAGGAGGGAACAAGGAGCTTGCCCTTCTCGTGAAGCTTGTAGAGGCGGTGGACACCGGTGGTGGTCTCCTCGGAGACACCACGCCATTCCTTCACGATATCGTGCCAGCGGGTGGGGTTCTCTTTGTAAACCTGCTTGAGGAGGTCCTTGATGACCTGCTCCTCGTGGTTGGAGGAGGGGGTGTTGGCCCAGTCGTCGCCTTCCTCGAGCTCGTAGCCCTTGTGAAGGAGAAGCGTCACATCGCCACCGTCATCGACCACCATCTGGGGACCCTTGCCACCATCGAAGGAGATGGCCTTGTAGGTGCACCACCAATATTCCTCGAGGCTCTCGCCCTTCCAGGCGAAGACGGGGACGCCGGTCACGGCGATTGCCGCGGCGGCCTGATCCTGGGTTGAGAAGATGTTGCAGCTGGCCCAGCGAACATCGGCACCGAGATCGGTGAGGGTCTCGATGAGGACCGCCGTCTGGATGGTCATGTGGAGTGATCCGGTGATGCGCACACCCTGGAGAGGATTCTCCTTGGCATACTTCTCACGGATGGCCATGAGACCGGGCATCTCCTTCTCGGCGATGTTGATTTCCTTGCGACCCCACTCGGCGAGTGAGATGTCGGCGACTTTGTAATCGGTAAATGAGCTCATAGGTTAAAAGGGTTAGAAGAGTTGAAATGTGAAAAGGTGAATTCTGCGATGGTGAGGTTGTGTGCGTTGTAACGTTTTAACGGTGTAACATTTTAACCTCTTAGAGTTTGGCGGCGGCGAGGGCGGCCTTCTTGAGGGCAATGGC
>DAISZK010000090.1:0-5327 GCA_036824855.1 Chthoniobacterales bacterium | reverse complement strand
ACCAATACCATCCGAACTTCAGTTTTGATGTGTCCCAACATTGGGGTCAGGTCACCACTCTCCGTGCCCTGATCGGTTCCCTGCTTGCCGTTTTGGGTGTGGTGGCACTGGTCTGCAGTCGCAGTTACAGTCTGTGAGGAAAGAGGTTTGCCACAAGCGTGATCAAGAGAAGGAGATTCCGTACGGATCTTATCTCTCAAATGCAGCTAAGATGATTGCGTCCGTGTCTTCCAATATCCCGGATGTCGTTTCATGTGCATGATGGCAACAATCCAGAGCTGATCTTGTTTTTCTAGATAGATGACACCATACGGGAACCAAGTGCTGAAATGGCGGCGCGCAGGGGGATCAAACTGTCTGAAGGTCTTCGGATGTAGCGAAATCTCTCCGATGAGCCTTTTGATCTCTTCCAAGAATCTTGCCCCCAGTACCTGATCAATGGAGGCGTAGTAGGCGACGCCTTGGCTGAGTTCGGCGTCGGCTTCAGGGTGAAGAATGACCTTCACGCAGAGATCTGATGTGCAGCACGACTCAATGATTCCTCAAGAGGGATACCCTCGACTTGGCCGGAATGGATTTCCTGTAACCGGGAAGAGATTTCAGATTTCCAAGCTTCTTCAACTCCCTGATCGAACCCTCCATGGCGGCGAATCAAAATTCGCTCGATGACTTCAGCGGAAACATCATCAGGAAGAAGGGAGACTTCCTCTACAATCTGATCGAGGGTGATCGTCATGTCAGAATGGTAATTCATCAATTCTGGAACATCAAGGGGGGCAAATCATCATCCCATCCCAATTTCCAGTGTTGCTGACTCGTTCTTCTGACCGCATTTGACAGTTTTGATCAAAAAGACGCAGATTAAGGCATGCGCTTCACAGTTGAGATTCCTGATCCACTCTACCATCAAGCTTTGGAAGTGGCGAAAGAGCGCAATATGACGTTCAATGAATTGGTCATCGATTTCGTGGAGTGCCGATTGGAGACTCCTGTTCACGGGGAAAAGCGATTGAAAAGCCCTCCGATTTCTGGGATCAAGGAACTTAAAATCCCGGCTCTTACGAATAAGGAAATTGCTGAGATCCTTGGCGATAAGTAGCTGGGAATTCCTATCCAATTCCGGATTCCGTTCCTTCGAACTAAAAAATTTTTGAATATCTCAAAGGCTGATCCCAAAAACCCAGAAGGCTGGCAGTTTGACAACTCCTACGCCCGATTACCGGAGGCGCTCTACAGCCGTGTCCATCCGGTATCGGTGGCCGATCCGAATCTGGTCATTCTGAATGAGAAGCTGGCTGCGGATCTTGGTCTTGATACTGACGCCCTTAGAGTAGCGGGTGGGGAGATTTTTGCGGGGAATCGTCTTCCGGAAGGAGCCGATCCGATCGCCCAAGCGTATGCGGGTCATCAGTTCGGGCATTTCACCAATCTCGGGGATGGTCGGGCGGTTCTTCTCGGGGAACATCTCGCGCCGCAGGGCCTGCGTTTCGACATCCAGCTCAAGGGTTCTGGGCCGACCCCGTATTCCCGTCGTGGCGATGGGCGGGCCGCCTTAGGTCCGATGCTTCGTGAATTCATCATCAGCGAGGCGATGCACGCTCTAGGTATCCCGACCACGCGCAGTTTGGCTGTGGCCACAACAGGGGAGCAGATCTATCGCGAGGAAATGCTCCCTGGAGCCATCCTAACGCGCGTGGCTGCCAGTCACATCCGCGTCGGGACATTCGAGTATGCCAGTGCCCTGGGCGATCGCGCCGCTCTCGAGGCGCTCACCGAGTACACGCTTCAGCGGCACTATCCGGATCTTCTCGGAGTCGAAAACAAGGCGTTGGCCCTGCTCGGGGCAGTGATCGAAAGACAGGCCGAGCTGATAGCCCGGTGGATGTGCGTGGGGTTTGTCCATGGCGTGATGAATACCGACAACATGGCATTGAGCGGGGAAACCATCGACTACGGTCCCTGCGCCTTCCTCGATACTTACCATCCATCGACCGTTTTCAGTTCAATCGATCGTAATGGCCGCTACGCCTATGGCAATCAGCCCGATATCGCGCATTGGAATCTTGCCCGATTGGCTGAGGCATTGCTCCCCTTGATTGATCCTGACCAGGAAAAAGCCGTGTCTGCTGCCGAGGAAGCGTTGGGCAAGTATCCGAAGCTAATCCATACGCATCATGAGGCCGGGTTGCGTGCAAAGCTCGGCCTGATCACGGAAGAGGCGGTGGATTCGGAACTAACCAAGGGGATCCTGGATTGGATGCAGGATGCAGGAGCAGACTTCACTTCGACCTTTGCTGCAATGACCAAGTCCCTTGAGACAGGGCGATTCGATGGTGCCTTTTCCCAGAGAGACGAAGCCTTCCATGCATGGCATGACCGATGGATGGCTCGCCTAATGCGTCAGCAACTCAGCAAGACGGAAGTCGTCGACATCATGCGACGTGCCAATCCCGTGATTATCCCCCGCAATCATCGGGTTGAGGAGGCACTGGCAGCTGCCCAATCCGGCGATCTAACGCCTCTTCACCGACTGTGCGAAGTGCTGGCAAAACCATTCGAGGAAACAGCTGCGAATCAACCCTACCGCGAGGCCCCGTCGCCCGGAGGAGAACCCTACCGGACCTTCTGCGGGACGTGAACAGAGGCGAGCGGTAAGCAGAGACACCTGCTTATGTAACTAGTCATGATAATACGGCGCTGAGGTTTTTTTGCAATGGAGCCCTAGATCTTATGGCTCTTCCTGAAGAGGACGCTCTGACGTCGTGAAAACGTGACCAGACGCTTGTGGGGAAGTTTTGCCTCCACCAGTCCTTCGGCATTTGTCCGTAGGGAGACAAGATTATTTAAATTAATCAACTGATCCCTGGTTGCCCGGAAAAACATCGTGGAATCGAGTTTCTTCACGAGGTACTTCATGGGTTTATTGACCTTCCCTCTGCTGCCACCCCAAAAGACCTCCGTCATATTCCCGGTTGTTACCATCAGGTCGATGCTTTCCACAGGGAGGAGGATGCATTCACCATCAATCTTGAGCAATATTGAGTCTCCCTTACTTAGGGAAGGTGATTGATTTTCTGTTCTAGGGAGGCGTGCAAGTGCCTTGGCAAGGCGCTTCTCGTCAAAGGGTTTGAGGAGGTAGTCGACAGCTTCCTCCTCAAAGGCTCTGGCGGCGAAATGCTCGTAAGCTGTGGTGAAGATAACGGGAGGATGGTCAGGACCGAGTTGCCTCAGCAGATCAAAGCCGCTCCCTCCCGGCATCTGGATATCGAGCAGGATGAGATCAGGACGTGAGGAGTTGGCCGAGGAGAGTGCCTCGGTTGCGGAGGAGGCTTCCCGGATCTCACCTCGCATTCCGAGTGAGAGAAGCATACGCTTGAGTTCCGAGCGAGCAGGGCGCTCGTCCTCGACAATCAGGATCGCGAGATCCCGAGGCAACTCATTTAAAATCAGAGAAGGCATGGAGAAAGAGACGTCAGATTGCGGTGATGGCTAGACTTCGACGGGGAGACGTATTTCCGCTACCACGGAGTGATTCAAGCTCTGCCTTAGGCCCAAAATCGCCTTCTCGCCGTAGAGTGCCGCTAACTCCTCTTTGATGGAATGGAGTCCCACACCCGACTCGTATCCGAAGTCAAGATGTCCGGTGTTCTCGACGCTCAACAAAAGGCCACTTCCTTCCACCGCGCAACGGATCCTGATCGGTGTGGCTTCGGGAAGGCTTTCGACACCGTGTTTGACAGCATTCTCGACGAGTTGGTGAAAAATCATGGGAGGTATCAGGTAGTCGAGGGATGACGGATCCGCATCGATAGTGCAGTCGAGACGCTGTTCGTGGCGGATTTTCTGGAGCTCGAGATAGGAACGGATGATGGCAAGTTCTTCACGCAGAGGGACCTTCTCCTGCTTGGTCAATCGCAGGGAGGTGCGAAGCATCTCCGAGAGGGAGATGACGGCATATTTAGCCTTGGCGGGATCTTCGGTGATAAGGGATTTGATGCAGTTAAGGCTGTTGAAGAGAAAATGAGGGTTAAGGTTGGCTCGGATAAGACGGAGTTCCGCCTCATTCTTGACGCTGGAAACTCTGAGGTTAAGTGACTGGGTGTAAATTTCTTGGGTCTCCTCGCTGGCGGCCATGAGGATGAGGCTCGAAAGAGCATAAACGATGATGAAAATCGTCATCTCGCCATAAGTGGCCATGGGATCGAAGCGCACAAGTGGGCCATGGCCTGTAGCGGTAAATGCGGTCATCAAAACTGTCACCAGAGCCAAAGCAAGGGTGACATCACGGCGCCATTCAAAGGAAAGCCAGACCAAAAGAGGAAAGGAGAGGTAGGCGAGGGGAATCAAGCCCGAGTGTGCGGTGTTTTTGATGCTGAATCCAACAGTGACCGTTATGGTGAGGAGAGTGGTCCAGAGAAGATCACGAAGTGATGTCCGGATCAACGTTCCCTCGCTCCATCGCTGTGCAACGCGCAGGAAAAGCGGTGTGAAGACTAGGATCCCCAGGACATTGCCTGTCCAGAAGAGGAGAGATGATAACGGGATTCCGGTCGTTTTTACGGCGCCTGCCGCCACCAATCCGAGCGTGCAAAGAATGGCACTCACCATGGTGCCCCACGGAGCACCTGCAAGCATCAGTACAATCAGATCGCGGACCCGAGCCATTGAGTTCGAGAAACCAAACACTCGGACCATGAGAAACCATCCTATCAAGGACTCCAGTGTGTTCGCCAGGGAACCTGCGATGGAGAAGATCGGATTGTCCCCGAAGGCGTGGGTCGCAGCAATCGTTCCCAAGGAGATGGCCGGGAAGAGCCTCCATCCTCGCAGAAGCAGGATCCCAAGAGCCAGTCCGCTGGAGGGCCAGAGTGGAGCAGCCAGCGTACCAGCCACCTTGTAGAACTCCTGACCGATCATGCAGAGCGTGAAGACGCCGAAGGCCCCGAGGAGGCATTCCAAGGCATTACGCCGACTCAGGAAGGGGATCTCCGATCCATCCCCAGCAATGTCCTTAAGGGAGGCGTCCTTCACCTGTGGAAGGATAACGCCGCCGTTCATGCGAGTTCTACTTCGACGCGAGGTATGGGACCGCAGCCACGCGAGCCTTCACATACTGAAGGCCATCGACGAGATCGGCGATGGAGTCCCAGCGACCATTCATGAGGGGCTCACGGGCATGTCCCGGAAGGGTGAACTCAGCTACGAAATCAACATCATCAGTGGTTACCTTGCTCTCGGTGAGATCAAGGGTCACCTGGATGGAGGGGGTCTTCTCGATGAGAGCCGCAAGATCAGCGATATCCTCCTTGGACATCTTGACGCAGGGG
>DAISZK010000052.1:0-15280 GCA_036824855.1 Chthoniobacterales bacterium | reverse complement strand
CCAACCCCCACACCAACCCCCACACCAACTCCTTTATCGACTCCGGCGATTGCAGTGCCGCAGGTTACTCCAGCACCCGTGGCAACGCCTCTCCCCATCACGCCTTCCTCATCGGAAGCTCTTCCTGCATCGATACCAGAACCGATCACTCCTCCCAGCGCTCCTGTCGAAATTCCCGCAATGCCCGTTAAATGACGTTGACGCAGGACAACAAATGTCTAAGTTATATTTAAAATTTGGATGATACTTTAGAACCAACTGACAATGGCTAGTACGCTTCCCAATTTTGCATCTCCCCCGACAGGGATAAGCTTCACGTCTTCGACGGGACTTTCAGCAAGTGCGCCAACTTTTGTTTCCAACCAACTCTCCACGGGTCAGTATCTTATTACGGGCCGCAAGGGATCGACATATGTTCTTTTGGTTTACAATGCTGATGGATCGATTGACTCTACAGTCAATGGTTTAGGATACTTGACAGCACCTACAGGAGCGACTTTTGACCCATCAAGAGCTCCAGTTGCTTTTTGTGGTGGTAATAATAATAGTTCAGCTTTGGTATCAGGTTTGATATCCGGAACGAGTCAAGAAGCCTTATTCAGTTATAAAATTGAAAATGATTGGTTTGGAAATACATGGACTTTGCGACAGTTCGGACTAACAAGTTCGCTTCAGTATGTGCCACTTCCCTCAGGCTTTCAAATTTCCGGAGGTTACTCATCGGACGGATGGTCGATTACCATTGCGGGAACTCTTTCCGGCAGCAGCATTCTTTACAATCTCTCCAATAACCAATCACCATTATGGAGCTTTAATTCTGCATTTGGTATTTCTGGAAAAATCATAGCTCCCGCAGGATACACATTCACAGGTCTTGTTGGAACTACCAACATTATTTCCAGTTCGGGAAACTCATCAATAACGACGCAATTAGTTCTTTATTCCGCTACCAACATAGCAACTGGCTCCTCCGTGCTGTTAAGTTATAATAACACTGCAGGATCAGGTGATCCGACCAAAACGACTACGACTAGAAATACATCCCTATTTGGTGCCTCGGGGGTCCTGTCAATCCCATTAGACTATAATATTACTAACATTCAAAGTTTGACGAATGGCGTTTTGCTTCTCTCAGCAACTCAAAAGTCTACTGGAAAAACGGTTGGATTTGCTTACACAAGTAACGGTAACCTCAATACTACTTTTGGAACGAATGGTAGAATATCCATCCCATCCGGAACCACTTTAAACGGAGTAAATCTAGTTCTTTCTGATGGCTCTCTCATCCTGGGCGGAACCCTTAATGCAACTAAAAATAATGAGAAGAATTCTCCAATTTTTGTCCACTACAGCAGTTCAGGCACTCTAGACACTAATTTCTCCGGAGGTTCTGGCTATATTACTCTTCCAGAAACTTATATCATAGATAACGAGTTTTGTACAGTAGGAACTAATTTGCTGATTGGAGTTTATTATAACTACGGAAGCTCTCAAGGCTGGCTAGGCTATAACTCTAACGGAACACCCTCTAGCTTTGGCGGAGGCTTAATTGCTAGCCCTCCCAATATTACATTTCAATCTGGCTCTTACCCTCCTCTTAGTGATGGTAGCGTTATGTTTCTGGTGACTCAAGAGACGAGTCATCAATGGGGATTAGTACATCTTTTAAGTAATGGGCAGTTTGATTTGAATAGAGGCTTTATTCCCATTCCAAGTGGTTATAGTGAAACAGCCGATTTTCAAAGTTTTAACGGATCTTTCCTATACGGAGTTTGGAATGGATCGGAACAGGGGTTGGCCCATTACTATAACAATGGGGAGTTAGATAAGTCTTTTGGTTCAGGGGGAGTCCTTACCGCACCTGTAGGTTCGTCAATATATACCACATCCACTGGTTACACTATAGATGCATCAGTGTTGAAAAGCCCAGTTAACCTATCTGCCGATTTTGGATGCGATAACTTAATTGGAGGCGCATTTAATGACACTTTTGTTGGTAATGGATCATCCACGTTAATAGGCGGAGCCGGTAGCAACACCTACATTGTATCGAGTGCAAATGATCGTATTATCGATACCGGTTCCGGCAGTGTGATCAGAAGCGCCGTCAACTTTAACCTGAGTTCCTCCTTGGTAAGCGGAGTCAATAACCTTGTATATACGGGCTTGGGGAATCCCTCCTTGTCAGGAAATACACTATCCAATTCGATCGCGGGTGGATCAGGAAATGACACGCTCTCCGATGGCGGAGGTGGCATGGATACATTGAACGGCGGAGCTGGTAGCAATACCTACATTGTATCGAGCACAAATGATCGGATCATCGATACCGGTTCCGGCAGTGTGATCAGGAGCGCCGTCAACTTTAACCTGAGTTCCTCCTTGGTAAGCGGAGTCAATAATTTGGTTTATACGGGTAGTACCAACGCAAGCCTGATCGGCAATTCCAATTCTAACTATCTCACAGCTGTCATGGGCAATGACACTTTGCAGGGTTTTGCCTCGGGAACAGCAGCTTCCAACACAACTAGCGACACGCTTTCTGGTGGAGCAACTGCCTCTGATCTCTTCGTAATGGCCGCGACAAACGATACGAATAATGCTTACGGAAATGGGCATGCAAACACGGCTGTACTTTACAACTTCATTGGTGGAAGCGGTGGGGATACTTTACAGCTCCATAACTTTGGTGGCTCCTACGCAGGCGCCACTGGATACCATACGCTCTCTGGAGGCGCCGGCGTCATCGATATCTATAATCACTTCGGAAGTTTGTTGGCTGACGAGATAGCTGTCGTACATATCTCCTCAGGTTCGTTCTCTTGGGCTAATAATGCCAAGTTCGTCTAAAAATCAGATCGGGAACCGTAATTAAAATCTCCAGATTCGGTCGGCCACGAGGATCACGACAAAGAGTAATCCTATCACCGCATTGGTCTCGAAGAAGGCTTTGTTGATCTTTCCAAGGTCGAGCGTCCGCGCGATGCGATGCTCATAAATCAAAAGGATAGGAACCGGAATCAGCCCCAGGAAATAGATCATGCCGAGATGGGCAGAGAGACCAAAGCCGATCAGACCGATCAGCATCAGCAGATGCAACCATCCGGCCAGTTTCAGAGCACTGGGAACCCCGAGCCAGACGACCATCGAGCGGAGGCTCTCACGCCGATCCGCCTCCACATCCTGCGTCGCATAGATCATGTCGAATCCCGCCACCCAGCAGAGCACTCCCGCTGCCAGAATGATCGGCGGCCAGGCAAACGAGCCGGTGACAGCAAGCCAGGCTCCAACCGGAGAAACCGAGAGAGCAAGCCCTAGAAAAAACTGCGCTGCATGGGTGAAGCGCTTGGTCAGGGAATAAAGAAAGATGATGCCGAGCGCCACCGGGGAGAGAAGGAAGCAGATCCGATTGATAAAAAATGTCGTGGCTAAAAATAGCAAGGCGCTGACGAGGCAGGTCGCAATCGCCGCAGTACGACCAAGAAGCTTGTGACGTCCGGCAGTCCGAGGATTGCGCTTGTCGATCTCCCAGTCAGTGATGCGATTGAAGGTCATCGCCGCCGTACGCGCAAAGACCATGCAGAGCAGGATCAGCCCAAAGAGTTTCCCTCCGGGCCATCCTCCCGTGGAACTCGCGGCGACCACCATCGACCCAAGGGCAAACGGCAATGCAAAGACCGTGTGCGAAAACCTGATGAAGGTTAGGAATCGGAAGAACGGGTTCAGAACAGTGAGCGCTTATTTGCTCCCCGGCTTCACGGCGGGGATACCGACGAGATCTTCAGGGAGCGCATCAGCCGGGAAGGTCTCGGGCGTCATCTGGATTAAGCTGACAAAGGGACATCCGAAGTCGGGGAGATTGCCGCCGCTCCGGTCAACGATGGATCCTGCCGCCACCACGACACCACCCAGATTACGGATGATATCGATGGTCTCCTGAACACGTCCGCCACGGGTCACGACATCCTCGGCAACAAGGAACCGCTCACCGGGAGTGATCTCGAATCGACGCATCACAAGGCCTCCATTCCCATCCTTCTCCACAAAGATGTGACGGGTGCCGAGGTGCCTCGCCACTTCCTGTCCCACGATGATTCCGCCGACGGCCGGAGAGACAACTGTTGGTTTCTTCCCATCGACCTCCGTGTGAAAAGGGCGAAGCTTTTCCGCCAACTCACCACAGACCTGAGCTGCCACGGGTGCATCCTGAAGGAGTAGGGCACACTGGAAAAACTCCCGACTGTGAAGACCAGAGCGAAGGATGAAGTGGCCATGGAGCAGGGCTCCGGTCTGTTTGAAAAGAGAAAGGACGTCGATCATTCGAGAAAGGGTTTTAGACTGAAGGCTATTAGACTGTTAGGAAAACGGAAGGGGCATGAAAAAGTTCAGTCGGAACGTTTTAACGCTTCAACTGTTTTAACCTTTTAACTCTATTCCCCTCGCTGGGGTGCTCCAACGAAGGAGACACCGCGTTTCTGGCGGTCGAGGAATTCCTTCGCCAGAACTCGGTACGCGGTTGCTCCAGATCCTTTCGGATCATACTCGAGGATGGTCTTTCCGAAACTCGGAGCCTCGCTGATGCGAACGGAGCGGGGGATGGCGGCATTGAAGACGACCTCCTCGAAGTGAGCGCGGACATCACGCACAACGGCGGCGCTGATGTTGGTGCGGACATCAAGCATGGTCATCAGCAGTCCGCTCATGGCTAGAGTCGGGTTGGCGCCGGACTCACGGATCTGTTCCATGACGCTGACCAGCTTGCCGAGCCCCTCGAGGGCGTAGTATTCGCACTGGATCGGGATGAGAAGCTCGTCGGCCGCGCTCAGGGCATTGGTCATCAGGATGCCAAGCGAGGGGGGACAATCGAGAATGATGAACTCGAAACGGCCCGAGTTGCGCACAGGTTCCAGCACATTGCGGAGTTGACCAAGATGACCCTCCATGCGGGCGACCTCGATCTCCGCACCGGCCAGGTCGAGGTCCGCGGGGATGCCGGCGAGATTCGCAAGGCGCGTCTCCTGGATCAGATCCTCCATCGGGGTCTCGCCGACCATTGCGGCGTAAAGACTGCTTCCTGCCCCAGTCTCGAGACCCAGGGCACTGGAGGCATTCCCTTGAGGATCGAGATCAAGCAAGAGCACGGGGTGCCCTGACTCGGCGATGGCAGCGGCCAGGTTGACCGAAGTGGTAGTTTTTCCGACGCCACCCTTCTGGTTGGCGATGGCGATGACTTTGGTCTTCATGGTGATTAGTTTGCCGCCCCTCCATAGTAATCGGCAAGCCCTAGCGCCACCGCATCGGCATATTCCCTGTAAATGCTTGGTTCGGAAACACCACCGACATTCCGGCGGCCGAGGTAATCCCCCAACTGGATCCTGTTGAAGACAGGGCGGCTGTTCATCACATACGGCTCGCAGTAGACAACCGGGCACTCGAAGAGTCTATTGGCCAAAAGGTTGCGAACCCAGAGATAGGGGTTGGATGAGGCTGGGATGGCATTGGCGCTATGGTAGGTAAAGGGAGGAAGGCCGGTGACTGTGGCCAGGGAGCGCGCGACGGCCTCGGAGGCTCCGAGTTCCTCGTGATGAGTTCCTCCGAGCAGTTTCACCAGCATGGTGTAGCGCTCATCCTCATGCAGGAGTTCATTGCCCGACATATCCCCCGAGAGGAGCAGGTGGAGATGATTCTTGTCGGTGAGGGTCGGTCGCTCGGGATTACCCCACTCCTCGGCATTGAAATGCAGGCAGACGACGAGATCGGGGCGGATCACGGAGTTCACCAAGCGGGCTCTGTTTCGGATCTCGCCGACGCGATAAAACAGCCGCTCTGCCTCGAACTCCAAACGGGTTGAGGAAAGTGGTACGCCCCCTTCCTGCAGGGAACTTGCTGCCGCATTCCTGAGCTTTCCCGGACGTAGAGGAGTAGTTGCACCGTTTTTCGTTCGTGTAAGCCAGACCTCCGCACCCATCGCCTCGAGTCGTTGCTTGAGTAACTTGGCCACGATCAGCGTCATCTCTCCCTCCTCGACCGGCCTGGAGTGACCGATCTGAAACCAGCGTGCCTCCATCTTGGCGAAGCTTCCTCCCAGATGTCCCGGATCGATTGCAATCCTGAGTCCGGCAAGCGGCTTTCCGGGCTGAGGCGAACGCTGACTGCGTTCCTTCCAGAAGCGGGGTGGAGACTTGGTAGCACTCCCTGATGAAGCCAAGGGCAGGATGATGGGTGCCGCTCCCTGATGGGGTATGATCGTTGCCTGCGTTGGAGTGAGGAAGATCCATTGTCGCCACGAGCCATCCGGAACATAGACCTGCTGAAGAAGGCGCTCAAAATCAGTCGCTGTGATCGTGCCCGCATAACGTTGGAGGGTTCCCCAATCCGGCTGGGGGGCCAGTGGACTGAGAAGAGCAGCATTGCCGGCTGGCATTACAAGCAACAGAAGCGGGAGCACCAAGAGGCGAAGCAGACAGACTGGAAGGGACAGTTTCTTCACGCAGATGCATTTTTACATC
Organism: Chthoniobacterales bacterium; assembly: GCA_036824855.1. Lineage (GTDB taxonomy): Bacteria > Verrucomicrobiota > Verrucomicrobiia > Chthoniobacterales > UBA6821 > UBA6821. The sequence goes on along the minus strand of DAISZK010000052.1, from coordinate 8,771 downwards.
GTCCCGGGTGCTTGTTTCGATAAAAACCGCTGTGTGATTAAAATCCTCTTTCTAGGCGATGTGGTCGGAGAACCGGGTCGCGTGGCCGCCTGTCGGACCGCCGAGCTCTATTTGGAACGCGGTGACGCCGACTTCATCGTGGTCAATGGCGAGAATGCGGCGGCTGGTCGCGGTATCACTCCGAAGCTGGCGATCGATCTCATGAGAAGCGGTGTCGCCGTCATCACCACCGGAGATCACATCTGGGACCAGAAAGAGATCTACTCGTTCCTGACCACCGAACCCCGGCTTCTCCGACCGATCAATTATCCCGCAGGCACGCCCGGTGGAGGAAGCATCGTTCTCGACACGGCCCATGGGCCGATCGCCGTCATGAATGTGCAGTGCCGGACCTTCATGAAGAATCCTCTGGAGAATCCCTTTCTCGCCGCCTCAGCCGAAATCGAGCGTCTGCGCCAAGAGACACAAGTGATCGTCGTCGATGTCCATGGTGAGACAACCAGCGAGAAAATCGCCATGGGCCGTCACCTGGATGGTAAAGTCTCGCTGGTCGTCGGAACCCACACCCATGTGCAGACTGCCGATGAGCGGATCTTCCCCGGCGGCACCGGATTCCTTTGTGATGCAGGGATGTGCGGTCCGGAGAACTCAATTCTGGGGCGCGATTGTGACGCCGTGGTGGGGCAGTTCCTCACCTCCATGCCAGCCAAGTTCCCCGTGGCTCGCGGTCCCATCATGGCCTGCGGAGTACTGGTTGAGGTCGATCCTGAAACCGGAAAGGCCAAGGCGATTCGCCGTGTCGTCGAGCGATACGGCGCACCTTAGGGAATAAGGAATCGCCGATCACCCTTTTCGCTGGCCTTTGCCATGGGGCCACCTAGTGTGCCGTCGCAGTCTCTCTTCCACCATCAAACCTCCAGTTTTCATTCCCATGACCATCACCAAAGGCTCCGTTGTTCTCTTCGACTACACCCTCACCGACGATGAAAAGGAGATCATCGACTCCTCAAAAGACGGGGGCCCTCTTGCTTACCTGCAGGGCGAAGGCCAGATTGTGCGTGGCCTCGAAAAGGCCATGGAGGGGAAAAAGGCGGGGGATTCGTTTAAGATCAGTGTCGTTCCCGAAGAAGGCTACGGCATGATCGATCCTGAGAAGATCGCCGTGGTTGATGCCGATCAGATCGAGGGGGGAGATGAACTTGAGGAGGGAATGCAGCTGGAAGCCTCCCATGATGAGGGCGAGCAGATCGTCGTTGTTACCAAGATCGAAGGGAAGAAAGTGACATTGGATGGAAATCATCCTCTAGCCGGCATGAACCTCCACTTCCACATCACCATCCGCGAGGTCCGTGAGGCAACTGCCGAGGAAATCGAGCACGGCCACGTTCATGGCCCCGGCGGCCATCATCACTAATACCGCAGCGTTTTAGATCTCCCTCAAAGACGCGGAGACGCAGAGGTGTTGAATACTTGCAGCTTTTCGAGGGGACGGAAGTTTTGATGCCACGCTAGGCGCCTGAGCGCTGCTGTAGTGAACTACAGCAAGCGAACAGGAACACCGTGCGGCGCAAAAATCCCGTCCGCCTCAATTATTTGAGGTCAAAACGGTCGAGCTCCATCACCTTCGTCCAAGCCGCTACAAACTCCTTCACAAAGAGTTCCTGCGAATCGGAGCAGGCATAGACCTCGGCAAGAGCCCGGAGTTGGGAGTTCGAACCAAAGACCATATCGGCAATGGTTCCGGTCCACTTAAGCTCGCCGGTCTTCCGATCACGACCCTCCAGGACGGATGGCATGGCCGCCGACTTGGTCCACTTCGTTCCCATATCGAGGAGATTGACGAAGAAGTCGTTGGTCAGGAACTCGGGTCGCTTGGTGAAGACACCATGTTCGGAGTGATCGAAGTTTGCATTCAGGGCGCGCAGGCCACCGATGAGAACCGTCATTTCGGGAGCGGTGAGCGTGAGGAGGTTGGCCCGGTCGATCAAAAGATCCGCGGTGAAGCTCTCGGCGCCCTTCCTGACATAGTTTCGGAATCCATCAGCGGCAGGCTCCAGGACGGCGAAGGAGGCGACATCGGTCTGCTCCTGGGAGGCATCCATACGGCCCGGAATGAAGGGGACCTTCACCTCTTGGCCTGCATTCTTAGCAGCCTTTTCGATGGCCGCACCCCCTGCGAGGACGATCAGATCGGCGAGCGAAACCTTCTTGCCACCCGTCTGAGCCTCGTTGAACTCGGCCTGAACAGTTTCCAGCGCCTTGAGGACCTTGGCGAGTTGAGCAGGCTGGTTGACGACCCAATCCTTCTGAGGAGCAAGGCGGATACGGGCTCCGTTGGCACCACCACGCTTGTCACTGCCACGGAAGGTAGCGGCGGAAGCCCAGGCGGTCGTGACCAGTTCGGAAATCTTCAGCCCGGTATTGAGGATACGGCTCTTAAGATCGGCGATCTCGGCTTCGCCAATGAGTGGGTGATCAACAGCCGGAATCGGGTCCTGCCAGATGAGCACCTCGGCGGGGACATCCGCTCCGAGGTAACGGGCACGCGGCCCCATGTCTCGATGAGTCAGCTTGAACCAGGCGCGGGCAAAGGCATCCGCAAACTCCTCCGGATTCTCGAGGAAACGGCGGGAGATTTTCTCGTAGGCCGGATCAACCTTCAGCGCGAGATCCGTCGTGAGCATCGTTGGCAGGTGACGTTTCGTCTTATCAAAAGCATCGGGAATCACATCGGCGGCATTTTTGGCCACCCACTGGTGGGCTCCGGCGGGGCTCTTGGTCAGTTCCCAGTCGTAGTTGAAGAGATTCTCAAAGTAGTAATTGCTCCACTTTGTCGGAGTCTGCGTCCAGGTGACCTCAAGACCGCTGGTGATCGCGTCGGGTCCTTTGCCGCTGCGGAAGTTGCTGATCCAACCGAAGCCTTGCTCTTCGATGGGGGCGGCCTCAGGTTCTGGACCGACATGACTGGCCGGGCCGGCTCCATGGGTCTTACCAAAGGTGTGTCCACCGGCGATGAGGGCAACGGTTTCCTCGTCATTCATCGCCATCCGGGCGAAGGTCTCACGGATGTCGCGCGCCGAGGCGATCGGGTCAGGATTGCCGTTGGGGCCCTCGGGATTCACATAAATGAGTCCCATCTGCACGGCGGCCAGGGGATTTTCAAGCTCTCGGTCTCCGCTGTAGCGCTGGTCGGCGAGCCACTCCTTCTCGGCACCCCAGTAGATCTCCTCCGGCTCCCAGATATCCTTGCGACCACCGGCGAATCCAAAGGTCTTGAAGCCCATCGAGTCGAGGGCAACATTCCCGGCGAGGATCATCAGATCAGCCCAGGAGATCTTACGTCCATACCTCTGCTTGATTGGCCAGAGCAGGCGGCGCGCCTTGTCGAGATTGCCATTATCGGGCCAGCTGTTGAGCGGCGCGAAACGCTGGCTGCCGTTGCCAGCGCCACCACGTCCGTCCCCGGTGCGATAAGTGCCAGCGCTGTGCCAGGCCATGCGGATGAAGAGAGGGCCATAGTGACCGAAATCGGCGGGCCACCATTCCTGCGAATCCGTCATGAGCGCCTGAAGGTCTTTCTTCACGGCATCGAGGTCGAGGCTCTTAAATTCTTCCGCATAATCGAATCCCTCTTCCATCGGATTCGTCAGCGGGGACTGCTGGTTCAGAAGCTTGAGGTTGAGCTGATTCGGCCACCAAGCAGCGTTATTTGAGGCTCCGGTGATGGCTTCTTTACGGATGGCGCCTGAAAATGGGCACATGGATTCGGTGGTCATGATAGTCTCCTGTTATTGAAAGAGTGAGGGGTTTTGTGTGGATGATAGAGCCGATGACCTATTGTTGAAATACTTGTTACCTGTGATAACCATAGGGAGAACCTATGGAAATGCATCAACTCCGCTATGTCGTTGCCGTCGCACGGATGGGGAATTTTTCCAGGGCGGCCGAGCAGTGTCATGTCTCCCAGCCATCACTCAGCCAACAGATCCTGAAACTCGAGGAGGAACTGGGGGAGAGACTCTTTGACCGGACTAAGAGGGAGGCACGCCCGACATCGCACGGAGAGGCGTTTCTGCGACGGGCGGTACGCATTCTGGAGGAGGTGGATGGGGCTCGGAGGGAGGCAGAGGACGCCAAGAGCCTCAACTCCGGCACCGTGACGCTCGGTGTGCTGCCGACAATCGCCCCCTATCTGCTGCCGGGAGTCATGGCTGCCTTCGCGAAGAACTATCCTGGTGTCGAAATGATCGTGCAGGAAGAAACGACTTCACGCCTCTTGAAACTGCTTCATGGCTACGAGATCGACTTTGCCCTGATAAGCCTTCCTCTAGCGGGAGACGAGGCGGAGCGCCTCGAGGTGATGCCGCTGCTAATTGAGGAGCTTTTCCTAGCTCTCCCTTCCGACCATCCGCTCGCTCGCAAACGAACGCTGAGCCCACGAGATCTTGAGACGGAGCGCCTGATCGTGATGCAGGAGGGTCATTGCCTTGGCGATCAGGTTCTTGGCTTCTGCAACCGGCGGGATCTTCGCCCCATGATCAGCTTCCGCAGTGCCCAGCTCGAGACCATCCAATCACTGGTCGCTGCAGGAATGGGCATCTCGCTGATCCCGGCGATGGCCGCCGTCTTCGAGAAAACGGCACGTCCGGCATACCGCTCACTGAGTGGAGAGAAGCCGGAGAGGAAAATTGTCGCTGCGTGGCCTACGCAACGTCCGCTGGGACGAGGATCCATGGAGTTCCTCAAGACCCTGAAAGAACAACTCAAGGAACAACTGAAATCCCGAGGATCAAAAAAAAGATGAGCCCTTCGGAGTCCCTCGATCATCTTCTCTCCCAAGACGGGCCCCTGCTTGCACTCGCTCCGATGCAGGATGTAACCGACCTGCCGTTCTGGCGGCTGATGACGCGCTATGGCGGGGCGGATCTTTACTACACTGAGTATTTCCGGGTAACGGCAACCTCGGGCCTCGACAAACCGATCCTCGCCTCAATCACCCAAAATCCGACAGGGCGTCCCGTCATTGCGCAGATGATCGGCAACGACATCCCCTCACTGGTTCGCACTGCCAAGGAACTGGGCCAACATCCCATTGCGGCAATCGATCTGAATCTCGGCTGCCCGGCCCCTGTGGTCTACCGCAAGTGCGCGGGAGGCGGACTGCTACGCGATCTGCCCCGCATTGATGGGATCCTCGGGGCGCTACGTGATGCCATCTCTGGAAAGTTCACTGTAAAGACACGCCTCGGCTTCGATGACGAAAAAACCATTGAAGCACTCCTGCCGCTCTTCAGAAAACACTCCATCGATCTTGTGACAGTCCATGGGAGAACTGTGCTTCAGATGTATGGCGGAGGAATTCGCCATGACCTGATCCGGATGGCTGCCGAATCACTACCCTGCCCCGTTCTCGGAAATGGGAACGTCTCCACTCCCACCGACGCCGAGACCCTCATGGCTAAAACAGATGCTCGGGGTCTCATGATCGGGCGCGGCGCGGTGCGCAACCCGTGGATCTTTTCTCAAATCAGAGAACATTTTTCCGGCAAGCCGATCTCTCGTCCCACAGGGCGGGAAGTTCTGGCCTATATCCACGACCTCTATGAAACGGTCTGTGATCCGACGATTCCCGAACCGAAGGGTGTCCAGAAGATCAAGAAATACGCGAATTTCATTGGGGAGGGAATCAATCCCGAGTTCCTTCATGCTGTTCGCCGCGTCAGCAGCAAGGAGGAGTTTTTTACTCTGTGCCGGGAGCATCTCGAGCATGGGGAGGAGATGATGCTCGAGCCAAAGAAAAGACCCTAGGCTCTAGACCTTTAGGCTTTAGGAAAAAACCATGCTATCTTCCTGAAACTACTACTCCTAAAACCCTAGAGCCAAAACCGCTAACAGCCTCCTCTTCCACTCATGTTCGAAATCAAACCCCGTGATAAGATGGTCGAGCGCGCCCTGTTGGTCGGCGCTCACACGGTTGCGGAGTCGCGTGAGGATGCGGAGGATCTCCTGAACGAATTGGGTGAGTTGGTGCGCACCCTCGGCGTGCCGATCGTCGGCAAGCAGCTGGTGCAGATCCGCGAACCGCAGGCCCGACTTTTCCTTGGCTCGGGCAAGGCTGAGGAAATCTGTGAGCATGCGCGAGAGCTCGGTTGCGATGTCATCATCTTCGACAATGAGCTGACCCCGGCCCAGCAGCGAAACTGGGAGACCCTGGCCAAGATGACCGTGATCGACCGACAGGAGATCATTCTCGATATCTTCGGGACGCGCGCACAAACCCGCGAAGCCAAGATTCAGGTGGACCTTGCCCGTATGTCATATTCGCTACCGAGGCTCACCCGGGCATGGAGCCACCTTGGCAAGCAGGGTGGCGGCATCGGCTCCAAGGGCGAGGGTGAGAGCCAACTCGAACAGGATAAACGAAAGATTCGAGGGCAGATGGATCGCCTGAAGCGCGACCTCGTGGAAGTACGGCGTAACCGTGCCAACCAGCGCAAAGACCGCAAGCGTGCTCCTGTGCCCAATGTCGCCATCGTCGGGTATACCAATGCGGGCAAATCCTCTCTTCTTCGTCGCCTCACGGGCGCCGACGTGCTGGTTGAGGATGCACTCTTCGCGACACTCGACACCACGACTCGCAAGATCGATCTCCCGAACAAGCAGCCCCTCCTGCTGACGGACACGGTCGGGTTTATCCGAAAGCTGCCCCACCAGTTGGTGGAGTCGTTCAACGCCACCCTTGAGGAGGCCGTCATGGCTGATTTTCTTGTCCACCTGCTCGATGCCTCCCATCCCCGCGTGCTCGAATTCTACGGCACCACGATGAAGGTGCTCGCCGACCTGGGTGCCGATCACAAGAAGACCCTGACGGTCTTCAACAAGATCGATCAGGTCGAGGATCCCATCACACGGGCGATGCTCCGCAATGCTTACCCCGAGGCACTCTTTATCTCGGTTCACTCGGGCGAGGGACTCGATCTGCTGGTCGAGCACCTGGGGAATCTTGTCGGCTCCGAGAACAGGGAAATCGAACTGCTCATTCCGCATAGCCGTCCCGACATCTTGGCAAAGCTCCACCGCGAGGGCATTGTTCATTCAACTTCCTACGAGGAGGAGGCCAGCAGAATCCGGGTCACCGTGCCGGAACGCCTGAAGGAATCGGTGAGTTCCTTCCTCTGCAGGTAATGGATATCGAACGGAAAGCATGACTCTGCACAGCGACTGCGCCAAATCGTCACCTGTCCACGGTGTTTCGTGCTTCCCCACAGCCATGCCTCTCATGCTAGCGTGACTCTTTCCTAATTTTTCCCATGAGCGACGACCCCACAGCACCCGCCGATCTTTCCTCTCTGGGGATCGACCTCTCCGATATTTTCCGTCCCGCGTGGACAACCGAGACTGCCGATAGTACAGCGCGTCTCGCTGCAAAATTTGACGAAGGAGATCGTCCCGAGCGTTTCGGCGGTGGTCGCCGCGACCGCGAGGGCGGACGTGACTCGCGCGGACCACGCCCCGACAGGGGTCCTCGTCCCGATCGCTCGAACCGTTCCAGTGGTCCCGGTCAGGAGAATCGTGGAAGCCGCAGCGGTGGCCCCCGTGAGAATCGCGGACCAAGCGGACAGGGTGCACCAACGGGAGCCGGAGCTTCTCGTTCCGAGGGCGGAAGGAATCGCAATGACCGCGGCGACCGTAGGGGACCACGCGACGAGCGCGATCGCAGACCAGAAACCGCACCCAAGCCGCTCTTGGAAGGCTGGAAGCTTCAGCTGGTTCCCGAATTCGCCGCCATCGAGGGCATCGCCAAGCAAATCCGCTCCCGAGCCAAGGCCTACCCCCTCTTTGAACTGGCCCGCCTGATCGTCCAACTCTCCGACCGCTATAGCGTCCGCTTGCAGGCCGAGAGTGAAGAGACCACCGAGCTCTTCCGGGTCAAGACCGATGGATCGCTCTGGCAGACCCGTAAGGAAGCGGTCTCGCATCTGCTCTCCAAACATCTTGGAAAGTTTTACCGAAAATCCTCCATCACCACCGAAGCACCCAAGGGCGCCTTCACCGTGGTTGCCCAGTGCGGCATGAGTGGAGTCCTACTCGGACCCCCAAACCATCACGAGTACACCTCGCGACTGATTGCCCTCCATTCTGAACGCTTCAAGAATATGCCGTTCGAGGTCTACAAATCACGCATCAAGATGATGCGCGACGAAGCGCTGATCGAACAGTGGAAGACCGAGCAATCCACCAAGACGGTCTACATTCCCGTCACGGAAGAAGCGGCCGCGGAACCGATTGAGGAGAAAACTCCAGAAACTACTGCAGAAATTACCGAAGGCGCCGTGGCGGAAGCGGCTTCGTCGGAAGTCGTCGAAACAACGGAACCCCCTGTTGAGATTCCTGCCGAGGGATCTGCCTCGGAAGCCATTACTACTGAATCAGCTGAAGCTTCCACTGAGACTTCCTCCGAAACTACTGCTGAAACTTCCACGGAAGAATCCGCTGCCGAGGAATCCGCCCCAGCCTCCGAGGAAGCCAAAAGCATCGAGGGCAACGCCGGTGAAGAGGGCCTTAGCTGGGAGCAAGTCACCAAACATTTCAACGAGCAGCACGCTGCTACCGAAATCGAATCCTCCGGACGAGACATCACCTTGGATGGAGGCATCGCCCTTCACCGATCGACCCCGCTCCTCCGTGAGCTCCTCCTCAAGAATCTTCAGGAGATGGACCACTTCCCGCTTCCTTTGGCCCAGATGCTCGGAAAGGAGCTGACCAATCGC
>DAISZK010000051.1:0-15684 GCA_036824855.1 Chthoniobacterales bacterium | reverse complement strand
TCCACACCATGATGATTCCTTTCAGAAGAACGCTCCTACCGCTCGTCGTGTTCCCTTTTCTGCCTCTTGGTATCCTGCACGCAGACTGGTCTCAGGTAACCGATTTGGACCAACCCATCACACGACTCTCTCCCGATCCCAGGAAGGCCAAGCTCGCGATGAAGGCTCATTTCGAGGCACAGATCACTGCCAACCAATCCTTCCTCAAAGAATCTCTGAAGGAATCTCCCAAGGATCCTCATGCCTACGAATCCTCCGTGCGCCTGGCTGTGGCTCAGGCGAAGCTTGCGTCGCTGGAAGGCAATCCTCCGGCAGTCACCGAAGCACTTGAGAAACTGAAGGCCCTGGAAAAACAGGCCCCCGACGATTCCCAACGCGCCGAGACGATGTTCCGCAGACTCTCCCTCCAGTGGCAGAATCTCGGCGATACCGCCGATCAGCGTCGTGAGAATGCAACCACTTACGCTCGCCTCTTTGCGACGGAATTCCCCCTGGATCGACGGGCACCACGACTTCTAGCCGAGGCGGCAGCGCTCTGCGACAACCACCCGGAAGAGAAAGCCAAGCTTATCGAGCAGGCCCTCTCCCTCTGCAAAGAGGAGCCTCTCATGCGCCGACTGCAGGACGACAAGAAGCGACTGGACCAACTCGAAAAACCTCTTAACCTCTCCTTTACCGCGATGAATGGTGAGGCGTTCGATCTCTCCAAGGAAAAGGGGCATGTCGTCGCCCTGGTCTTCTGGTCTGCTGAATCAGCCCCCTGCCTTGTCTGGATGCAATACTTCTCACGTTATGCAGCAGAGGTCCCGGCCCTGAAAGTCGTGACGGTAAGCCTCGACCGCGACCGCCCGGACCTTCGCTCGGCCATGCAGTCGCTGAACATTACCTGGCCGACGTTCTTCGATGGCAAGGGATGGGACAACACGATTGCTCGCGGCTTTGGGATCAATACGATCCCCACCCTCTGGCTGATCGACAAGAAGGGTTGTCTCCGAGCTCTCAACGCTCGCGATGATTATGAACTGAAGATTAAAACGTTACTCCTGCAAAACTGATTTTTTAATACAACACCAGATTTGGCGTAGAATTTGCTTTCAGGTTTACTTTCTTAATAACAGTCAGCCTAAGCCTCGCGCCTTAAATCCTTTTTATAGCCCTCACCATTTCCAGCCATGCTCCTGAATAACTATCAATCGGAAGATTTTTTTGACGAAATGTTCATGGATGACGGAAGAACTGTCCGCCCCCACTATCAGCGGGTTGCCGATCGATTCCAACTCCTCGACACTGCAGAGCACCGCCGCAAGCAAACAGCAGTAGATCTCGCCTTCATGCGGAGCGGTGTCACGTTCACCGTCTACAATGACGATCAGGGAACCGAGAGGATCTTCCCCTTTGATCTTGTCCCCCGTGTCATTCCCGACACCGAATGGCAGCGCATCGAGAAAGGGCTGATCCAGCGCATCACAGCGCTCAATCTTTTCCTACACGACATCTACCACGACCAGAAGATTCTCAAAGACCGGGTCATCCCTCCCCACTACATCCTTGGAGCGAAACATTTCCGTCGTGAGTTCATGGGATTCAATGTCCCGAAGGACATCTATGTCCATATCTGCGGCACCGATCTCATCCGTGATCGTCAGGGGAACTACCTGGTGCTTGAGGATAATCTCCGCTGCCCTTCGGGAGCCAGTTACATGCTTGAGAACCGCGCGGCCCTTAAGCGCGCATTCCCTGACCTCTACCGCTCAGCTCGTGTTCAACCCGTGGACAACTACTCGGCAGAGCTTCGCAAGGTCCTCCAGTACGTCTCTACCCCATCACTTGGCGGCGCCCAGCCAAATGTTGTTCTGATGACACCTGGCGTCTTCAACAGCGCCTACTTTGAGCATGCCTTCCTCGCTCGCCAGATGGGCATCCCCATTGTGGAGGGTCGAGATTTGGTGGTAAGGGATGCCCGCGTCTACATGCGCACGACCTCGGGACTTGTCCCCGTCGATGTGATTTATCGTAGGATTGATGATGATTTCCTCGATCCCACGGTCTTCAGATCCGACTCCCTCCTGGGTGTTCCAGGTCTTGTCCATGCCTACCGCTCGGGTAATGTCAGCCTTGCCAACAGCATCGGCACCGGTGTGGCCGACGACAAAGTGGTCTACTACTTTGTTCCAAAAATCATCAAGTATTACCTCGGTGAGGATCCGATCCTGCCAAACGTCGATACCTACCTGGCAAGCGAACCCGAAGACCGTGTCTTTATCCTCGACAATCTCGAGAAACTCGTGGTGAAGTCGGCCAACGAAGCAGGCGGCTATGGCATGCTCATGGGGCCCTGGGCAAGCAAAGAGGAGATCGAGAGTTTCCGGGAGCAAGTACGCGCCAATCCACGGAACTTCATTGCCCAGCATCCGATCTCTCTCTCGCGTCACCCCACATGGTGCAATTCTGATCTTGGGGGAGGATTCGAAGGCCGCCATGTCGATCTGCGTCCCTACATTCTCTACGGAGAAAAAATCACCGTCACTCCCGGTGGCCTCACTCGTGTGGCGCTCCGCAAAGGATCCCTGGTCGTGAATTCCTCCCAGGGAGGCGGATCCAAAGATACCTGGGTCCTCCATGGTGACTCTTAAATTCAGCGTTATCTTCCCTTACCCTCTTTCCACATGAGCGAACCCCTCATCCCCACGGCCCAGAAGCCGATTTCCAACCGACGCAACAGCCTCGTCATGCTCTCCCGGGTGGCCAATTCCCTCTACTGGATGAGCCGCTACATTGAGCGCTCGGAGAATGTTGCCCGCTTGCTCGACGTCAACCTTCAGTTGATGCTCGATTTTGCCGATTTCAACGACGAGCAACTCAAAGAGCACTGGCTGCCAATCCTACGCTCGGCCGGTGACGAGGAGACATTCTTCAAGCTATATGAAAAAGCTGACAGCGAAAGCGTCACCGAATTCCTGACATTCAGTGAGGAGAATCCGAACTCCATCATCTCCTGCCTTTTCTCCGCGCGTGAGAATGCACGCCAAGTACGGGATCAGATATCGCTCGAGATGTTCGAGACGCTTAATGAGTGCTACCTCTTCCTGAAATCAAGCAACGCGCGCGAGGTCTGGCAGACAGGTGCCCATGAATTTTACCAGCAGATCAAGAAATACTCCCATCTCTTCCAAGGACTCACCGGCTCGACCTTCACCCGCAACGAAGGATACGAGTTCATCAACCTGGGAAAGTTCCTGGAGCGGGCCGACAAGACCACTCGTATCCTTGATCTGAAATACCATATTCTGCTTCCCAGCGTGGCTGATGTGGGTGGTGCCGTCGACGCGGCTCAGTGGCAGGCAATCCTGCGCTCGGCCAGCGCTCTGGAGGCCTACCGCCGTTTCCATGTCGAGGACATCCTACCCAAGAAGGTTGCGGAGTTCCTGATCTTCTCGACCACCTTCCCGCGCTCCATCCGGGCCTGCATGCAGCATCTAGACCAGGATCTGCACCGCCTGAGCGGCAACGAGCGACGCGAATACAAGAGCCCCGAAGAGAGAGCCTTTGGGAAGCTTCTCTCGGACATGAACTTCATGACGATTGAGGAGATTCTCAACAATGGACTCCATCAGTTCCTCCAGCTTGTCCAGACAACACTCGACCGCCTCGACGACCACATCTACCAGGAATACATGTATCATCCCCCCGTCGATACCCAGGCGGAGATCCTTCTTCATCAGCAGCAAATGCAGCAACAGCAATGATTCCACAATCTTCCAGCACAGCGGAGGTCAAGGGAGTGCAGGGTCCTTGGACGGAACCAATCCTGCTCTCAATCTCCCATCTCACTCGCTACACCTATGAAGGAGCTGTTCAGGACAGCTTTAACGAGGCACGCCTCCAGCCGATCACCGATACGCTCCAGCAATGCCGGGACTTCCGCTTCACGATCGATCCGGCATCCTCGGTGCGCGACTACCCAGACTTCTACGCAAACTGTGTCCATTACTTCGACGTGCCACAGCCCCATGAATCCCTGGAAGTCTTGGCTGAATCTGAAGTTCAGACCATCAGTGAGGCTCGGGGCCCCGTTCCCGAGGCTGGATTGAAGAGCCTGCAGGATCCCTCCGTAAAGGAGCATCACTTCGACTTCCTTCATGCCTCAGAATTCGTCTCCCTGGGTGCTGATGTCTGGAGAGAGGCTGTCGACGCACTCCCCGGAGGAGTCAGCGATGTCTGGAATGATGCTGTGGCGATCGGCGAATACATCCACCGCAACTACAAATACACCCCGCTTGCCACCAATGTGAATACTCGTGCTGCCGAGGTGATCAAGAAGAAGCAGGGGGTCTGCCAGGACTTCGCTCACCTGATGCTCGGTCTCCTACGGACCCATGGTATCCCGGCCCGCTACGTCAGTGGCTATTTCCTGAACCAGCACAAGCTACCGGGAGAGATCGAGGCCAGCCATGCCTGGCTGGAAGTTTTCATTCCCGGTTATGGATGGAAAGGCTACGACCCGACACACCGCCGCGAATCCGACACCCGGTACGTAAAGCTGGCTGTTGGTCGTGACTATGGCGATATCCGTCCCGTGGGAGGCACCTTCCGCGGCAAGGGAACTCGCAAGATGGTCGTCGAGGTCTCCGTCCAGCGGATCTCTTAAGAGTTTACTCCCGCTCCGCGATGACCTCGCGGATGACAGCCAGCGTCTCCTTAAGATTTCGCTCGAGAGTGAACTCTGAGGCGAGGGTGTTGCATGTGTCACGTACCTGAATCACCTGGTTAGGATCATTCATCATGCCGAGCCATTTACGAAGGGCCGCAATGAGAGCCGCACTATCGGAAGGCTCGGAAATCACCTCCCCGTGCACCCCCGGAGTCATAATCTCCGAGACGCCATTGGCTGCCGTGGTGATCACGGGAAGACCAGCGCTCAATGCCTCGAGTGTCGCAAGCGGAAAGGGGTCGAAAAGCGTCGGGAAGAGAAAGAGATCTGCAGCATCATAGACCATGGTCATCTCCCTCACTCCGCCGAGGAAGCGCACGGAGGAAGAGGCATAGCGTTTGGTCGCCCCCTTCCCCGCAACAAGGAGTTTCACCTTCTGGTCATTCAGCGCCTCCACGGCACTGATGGCAAATCGAAGCCCCTTCCGCTCCCATCCTGTACCGACAAAGAGTACGACCTTTTCATCCCCAGGAATATCAAGCTCTTTGCGAGCACGAGTTCGTTCCTTGAGTGTTGTTACGGAGCGGGTAGGCACACCATTCCTGATCAGACTGATTAGTTTCTCTGGATAGCCGTAGAGATCCCGGATCTCTCCGCTAATCTTATGCGAGAGGGAGATGACGCGTCGCGTTGCCTCGGGCGTGAAGAGCTGCCTCTCCAGACGGAGCTTTTCACGATGCTTGGGACTGATCTGCTGAAACAACCTCGCCCACAGCGAAATGTAGTGAGAACGCTGGGAAAGCCAGGCCCGATGCAGTCCCTCGTCAGTACGGTAGAGATCGCATCCGGGCACCTTCTCTACCGAGAGAATCAGATCAAAGCGGACGCCTGAGGTGGCCTTTTGCCGCGCTACCTCAGCACTGTACTCAGACAGGCTCGCCCCCTTGCACCGGAGAATTTCTCCGCCCGGCCATTCGCTCGCGGGCCATTCCGAGGTACCAAAGAGCACGACTCGATGCCCCTCGCCAATCAATCCAAATGCAAGTCCTTTGAGATAGGCCTCAACCCCTCCCGTTGAGGAGTATCCGCGACGCAGGAATCCGATGGAAAATCGGGCATCGGGAATTGGGGATAGGCTCTCGGGCATGAAATTCGTCAGTTAAGAAATTGGAAAATCGGCAATAGATGATCGGGGATCGAGAGGCATCATTCTTAAATCTGACGATCTGATCAACTCATCCCCACACCCTATTTCCCAGAACCTATTACCTAGACTCTTCCTCTCCGTCCATCTCACCACTAGAATTGAATGTTATGAGAGCTCGTCGTGAAAATAAGGAACGCTTCCATGATGAGGAAGAGTCCGATCCCCTCGCCGAGGAATTTCTCGATTATCTGGGCAACGGAAAAAACTACTCTCCCCAGACGTTACGCTCCTACAGGCAGGCTCTGACGCAATTTCATGAATTCCGCCCCTCGCTCGGATGGAAAGAAGCAACGGCCGATGACTTTAGGGCCTATCTCTTTGACCTGATGAAACGGGGGAGATCCCGCTCGACCATCCGACTCTCGTTTGCGGCACTTCGCAGCTTTTACAATCACCTTACGGATAGGAATCTCATCCCCTCCAACCCTCTCAAGCTAGTCTCCCTGCCGAAAATTGAAAAAAAACTTCCCCAGTTCCTGACAGTACCGCAGGTCAGCTTGCTGATGGAAAAACCCACGGCAAAGCCTAAGTCCAAACAGGCCACCGGATGGATGGCCGTGCGTGATGCGGCGATTCTTGAACTCTTTTACTCCTCGGGACTCCGTCTGGCCGAACTATCGGCCCTCGACGTGAAGGATCTCGATCCCATCGGGGAGACTGTCCGGGTCATGGGCAAAGGATCGAGAGAGCGGATCGTCCCGGTCGGGGGACTCGCCCTGGAGGCTCTCTCCCACTACCGCCATCAGGCGAATATACAGAGCGGTCCACTCTTCCTGAACAAAAGTCGCAAACGCCTTGGACATCGCTCCATCTGGCTCCTGCTGAAGAACTATGTTCGCGAAGCAGGCCTGCCTGCTACACTTAGCCCTCACAAGTTACGACACTCCTTCGCTACTCATCTTTTGGACAACGGAGCCGATCTAAGAAGTGTCCAGTCGCTTTTGGGGCATGCAAGCCTGACCACGACGCAGATCTACACGCATGTCACAACGGAGCGACTGAAGCGTGCGTATGATGCAGCCCATCCGCGGGCATAGCGCGGAGATAGGTAATCGAGGATGGGTTATAGGATCTAGGGAATAGGCTATCGGGTCATGCAAAAAAGAGATATTAACGACCTTTCAGATAGTTTTTAAAATGAATCTTGTGTTATTTTTCTCGTCCCAGCAGTGATTTCAGTTAAAATGGTTTTTTCTGTTTAAGAATCCTTTTCAACCGAAGTACCAGAATCAGATTTTACGAACTGCAATCAAATTACGCCCACCATTTAAGTCGTCTTTATTCAGAACACTCTGACCCTATCACCGATCACCCGTTTCCTAGTACCCAGTAATTCCATGAGCACCGAGACCACCACTCCCAAACCCCTCGCCGCCAACGAGACCTACAAGATCAACTCCCATCACCTTCGTGGGAACATTGCCGCCGATCTCGCCGATACATCGACTGGAAATATCAGCGAGGAGAGCAACCAGCTTTCCAAATTCCATGGTCTCTACATGCAGGATGACCGCGACCTTCGCAACACACTCAAGAAAGAAGGCAAGGAGAAGGCTTTCGCCTTCATGCTTCGCGTCCGACTGGCGGGAGGTAAAGCCACCCCCAAACAGTGGATCGTTCTGGACAAGCTGGCTGACGCCGTTGCCTCCCCTTCCCTGCGACTGACGACTCGCCAGACCTTTCAGTTCCATGGCGTGCTCAAGGGCAACGTGAAAAAACTCATCAAGGGGATGAATCAGGTCCTGCTCGACTCGATCGCTGCCTGCGGTGATGTGAATCGCAATGTCATGGCCCCGCCTAATCCCGAGCGCTCGGAAATCCTCCAGCAGGTCTACGAGGACGCGGCGAACTGGAGCAACTATGCCCTCCCTAAGACCCGTGCCTATCACGAGATCTATCTGGACGAGGAACTCGTTGCCGGCGGAGAACCCGAGGTCGAACCGATGTACGGCGATACCTATCTTCCCCGTAAATTCAAGACCGGCTTCGCCATTCCCCCTTCCAATGACGTCGATATCTTCTCCCAGGATCTGGGCTATATCGCGACCGTCGAGAATGGGAAACTCGCCGGGTACAATGTGACTGTCGGAGGCGGCCTCGGCATGAGTCATGGCAATGCGGAGACCTTCCCACGCCTGGCTGACCTCCTTGGCTTCATCCCGGCAGACAAGGTCAACGAGGTCGGCGCAGCCGTCCTCACAACCCAGCGCGATTTCGGTGACCGTACCAACCGCAAACACGCGCGCCTGAAGTACACGATTCAGGATCGCGGTATTGAGTGGTTCCGAGGTGAAGTCCAGAATCGCATCAGCTTCCAGCTTGAGCCTGCCCGCCCCTTCAATTTCACGACGATCGAGGATCCGTTTGGCTGGCACGAGTGCTCAGATGGCACTTGGTTCTATGGACTCCATATCCTCAGCGGACGTATCAAGGACGTCCAGGGGTGGCCCATGAAGACGGCACTGCGTGAGATCGCCGAGATCCATGAAGGAGACTTCCGCCTCACCCCCTCGCAAAACGTCACCATCTCCGGCGTTACGGCCGAGAAAAAGGCCGAGATCGAGGCGATCCTCGCGAAGCATGGCCTCTCCCAAGAGAACGATCGCTCAGGCCTCCGCCTGAACGCTCTCTCATGCGTTGCTCTTCCCACATGCGGTCTGGCGCTCGCAGAAAGCGAGCGTGACCTCCCGTCGATCCTGGGCAAGTTTGAGAGCGTCCTCGACGAAGCAGGACTCCGCGACGATGCCATCAGCCTCCGCATCACCGGATGCCCCAATGGCTGCTGCCGCCCCTACCTGGCGGAGATCGGTTTCGTCGGCAAGGCTCCCGGAAAATACGCCCTTTACTTGGGAGCGAAGTACAACGGTACCAGACTCAATCGCCTCTTCTCACCGAGCATCACGATTGACGACGCAGTCTCCACCCTCACCCCGATCATCAAGCGCTACGCTAAGGAGCGAAATGAAGGCGAAGGCTTCGGCGACTTCTGTGACCGCGAGATCCTTCCTTCGGATGCCACCTTCCATAGCATCGGTACGCTAAAGGGTAGCTTGACCGCTTAATATCCGTGAAGGTATCCGCAGAACAGATCGCGTCCTGGAATTCCGAACAACGGGAGAAAAGCCCGCTGGAGATCATCCGGTGGGCCATCGCCCTGTCAAAAGAATCAGGCGGCAAGGCCATCGTCTCCACGAACTTCCGCCCCTACGAGGCGGTCGTCCTCCATCTGGCCACGCAAGCTCGAGCCGACATCCCTGTTCTCTGGGTGGATCACGGTTACAACCGGCCTGCCACCTACAAGCATGCTGAGGAGGTCAAAGCCCTCCTGGGTCTGAATCTCAAGGCCTACCTCCCCAAGATCACCCCAGCGCACCGCGATGCGATCGACGGCCCCATCCCGACTCCCGAGGACGAGGAGGGACTCAAGAAATTCAGCGCCGTGATGAAACTAGAACCCTTCCAGCGCGGAATGCGGGAACTCGCCCCCTCCATCTGGATCACCGCTCTCCGCAAGGTGCAGAATCCCAACCGCTCCGAACTCGATATCGTTTCCGCAGATGCCAACTTCGGTTCCCTCAAGATCAGTCCCGTCTTTTATTTCTCCGATGCGGACATGGAGTCTTACCTCGCCGATCACAAGCTCCCCAACGAGTGGGACTACTTTGATCCCGCCAAAGCCGACGAGAAGCGCGAATGCGGACTGCATGCCGCATGGGGCGGCGCAGCTGCGAAATCGGCCGCACAATTGGCCTCATAAATCTCATCACCCATGAAAAGCTATCATTTGGACCACTTGGATTATCTCGAGACTGAAGCTATCCACATCATGCGTGAGGTCGCCTCGGAGTTTGAACGTCCGGCGATACTCTTCTCAGGAGGCAAGGACTCGATTTGCCTGCTTCGACTTGCGGAGAAGGCCTTCCGCCCTTCGGACATCCCACTTCCGTTCCTGAACGTGGCAACAGGCCACGAGTTCCCGGAACTCCTTGAATTCCGTGACCGACGCGCCAAGGAACTCGGTGCCAAACTCATCGTTCGCACCGTGGATGAAGCGCTTGAGAAAGGACTCGCCGTCCAGGCTCCCGGGCAAATCAGCCGCAACCAACTTCAGATCCCCGTCTTGCTTGCAGCTATCGAGGAGTTCCGCTTTGACGCCTGCATCGGAGGAGCCCGCCGCGACGAGGAGAAAGCACGCGCCAAGGAACGCTTCTTCAGCTTCCGCGACAGCTTCGGGCAATGGGATCCCAAGAATCAGCGCCCAGAAATCTGGAATCTCTACAATGGCCGCTTGAATCCAGGCGAGAATATGCGTGTGTTTCCTCTATCCAATTGGACGGAGATGGATGTCTGGGAATACATCAAGCGGGAGAAGCTCGAAGTCCCCTCCATCTACTTCAGCCACAAGCGTCGCTGCGTCCGCCGAGGGGGCCAATGGGTTCCCGATACGGAACTAATGCCAGCCAAGGCACATGAGGAAGTGAAGGAACTGATTGTCCGTGTCCGCACCATCGGCGACATCATCAGCACCGGTTGCGTGGAGTCCCCCGCAGCCAACTGTGACGACATTATCGCCGAGATCGCTGCAGCACGAGTCACCGAGCGGGGTTCCCGCGCCGATGATCGCGTCTCCGAAGCGGCAATGGAAGACCGCAAGAAAGCCGGGTACTTTTAAGAGATGTTACATCGTTAAAGGTTGAAACGTTACGACGGATACCGACTCCTCATTTCATTCCACTCTTTCATATTTTAACCTTCTAACCTTTTAACTTTTTTAACTTTTCCGCCATGACTCCCAACGCTCATCCCGTCGACCTTCTCCGCTTCAACACCTGCGGATCCGTTGATGACGGCAAGTCGACCCTGATTGGTCGCCTCCTTTATGATTCCAAATCACTCATGGAGGATCAGATCGAGGCCCTAGAGCGCTCCGCGGACATCACCGGCGGTGGACAGATCAATCTCGCTAATCTTACCGATGGTCTTCGAGCCGAGCGCGAGCAGGGTATCACGATCGACGTCGCCTACCGCTACTTCGCGACCCCTCATCGCAAGTTCATCATCGCCGATACCCCGGGCCACGTTCAATACACCCGTAACATGGTCACGGGAGCCTCCACGGCCAATCTCTCGATCATCCTTATCGATGCCCGACAAGGAGTGATCGAGCAAAGCCGGCGCCACGCCATCATCGCCTCACTCCTGCGCATCCCCCATCTTGTCGTTGCCATCAACAAAATGGATTTGGTCGATTGGAGTGAAGAACGCTTCCTGGAAATCAAGGATCAGTTTGACGAGTTCCTGCCACGCCTTGATATCAAGGATGTGAAGTTCATTCCGGTTAGTGCCCTCAATGGCGACAATATCGTCACCGCTTCGCCCCACACTCCCTGGTATCCGGGCCCCACATTGCTGGGGCATCTGGAGACGATTCATATCGCGAGCGACTGGAATCTGAATAATTTCCGATTCCCAGTGCAATGGGTGAACAGGCCCAACAATCCCACGGACAAGAACCTTCATGATTTCCGGGGTCTTAGCGGCCAGATTGCGGGTGGAATTGTCCGCGTCGGCCAGAAGGTGATGGTTCTACCGAGCGGTTTCAGCTCCACGATCAAGCAGATCTGGACGCTTGATGGAGCCGTCGAGGAGGCCTTCAGCCCGCAGTCTGTCACTCTGGTTCTCGAGCATGATCTCGATATCAGCCGCGGGGATGTCATCGTCGATGCCGAGGATCTTCCAGGATCCTCCTCGGATCTTCATGCCAAGATCTGCTGGATGAATCCACGTCCTCTCACCCCCAGCAAACAGTATCTCCTCAAACACACGACCCAAACGGTAAAGGCCGCGGTAACAGCCATCGAGAATCGGATCAATATTTCAACTTTCGACAAGGAAGAGGGCATCACTGAACTCGCCATGAACGACCTCGGTGAAGTGCGGATCAAAACCGCCAAACCCCTGATCTTCGATGGCTACGCGACCAACCGCCTCACCGGCTCTTTCATCCTGATCGAACCGGGAACCAATGCCACAGTGGCTGCGGGAATGCTCTTGCCCCCCATCGAGGTGGCCCGTCCCGAATACAAGGACTTCGCGATCTAGTCGTTTCGATCACTCCAGTCGTCAATAATTTTCATAAATTGATTGACGACTCTATTGATCGTGATAAAAAGCCTTCCTTACTATTTTTAAATCATCCAGTTTCAAACCTATGAAACCAAGACATCCTCGAAAGCTCACCTATGCTATCTTCCTTCCAAAAGCCATTTTTTTGGCATTTATAACGACTGCTTCGATCGCCTATTCGGCAGATATCTCATCCTCCGGCAATTTTTTCCAAGATTGGCTGACCCAGACCAATGGCGCCACCTACGGATGGTTCGGCTTGGCTCAACCGCTAAAAACATACGGCTTTAGCGTCAGCGGTGAAGCCAAGGAGCTATACTCCGGACAAATCTCCGGTGGACTCCCCAACCAACCCAAGAGCAACTGGGATGGTGAAGTGAAACTGAAGTTCCAGTATGACTTTGAACCCCTCTTCGGCATCAAGGGCCTGACTGCCGAATCAAACTGGCGCGACAGATACGGTGGCCAACCGCAAGCCACGGCAGGAACGTACAACCTCTTCAATCCCACCGTACTGAGCGGGAATCAGGGGGTGCGAATCATGACCCAGCAACTGGAGTACACCACTCCAAACAAAGCCCTCACCATCAACCTCGGTTGGGAAAACCCCTATGAGCAGTTCCTTCAGCAACCTCTCTCCAAAATGTTTGAAAACAACAATATCACACAGGCCAAGGGTATTGGCGGATTGGCGGGCGCAGGCATACCTGTTTATTCCAACAAGACTGGCAAATACGTCTCCTATACGACAAGCCCAACGCCTTGGAATAGCGCCTATGCTGCCTGGGGTGGCACACTAAGGGTCAAACCACTCAAGAATACCTATATCCAGAGCGGTCTCTACCTCGCGATTTCAGGAACCTCTGCAACCGTTTCATCCCCCTACTCTCCCACGGATGTCTATCCCTACACAGCGGTGTCCCCGACCTATTTGGGCAAACTGAAGCCCGCCGGCTATAACAACACGGTCAGTACCATCAATGGAAAGGGGCAAGCAAATGGCACGGGAGGAACCGGCAAATACGTCGCATCCCCTTACACAAGTCATGGGTTTAATTTCCAAGGATCATCCTCATTCCAACCCAATGGGTATGGAGGCAACTACAACCAGAACGGCCTCTACAACGTGAACGAAATCGGATGGGAACCGAAATTCGGCAAGAGCCAACTGGAAGGCAAGTATGCCCTGGGCAGTTATATCTGGGGGCAGAATAACACATCCTTTACTCCCACCACGTGGGTCGCGGGACAAAAGAAACCAACCGCATTTTCAGAGAACAACCTGATCTGGGGACTCTATCTCCAAGCTGATCAGCAACTCTACCGCGCAAAGAGTGACGACCCCGCAAAACCCTCCAAAAACGGCCTCTACAGCTTCAATGAATTCAGTTTCACACCACCTCAGAACAATGCCCTGCCCTTCTACTTCCAGACGGGACTGGTCTACAAGGGACTCATCCCAAAACGTGAAAACGACAGCTTGGGCGTTGCCTTGGGCGCAGGCTTCTATAGCTCATATTACAATCAGTATATTGATTCGCAAAACCAGGCACTCGAGAACAATTATGGAAGCAAATACAACGCCACTGTTCCTGACGGGCCGGCTTATGTTCAGAATGTAAACCCCACAACGGGCAAACCAGCCACCACCACCACCGGAACCGGGAGTAAGAAAAAGACCGTTCCTGCCTACACCAGCTACTACGAATACCTTCCTCATTATTCCTCCTCGGAGGTGATCGAGGGATTTTACAACATCCAGCTAACCAAATGGGCCTCACTCAAACCGGGAGTCCAGTATATCATCAATCCCGCAGGCAACGGCACCGTAGGGAATGATGTCATCCTACAGGTTGTAGCAAAGGTCACCTTCTAAGATTTTTCATGGAGGTTAGCTTACCCCAATTCTCTCTAATTACGCGGAATAATATTAGGTTTTCCACCGAGACCAAACAAACAGATCCAAACCACACACAAATATGAGCAATAAAAACATCCTGAGTCTCGGTCCCATCGCGGCCCGTCAACTCTCCACCGCCACCGTCACAATCCCACAGTGGGATTACATCACGCCGCGTTGGCTCCTGAACCTGCTCCCCTATGTGAACGTGGATGGCGGTGCCTACCGCATCAACCGGGTCATCGACAAGAAAGGTAAGGGCGGCGCCCCCCTTCCCGAACTCGCTACCGTTGGCGGCGGCGAGAACGAACTCCCCACCACCTACGTCGACTACGAGGAGGATCCCGCTGAGATCGAGTTGAGCGCGATCACGACGGTGCTCCACACCCACACCCGCATCACCGACCTTTACAGCAACAAGATCGACCAACTCCGCGAGCAGGTTCGCCTCACCGTCGGGGCCGTCAAGGAGCGCGAGGAACACGAGATCATCAACAATGCTGATTTCGGACTCCTGAACAAAGTGGCTTCGGATTACCGCATCAAGACCCGTAAAGGCGCACCCACTCCAGATGATCTCGACGAATTACTCGGCCTGATCTGGAAAAAGCCCGCCTTCTTCCTCGCCCATCCCAAGGCCATCACTGCCTTCGGTCGCGAGGCAACCCGACGCGGAGTTCCCCCGGTCGTCGTGCACCTCTTCGGATCGCCCTTCATCACCTGGCGCGGCGTCCCCCTCATCCCCTCCAACAAGCTGCCGATCGCCAAGGACGGCACCTCCCGCATCCTCCTGCTGCGTGTCGGTGAGGATAAGCGCGGCGTCGTCGGCCTCCAGAAAGTCGGCGTTGCCGGCGAGGTCGAGCCAGGTCTTTCAGTCCGCTACAGCGGCACAAGCGACAACTCGATCGCTTCCCACCTCGTTACCCGCTACTTCTCCCTCGCCGTGCTGGCGGAGGATGCTCTGGCAAGCCTCGATGGTGTCGTCCTGAACAAGTATCACGAGTATGTCTGAGTCGATTCCCGTCATCCCCGGGGGCTTCACGCCCCCCGGGATCGGGGAGACGGCCCATAGCGACCTCGTCGCAGGCCTCTTCCGGGAACAGCTTTCCCGGAAGACTCCCTCGGTTTCTCCGGATCACGGCTTTTCGGCTCCTAATGCCGACGTGGCGGAGTTGACTACCTCGCAATTCGAAATCCCCTCCTATCCGAATTTTGGAGATTTTAGCTTGGGAGGATCACCATTCTCCGCGGAGGCGGCGCCTGTTACCCCGGCCACCCCCGTCTCCGAACTCTCCCTTGGAAACAACGAGCCCCAGCATAAAGCTGGCGCATTGAATCCACCTCCGATCTACTCCCTGTCACCAGACACCACATCGTCGGAAACAGAATCAAAACGTGCTGAACTTCCCTATGGGGAACCCCTTGGACCCCTTCTTCACTCCTCGCTGCGGGGGGAAAGGGATTCAGCCGGAGAGGGACGGACCGTCCACCTCCCCGGACACTCCGACACACCGAGCTACTACTTCATTGATGAACCGCTCCCGGAGACTTCCCGAGAACCCAAGTCCGGCACTCCTGAAGCCTCGGTCATTCCGACTGCACCCTTTGACGTTGATAGGATCCGCAGGGATTTCCCAATCCTCTCGGAGAAGAACAGCGGGAAGCCACTGATCTTCCTCGACAATGCGGCAACCACGCAGAAACCGCGCGCCGTCATTGACGCCACCTCACGATTCTACGAGCGCGATAACAGCAATATCCACCGCGCCGCCTACGAACTCGCGGAACGGGCCACCGAGG
>DAISZK010000011.1:0-56571 GCA_036824855.1 Chthoniobacterales bacterium | reverse complement strand
GACACAAAGCTCCATCCGATCTCCTGCGCATACGCAAGGATCCGGGCTTGGACGGTTTTGTGTTCTACCGGTTTGCTCATGCAGCGATTTCCAAATCATCAACGCGTGTCTTCGCGGTCATCAGTTCGTGGAGGAGGGTGCGAAAGAGGTCTTGGAGTATGGCTTGCTTACGAATGGCAAACATTTGCTTGTCCTCAAGCGTCTGGAATGTAGCAGCGATTCCCGCCTGCTCAGCGAGTGATGGAACCGGTATTAGAAGAGTCTTCAAGAAGCCGCAGGTAAGAGCTCCCTTTGTGCTTCCACCGCCGTGTGCGATTGAACGTAGATAGTCGTAGCGTGTCTGCATGAACCAAAGCACGAAATCAGGAATGATCTTTGCAGAGTGGAACTGGGCGTAGGCAAGGTGCTGATTGATGCAGGTCTCGATTCGGGTAATCGCTGAGTTGCCAAGAGTTTTTCCTTGGCCGGTGATCGCGATCAAAAGGCTATTTGTGGCAACCTTTGGTAGATGGCATTCCTTGACTGCTAGCGGGGTAACGAACTGATCTGCCTCGGTGATGAAGCGGTCGTGAATCTTGGTGCTGTTCAGCCATGGAATAGTTCCACCCTCCCAATAGGTCTCTTTCGCTCGTTTCGGTGTTGAGCCGTTCCCGACCTTAGCGAGGGTACCAAGTGGCACCACCTCCCAGCTTTCGGGGACGGGGCCGATTTCGGTTTGTTTCTGGGGTTCGTTGCGAAGGCCTTCGGTGAAGAGCTTCTGCATCAGGGCCTTCTTCAGCTCGGTGGTGGTCTGAATGATCCGCTCTTGCTCCTCGATTGCCCGCTGCACCGTCGAGAGGATCTGTGCGATCTTTTTCTGCTCGGGGAGTGGGGGGTAAGAGAACGAGAACCTCTCACGGAGAATGCTCGGGTGGAGCTTCTCAGTGTAATTGAAGGTCATCGTCTGCCAGATACTGAACAGGTGCGCCCACGCATAATAACTGTCGATTTTCTCTTTAGCTTTAACTCTTAAGAAACCACTGACATTCGTTATCGAGAACTTACTTTTTGGACGGTAAAAAAACTTCCCTCCTCCATCGACAGACCAGGTCACGAGCTCTTCTTCAAACATGTATTTCCCGTAACGACCAAACTCTCCGTTTCCCTTTGCTGACGAGGAATAAACGGGGTAATCGCCGGGGTCAGCATCAATATCCTTTTGCGAGATGATCTTGCCGCGGCCCAGTTCTATGTCGCCGACTTGTTCGAGCTCTCGAACACTAGTCGTGATCCAGTCTTTTGGAAGATCGGCGTTCATGCCCCGATCTCCCTCTGCATCGGCATCATCTTCGTCACCATGGCCACCATCGCCGCCGCCGACATCATCATGGTGGTCATCTTCGTCATGATCGTCGCCATCATCATGATGCTCCTCCTGCTCATGGCCGCTCCACCTTGTTCCCAAGTGCTGTCAGCATTTGTCGGCCTTTCGCTGTCAGTCGATACCGCTGTTTGCTGCTGGTCGGCTTATCCGGAATGGTCGGCTCGATGAGTTCATCGACTAGGAGCGGCTTGAGGACTTGGTCCCGGAACTTAGTTCTATTGGTCTTTCCAGAAAGCTCCATCAGATCCAGAAGACTGCTCTCTATCTGGCACTTATGAAGAATCTCGACTTGGTCCCGACTTGGTCCCGACTTGGTCCCAGCATTGCCTCCAGGGATCAAGTCCGAGGGTGGGTGCGAAGCGATGGGGCGATACAGGGTTGCCACAAAGCCATCCGAGATGGAGAAGCTGGGCTCCGGGAGTCCGGCCTCACGGCAGAGGCGGATGATGTCGGTGGTCCCACTGCCGATCCGCTCGATGTATTCCGCAAGGTAGAGGGGCTCGGCGAAGGTGGGATTCGCCGGGACGGACCTGTGGATCTGGCGAAGCTGTTCCAAGGTCAGGGTGGTGGGCATTCTGCCGGGATTCCAGACTTCCAGCCGGTCAGCAAAGAGGGTGACCTGAACACTGCCGTTGCTGGTGTAGTCACGGTGGGCCACGGCATTGACGATAGCCTCGCGCACGGCATCGGGAGGGATTTCGTAATCGCGGGGTGCCTGGGTGCTTGTTTTCCGTGTTCCCACGGAGCGGTTGAGCTTGGAGAGGACAAAGTCGACTGCCTGATCAACCAGTTCAAAGGCGGTTCCCTTGTAGACCTGGTAGGAGGGGATGGGCTTGGTGACTTCTGTGCCGTGGAAATGAAGGCACTTCACCTCGGAGGGGAGGCAGAAGTGTTGAGGATCTTTCCCAAAGAGCAGGATGGCCGCATTGGTGGGCTGGCCTTTATCGAGGAGGTTTAGTCGAGTCAGCACCTCAGAGACCTCGGCTCCTACCGGCAGAGGAAAGCCGCGGGCCTTTCGAGCCAAGCGCACGAATCGGGCGACGTGCTCCGGGTCGATGTCGGTGAGCGTGGCATTCCGGGCGGCACGAGTATCCCATGGGGCATCGGTGATTTTGCCTGTGGCATCGAGGTAGTCGACGAGGCTCGCGTAGACCGCTGGAAGCAGATCGGCAGCGTCCTCGAAGCGACGGCGCACGAGCTGTCCGTCCGCCTCACGGATGAGGCTCTGCATTTTTGGATGCTTAGTCTCGTCGGCAGCTCCTTTGACAAAAATCAGGCGGGGCTTGCCGAGTCGGGTGGCTTCGTTGAACTCCAGATGCGTGGATGAGAGACCGTGCCCGTTTTCCCTTCCGTAATCCTCTCCAAAGAGGCCGAGATAGAGGTCGCACTTGTCTACTTCATCCAGGTAGACGGCGTCGGGTCGGCGGTCGGACGCCGGAATATCCCGCTCGAAGAAGAAGGGCTCGAAAAAGCGTCTCAGCAGCGGGTCGCTGGAAAGGTATTCACCAAGAGCCTGGCGCTCTGCGGCGAATTCTTTCTGGACGCTGCTGATGAAGATCCTCATACGCCGAGCTGTTTCAGGATCTCCCTGAGAGCCTTGTCAGTTTCCCGGGCCTCGGCCTCGATAGCATCGAGCTCCTGAACGATTTCGGCGATGGGGCGGTAGGTCTCAGCGTCGCTGGTGTGGATGTAGCGACTGGGGGAGATATTATAGTCGTTCTTCTTCAGCTCGGCGTGATCGACGACGCGGCTGAGTTTCTCCTCTTCCTGCCATCCGATGAGTGTCTCGGCGATGCGGGCGATGCCTTCCTCGGGGATGAAGTTCTTGGGATCTCCCTTCTCGAAGATCTGGCTGGCATTAACGAGGAAGACTTTGCCCCGGCGGTCCTTGGGCTTGGCCCGATTCAGGAAGATGACGATGCCGGGCGCGGTGGTGTTGTAGAAGAGGTTCTCAGGCAGGTAGAGGACGCTCTCGACGAGATCATGGTCGACGAACCACTGGCGGACGCCCTTTTCCTTGTTCGTACCGGCATTCCCCGAGCCACGGGAAGCGGCTCCGGTGTCGAGAATGATCGCTGCGCGGCCGGTCTCATTCAGGCTGGCATGGATGTGCTGGACCCAGCCCCAGTCAGCGGAGGATTTTCCGGGAAATCCCGCCCCCGAGGGGAATCGGTCAAGTTCGTCGCTGTCGTAGTCGGCCTCGGTGAACCAGTCCTGGTTCCACATGGGATTGGCCACCACACGGTCGAAGGTGCGGAGCTTGCCGCGGGTGTCTCGGAATTTGGGGTTCTTGAAGGTGTCGCCGATTTCGATCTGACCTTCCATGTCATGGATGATCATGTTCATGCAGGCCATGGCCCATGTGTCGGCGGTGTATTCCTGGCCGTAGAGCTTGAGTGGGGCGACGGTGCGCTTCTTGCCATTGGTAGCCTCCTCCATGGCGATCTCGCACTTGATCAGGAGACCGCCGGATCCGCAGGTGGGGTCGTAGATCGCCATGCCGGGCTCCGGCTGGAGCACCCTGGACATGATGGTGCCGACCTCGGGTGGCGTGTAGAACTCCCCGGCGCTCTGCCCGCCTCCCTCGGCGAACTTGCGGATGAGGTATTCATAGCTTTTTCCAATAATGTCGGCCTCGACATCCTCGAGCCCGAGGCGCTTGGTGCTGATGGCCTCGATCAGGTTGGAGAGGCGGTCATCGTCAATGTCGCGCTGGCCGTGGGTGGTCGCGTTGAAGTCGACTCGGTCGATGATGCCCTGGAGGGCAGGGTTCTCCCGGGCGATGTCCCTCATATGGGAGGTGACGCCTTCTCCAATCTTGTCGGAGAGCTTTCGGATCACTGACCAGACGGGCTGATCGGGATCCTCAGGGACCAAGGGGAGGTAGAATCGGACGAGCTTGTGGTCGGCCTTAGCCAACTGGAAGGCCTTCTTTCGGGAGCCGACCTCACTGGCGATGCGGTTCACCTCGTCATCGAAGACATCACAGAGGCGCTTCGTGAAGATGAGGGGGAGGATGTAGTCCTTGTATTTAGGAGCATCTTTAGCCCCTCGAATGGAGGACGCGGCATCCCAGATCCAGGACTCGAGAGATTTTTCAGTGGTGGATGCCATGGAGATAGGGAAAACGGTGTCTGACAGATAACGCTCAGAGAGGCAGGTGGCTAGGATGAAGGCTTATTAAGTGGAATTAACAAGCTATCCTATCAGATCGACAAGACTCAGAGTGTCCTAGGCCTGAATCCATCGCACTGTGGTGTAACGGTAACACAGTGCCATTTGACCTTTCTTCGAAGGCTTGGAAGTTTGGATGCAGGGCTAGGCGTCGCGAGGGAAAGCGTAGTAGTCCTACGCTGACCGAGCAGCAACAACGCCCTGCGCCAAAATCCCAAGCCTCTTCAGGGAGCCAGCGGCACGAACTTCACACTCACAGCCTTCTCTTCCGTTTTAGGGGCGTCGTTCACGGTGACGAGGAGGTAGCCATAGGTATTCTGATGGTGATCGAGGCGCACGAGTTCGTACCCGTCGTGAGACCCGAAGTAGGTCTTGTCAGGATAGAAGGGGGCACCGGCCGTTCCGGCGACGATTTGATTGAGAGCGTAATCGGACGGCCAGCGCCAGTTCTTTATCTCCATCCAGTCATAGAAGTGATCATGGCCAATAAAGAAGTACTCACATCCGTACTCGCGTAGTAGCTCCAGGAACTTGTCGCGGTCAGTCGGATGGGCGGCCATGTTGTCAGCATCGGGATGACATCCCGCGGTGAATGCCTCCTCATGAGCAAAGAGAAAGATGTTCTTCACTCCCCTGGTTTTGAGTTCCTTGAGTGAGGACTCCAGGCCCTTCAGGTCGACCTTATGAAGAGCTGCCGGATTATACTGATCAACCGCTATCACGGCGGTCTCCGGATGATCGGGGGCGATGTAGGAGTAGCTGAATCCTTTCTGGCCGGGAAAGTAGCTGACGTTGTTGGAGGTCATCCCGGGCTCGAATGCCTGGAGCCATGCCACCCCCTCGGGATCTCCATTGGTTTCATGGTTGCCACGCACTGGGAGGATTGTGAGTCCGGGAGCATTGCTGGCGGTCAGCTTCTTCCACTCGGCGAACTGTTCCGCGATTTTCTGCGGGATCCGCATGTTGTCGCCATAGACGAGGTCGCCGGTGAAGAGAAGGAAGGCGGGCTTGGCTGCCGAGACCGACTGCATGAGCTTGGCTAAGATTTCGGTATGGATCCCTTAGGGATCGACCTGCGTCGCACGCACATCGGTCCGATCATCACCTGCAACGGCAAACGACCAGGTGGCTGCATGGGATGTTGAAAGAATCAACTGAAGGCCAAACACGCCAAGGAGTGAGAAAAAGCGTTTCATCACGCCTTCTATGGCATAGCGACCACGATCAGGGAAAGCCTCAAGCACGAAGATCGACCACTATGGATAGAACATCTTGCATTTCATCCTTGGCTGCACAATCGGTATCCCTCCCTCTGGAACCAAGTTGCAACGATTCAGTCACTGCAGTTTTCACCACCGAGGATCGTCAGAGGAAACAGATGAGTTCCCGAAGAATGCTGCAGGAGATCAATGACATCAACCTCCGAAAACGTCACATCCCTTTCCCACTCTTTCCCAACCTCGGATCCCCCTCGGATCGTTCTCTGTGGTGCAATTTCCGCCCGGCTCATTATCACCCTTGAATCCTAATGCTTCGTGGGCTCTCACATATCACAGAAGTAGTTGACCCAAGGCAGCAGCAAGAAGGACCACGATCCAAGGGGGAACCTTAAGCGGTGACAATAGCGCAAAGATTCCAAGGGCAATAAGAACATCCGGCAGAGAGGAGACGCTTTCCTTCCAGAGTGGGTTGTAGAGAGCGGCCAGGAGAATCCCGACCACCGCAGCATTAATCCCGAATATTGAGGCCCTGGCCCAGCGCTTGGTCCGTAACTGATCCCAGTAGGGAAGTGTTCCTGCCACAAGGAGCCAGGAAGGGAGGAAGAGTGCCAGAAGGCACCAGACACCTCCAACCCATGCATGAGATCCGCCGGTGATGACAGTTCCAAGGTATGCGGCAAAGGTGAACAAAGGTCCAGGCATGGCTTGAACAGCACCATAGCCGGCCAGAAAGGCGTCGTTGCCGATCCATCCATGGCCAACGAGTTGCTCACGAAGAAGAGGCAGAACCACGTGACCTCCGCCGAAGACGAGGGAACCGGCATGATAAAATCCATTGAAGAGCGGCAACCAGAAGCCTCCCCCGGAGGCAATCAGCGGAAGAATCAAGAGCAGAAAGACACAGAGGATAAGTAGCCCGAGAGCCAGCAGATGATCCTGCTGCAAGGCCGGAGGAATCTTTCCTGTGGCGGCGATCGATGTAACGGGCCTTCCGTAGTAGATCAACCATCCGATCACCCCCCCGGCGATCAGGATACCGATCTGGCCAAGCGATCCCGGAATTAACAGCGTGATCATTGCAGCCGCAAGAGCCGTACAAATTCTTGTTGCATCAAGGCAAAGCGTCCGTCCCATTCCCCAGACGGCCTGTGCGACTACGGCCACAGCGGCCAACTTGAGTCCGTGGAGCCAGCCAGCGTGGTGAAGATTTCCAGCCGCGTTCACGCTGTAAGCGAAAAGAATCATTAGCAGCGCCGAGGGGAGCGTGAAACAAACCGATGCCAGAACCCCTCCGATGAGCCCCGCCCGGAGCATCCCGAGAGCAAAGACCATCTGACTGCTGGTAGCTCCGGGAAGGAATTGGCAGAGCGCTATGAAATCGGTGTAGGCCTCATCATCCAGCCACTGCCGTCGGCTCACAAACTCCTCCCTCAGATATCCCAGATGGGCTACCGGCCCTCCGAAGGAAATACATCCCAAGCGGAGGAAGGATAAGGCGATGTCCCGGAGGTTCCCGCGGGCGCGAGGCTCCCCGGTATTGATTGAGGCGAGCGGGGGCATGGATCGTGGAAATACCCGAATTCCCCGGGCCAGCCCCGTTACCTCAAGCTACTCCTCTCCCTTGCTAAGCTTGGTGAGAACGCTCAGATCCTCGAGTGTGGAGGTGTCTCCCGTTAGTGACTGTCCACCAGCCACCTGCTTGAGCAAGCGGCGCATGATCTTTCCGGAGCGGGTCTTCGGCAGCATTTCGGCAAAGCGAACCTCATCGGGTTTGGCGATCGGGCCGATGGATTTGCCGACATGGTTACGGAGTTCCGTCTTGAGGGCCTCGCTAGGCTTGTGACCCTCACGAAGGGTGACGAAGGCGACGATCCCCTGCCCCTTTATCTCATCGGGACGACCCACCACGGCAGCCTCGGCCACGGCAGGATGACTCACAAGGGCGCTCTCGAGCTCCGCAGTGCCGAGGCGATGTCCGGCAACATTGAGCACATCGTCGATGCGGCCGACGATCCAGAAGTTCCCCTGCTTGTCACGACGGGCACCATCCCCGGTGAAGTAGGCTCCCTTGATTTCACTCCAGTACTGCTGGCGATAACGAGTCTTGTCACCCCAAATACCGCGAAGCATGGAGGGCCAAGGCTTGCGGATGACGAGTTTGCCTCCCTGGCCGTGGGGTACTTCCTTGCCCTCGTCGTCAACGATGGCGGCATCAATTCCGAAGAAGGGGAGTGTGGCGGTGCCAGGCTTGCAGGGTGTGGCACCGGGCAACGGGGTAATCATGTGAGCCCCGGTCTCAGTC
Organism: Chthoniobacterales bacterium; assembly: GCA_036824855.1. Lineage (GTDB taxonomy): Bacteria > Verrucomicrobiota > Verrucomicrobiia > Chthoniobacterales > UBA6821 > UBA6821. The sequence continues at coordinate 48,512 of DAISZK010000011.1, read as the reverse complement.
TGCCACCAGGTATCGACGATCGGACACTTCTCGTGGCCGATGTGCTTATTAAACCACATCCAGGCCTCGGGATTGATCGGCTCGCCAACCGTGCCAAGAAGACGCAGGGAGGAGAGGTCGTGCTTGGCTGGGTGCTCGTCACCCCACTTCATGAAGGCACGGATGGCCGTCGGGGCGGTGTAGAAAATGGTGACGCCATATTCGGCGATGAGCTTCCAGAAACGGTCTGGCTCTGGCCAGTTCGGCGCGCCCTCGTACATGAAGCAGGTGGCACCATTGGAGAGCGGACCATAGACGAGATAACTGTGACCGGTGATCCAGCCGATGTCTGCGGTGCACCAGTAAACATCATCCTCCCGGAGATCAAAAACATACTTTGTGGTGGCGTAGGTGCCGACCAGATAGCCGCCGGTGGTGTGAAGGATCCCCTTCGGTTTGCCGGTCGATCCGCTGGTGTAGAGGATGAAGAGCGGATGCTCACTGTCGAGATGCTCGGCGGGGCAGTGCGCGGAGACATAATCCATTTCGCGGTGCCACCAGACATCGCGACCTTCCTCGATATGAATGTCGCTGTTGGCACGGCGGAAGACGATGACCTTCTTGACGGACGTGTCGCCCTTCAGGGCATGGTCAACATTCTGCTTAAGGGTGACGAACTGGCCTCGGCGATAGCCCCCATCGGCGGTGACGATGACCTTGGCTCCGGAGTCGGCAAGACGATCCTTGATACTGTCAGCGCTGAATCCACCGAACACGACGCAATGGACTGCGCCGATGCGTGCGCAGGCAAGCATCGCGATGGTGGCCTCAGGGATCAGCGGCATGTAAATGAGGACCCGATCCCCTTTCTTCACACCGTTGCGCTTGAGCACGTTTGCAAACTTGCAAACCTCACGATGAAGCTGTCGGTAAGTAATGACCTTCTTGTCACCAGGCTCACCTTCCCAGATGATGGCGGCCTTGTTGGCTCGTGACGTGTCGAGATGGCGATCGAGGCAGTTCTGGGAGGCATTCAGCTTCGCCCCGACGAACCATTTGGCATAGGGGAGCTTCCAATCGAGGACCTTGGTCCATTTCTTGAGCCAGTGGAGTTCCTTAGCCTCACGCCCCCAGAACTTGTCGGGGCTCTTCACTGACTCGGCATGGAGTTTCTTGTACTCGGCCATGCTCTTGACACGGGCCTTTTTGGAGAATTCGGCGGAGGGTTTGAAGACGCGGTTCTCGACAAGATGGGACTCGATATTCTGTGACATTCTCTGGGTGGGGTTAAAATTTAACTGAGGAACAAGGCCTTCTTTTTCATCAGAAAGCAGGGAAAAGAAAAAGGTTTTCCTCTCAGTAAGGAAAGCTGAGGATTTTGTTCTTAATCATTCTCCCACGATGAAACGCACATCCTTTCCTCTCTTGCTAATCGCTGCCTTCATTTTCAGCATCATCTCGCCGTGCAAAGGAGAGGATGCCTCCATAGCTGATACGAATTCTAACAAGATCATTAAAGTCGGTATCACTCTGGACGAGCCTTTCGACATGAAAAAGGGTGATGTCTACGAGGGGTACTGCATTGACTTGTGGCAGGCGCTCGCGGCCGATCTGGGATTAAAATTCCAGTATGTCCTGTATCCCAATTTCGACGAACTCCTCAAGGCAACGGAAACGGGGAAAATCGATGTCAATGCCGACTCGATCTTCGTGACCAGCGACCGTCTCAAGAAAATGGACTTCGCACTTCCCTTCCTGCAGGGAGGAATGCAGGTCATGATCGATGAAAATAGGACCGCCTCACTCATGAAGCTTTGGAACGGGCTGCGCAACAGCGGCCACCTAAAGATCTTCGCGATCGGAATCGCAGTGATCCTAGTGGGAACTCTCCTCGTCACCCTCGGGGAACGACGGTGGAACGAGGAGTTTCCCAAAGATTGGGCGAACGGCCTTGCAGAGTCATTTTACCATGTCATGTCAGTCACCATGACCGGCAAGAGCAATCACAAGCCGCTTCCCGGACCGCTCGGCAAAATCATGGCGGGAATCTGGATCGCCTTCGGCGTGGCGGTGGTAGCCTACATCACTTCCTCAGTGACCAGCGTTATGACCGTAAACAAGCTTCATAGTATCATCAACGGCCCCCAGGATCTGCCCGGGCACAAAGTGGCCGCGATCCGGGGAACCGTTTCCGAAACATACTGCAGAAATGCGAATCTGGATTATGAGAATTACACGACGCTTCCGGATGCAGTTCATGCACTCCTGAGGCATGAGGTCGAGGCCATCGTCTACGATGCCATGGCTCTCCAGTGGTTCGACAATTCCCATCCGGAACTACCGATCACCGAAGTGGGCCCCGTCTTTGAAAAGAAGTATTGTGCCTTTGCCCTGCCTCTCGGGAGCCCGCTACGCCGCGATCTGAGCAGGGCATTGCTCCAGCGGCATGAATCCGGATACTGCGAGAGTCTCCGCCAGCATTATTTCGGCAATATTCAGTAAGATCTCTCTCCGGTCATTTCAGGAATTCTCGAGGCTCATGATCTGGAACCGGAAGCGATCATCATAGGCACCACCGCTGTGGGCCCGACAGCAGGCCAGACAGGCAATCCGTCTCCGGGGCCTGCGAACTCGCGCATGGCTCTCCCCGCAACCCGGACAGCGAAGCTGATAGCGACGTCTCATGCGCCGACCAACAAAGGGAAGTTGGTGCGTGCGCTTCTCATTAGGAATCCCAAGATCCCGGCAAGCCTCGCGCCACTCCATGCCGTGAGGAGAGAGTCTGCGACGAACATGGCGATGCTGTGCAAGAAGGTGAGCCAACTCATGGAGCAGGGTCTTCCCGACTTCGTCCTCTGAGATTTCCCTCAGGGCCGGATTCAACCAGACCTCCCAGCGTGCGGCAATGGCCACTCCTGCGGTGGTCCTCATACGGGAATTCCAACCGACAACGACCAGGGGCGCGAGCTTCGGGGCGAGCGGATGGAGAAGTCCGCGAGCCCTCTCCTCGAGAAGCGGATCGCGTTTTTTGGAATTCCCATTTCCCAGAGGCTTTCGGAAGGCTGGAGGCAATTCTCCTGTCATGGAAGCAACGGGGTGTCCGAAAAGGAGCTTCAATTGCCCTGTCAGCTGATCTTTGAAATGACCGACAAGGGAGGTCATGCATTCACACACAGCGCTTTAGAAGAACGGACCTGACGTCCCAAAACACGGGAGAGCGCTCCTAGCGTTGCGTCGATAGACTCGTGAGTCGTTGACCGACCGAGCGAGAATCGGACAGTCGCTCGGGCGAGTTCCTCGGAGACCCCCATGGCCAGCAGAACGTGCGAAGCCTGGATCGATCCAACCATGCAGGCCGATCCACTGGAGGCGGCAACTCCCTCGAGATCGAGTCCCATAAGCAGGGTCTCCCCATCGCAACCGGGGAAGCTGACATTGAGCGTATTTGCCAATGCGGGAGCCGAGGCGGCGTTACGCACAGCCATGGGATCAATCTCGCTGATGCCGTTCCAGAGACGATCCCTGAGAGAAGACTCCCTCACGGACTCTTCAGCAGAAGCCACCTGCCTCACCGCGACTTCCGCCGCAGCAGCCATTCCGGCGATGGCTGGGACGTTTTCCGTGCCGGGACGACGTTCATTCTCATGGAAGCCACCATGCTGAATCGCCTCAATGGAGACTCCCGATCGGAGCCACAGAAAACCGGCGCCGTGCGGCCCATAGAACTTGTGCGCTGTTGCCGAAAGTGCGTCGACACGCAGCTCAAGCGGGTTACATCGGATCTTCCCAAACGCCTGGACAGCGTCCGTATGAAAGAGAATGCCTCTCTCACGGCAGAGGGCTGCGAGTTCGGCAATCGGCTGAATGACGCCCGTCTCGTTGTTGGCGATCATCACGGAAGCTAGGATGGTCTCGGGACGTAGCGCTGCGGCAAAAACTTCCGGATCAATCACTCCCTGCTCATCAACAGGCAACTCGGTCAGCTCGAATCCCTCCCGTTCAGCAAGCGATCGCATGACGTGGAGCACGGCGTGATGCTCCGTGGAGGCGGTGACGAGATGAGTTTTTCCCGGGGCGCGGTGACGCCTCGCAAGTCCCAGGACCGCCAGATTGCAGCTCTCGGTTCCGCCGGAGGTGAAAATGATCTCGTGGGATTTCGCACCAAGCAGTGCGGCAATCCGGTCTCGCGCATCGTCGACGGCTGCCCGGGCGACCCGAGCTGATGCATGGATGCCGGAGGGGTTGCCAAGTAGATCTCCCAAGAGTGGAAGCATGGCTTCCCGGGCTTCAGGAGAGAGCGACGTGGTGGCGTTGTGATCGAGGTAGATCATGGAGAAAGGTCTGGATGAATGTTTCCCCATTCGGAACTTCTCGGCAATGACTCAAAGACTTCCGGCATGGATTTCCTTTAGGGGGCCCCCGGATCAGCTTGTGATGCTCTCCTTGCCAAGACTTCCCTACTCCAGCAACATCGACACTCTCATGACCGCTGATTCCATTCTTCCAGACCTTCAGGCCGCGATTCTCTGCGAAGATGTCCGTGCTGAAATCAGCGGACAGCAGACACTCATTGGGGTCATCGGTGCAATCCCCACTCCGACGCTACCTATTGCATTCTTCAAACTTTGTCTCTGGACCCGCTGGTGTGGCGGTAGTGGGGACTTCATCCAAAAGTGCCTGATCTATGATCCCGAGGAGGATCAGCCTATTGCACAGGCGGAGATTCCCTTCAGCCTTACCGATTTGAACGCGCATGCAACCAACGTTCATTTCTTCGGCGGGGTACAGTTCCAAAAATTCGGAACTTACCATGTCGAGATCCTGATCGATGATGAGATCCGCCTCCGAATCCCCCTTCCCGTGATCGAGATGGAAATACCGCCTCAACCAGGGCATCGCTAAACTGCCGAGTTCCTAAAAATCGAGGATCTCGCCATCCTCTGGGATGAAAACATCGGCGATCTTGGGAAGAAGGTCCTCCATCTTCACGCGTAGTTCCGTCGACTCACTCGCTAAATCCTCGGAAAGGTGAATCATACAGAGAGCCTGGATGTCGGCCTCATGGAGAACAGCTGCAAGTTCCTTGGGGCTTACATGCGAGAGTTCACTGACAAGGACATTGGCAGGTGTGGCTACCAATTCCGCAAGATCTTCAGCCGAGGAGAGGTCACCGCTGAAGATTGCCCGGAAATCATCCGCGATAATTTCGAGACAGTAAGAGTTACAAGGCCTCTCGGCATCCGATCCATGGAGGGAGCGATAGCACACCTCAAGATGACGATTGCGAAACGGCTTCACGGAGAGAGCCCCATCACCCAGCGACAAGGACTCACGATCACGCCATGCCAGCCATGCAATCGGAAACCCAAGTCCCTCCTCCGTGAGATAAAGAGCGCTGATCCAGGCACGGATCGGGGAAATCATCTCCTCGGGAAGAACGATCTCAAGGGGCTTTTTTCGACCCAGGAGCATTGCACCCTGCAGGAGGGCGGGCAGGCCTCCGATATGATCGACATGCCCATGCGTGATGAGGAGAGCATCGAGATCTCGAATCAAGGTTCCCCGGTCTCGCAGGGAATGAACACACGGTTCCCCCGCATCGATGAGCAGATGTTTCTCCCTCAAGAGCAGAAGGGAACTGGCGAAGAAGCGGTCGGCATCGGGGAAGCCGGAACCCGTTCCGAGAAAGCTGATAGATGGCATGATCAAATAAGGATGCCTGAGGAGACCGAAAAACGAATGAAAAAGGGGGGGCTCTAAAAAAACACTTTTACTCTTTGACACCCGCAGCGTCTCTCCCTACTCTTTACCTCCTTTCCCGAAATCCGAATGAAGACTTTTTCCGCTAAAGCTCCCGAGGTCAAACGCCAATGGTGGGTGATCGATGCCAAGAACCAATACCTCGGCCATGTCGCCGTCCAAGCCGCCAACTTGCTTCGCGGCAAGCACAAGGCGATCTTCACCCCTCATGTCGACACCGGCGATTTCGTCGTGGTGATCAATGCGGCTGAAGTCCAGATCGGCGGCAAGAAAGAGACCCAGAAGAGCTACATGAGCTTCTCCGGATTCGTCGGAGGCCACAAGTCCGAGACCTTCCGCCAGCGCCGCGAGCGCCGTCCCGAGCTCCTCATCGAGCGTGCGGTCAAGGGGATGATCCCTCACAACCGCCTCGGAAGCACTGTCTACCGCAAGCTGAAGGTTTACAAGGGTTCCGAGCATCCTCACACGGCTCAGAATCCGCAGCCCGCCAAGTAATTCATTTTCACAAAACTAATCATGGCCACCGCTAAATCCGCCACCACAGGACGCCGCAAGACGGCAGTCGCTCGCATCCAAATCGCTCCGGGTTCCGGAAAGATCAGCGTCAACGGCAAGAGCTTCGAGGATTACTTCACCACGATCTCGATGCAGAACACCGTCCTCAAGCCTCTTGAGGTCGTGAATGCCATCAAGTCCTATGATGTCGAGGCCAAGACCTCCGGAGGTGGCCTCCAAGGCCAGGCTGGAGCACTCAGCCTCGCAATCGCGCGCGCCCTCAACGAATTCAACGAGGCTGATCGTCCCCTCCTCAAGGCAGACGGGCTCCTGACCCGCGATCCCCGCAGGCGTGAGCGTAAGAAGCCAGGTCGCCCAGGTGCCCGCAAGCGCTTCCAGTTCTCCAAGCGTTAATCGCACCAATCAACTTTCGGCACGATTCCTTGTGCCACTGTTCTCGAAGAGCTTCCTGCAAAGGAAGCTCTTCTTCTTTGTAGCCGAGGCCCAGGAGTGCATTCCCAAGAGATGAAGCATCTTCAGAAGCAGGTGATCCGAGTAGCTTGGGAGGAATCCCTAAGAGCGCTCCGAGCCAATCTGATCCCAGGATTACTCCTTCAGTTTCTCATGGCCTTCATGGCCGCAGCCTACTTTCTGAGTCCCGGAGCCAGGCACGCCTTTGAAAAACTGGCCATTATTCGCAGCAACTGGGGATTTCTCTTTTCCTTTATCGGCACCTCAGCCGCATCGGCGATCCTACCCGAGTTCCTTCGACTCCTGATTCCGCGCCAAGCGGTTGTCAACTCAACCACTCTGGGGCAACGACTCCTCTTCGCCATTCCCTTCTGGGGACTCATCGGCATGCAAGTCGATCTCTTTTATCGTCTGCAATATGCACTTTTCGGACCCTCTGATTCGACTCTAGTCATTATGAAGAAGGTCCTCGTCGATGCCTTCCTCTACTGTCCTCTGCTGGCAATGCCTCAGGCCGTCTGCGTCTTCATCTGGAGAGATCATGCCTTCACCCTTGAAGGATTCAGAGGACATCATCCGGTGACTTTTTATGCCTTGAGGATTTTTCCCGTGCTGATGGCAAACTGGATGGTCTGGATTCCACTTGTCTCGATCATCTACTCCCTTCCGGCCGCACTGGGGGTGCCATTCTTCATTGTAGCCCAATCATTCTGGGTCATGGTCTTCACCACACTCTCCGCAAAAAAGCGCGACCTCAGAACTGCATGATCAAGATGGAAATCTGGAAAGCCGGAGGAGGATGAAGACATCCCGGCGGCTCAATGGAAGTTCGCTCGAAAAATGACACTCTCACCAGTCCAAGGAAGAGGTTTTCCAGGATAATCCGATGTCGACAGAAAGATCTGGTGATCAGGGTTTCTTCACACTGCATTTTCCAGATTTCCTGATTTCCACATTCATCGTATTGCGGAATACTCCCTCTCCATGGAACCCAACTTGCTTCAGATTCTCTTTCTAGGCCTCGTCCAAGGGGCTGCCGAACTCCTCCCCGTCTCCAGTTCGGCCCATGTCATCGTCGCTGAAAAACTGATGGGACTCGATCCTTCCAGTCCGACGATGACCTTTCTGCTCGTGATGCTTCACACCGGTACCATGGTGGCAGTCATTGCATACTTCTGGAAGGCATGGAAGCGGACCTTCTTTGCTAGTGCAGCAAGCCTCAAAGAGACAACGGTGAATGTCATCGTGGCCACGCTCGCAACCCTGATCGTCGGTTTAGCCCTCAAGGTTCTCATTGAGAAGGTCTGCATGCACGGCAGCAGCAAGGATGAAATGGAGGATCTCTTCGGGCACCTTCCGTTAGTCGGGGGAGCACTGCTTTCTGCAGGATTGCTCATTCTGACAGCGGGACATCTCCGTGGAAGTCATGGCACTCGTTCCCTAGGGCTCGTCTCATCGATCTGGATCGGCGTTTCGCAGGGCTTCTGCCTACCATTTCGCGGTCTCTCCCGCTCGGGCACCACAATCTCAGTCGGAATGCTTCAGGGAATCAATCGGCAACGGGTCGAGGAATTCAGCTTTGCCCTGGCTGTGATTATCACGCCGCCAGCCATCGCGAAGGAACTGCTGCGCCTCCTTAAAGCTCACACCGAGGCAGCCTCCCCTCATCATCTTCTACATCTTCTAGGTCCGGGACTCTTCGGCATGATCGGGGCGTTTGTGGCAGGCCTGTTGGCACTGAAACTTCTCTCCTCATGGTTAGAAAAAGGTCACTGGGCCTGGTTCGGGTATTACTGCATCGCCTTCTCTGGATTTGTTTTCTTTCTCGCCTCCCGTGGCTACTAACGATACATCACAATCCATGAAGTCATTCAAACTGCCCCTGCTGCTTACCGCTCTCGTTCTCTCCGGTTGCTCCTCAGGCCAAAACAAGGAGACTTTGCTGAGCGCAGCCGGATTCCGCACGATCGTTCCGACCACGCCGAAGCAGATCACCAAAGTCAAATCACTCCCCCAACTCAAGGTTCTTCCGATCAACAAGAAGGGGCAGACCTACTTCATCTTTGCTGATGCCTCACGTAACATGCTTCTGATCGGAAATCAGAAGCAGTACACTCAGTACCAGCAGTACGCTCTCCAGTATAAAATGCAGCAGGATCAAGTCGAAGCCGCCTCGCTTAACGCCGATGCCTCTGAGTGGGGTGGTTATGGTGGATTCGGCGAAGGCTTCTGGGGCCCCGGTTTCTATTAATCGTTCCAACAACTAAATGGAGAAGGGGCGCATCCTCACGGATGCGCCCCTTCTCTTTTTATTGATTCGCGATGCGCCTAGAAGATCGCGCCGAAATCATCTCCGATCCTATGCCTACTCGCTCGGGGTATAGCGAGTGATCTTGGTACCCTGCAGTCCCAATCCCCCCATCAAGCCTTTCTGTCCCCAGATAAAGGCGGCGATACCGTGCTGAAAGGAGGCAACCGACATGCTTCCTGAAAACCCTTGGTCCCCCATCACAAGTCCGGGAGCGGAGCCAATGTCGAATCCGTCGCTCTTTTTCAAATACTTGAGAGAGCTTTCATCCATGAACAGGAGGGCATACGAGAGTTCTTGGATGCCAGCCTGGATCCCGTAGCCGGCCGAGGTCATGTTATAGTATCCTGCGACTTCACCATTCTTGAACAGAACGCCGTCACCTCGCTGGGCGGCCACCATGAATCCTGCCTTGATGACTTTGGGGAAAACAAGCACCGCAACAGACCTCTCTCCAAGAGCTTCCGCCTTGGGGTTATTCTCATAGAGGCGGTGGAGAGCTTTCTCCGCCTGGCGCCTAAGTTCGGATGCAGATTCGGCCTTGGCTTGTGGAATCAACAGCAGTGTAGTGAAGGCAGCAATAAGGGTCAGGTGCAGTGTTTTCATGAGGTTGGGTTGGGAGTTAAAACTGATGAATTTTTCAACGGCGAAGCTGGAGTTGGACATCGGCATTGTTTAGCGAGAGATCCAGAACACGCTGACCTGGAAGTGGCTTCGTGCTGAGACAGTCGAGGTTTGCATCACGCCCGATTACGGCAATCGCAAATCCCTTGGGGATATCATAAGCAGATGCCACGGAGGCAGGATCATCCACAAGAATGAACGGGATGTTGGAGGTGACACGTCCACCCTCGGAAGTAAAGGCGGCGAAGAACAGCATCCCTTGAGAAGCCATGCGCTCGTAGAGTCCACGGAACTCATTCATCTGAGCGCGGAAGGCGCGATCCTTGGGAGATGGGGCGATAACGAGGACGACAGGTTTTCCCTTAAGCGATGCGAGGGTAATCTTGCGACCGGCCGAGGCGCCTCCGGTAAAGCCAGGCGCCGCATTGACCACAAAAGAATCCTTCGCGAGCAGTCTCCCTCCCTCAACTGCCGGTACAAGCACCGTGAGAAGGAAGAGAGCGACACTTCTAAACCGGGTGATGCTATTCATGAAGGATCGGCGGCAGGGAAAGTAGAGTCAGGAACCCCTAGACAGTCATAAGCTCGGCTTCCTTGTGGGAGACGTGCTTGTCAATGGACTCGACCTGCTTGTCGGTCAGTTTCTGAATCTCCTTTTCGGTGCGCTCAAGGTCATCCTCGGTAATGACTCCTTCTTTCTGAAGTTTTTTAGCTCCTTCCATCGCCTCACGGCGACAGGCACGCACACGGACACGGGTCTCCTCGGCGATCTTGTTGATGGTCTTCACGAGATCCTTGCGTCGCTCTTCGGAAAGTTCGGGAATACGAAGACGAATGAGCTTGCCGTCGACTGCAGGATTAATACCGATCTTACTTTCCTGAATGGCGCGCTCGATATCCTGAACAGTTCCGGCGTCAAAGGGCTGGATCACCAGCAAGCGGGGCTCGGGAGAAGTAATGAGAGCGAGCTGCTTCAGCTTCATGCTGCTGCCGTAGGCGATGACATCGATGTTCTCGACAAGGGCTGGGGAGGCTTTTCCGGTACGGATGGCATTGAACTCATGCATCATGAATTCACCAGCTTTCTCCATGCCGGCTTCGGCTTCAAAAAGGACTTCTTCTGCGCTCATGGTCTGTGATGTGTTTTAGGGATGTATTAAAGGGCGGGCTTGGTATCCGACACGAGGGTTCCAATGGCTTCGCCACGTACTGCACGCAGGATATTCGCGGGATCGGACATGTCAAAAACGATGATCGGCATGGCATTGTCCATGCAGAGGGAAAAGGCAGTTGAATCCATCACCTCAAGGCGCTGGGTCAAGGCATCGGTGTAGGTCAGGGTATCGAAGCGCTTCGCCTCGGGGTTCTTGTTCGGATCGGAGTCGTAGATCCCGTCAACCTTGGTTGCCTTGAGGATGACCTCGGCACCGATCTCGTTGGCGCGGAGTGCCGCGGTTGTGTCGGTCGAGAAAAAGGGGTTTCCTGTACCCGCGACGAAGATGACGATGTGGCCGTTCTCCAGATGACGGATGGCACGACGAACAATGAAGGGTTCCGCAACGTTATTCATCTGGATTGCTGTCTGGACGCGTGTGGAATGGCCGAGATCCTCAAGAGCGCTCATGAGAGCCATCCCGTTGATCACGGTGGCAAGCATCCCCATATAGTCGGCTGTGGCACGATTCATTCCTCGATGACTCGCGGCGAGTCCGCGCCAGATATTTCCTCCACCGACGACGACAGCAACTTCCACTCCCATTTTGCTGACCTCGGCAATCGAGGCTGCCACTTTCTGAACGATTTGAGGGGAAACGCTGTCGGAACTCCCCTTCTCTTTCAATGCCTCACCACTGATTTTGAGGACGATGCGGCTGTATTTTGGCGAGGGAGACAAAGTATCGGACATGGGGTCAAATCAAACCGCAGGAGAGGCCCAAGGCAAAGTCAAATCGGCAACGGCACGATGCCAAACCCAAATCTCAAGTTGTGATCTTCAGTGCCCGGCCACGGGCGAAGGCGGAGGAGTGCATCCTGGCCTTCCCCTCGGGCTGGATCATTCCAAGCAAAAGACCACCTTCACCACAGGCAACAAGCACGCCGCGTTCGTCGACCCTGAGAATGCTACCAGGCTTTCCCATGGCTTTCCGGGCGATGATTGTCGAATGGATCTTGAGGGAAATTAACTCCCCCGAGGCTGCCTTAAGGGAAGCAACCGCAGCAGGACGAGGCTGAAGGGAACGAATCTTTCGTTCCAGCACAACAGCCGGCTCGTTCCAGTCAATCAATGATTCCTCTCTTCCAATTTTGCCCGTGACGGTTGCCTGCGCGTGATCCTGCTCAAAACGCGGGGCATTTCTGCAAGAGAGAAGATTCATTGCCTCGGAGAGGGCAAGCGGTGCCATATTTGCAAGCTTTTCGGAAAGCGAACCTGCGGTCTCCCGCCTCCCGAGAGGGATTCTTTTTTCAAGAACCATATCCCCGGTATCAAGGCCCTCAGCCATGTGCATGATGGTTACACCGCTCGTCGTGTCTCCCGAGGCAATTGCTGCTTGGATTGGAGAGGCTCCACGATGGCGCGGAAGCAGGGAGGCATGGATGTTCAGGCATGCAAGAGAAGGAGCCTCGAGAAGCTCCTTCGGAAGGATCCTTCCATAAGCCATCGTCACCATGATTTCCGGGGCGAGGTGCCGCACCCAAGAGATGACTTCGGGAAGCCGTGGGGATTCCGGTTGGAGCATCGGGACTTCGGGAGCCAGCCTGAGGAGTTCTTCCTTGATCGCGGGGGCTTTCAGTTCGCGGTGACGACCCGCAGGACGATCAGGCTGAGTCAGGACGCCCACCAACTCATGATGGGCCTTGAGATAGTGTAGTGTCGGAATCCCGATATCCCCTGTACCGGCAAAAAGAACACGCATGCGCAGTTAGGAATCTGTCCTCAATATCCAAAGGACGAGGGGATGCCGGATGACCTGCGCCGCGTCATCGCGGCCTGAGCCATTCTCAAATCTCCCACGCTTACCTCGCGACTCCCAAGGGACGAGGAACAACCGGTGCAGAGATAGTCGTAGATTTCCTTATCTGGCAGAACCAGCAAGAGCATCTCCCTGACGGGCATCGGCTTTGCACATTTATTGCAGTAGAGCGAGGAGGCCCGCAGGTTCTCGAACTGGCTCATGCGACGTCAGTGGGTGATGGCGACGATCAACTGAAAAATTTCCACCTATCGGGAAGCTGCGGCAGATGTCTCCTCAAGAAGCCCCTCCAAGATCTTATGAAGAACCTCCAATGGAGTCATCGAAGCATCAATATCGTGACGCTTCACCGAGGAAAAGTGGCTCAACATCGGCTTGGACTCGGAATCATAGGTGCCCAAGCGGTGGCGGATGACCTCCTCATTGGCGTCATCGAGGCGATTATCGCGCAAGGCACGCTTCTTAAGACGAGCCACCAACTTGTCCCGGTCAGGACAGGAAAGATGAAAAACCCGACGCACCTCGATATGGGTCTCCATGAGCACGGCTTGAGCGACATTGCGTGGAATTCCGTCCAGAATGAGGTAATCACGCTCGGGCTTGAACTTCCCAGACTCCTCGGTCTTGCGGATCGACTCATGCCAAAGCCTGACTGTCATCTCGTCGGGCACGAGTTCCCCCTTGCTGGAGTACTCGAGAAACTGCGAGCCGAGTTCGCTGGCAGGATCAAGGGATCGGAAAACATCACCGCAAGCGCAGTGGTAGAATCCCGGTATCTTGCCCAGAATCTTGCCTTGGGTTCCCTTGCCGCTTCCAGGAGCGCCGAAAATCAGGATAGTGCGGTAACGTGACATAATGCTTATTTGAAAATATTTAGGGCAGGCTCCGTGGAAAATCAACGGCCCAATGCATTGAGAGCGCGTTGACAAAGAAAAAAAGGGAGAGATGATATGCCTCCTCCCTCAATTAGCCCCCTCAATGCCCGCCAACGACGAATACGTAATCGAGATCCTGAAGGATGTGGGTCTCATGTCCCAAGAACAGGCTGACGAACTCGCTGGCAGAACGGGTGGTCTCCACATGGTGGAGACGCTCATCAAGGAGGGAACGGTAAGCGCAGAGGATGTCGCAAGGACACTCGCGTCACAAAACGGGATGGATTTCGTTGATCTTTCTCTGGTCGCTCCCAGCCCCGAGTTAGTGGGGCTCCTTTCGCCGGAGAATGCGCGGCGTTACAAGACCGTACCCGTCTCCGAGCATGATGGATCGCTTGTCCTCGCGATCGCTGATCCGATGGATTTCGAGGCGTTCGACAGCATCGGATTCCTGCTGAAGCGCCCCGTGGAATTTGTCTGCGCCGTTCCGGCCCAGATCAATGACAAACTCGACCGCCTCTATCCTCAGGGGCTCGAGGAGCTCGGCAAGGCAGTCGTCACCGAAGAGGAGGAAGAGTACAACGGCGACGATGATGCACCGATCATCCGCTTGGTATCCAACCTGCTGATCGAGGCCCAGAACAACAGGGCCAGCGACATTCACATCGAGCCGATGGAAAAGCGCCTGAGGATCCGCTATCGCATCGACGGTAATCTTCAGGAGATGCAGAGCCCCCCGAAAAAGCTCCAAGGTGCCATTATCAGCCGTCTGAAGATCATGACTGCGTCGATGAACATTGCTGAAAAGCGCGTTCCTCAGGACGGACGTATCCAGGTGAAGGTGGGCGACAAGACGATCGATCTGCGTGTCAGTAGCGTGCCTACCGTACACGGGGAAAGCATCGTCATGCGTATTCTCGACAAATCCTCGTTGATGCTCGGACTGCCCGAGCTCGGCTTCATGAGCGATGACCAGGCAACCTTTGAGCGCTTGGTGGCCATGCCTGATGGCATCATTCTCGTCACCGGTCCGACGGGGTCTGGAAAAACAACCACCCTCTACGGTTGCCTCAATTACATGAACCGCCCCGACCGCAAGATCATCACGGTCGAGGAACCGGTCGAGTACCAGATGACGGGCATCAATCAAGTGCAGGTGAATGCGGAGGTCGGAATGACTTTCGCGGCAGCACTCCGAGCCATGCTGCGTCAGGCACCGAATATCGTTATGTTGGGAGAAATTCGAGACAAGGAGACCGCGGAGATCGCCATCAACGCCTCCCTGACCGGACACCTTGTGCTCTCCACACTGCACACGAACGACGCACCGGCAGCCGTTGCCCGTCTTGTGGACATCGGAGTCCAGCCCTTCCTCGTCTCGAGTGCTGTGCGCGGAATCATGGCCCAACGCCTTGTCAGGAAACTCTGTGCCAACTGCAAGGTGCCCGGCGAAATGAGCGAGTACGAGGCAAGGGTGCTGAACCTGGACTCCTCACAACTCTCCAAAGCAACCGTCATGCGAGCGGTTGGATGTGAAAAATGCCGTGGCAAGGGATTCCGCGGACGTATGGGTATTTTCGAGATCTTTGTGGCCGACGACGAGGTTCGTCAGATGATCAACCGCAGTGCTACAACGCTCCAACTCCGCCACCGAACCAGGGAAATGGGAATGAGAACCCTCCGCGAGGATGGCATCCGCAAGGTCCTTGCCGGTCTCACCACTCCGGAAGAGGTCATTTCCAGCACCATGGGAGAGGATCATTAAAACCCCATGAACCCGCATCAAGTCATCGATATTTTTAAACGGGCTGGCGTTCTCACGGAGATCACCGGCGAAGAACTTCTCGTGGAGGCCCTGAATTCGGGTCGTCCCATCGAGGATATCATGGTCGATCAGAGCTTTGTCACCGAGGAGTCTTTTGCCCAGACCATCGCAGCGGAATTGGGAGTCGATGCCGTCGACCTCACCGGTTTCGAACCCCTCCCCGCGCTCCTCCATCTCGTTCCCGCAGGCATGGCACGGCTTCACGAGGTGATTCCCGTGACGGCCTCCGGGAATGTGCTGACCGTAGCGCTTGGGAATCCTCTCGATTCTCAGGCCCTGGAAGATCTCCGCTTCACTCTCAACCGGGATATCGTCCAGGTGGTCGCCCCGTGTCATCAGGTCAAGAACCTCATCATCGCGCATTACGGCTCCGAGGAGACCTCCATGGAGGATGTTCTCAAGCAACTTACCGCCACGGAAGTCACGGAGGTTGAAAACGAGGAAGAGGAGTTCAACGCCGCAGCGGCAGCAGCCGAAGCCAATGCCACGCCTATCATTCGCTATGTCGATCTGATCCTTGATCGCGCCGTTCAAGCCCAGGCAAGTGACATTCATTTCGAGCCGTTCGAGAAAGAGTTCAAGATCCGCTACCGTGTTGACGGAGCCCTCTATGAGATGGAGCCTCCGCCACGGCATCTGGCGATTCCCGTCACCTCCCGTCTCAAAGTCATGGCAAATCTTAACATCGCCGAACGGCGTGTGCCCCAGGATGGCCGTATCCAGCGGATGATCGGTGACAAGACGGTCGACCTCCGTGTTTCCTGCCTCCCCACACAATTCGGTGAAAGCGTCGTGCTCCGTGTGCTCGACAGAAGCGCCGTAAAACTCGATCTGGAGACTCTCCAGATGCCTCAGGACATCTACGAGTACATCATCGAGGTCATTGAGAAACCGAACGGTATCTTCATCGTCTGCGGTCCCACCGGATCAGGAAAGACCACGACCCTCTACGCCTGCCTGAACAAGATCAATACCGTCGATTCCAAACTCCTCACCGCAGAAGATCCGGTGGAATACGAAATCGACGGAATCCTGCAGGTGCCGATCAATGAGGCGGCGGGATTAGACTTTGCCAGAGTACTCAGGGCCTTCCTCCGTCAGGATCCCGACCGTATCATGATCGGGGAAACCCGCGATCTGGAAACGGCTCAGATAGCCATTCAGGCATCACTCACCGGACACTTGGTCTTCACCACACTGCACGCCAACGACTCGACCGGTGTTGTTTCCCGTCTAGTCGATATGGGTGTCGAACCTTTCATGCTCTCGGCATCGCTCGAGGGCGTGCTGGCCCAGCGTCTGGTGCGACGTATCTGTACCCGCTGCAGGACAGCCTATGAGCCGGATGAGGCGCTCCTCTCTCAACTCGGACTTTCGCCCTACGATATCGGCGACAAGACCTTCTACTTCGGCAAAGGATGCTCCGAATGCAACCAGACGGGCTACAAGGGCCGTAAAGGTCTGTACGAACTCCTCAAGGTGACAGATCCGATCCGCGCCATGATCAACGAAAAAGCTCCGGGCGTCGTCATTAGACAGAAAGCCATGGAACTTGGTATGGCGACACTTCGAGCTGACGGACTCCGCTGTATCTTCGACGGAATTACAACGATCGAAGAGGTGTTGAAGTACACCTGATCCTTAGTATTACGGAATCAGTCCTTCGTAGTTGGGAGTGTGGGAGTGTGGGAGTGGGTAAATTCGTAATGGTATTTTACGATTACCTTACCCCTAACTGCTGGACTCTGAACCACTAACCGTGGCTCCCCAAAGCTAGGCCCAAGTTTCCTCTATCGCGGGATTCCCGCAGCAGGCAAACTCTTGTGAGCAGAGGATGAGGTAGGCAGACTTGGATTCGGGGCCCCCACCACCGGCAAGGCAGCCGCCGGAGCTGGAGTTGGCGTCGGGCGGACACCGGAAACTGGAGGAATCCAGAGACTCTCTGCGATCAGTTTCTTATCAATCGGGGAGATAATACTATATCCACCCTTTCCATCGGGCAGCATCGGCGTTCCCCAACGGTCACGGCAAACCACCTCACGGGCAGGAATCTTCTCACCTGCCAGAGTGTGGTTCAGCAGATCGACATTCGGAGGAAGATCCAGAGTGCCCAGAAAGGAAGATCCACCTGCGATGAGAAGTTTGGGAAGAAGAAGAAACGTCATGGGGGTAAAAACTATTAATGACTCATAAACAACCTAGGAGCGGAAAACAAGGTCAACCCGAGGAATGATCCCTCTATTTCCCTCCGGGATAGTTCCAAAAAGCTTTGAGTTCCTTCCAGCAGGTCGAGCCGATCCGCGCTGGCAACGGCCGAGAATCAACAGGCGCAGGGGTAGGATCTGGCTTCGGTTCCTTCTGGGGAGCATTCTTCAAGACCTCCTCGCTTAGTGAAGGAGGGAGATTGACCATACGCGAAAGCTCAGGAGAGGTGATCTTCTGAGGTTCACCCTTGATGGAAACACGGAGTGTTAGGGGCATGGTCTGAACCTGTGTCAGCCCTTGTGTCGAGGTATCAGTCACCGTGATTGCGGGGATCTCAAAGTCTCCGGTTTCCCTCGGAACGATCTGATATCGGAAAAGCCAGACATCCCCCTCCTCAGTCTTGAGCAATCGGGGCGTCCGGAGCGTCTTCATGCGGAACGAAGGGGGCCTCTCCACCGAAGCGATCACGGGATGAAGAGCATTCCGAACAGTCACCACCAACTCCACATGCTGGCCGGGCTTGGCGCCTCGGCAGGAGAGTGTTGCCCTGGCGGAGAGCCTTGGGGCGATGGGATGAGTTGCAGCGTTAAGCCCTGAAGGCAGGACCAATAGCACTGCTAGCAGGAGAAAAGCCCCGATTAAGGAGGTCTGAATTCGTTTCATGTCCGGATCAGAGTGGAGGTGTTTCGGGAGAAATCCAAGCACGCGAGCGTTACAAATTCGGAAAAGAACCTACAAAAGCGCTGACTCAATCACGAAACCACCACTACCACAATCGCAACCCAACTCATAACTCGTAATCCTACCAATCTCCGAACAAGTCAACTTGAACAGCCTGCCCTGGAACTGGTGCTACCGGTGCCTTGGGCTTCTTAGCCTTAGGGGTTTTCTTCTTAGGGGGCTCAAAGGTCTGCTTCCATTGTTTCTGGACATCTTTGATGACCACATTGGCACGCTTAAAATGATTTTTTCGCCGATTCGTGGCGATGGAGGGAGTCAATCGAAGGACTTTTCTGGCCCTCTGAACCCGAGCCTCGGTGATTTTTCCGCGCAGCCGCCAGTGGCCTCCCTTTGTGGTGTAAACACCCACGACTTTTCCCTCTTCGGCATAGCGCCGAAGTTGACGATCCGAAATCCCAAGAAGAGAGGCTAGTTGCTTGAAAGTGGACATAAGAAACTTTTGAAAACCTAAGCTGTCACCCCTCGGGATTCAAGTTAAAGCAAAATCTCAAACCGGACATCATCTGTCCAGTTTAGAAAATTCTTTTGCCAGATCCCTGTGTGATTCTTGCAAGCAGTTCAGGCTGAAAAGCCAACTCCTGACAGAGAGCTTCAATCGCCTCCAGTGAGGCCGGGCTCAGATGATGCTCCATCCCCTCGACATCCCTCTCCACCGCCTCTTTGGAGACTCCCAACCGGCTTAAAAAATCTGTCAGGATACGGTGTCTGCGCGCGATCTCCTTGGCAATGCGCTCACCCTCCGGGGTTAGGACCAATCCCCTGTATTTCTCATAAAGCACAAAACCCTCGGCATCCAGACGCTTGACCATATTGGTTACACTGGCCTGCGAGATCCCCAGACTGGCCGCGATATCAACGACTCTGGCGTAACCCTTTGCCTCGATGAGTTCCTGAATACGCTCCAGATAGTCTTCGGCGGCCGATGATGACCTGTTTGAAGTTTTGATCATGGGGTGATTTTAGGGAAGTTCATCATCTGCTTTTTCCCTTTGCAGAGAACTCATAGCACCGTATAAATAATTTAGCCAAGGCTAATTTTAATGACGCGCCCCCTTTCAGCAACCCTCCCAGAGGTACATCGCACCATGCATGTTCCCTCTCAAAAGGGCTTTTGGAGAAAACTTCTGGCTTTCGTGGGCCCCGGATATCTCGTGGCTGTCGGTTATATGGATCCCGGAAACTGGGCAACCGATCTGGCAGGAGGATCAAAATACAACTACTCCCTCCTCTCCGTTATCCTTCTCTCGAGTTTGATGGCCATGTTCCTGCAATACCTGGCCCTGAAGCTTGGTATCGCCACCGGAGCCGACCTTGCCCAACTCAGCCGCCGACACTATGGGAAGAGGGCCTCCGTCTTTCTCTGGATCTTTGCGGAAATCGCCATCGCTGCCTGTGATCTGGCCGAGGTACTCGGCTCAGCCATCGCACTGAATCTTCTGTTTCACCTACCCCTCCTCATCGGCGTGGTCATCACCACACTAGATGTCCTGCTTCTTCTTTTGCTCCAGCAAAAAGGATTCCGTTATATCGAGGCGATTGTGATCACATTAATCGCAACGATCGCGGGTTGCTTTGCTCTGGAGCTCTTTTTCTCCAAACCGGAGATCCTGCCGATCCTGCATGGATTCCTTCCCACAGCAACGATTGTTTCCGACCCAGAAAAACTCTTTATCGCCATCGGCATTATCGGAGCCACCGTGATGCCTCATAATCTCTATCTGCACTCCTCCATCGTTCAGACCCGGTGCTACCCTCTTGACTCGTTCGGCAAGAAGGAGGCCATCCGCTTTGCGACCATCGATTCCAATGTCGCCCTGACCCTGGCCCTTGCGATCAATGCGGCCATCCTGATCCTTGCGGCGGCCACCTTCTACAAGGCCGGGCGGACAGATGTGGCCGAGATCCAGGATGCCTTCAAGCTACTGACCCCGATGCTTGGTGTCGCCGGAGCAGGCACTCTCTTTGCCGTGGCTCTCCTTGCCTCGGGACAGAACAGCACCCTGACGGGTACGCTTGCGGGACAGATCATCATGGAGGGATTCGTTCACATCCGGATCGCACCCTGGATGCGGCGTCTGATCACGCGGATGCTGGCGATAATTCCCGCAGTCATCGTGCTTGCATTCGCCGGAGATGGAGCCACCACGCGGCTACTCCTGATCAGCCAGGTGGTCCTCAGCATGCAACTTAGCTTTGCCGTGGTTCCTCTGGTACAGTTCACGGGGAATGCCTCGATCATGGGGGAGTTCGTTAATGCCTCTTGGGTTCGGTTCACCGGATGGGTAATGGCTGCGTTGATTGCAGGTCTGAACCTGTGGCTTTTGATCGTCCAGTTCCGGACGGGATTTTAAGTGATGCACCATCCTCAGGAATGGCATGGCTACGAGTTGATTGCCTCGGGCGATGGTCAGCGTCTGGAGCGATGGAGCGGCAGAGTCATTCTTCGTCCCGAGTCGACCGCACTATGGTCTTGGAAAGAGAGTTCATCACTACCGGCATGGGAGGGACGCTACTCTGGCGACCGCGCCATGGGAGGTACCTGGAACTGGCGCCAGCCTCTCCCTGATCCCTGCATCGTCAGCTACGGAGAGCTCTCCTTTCTCATCCGCCCCACGAACTCAAAACACCTCGGCCTCTTCCCCGAACAATCGGCGAACTGGGATTGGATGAGGACTCTTATCAAGAACTGCAAGAGCAGGAACTCGGAAATCAGAGTGCTTAATCTCTTCGGGTACACCGGAGGGGCAAGTCTGGCCGCAGCAGCTGCCGGAGCCTCCGTCACGCATGTCGATGCCGCCAAGGCCATGGTCGGATGGTGTTCCGAAAATGCTCGGATTTCGGGGCTCTCCGAGGCCCCCATTCGCTACATCGTCGAGGATGCCCTCACCTTCCTTCAGCGGGAGATCCGCCGGGGGAACCACTACGACGGGATCATCATGGATCCCCCTTCTTTTGGACGTGGAAAAGGCGGGGAACTCTGGAAGCTCTCCGAGCATCTTCCCTTCCTGCTGGATTCGGCTCAGGAGGCTCTCAGCGATCATCCCCTCTTCCTTCTTCTCAATACTTACAGCGAATCACTGGACGACATTGCCCAATCCATGATCGCGAAACGCCTTTCCCGCCTCGGTGGATCCGTAGAGATCGTGCGGCTCTCCTTGATCGGAACTCAGGACAACCAACCGCTTCCTTGCGGACTCTCCCACAGGTGGAGTGGGACACCTTGAAGACGCCTTGCCAACCAGCCGACTTCTGCGATTCTTAAATCGTACTCATCACTCGAATTTAACTTCTCAAAACCATGACTGACTCACAAAACAATCCCACCGCCTCAGAAAAGCTCGAAAGCAGCCAGGCTCATGCCAAGAAAGCCCTTGAGACGACCGCTGCGGCTGCACGCTCCGCTTATGCAGCGGGACGTGAGGAGCTTGGTGCCGCCGCCCAGGATCTGAAGGATGCAGCACGCTCCACCTACGCCGATCTTTCCAAGACCGCCAAGGCCAAGTACGGCGATCTCTCCCAGCAGGCGCTTGATCGTTACAGCAACGTCGCCGACCGCGCAGGTGAAGCGGCGGCTCAGTACCGCGATCAGTTCGAGGAACTCGCCGATCAGGCCGAGGATTACGTTCGGGACAATCCCTTCCGCGCCGTCGGCATTACCTTTGCCGCCGGAGTTGTATTGGGACTACTTCTCCGTCGTCGCTAGAAGTTAGAGCTCTGCTTCTCATCCTCCGATTCCAAAGGTACCCGGCCCGATCAGGATTACCCCTTACGATGAATTCCCAGCATCTCCCGGGCGGCATTCCCTCCAGAATCACGGGACTCACGGCTGGCCTACTTCGTCACCTGCTCTCTCTTGGCTCCCTGGCTGCTCTTGAGGGCCGACTCTTTATCCGTCAAAGCATCGCCGGGCTTATCCTCCTGCTGGCGATTGTGATGGTGGCAATGATTGCCTATGTCGCGCTGATTGGAGCAGTGGTCGCATTGCTGGCCACATCCCTCAAGTGGGGATGGCCTGTTTCCCTAGCCGCAGCCGGGTTGCTCCATCTTGGCATCCTCGGGATCCTCTATCAGGCACTTCGTGCGCGAGTCATCACCCCGCGTCACTTTGAAGCCACCACTTCGGAACTACGCCGTGATATCGAAGCCTTGGGAAGTTTCACAGGTTTGGATGCATCCCATACCTCATCCTCTACTGCCTCCGGGACAGCAAATTACTCCACCCGATGAATGCCACGGAAACCGAACTCGTCAAACTCCAGCAATCCATCAGGGAGAGTCGGACGGCCATCTCCCGACAATACTCGGGACTCATCTCCGATCTGGATATTCAGAAACGCTTTACTGAATCCGTCCGGCATCATCCCTTGCGCTGGGTCGGTGGCGCCGCTGCCGCTGGATTGATTGCCACGATTTTTGGAGGACGCGGAGGAAGTCAAGCAAGCCAAGGAACATCTTCCAAAACCTCAAAAAAAGTTACCGAGACAATCGGCACGGCCTCGGTCCAGACTGTCGGCGCTCTCTCCAAGGCCGGATGGATCGCCGGCGCCTTGGAAGTGGGGAAGGTTTTGTATCCCATCCTCCGCCCACTCGTCGTGGAACTTGCCACAAATGCCGCCAAGGCGGGACTTGCTAAACGGGGACGTCCTTAGTTAGGAGTTCTCCCCTGTTTTTTTTCCCTAATGAGTTCACTTTCCGATCCCACGCTTCCGACACATGTCGACGATTACCTGAACCTCGGCAAGGAGGCCGATGCCTCCGACATCCACCTCAGCGTCTCCAGTCCCCCGACCTGCCGTCGATACGGCACACTGCTGCCCATGTGGGAGAACGCTCCCAAATTCACGGCCGAGGATACCGAGGCTCTGGTGAAGGGGTTTTTGGACGAGCAGCAATGGAAGCGTCTTGTCGATCAGGGCGACGTGGATTTTGCCTACAACAATGCCAATGGCCGCTATCGAACCAGCGTGGTACGCCAGCGACTCGGCTACGATCTGGCATTCCGCATCATCACCAGCAATCTCAGGACGCTTGATGAACTGGGGATGCCGAATCAACTCAAGCTACTCACCCAGTACCACAACGGACTTGTTCTGGTCACCGGTCCGATGGGTAGCGGAAAGACCACGACGCTTGCCGCGCTCGTCCAGGAGATCAACCTCCACCGCGGCGACCATATCATCACCCTGGAGGAACCGATCGAATACATCATTCCCTCGGCCCACTGCCAGGTGACCCAGCGCGAAGTTCACACGCATACCAAGTCGTTTGCCGCCGCCCTGCGCGGAGCCCTGCGTGAAGATCCTGATGTCATCATGGTCGGAGAGATGCGAGACCTCGAGACCATCCAGTTGGCCATCTCGGCCTCGGAGACCGGACACTTGGTTCTTGGCACCCTTCACACGAGCAATGCTCCCCGTACACTCGACCGTCTGCTCGACGTCTTCCCCGCCGACCAACGCGATCAGATCCGCATGATGGTGAGTGAGTCGCTCCGCGGCATCGTCAGCCAACAACTCATCCCGAGAGCAGATGGCATGGGCCGAGCCGTTGCCATGGAGATCATGCTGAACTCCCCGGCTATCGGTAACGTCATTCGCGAGGCAAAGACCTTCATGCTTCCCGGCATTATCCAGACGGGTAAGAAAGCCGGCATGATCCTGATGGACGAGTCTGTGGCCGAACTCTACCGCCAGGGCATCATCACGGCCGAGGAGGCCCTCTACCGGGCCGAGAACAAGACCGAGATGAGGAACGTCATCGGGGTCTGATACCAATTTAGCGACCATGGCATACATCGACGAACTCTTCCAGGCACTCATTGAGAACGGTGCCTCCGATCTCCACCTCTCCGAGGGGCAACCTCCGAAGATCCGCAAGAACGGTGAGATCGTGCCTATCTGGGCGGAATCAGAACCTCTCACCCGTGAGCAGATGGCATACATGCTCAGCGAAATCTGCACACCCGAGAAGTGGCAGAAGTACGAGGAGTGCGGTGATCTTGATTTCGCCTATCAGATGGATGAAAACAGCCGTTTCCGCTGCAACTACCTCAAGCAGGCGCACGGTTACGGAGCGGTCTTCCGTATCATCCCGACCAAGATCCTCACCCTGGAGCAACTGAACGTCCCGGAGGTCATCAAGGAATTCGGCGACATGCGCGGCGGCATCGTCCTGGTGACCGGCCCGACAGGATCTGGAAAAAGCACCACGCTTGCGGCCTTGATCGACTACATCAATACCAACTATGGCCGCCACATTGTCACGATCGAGGAGCCGATCGAGTTTGTGCACCGCAATAAGCAGAGCATTATCACCCAGCGTGAGGTTCCCGAGCACGCACCTTCCTTCGCGGCCGGCCTGAAGGCTGCCCTGCGTGAGGATGCTGACATCGTCCTTGTCGGTGAGATGCGTGATCTGGAGACCATCTCCCTCGCACTGACGGCTGCGGAGACGGGACTCCTCGTATTCGGCACCCTGCACACGAATAACGCCCGGAAAACCGTGGATCGCATGATCGACGCCTTCCCTGCCGATCAGCAGGCACAAGTCCGCACCATGCTAGCTTCCTCACTGCGGGGCGTCGTGGCTCAGCTTCTTTTCAAGAAAGCGGACGGCAAGGGGCGCGTCGCCATCAACGAGATCCTCAAGGTGAACAACGCCGTCTCCGCCATCATCCGTGAAGGAGCCACCCAGAAGCTTCAGGATGTGATCGTGGCCGGCAAATCCGAAGGGATGCAGTTCATGGACGACGCCATCTGGGAGAAGATGCTGGATGGAACGATCAGCCCGCATGAGGCCTACATGAAGGCAATCGATAAAAAGCGTTTCCAAGGAGCCCTTCCCCCCGAGGAAGCGGATCTAGTGAATGCCGCTGGATAGTTGATTGCTCCTGAGAGCGGCATTCATGAAACGGAAGTTCCTGCTGGTCGACATCAGCAACTCCTTCACCAAGATCGCCGTTGCGACGGGTGGAAAGATCGGACGAGTCACCAAAGTCTCGACCCATGATCTGTCGCCGAATCTCCTCCAGGGAACGAAAGCATCCCTGGCCGTCATCTCCTCGGTTGTTCCCGAGGCGAGCCGTATTCTTGCCACATCCCTTCCCTGTCCTCCCCTCTGGGTGGATCACCGCGTGCCGGGTGGCGTTCACGTCTCCTACCCGAATCCGCGCACGATCGGGGCGGACCGTCTGGCCAATGCCGCGGCAGCCGTAAAGCTCGGTAAGCTTCCTGCCATTGTCGTCGATTTCGGAACGGCGGTGACTTTCGATGTCATCGATGCCAAGGGAAGCTATCTTGGCGGAATCATTGCCCCGGGACTCCCCATCGCCGCCAAGGCACTCCACGAGAGGACGGCCCTTCTACCCCTTACCAAGATCCAAAAGATTTCCTCCAGCGTCGGAAAAAGCACGGAGGAGGCTATCCGGATCGGTCTCCTGCTTGGTGCTGTCGGCCTCGTGCGGGAGGCCGTGGCACGGATCACCAGGGAAACCTTCAAAGGAAAGAAGCCCTATGTCATCGCCACGGGAGGCGATGCGGAACTGGTGGCCCGACTCTCCCTTCAGAAAGGGGAGGCCAAACGATCTGCTCTCATTGATCTGGTCGATCCTCTGCTGACCCTTCGGGGATTGCTTGAAATTGCGGAAAAAAACCATTGAAACACGGCTTTTTTAGAAGGGGTCTTTTCACTTGCCCTCTTGCCCGTCTTGACCGCCAGTCATAACCTTTTGGGATGGCCCAGACCCCTTTCGTCCACCTCCACGTTCATAGCGAGTACTCGTTATTGGACGGTGCGATCCGGATGGATCAACTCGTCAAGAAGGCCGCTGAATTAGGCATGCCGGCCATTGCGCTGACAGATCATGGAAATCTTTTCGGGACGGTCGAGTTCTACCAGGCGGCCGAGAAGGCCAAGGTGAAGCCGATCATCGGTTGCGAGATCTATGTCGCCCCCGGATCGATGCACGAGAAGAAGACAAGCAACGGGGGCAAGGATGCGGCGTTCCACATGACCCTTCTTGCTTCCAACGACGCTGGCTACCGGAACCTGGTGAAGCTGAGCACGGCCGCCCATCTGGACGGCTTCTACTACAAGCCCCGCGTCGATCGTGAACTCTTGGCAAAGCATAGAGAGGGACTCATCGCCCTCAGCGGTTGCCTCAAAGGGGAGGTCAACATGGCCCTGAGCGAGGGACAGAACGCCAAGGCACTCGAGACGGCAGCCACCTACAGGGATCTTTTCGGAAAGGATAATTTCTTCATCGAGCTCGCCGATCACGGCATCGAGCAGCAGCGGCGTAATCGAGGCGGACTGATCGATATCGCCCGTGACCTCGACCTTGGCCTGGTTGCCACCAACGACGTCCATTTCCTGGAGCGCTCCCATCATGAGGCCCACGACGTGATGATCTGTATCGGTACAGGAGCAATGATTCATGACGAGAAGAGGATGCGCTATGTCCCCGAACTCTATTTCAAAAGCGGAGAGGAAATGGCCGCCCTTTTCGCCGATCAGCCCACCGCAATCACCAACACACTCGCCATCGCAGAGCGGTGCAACGCGACGCTAGAATTTGGAAAGTCGAAGTATCCCGACTACCTCCCTCCCGAGGGAAAGACACGCGAGGGCTATCTGCGCGAACTCTGCGAAGAGGGTTTGCGTAAGCGCTACGGTGAGCGTGCGATAGAGGATCAGACCATCAGCAAACGCTTTGAGTTCGAGCTCTCGGTCCTCTACAAGACCGGATTCACGAGCTACTTCCTCATCGTCTGGGACTTCATCAACTATGCCAAAAGCCAGGGAATCCCCGTTGGTCCGGGCCGTGGATCGGCAGCAGGCTCACTGATCGCCTACGTTCTCGGGATTACTGATCTCGATCCTCTGCGGTACGGACTGCTCTTTGAGCGCTTCCTGAATCCCGACCGTATCAGCCCCCCGGATATTGATGTCGATTTCTGCCAGAACAGACGCGGCGAGGTCATCGAGTATGTCCGTAAGAAATACGGAACCATGGCCGTCTCCCAGATCATCACCTTCGGCACCCTGGGAGCGAAGAGTGTTATCCGCGATGTCGGACGCGTCCTGGGTTGGAACTACGGTGATGCCGACCGCATCTCGCGGATGATTCCCAACGAACTCGACATCACCCTCAACAGCACCGAGAAGAAAGGAGAGAAGAAACCGGGTGCGATCGACAAGAACCCGGAACTGAAGAAAGCCGTCGAGGAAGAATCCTCAACCGCGCAACTCTGGGGCTACGCGAGCATCCTCGAGGGACTTTCCCGCAAT
Organism: Chthoniobacterales bacterium; assembly: GCA_036824855.1. Taxonomy (GTDB): domain Bacteria; phylum Verrucomicrobiota; class Verrucomicrobiia; order Chthoniobacterales; family UBA6821; genus UBA6821. Next base: position 20,969 of record DAISZK010000011.1, on the reverse strand, counting down.
AGCGGCGTCCATGCGGCGGGCGTCGTCATCGCCGACCGTGATCTCTCCGAGTACATTCCCCTCACCCGGGCCAATGACGGCAACATCGTCAGCCAGTACTCCATGGCCCCCCTCACCGATCTGGGGCTGCTGAAGATGGATTTCCTGGGTCTGAAGACCCTTACCGTGATCGATGATGCCGTGAAGCTCATTCACCGGCACTCACCTGACTTCGACATCTCAAAGATCCCGATGGATGACCAGGCCTCCTTCGACCTTCTCAACCGGGGCGAATCGATCGGCGTCTTCCAGTTGGAGTCCGGCGGCATGGTCGCAACAGCCAAGCGTTTCCAGATCGAGCACTTCACTGATATCATCGCACTCATTGCACTCTACCGTCCGGGTCCGATGCAGTTCATCGACGACTACATCGAGCGCAAGAAGGGACGGAAAAAAATCGAGTATGCCCATCCCCTGCTTGAGAAAATCTGCTCGGAGACCTACGGCATCATCGTCTACCAGGAGCAGGTGCAGCAGGCGGCGAGCGCCCTGGCGGGTTACACACTCGGTCAGGCCGATCTTCTGCGACGCGCCATGGGCAAGAAGGATACCGAAAAGATGGCCAAGGAGCGCGAAGTCTTCGTCGAGGGCTGCGCCCGGGTCAACCAGATCCCGGCCAAGCAGGCGAATGCCATCTTTGACTTCTTGGAGAAGTTCGCGCAGTACGGATTCAACAAGAGCCATAGCGCCGCCTACGGACTCCTCTCCTACCAGACTGCATACCTGAAAGCCAATCACCCGGTCGAGTTCATGGCCGGCCTGCTCGGCAACGAAATCAACAACACCGACAAGATCGCCACCTTCGTCGGCGAGTGCGCCCGCATGGGGATCGCGATCCTCCCTCCGGATGTCAACCGGAGCGCGCTCACCTTCCTCCCCGAGGAAATTCCCGGCACACGTGCCATCCGCTTCGGACTGGCGGCGATCAAGAACGTCGGTGAGGCCGCGATGGAAACCGCCATCGCCGACCGTGAGGCGAATGGTCCTTTCAAGTCGATGGAGGACTTCTGCTCGCGCCTCGACTCCCGCACGGTGAACAAGAAGATCCTCGAGAGCCTCGTGAAGTGCGGCGCCTTCGATTGGGATGGCCGTCATCGCGCCGCCCTCGACGCCGCGATCGAGGGGGCCATGGGTGCCGCCGCCTCCGTCCAGAAAGACCGCGCCAGCGGTCAGGTCTCCCTCTTTGACTCCTTTGCCGACTTGGCACCGGCTCCCACCAAGGCTGCGGGCAACGGAACGGGAACTGAAACAGCTATCGAGCGTTGGACGCGCTCCGAGATGCTCGGGCACGAGAAGGAATTGCTGGGATTCTATGTCACCGGGCACCCTCTCGACGACTATCGGGGTAATCTCGAATCGGGTTCTTACGGCTTAGTCTCCGAGGCACTCGCCATGACAGAGGCAGGTAGCGTCAAGCTAGCGGGTCTCCTCTCCACCGTCGAAAAACGATTCTCCAAGAAGGATGGTCGCCCCTTCGGCATCCTCACCCTCGAGGATGACTCCGGAACGTTGGAACTCATGGCTTGGGATGAATCCTTCAGCAAAAATGAAGAGATTCTCAAGCCAGGCACTGTTCTCTCCTGCAACGCGCGCATCACCCCTCGAGATGGAAGTGTCAGGGCCATGGGCAGCGACTTCAAGGCGCTTACCCCCAAGGCTTCCAAGAGACCACTGCGCCTTCGGATGGATCGCAGCCGCCTGATTGTGGACGACCTTCATGCCATCCACGCCGCCATAAAAAAACACTCCGGCAAACGCATCCTGATCCTTGAGATCGGCACCCTCTCCGGAGCCATTGTTCCACTTCAGCTCGGTGAGGAATTCACCGTGGGCGATGAAATGGCATTGCGTGCGGAGCTTGCCCCCTGGCTAGCCAAAGCCTGATCGAGGTCTAGGGTGGGGCTTCCCGCTGCGCCTTCCGCGTCCGCTCCCACGAACTTGGTTAATACTCATCATTCAGCTTTTATCTTTTCCCAACAGTGAGACGGGTTTTTGTTGCCCTAGTGGGAATCAATTGTCCCCTTAATATCTCAATGGATCGGGGAGCTTAAATGCCGATTCGATTACTCGGATTTCGATGGGATCCGTGGCCAGTACCTCGATCACATCGAAGCGGAAGGTGAGGTCTGGCATGTTGAGAAGACGAAGCCAATGGATCGCTCCTCTGCGGATGAGTTGCTGTTTCTTCTGATCGACGGCATCAAGAGGCCTGCCCATCTCTTCGGAGCGGCGGGTCTTTACCTCGGCAAAGACCAGGGTATCACCATCCCTGCAGACAAGATCAACCTCTCCTCCCCCGGGAGCGCGGAAGTTTCGTCGCAAGATTTTCCACCCGAGACGCTTCACATGGCGTGCCGCCTGATCCTCACCCCATGTTCCAAGGACAAGATGAGAATTTGAATCAGAAGCCGAAGGTGGGCTGATCGACCGGCGCAAAACCACGTCGATGATGTGGGCAAGGTCCATGTTCTTGGAGTTTAGCGAGGTGTTCTGCCGTGGCATAGCCCCGATGCTGGGCAAATCCGTACTGGGGATATTCCTGATCGAGTTCGTCCATAATACGGTCCCGGGTGACCTTGGCCAGGATACTGGCGGCGGCAATACTGAGGCTGATCCCATCCCCGCCAACAAGTGCAGTGTGCTCGATCGGGAGTCCCTTCACCGGTAATCCATCCACGAGGGCATGGAGGCACTGATGTCCGTTTTCGTGTAGTCCAGTCAAGGTACGCGCCATGGCGAGGTGAGTTGCTCGCAGGATATTCAGGTGTCCGATTTCCTCTGAGCTGGCCTCAGCCACAAAGAATCTCACGGACGCATCTTCAGTCAACCGGACATAAAGAGCATCCCGCTGGTGGTGATTGAGTTTCTTGGAGTCATCCAGCCCCTCCAGGGAAAATCCTTCGGGTAGGATCACTGCGGCAGCCACCACGGGACCAGCCAAGGGACCACGCCCCGCCTCATCGACTCCCGCCACGGGACGGATGCCCCGGGCATGGAGTTCCTGCTCGTGGAGAAGTGTGGGGCAAAGAGAAGGGCTCCGAGTCATGGGAGACTTGGAGCCCGAATTCAGTGATCCGCGACGCTTGATCGTCATCGGACCGGAAAATAATCAGTGATTAGGCAACTTCCTGCGCCTTCTCCTTCACGGTGACGGCGGCCTTACCCTTGCGGTCACGAAGGTAGTTCAGCTTGGAACGGCGGACCGATCCACGCTTCTCGATCTCGAGCTTTGCGATGCGTGGGGAATGAAGAGGGAAAACACGCTCGACACCCTCACCGAAGCTGACGCGACGGACGGTGAAGTTGGCATTAATGCCAGCACCCTTGCGCCCGATCACGATGCCGGAGTACTTCTGGATACGCTCCTTGTCACCTTCGATGACGCGTGTGTGGACGCAAATGGAATCACCGACCTGGAACTCGATGATATCGGACTTGAACTGCTCTTTTTCGATGGTGGCGATGATGCTCATGACAGGAATGGTGGCCGGAAATTGGTCTAAAGTGGTCGGACAGAATGCCCCCCCTCAGCATTCTTGGCAAGAAGTAATCCCAGATTTTGATCTTATTCACCGCATTGTCATGACTCCAGCCAGCGTATCTTGCGTTTCATCGGTCGATGAAAAGAATTGGTCAGATTCATCCTTTTTCATTTTTCATTCTTCCTTCATCCTTACCGTCCCATGATCACACTAGGCATCGACAGCGGAACCCAGAGTACCAAGACCATTGCACTCGATCTGGAGACAGGAGAGATCCTGGCCAGCGCACAGCAAGCTTACGGCTTCGTTGAAGCCCAGGGAGAGGGAGCCATGGAGCAGGACCCTGCGGTCTGGATCGCAGCTGTCGAGGCAACCATCACGGAAGTTCTTTCCAAAATCCCAGAGCGCCGCTCCGAAGTCGTTGGTATTGGTGTGAGCGGCCAGCAGCACGGTCTAGTGCTTCTCGATCCCGCCAACAGCGTCGTCCGTCCAGCCAAGCTCTGGTGCGACACCTCGACAACCGCACAATGCTCCGAACTGACCAAGACCCTGGGAGGCGAGGCCAAGGTGGTCGAACTCACCGGCAACGCCATGCTCACCGGCTACACGGCTCCGAAGATCCTTTGGGTGCGACAGAACGAGCCGCAGAACTGGGCCGAGACCGCCTCGGTACTCCTGCCTCACGATTACATCAACTGGTGGCTCACTGGCGTGAAGTCGATGGAATATGGAGATGCCTCCGGGACAGCACTCCTGAATGTAAAGACCCGTTCTTGGTCGCAGCCCGTCCTTGATGCCGTTGCACCGGGTCTCGCCGAGAAGCTCCCCTCGCTCCGTCACTCCTCGGAGCCTGCCGGCACCCTCCGTGAAGAGCTCTCATCCAAGTGGCATCTCGCATCATCCGTGACTGTCAGCTCCGGCGGTGGCGACAACATGATGGGCGCCATCGGCACCGGCAACGTGAGCCCCGGCATCATGACTGCCAGCCTCGGCACCTCCGGCACTCTCTACGCATTCAGCTCCTCACCAGTGGTCGATCCCAAGGGTGAGGTCGCCGCATTCTGCGATAGCACTGGCTCCTGGATGCCGCTTGCTTGCACCATGAATGTCACCCTCGTCACGGAGCTGACCCGCTCCCTCTTTGCGGGATGGACCCATGAACAATACGCCACCGTCGCAGCTACCATCCCTACCGGTAGCGACGGACTGCTCCTTCTCCCCTACCTCGCCGGGGAACGCACCCCGAACCTGCCCCACGGCAGCGGTGTGCTCCATGGCATCACGACAAAAAACTTCACTCCTGCTCACATCGCCCGCGCGGCGATGGAGGGTGTGACCCTCGGACTCGCCTACGGTCTGGAGCGCTTCCGTACACTCGGCGTGACACCGACGGAAATCCGTATCACTGGAGGCGGAACCAAGAGTCATTTCTGGCGTCAACTCTGCGCCGATGTCTTCGGCGTTCCGACGGTCTGCCTCACCTCCAGCGAGGGGGCGGCTCTCGGCGGAGCAATCCAAGCAGCTTGGGCGGCCGGAGAGGATCATTCCATCGAGGCCCTTCATGCCCTCTGTTCACGACTTGTGACCTTGGACGAATCGACGCGCTGTGTACCTGATCCCAAGAATACCGCCGTTTATCAGGAACTGCTCGAGCGTGCCAACAAGCTCCGCGCCGCCCTGACAGCAGCAGAACTTCTGTAGGCCCTATTGCCAATTCCCCCATTCTCCATTACCTAAATCCATGCGCCTCGTCCTTGCAGCCACCGGAGCCAGCGGTTCCATCTACCTGCAACGGATGCTGCATCACCTGAGTAGCGGAGAGGCGGGTGGCGGTCATGAGATCCATCTCGTGCTCTCCCCCTATGCGAAGCAGGTGATCCATGAGGAGATCGGTACTCTGAAGCTCCCCGCAGGAGTCATCGAGCATAGCGAGAAGTCGATGAATGCTCCCTTCGCAAGCGGCAGTGCCCTCTTCGACGGGATGGTGGTGATGCCCTGCTCGATGGGAACGGTGGGACGGATTGCCGCCGGAACCAGCGAGAACCTGATCCTGCGTGCCGCCGATGTCTTCCTCAAGGAACGCCGGAAGCTGATCCTTGTGCCGCGTGAGACCCCTTGGAATCTCATCCACGCCCGCAACATCGTCACGGTGACAGAGGCAGGTGGCATCATCCTCCCGGCATCACCCTCCTTCTACAGCCATCCGAAGAACTTCGACGAACTCGCCGATACCGTCGTCTGGCGCGTTCTTGATATGCTTGGCATCCATGCGCCGAATGCCTGCCGCTGGCACCAAGAGATAAGCCGAGAGGAGAGCACGGGAAGCGAATAGATGGCCTCTTCGACCGGACGGTTTAACAAGCAGGCCCTCCTCGCGGCTATCGCGGCGAATCTCGCACGCCTCATCTTCTCAACGATCCGTCTCCGGATGAATGACCGATCTGGATTCCTGAAGAATCCTCCCGACGGCCCCCGTATCCTCGTCTTCTGGCACAATCGCATCCCGGCGATCTCGATCGGCTTCCTGCGTCACTACCCGGGTAAGCATCCTAGCCGCAAAGGAGTCTCCGTCCTTACCAGCCCGAGCAAGGATGGTGACATCCTGGCCGGAGTCATGGCTCATCTCGGCATGGGATCTGTGCGTGGTTCCAGTTCCCGCCGGGGCTCGACAGCCATCCGTGAACTGACGGCGCTTCTCGAATCGGGCGTTGATCTCGCAATTACTCCCGACGGCCCCCGTGGCCCGAAGTACTCGCTCGGACCCGGTGCCGTTTTCCTCGCTCAGAAGACCGGTATTCCGATCATGCTGCTGCATGCCCGCTACCATAGCGCCATCCGTCTGAAGACTTGGGACAACTTCGCGATCCCGCTTCCCTTCTCCCGCATCGACATCACCATCGATCCCTACATGACGATCAATCCGGAGACTACCGATCTCGAGGCCGAGCGCATCAAGCTCGAAACCTACCTACGAGAGGAAGCAGAAAAATCCGACCCTCCTGCATAGTTCACTCTGGAAGAAGGGATGTATGAATGTGGAACTCAAGAAGACAGGAAGAGAGAAACAGAATGAAGAATTTCATCACTTGGGAAAATATTCCTTCTTGCCCCCTCCTCTATGATCTTCATGGTTAATCTTTTCCTGCATGTTCCTGATTTCCTGAGTTCCACATTCAAAACCATATCTCCCTAATCCTATGAAACTCATTGATGGCAAGGCGGTCGCCGCCGAAGTCGAACTCGAAACAAAATCCCGCATTGAGGCCCTCAAAGCCCGCGGTATCACTCCCGGACTTGCCGTGGTACTGATCGGCGAGGATCCGGCATCCCAGGCCTACGTTCGGAACAAGGATCACACATGCGCCGCGCTCGGCATGCACTCCCGCAAGTTCGAGCTCCCCGCTTCCACCACCCAGGAAGAGGTGATGAAGCTGGTTGCAGAACTCAACGCCGATCCTCTCATTCATGGCATCCTTGTGCAGTCCCCTCCCCCGAAGCACATCGACGAGCATGCCGTGACGCTGGCCATCGATCCGCGTAAGGATGTGGATGGGTTCCACCCGATCAATGTGGCAAAGCTCGCCATGGAGGATTCCACTGCCTTCGTTCCCTGCACTCCGCTTGGTTGTCAGCGACTCCTTATTGCAACTGGCATCGAGACATCGGGTGCGGAAGTCGTCGTTGTCGGGCGTAGCCTGATCGTCGGCAAGCCGATGGCCTTTCTTCTCATGGCAAAGGGTAAGGGAGGAGACGCCACCGTGACCATCGCACATTCCAGAACGAAGGATCTGGCCGCGGTGACCCGCCGTGCCGATATCGTGATCGCCGCAATCGGTAGACCCAAGGCGCTCGGTGCCGAACACATCAAGGAAGGAGCCGTCGTGATCGATGTCGGGATCAACCGAGTCGAAGATCCCTCAACCAAGACCGGCTACCGACTTGTCGGCGACGTCGACTTCGACGCCGTGGCCCCGAAGTGTAAAGCAATCACACCGGTACCCGGTGGCGTCGGCCCAATGACCATCGCGATGCTGATGAGCAATACGGTTACCGCCGCGGAACGCCTGACATCCTAAATCACAAGGGATTAAGCTCAGGTCTTACTTCTTCCGCCTGAAGTGTCAGACGCGCTCTGAAATCACTGAAGAAAATCAGGCAGATCGAGAGAGATCGTCGTGACCAGATTATTCCGCGCAAGGAGTGCAGAAACACCCTTCTGAGTCACTGAGGCCACGTTGTTCTTACCCTCTTCCTGCTGATCAGGAAGGTCGGCTTCCGTCCCAGCAGGAATTTTCATATCCTCTGACTTGGGAGTGGAAGAGGGATCAAGCAAGTCCTGCTTGATCTGGAATGGAGTTGCATCCTGAGATGCAGAAAGGTCGGAATTCTCATCCTCGGACGAATTAGTGTCCTTCCTGTTTTCGGCACTAGCAGCAAGCTTGAGAGCCGAGATTGCGGCAATCGCCGTACTGCTTCCAAGGTCATAGGAAGACTGCGCAACGACTGGTACGACTGGTCCACTTGAAACATCATTCTGCAAAGAGGTGACTGGATACACTGCGGAATGAGTATTGGCAGTTGATACAGTGGTAACGGCTGCAGCGATGAACGTTGGGGTAACGATCAAACTAGAGGCAGATGTTTCCGGAACCTCTGAAGCAGAGTTAGCCGGTTGCGATGCTGCCGCATGGGGAGTTGGTGCGGCGTTCTCTGACTGGAGCGATACCGACTTTGCGTCACCAACTGAGTTAACCCCGCCATCCATCACAACAACCGGAAATACATCCACTGGATAGGTGGTGACGTTCCCTGCATCGTAGGATCCATCGGTATAATAAACAGGTGCATCATATGTAACGGTCACTGCCGGGCTGTTAGGATCGACCTGACCGTTCTCCAAATAATAGCTCGTGAGATTGGTCACGCTCCCGTCAGCATTGTTCGTGTGGTCAAACACAACGATGTCGCCATTGCCACCGTACTGATAGTTTTCCTGGTAGAACCATTCACTACTCACACTGGGGGAAGCAACAATTTCTCCACTCGTTCCGAAATCGGTGTTAACCATACCGGCGGAGGTGTAATCCACAAGAACTGGAGTGTTGCTGCCATCGGTTGTGACCGCGGAGGCAAGGATGTCCCCGTTGTTGAGCGTTGTAAAAGTTCCATTGAACAACACCCCCTCAGGAGCCGTGAGTGATCCACTTCCTCCGCCAAAAGTCGTATCCAGTTGGCCCGAAGCCGTGAACTGCTGAAGAAAGACAGCACTCTCTCCGTTGCTTGTACCCTGCAACTGGATTGAACCATTCGCAAGTTGAGTTGCGCTCAACCAGATGGCTCCGTCGGGGCCGCTTAGCTCCCCGTTATTCCCAAAGAGCGTGTTGATGGAGCCGTCAGCATTGTAATCTACCAGCACAGGGGTGTAGTTCCCATCCGTGCTCCAACCGGATTCCAAAGATGTTCCGTCCTGCAGAGTCTGGAAACCTCCATCAAGGATATATCCAACAGGAGCGGTCAGAGTCGTTCCGTTGTATCCACTGCCAGTAATTGGAGGAAGAGGAACGGGGTCAATGATTGGCAAAGGATCTACCGGAATAGGGTCAACAGCGATCGGGTCAGGAATGATCGTGGTCGCAACTGCTGGATTGGAAGGGTCGAGTTGACCAGTGGTCGTATAGTACGTGTCGACTTCCGAAATCGAGCCATCGGCCTGATTGGCGAATTGCTTGAAGACGATCTCTCCCGAGTTGGAATCCTGGTAGGTAATCTGATAATCCGTTCCGGGAGTCCCGATGATGGTGCCGTTATTGCCGAACGATGAATTGATGGATCCGTCGGCGTTGTAATCCGCAAGCACCGGGGTGTTCGACCCATCGGAACTGATACCCGAAGCGAGAGTCGTTCCATCCTGGAGAGTCTGCCATCCACCATCCAAGGTGTAACCCGAGGGGGCAGTTAAATTCTCCGTTCCATAGTACCCGCTACCAGTAACCGGAGGAACGGGATCGACTGTAAATGGAGCATAGGTCGAAGTTATTGCAGGGATGTTCGGATCCACTTGCCCAGTCTGCGTGTAATAGGTGGTCTGATCCGCGAAGCTTCCATCGTTCTGACTCGTGGAATCAGTCACTACAATGTCGCCACTAGTGCTGTCCGGATAGAACCATTCACTGCTTACGCCAGCAGGTGCTACGATCTCACCGTTCGTTCCAAACTCGTCGTTAACGATACCTGTCGAGGTGTAGCCGACGATCACCGGCGTGTTGTTTCCATCGGTTGTATTCGCAGAGACGAGAAAGCTGCCGTCGTTCATCACTTGGGGAACCCCGTTCAGATTTGTTCCATCTGGTGCGATGAGTTGTCCACTTCCCCCGCCAAAGCTCGTATCCAGAAGTCCGGCTCCGGTAAACTCGGCAACATATTCGGAGGCCGATCCATCCTGATTGCTTACCTGACTGGAGACTAAAAGTTCTCCATTGGAGAGCTGGGTCGCCGAAAGCTCCGATCCACCTGCTGGACCACTGAGATACCCCCCCATACCGAAGGAGGAGTCGAGGGAACCATCCGCACTGTAATGAATGAGAACGGGAGCATTGCTGGCATCGGTGGTATTCCCAGCCAGAAGGAAACTACCATCATTTAGATAGGTTGTATCACTTCCTGCACTGATCCCGACGGGCAAATTCATGGGGCCAGTCACCGAATCCAAGCCTCCGTCAATCGGGCATATCAGAGGGATGACGGCTTGAGAGGAAACCGGCGCCGTGAAGTCAGGTGTGGAGGGATCGTTTAGCATGAAAAGAGGAGGTGGAATCCTTCAGTAAATCTGAAGAGTTCTCCTTCAAAGTCAACACCCCGCTTGTGACCTAATCGCCTTTTTTTACGAGTTCGAGAATCTCTTTCTCAGAAGGACCGGAACCGACCATGGCCAGACTTAAGGTCTTCATCGTGAGTATTTTTTGTGCTACAGCCTGGATCTCCGTGGAGGTGACCTTGGCAAGGCGATCATAGACCGATTCGGGAGCGACCACTTTCCCGTAAGTCAGCAGGGAAGTTCCGAGGCGGTAGTTCTGCGTGGCGGCTCGTTCGAGAGCCATTCTACTGGTGCCAATCGAGTAGTCGCAGGAACGGCGAAGCTCGGCGGCAGAAGGGCCCTTTTCGGCGATACGACGACACTCGGCAAAGATCAACTTCAGTGCCTTGGCGACGTTCTTGGCATCAAGGCCTAGAGCGATCTCGAATGCCCCGCAGTCCGAGTGGGTCGAGAGGGATGTGCTGATCGAGTAGCAGAGCCCGCGGCGCTCGCGCAGTTCCTGAAAGAGTCGGGAACTCATATTCCCACCGAGAAGAATATGAAGGAGATTCACGGCTAAGCGTTTCGGGTCATGGGAGCCAACTCCCCGGAATGAGAGTGCGAGTTGCGTCTGCTGATTCTCACGGGACTCGATAACGATCCGAGGGCTTCCCTGACGAGGGGGTAATGTAACGAGAGATGCAGATGAACCGGCAGGGAGCTTACCAAGGAATCGGGTGACCAGTTTTACGAACTCACCATGATCGACCGCTCCGGCGGCAGTCACGATGGAGCTTCCTGCATGGTAATTGCCGCGAAGGTGAGTCATGAGATCCTTGCGGGAAATGGCCGCAAGACTCTTCTTGGTGCCGGTAATGGGACGACTGAGTGAGCTCCCCCGCCACGTCTCTGCAGTCAGGAGCTCCTGTACATGCTGGGCCGACTCGTCACGGATCATCTCGATCTCCTCGACAATCACTCCCCTCTCCCGCTCCACTTCTTTCGGATCGATGCGGGAGTTGCAGTACATATCGGAGAGAACCTCCGTGACCCTTGCAAGATGATCGGAGGAGGCCGCCGCGTAGAAACAAGTGCGCTCCTCTGCCGTGTAGGCATTCAGATCGCCGCCGACTCCCTCGACCTCCTCGCTGATTCGCCGCGCGCTCCGTTTCTTTGTGCCCTTGAAGAGCAGATGCTCCAAAAAATGAGAGATCCCTCCGATCCGTGCAGGCTCGTGACGGCCGCCAACTCCACACCAGATGCCGACGGCAACCGTCTGGGATGAGGGCATGCTCTGGGTCGCCACTCGGAGACCGTTGGGAAGAATCGAAAATTCAGGGTTCATGAGAAAAAACCTTATCAACAGCAAGGAAAACCGAACGCGGAGTCCGTTTGCAACGGATCCCCGTTTCTGCATTTTTCATTTTCCATTTTGCCTTTCCCTGTCTTGGAGTAACGCTTCGGCCACGGCAAGATCCGAAGGCCAGGTGATCTTGAGATTCGGTTCCAGATTCTCCACGAATGGAATCTTCCATCCGGCGGCAAGCGCCACGGAGACCTCATCGGTCGGCTTACCATCAGTCTGCTCGAAAAACAGCTTCAGTAATGGCGCTGCACGGAAGACTTGAGGAGTCTGCATGGCCCAGAGTCCCGTGCGATCGATCGTCTTGATCGCGCATCCCTCCTGATCGGCCAGGTGGAGAGTGTCAGAAACAGGAACGGCCGCCGCGGAGGCACCGGCTTCCCCGGCGATCTCGAGGCAACGCGAAATCAGAGAGGAAGTGATCAGGGGACGGGCAGCATCATGGATGGCCACCAACTCGACACTTGGAGCGAGGGCTTTCAAACCTCGCTCGACAGACTCCTTGCGATAGGAGCCACCCGTCACCACGGAAGTGATCTTCGAGATGCTTGCAGCGTTTGCTATCGCACGAAACTCCTCATCTCGACCCTCCGGAGCAACCAGCACGATACTGCTGATCGACGGTGTTTGTTCGAAGGCAAGGAGTGTCCAGGCGAGCACGGGACGACCGACGATGGGAACCGTTAGCTTGTCACCACCGAAACGACTTCCCGAGCCACCTCCGACCACAATGGCAGCGCATTCTGGAAGGTGAGAGCTACCCATGTGATCTGAAAAAGGGGGTAGGGGTTAGGGCAGAAGTTTCTGCACCAGCGCACTCAGGCTCTTGCCATCGGCACGGCCTTCCGACTTGGCCTGGGCGATCTTCATGACCGCACCCATCTGAGCCTTTGAGGTGGCACCCACTTCGGCAATTGCTTCACTGACGATCTTTTCAAGCTCCTCGGGCGAGAGAGCGGCGGGCAGGTAGGCGGAGAGAACGGAGATCTCGGCACGCTCACTGGCCGCGGAATCGGGACGCCACCCTTTTTCAAATCCCTCGGCGGCATCCTCGCGCTGCTTGATCTGCTTGCGCAAGACGGAGACGGCTGTCTCGTCGTCGATCACGGCATCGGCGCCGGACTTCTCGATGGCCGCGTACTTGAGGGCGCTCTTCACCATTCGAAGCGTCCCGAGACGTGCGGTATCGCGTGCTTTCATAGCTTCCTTGAGGTCGTGATCGATTTGTTCTGCGAGTGTCATGGGATGGGCGTGGGTTGGCTTGAGTGGCGGCTTGTTTAGCTTCTTGAATGAACCTCTGAAGCTACGCGCTTGAGTTGCCTCAGTAAATGAATTCTCATGGAGGGATGTCTCAACGACCCGTCCGCACCCGCTTCGCCCCCTCTCCCACCGGCCTTCTCCATGTCGGAGGAGCCCGCACCGCCCTCTTCAACTGGATCTACGCCCGCAAGCACGCAGGCACCTTTGTGCTCCGTATCGAGGATACGGACCACACGCGCAATACCGAAGAGGCCAAGCAGGTGATCCTGGACGGACTCCACTGGCTAGGCCTCGATTGGGATGAGGGCCCGCAGAAGGGTGGTAGTTACGGCCCCTACTATCAGAGCGAGCGAGGAGCAATCTACGAGGAGTATCTGGCACGTCTTGAGAAGGCAGGTCATCTCTACGAGGACAATGGAGCCATCCGATTCCGCTCCCCCCGTGAGAAAGTCATCGTCGATGACGAGATCTGTGGAAAGATCGAGTTCGACCTCACCAATCCCGGCACCCATCCCGACCTCACTCTGCGTCGCCCCGATGGTTCATGGATCTTCCATTTCGTGAGTGTCGTCGATGACATCGAAATGAAGATCACCCATGTCATCCGTGGTGAGGATCACCTCTCCAATACCCCGAAGCATGTCGAACTCTACAAGGCGCTCGGAGCCGAACCTCCCCGCTTTGCCCATATGCCGCTCATCCTTAACCGCGACGGAAGCAAGATGAGCAAGCGCGACGAAGGTGCCGCTCTCGGCACCTATCCCGACGCAGGATATGCTCCAGAGGCTGTCCGTAACTACCTCAGCCTGCTCGGCTGGTCCCCGAAGGAGAACCGCGAGATCATCAGCACGGAAGAAGTGGTCGCACTCTTTGACCTCAATCAGGTCAACCGCCGCAACGCCGCCTTCGACCTCGACAAATGTTTTTGGATTAACGGCCAGTATCTTCTCTCCATGGATCTCGCCCGCTACGCTGAACTGGCGATCCCCTTCCTTCAGAAGGCCGGCATCACTTGGCCGACCTGGGAGGCCCTGGAAAAGGTCCTGACGATCGTGAAGCCCAAGGTGAAGCTTCTCAAGGATCTCCCCGAGTGGGTAGCCTGCTTCTTCACGGAAGAGCTTTCCTACGACGAAGCAGCCGTGGCGAAATCCCTCACAGGACCCGCCGCCGCCGAGCGCCTGCAGGCCCTCTCCGAGGCCTATGACGCCCTTCCCGCTTGGGATGCCGCTTCTCTGGAAGCCTCCCTCAAGGAAACAGCCGCCAAACTCGGCATTAAGACTGGCGAAATGGTTCATCCCGCGCGTGTGGCCGTCAGCGGACGCGGCATCGGCCCCGGCCTCTACGAGATGATTGAGATCCTCGGAAAAGAACGCTCCCTTGCCCGCATCGCTCAAGGAATCGAAAAGGCCAAGACCGCATGAGTATGGATCCAGAGGTCTATTACGCTAGAGACCTCGCCGGTGGTGGTGAGATCTTCCGCCGACTGAATCCTCCGGCCCGCCTCGCAGTCTTTGGGGATCCCGTAGCCCATTCGGCCTCCCCCCCGATGCACAATGCTGCACTCAGGGAGCGAAACCACGACCTTCAGTACGTTCGCATCCGTGTCACTCCGGAAGAACTCCCCGATGCCCTGAAGAATCTCGCCTCAGCCGATTTCCTCGGAGCCAGTCTCACCATTCCCCACAAGCAAGCGGCACTTTTCCACATGGATGAGGTTAGTCGTGAAGCCCGACTCATGAGAGCCATCAATACGGTGAAAGTCGTGGAGGGAAAACTGCACGGCTTCAACACCGACGGCCCGGGGTTTTCTGCCGCAATCCGAGAAGAGTTCGGCATTCCCCTACGTGATCTCCGCGTCCTAATCCTAGGAGGAGCGGGTGGAGCCGGAAGAGCCATCACCGTGCAATGCGCACTGGAAGGATCTCCCTCCGTCATCATTACTAACCGCAACAAAGAAAAAGGAGATCTTCTGGCACAAGAAATTCAGGAGCATTTGGAATTTCCAATCTCCTCGCTTCCAATGACTGCCGAATCGCTGGGTCATGCTATGAAATCAGTCGATCTTATCGTCAATGCCACACCTCTTGGCATGAAGACCGGAGATCCTTCCCCACTTCCCCATCTAGCAGAAGGACTCCTGAACGCCAGACACCTCGTCTACGACACCGTCTATAGCGGCGGCGAAACGGCCTTACTCAGGCAGGCACGATCGGCAGGCGCCCGATGTGCTGGCGGTTTCTCCATGCTCCTCCATCAGGGCGCTCTACAGAACGCTCTTTGGTTCGGTAAACCTGCTCCGTTGGAAACCATGCGACAGGCGCTTCAGGATATCACTACCTAGCCCTGATAGAGTATTCTTGGCAATTTGACATTTGCATCCCCGTGTTGCAGCATTACTGCATGACTGCAATCGCTGTTTCAAAGCGCTGGACAATCACTCTCCCGCCTGAAATCAGAAAGGGACTAGGGCTGGAGGGAGCCGATCACCCCATGATGCTCCTTGAGCTTCGTGATGGCGGAGTCTTCATGCATCCCGCGACTGCCATGCCTGTACGTGATATCCCCCTTAAGCAGATGCAGTCGTGGATCGAGGCAGATGAAGCCGATGCTGATCGCTTCTGGAAGAGTGCAGCCAAAAAGAAACTGCCTAAAGCCGCTAAAAAGCGCACCTCCCTCAAGTAACGGAGGCACTTCGGGTGAGGCTCTTTCTCGACAGTAGCGTTCTTCTATCAGCGGCGGGATCGCAGAAATCACTCTCCCGACTCATTATCTCGATCGCTGAGGAATTCGAATGGGAGCTTGTGACCGCTTTCTACTGCCGGGACGAAACCAGTCGGAATATCGGCAAATTTCCACCCAATGCTTCAAAAACATGGAGAGCATTGCAGAGTGATCTCTCTATCACCCCAAATGCACTGACTAGCAATCGTCCACTTCTCCTCACAGCATCAAAGGACAAACCGGTTCTGATCTCAGCCTTGGCAGCCAAATGCGATGTCCTCCTGACCCTCGATACAGGCGACTTTGGAATTCTCATTGATACCAAAGTCTACGGGATGCTGGTGACCACTCCCCGATCCTTTCTCATCGCTCAAGGCCTGGGTTAGAGCTGTGCACAACTCAATTTGCACACTCGGTTTTTCGTGAAATCCTCAGAAAGCATGTAATCAACAGCGTTAACTACTTGATTCAGATTATACGGATCACATTGGATGCCACATTGTAGTTGCTGTTCCCCGATTGAGAGGCAGTGATTATAGTTGTGCCTTTGGATTTCATCACGGCATTGGTCCCGGAAATTGTCAGCACAGAGTTGGTGCCGCTGGTATAGGTGATTGGAAGCCCAGAGGATGCATTTCCGGAAAGTGGGATGAGCCCATTGCTAAAGAACGTATTCGTTGCTGGGAGTGTGAATGAAATTGTCTGATTCGCTTTAGCAATCGCAATGACCCGGCTCACAGGAGTTGCTGATGCGTAGTTACTATTCCCTGCCAGAGATCGAAGAGGTGAACCTCGACGACTGGTTCATTAGCCGAGGCGTCAACCGTCAGTCTTGGTCATTGGTCTCTAAGGAGCCCCAAGGCAGACGCCCATTCGTCCCAACGGCTAAGAAGATTGTGACGGGAAAGAATTTCCTGAAAGCGGCTTTTGTCAAAACCCTCCAACGAGACCAGATAGACAACACGAGCACGATCCTTTGGCCTTCCGACTGTCATGGCAATGGCGGCCAGATGCTCCGGTCTCATAATCCTCATGCGGTGTCCATCCCACTCCACCGAGAGTGCATCCCGGACCGCCTCCTCTTCCAATGCCCCTGAAGCAGTGAGAAACTGTACAGGTAGCCCATGAATTATCAGCGCCTCGCTTTCGAAGGTCCCAAACCCTTTCTCCCGGAGGCTACAGAAAAGCGGCTCGAGCGAAACCAAGGGAGAGTCTCCCCCAGCAAGGAAGACGAAAACATCAACATCCAGCGTTGCCAAAGGCTCCCCGTGGAAGCCGGCAGCCGTGGCTCCCCCGATTGCATAATTACGGAGAATCCCCTCCGTAGTTAGCTCCTCAAGGACATCACAGACGAGCTGCATGGCGTTTGATTAACTCCAGCTCCCGAGTTTGGAGGATCAATCGGGAAATCACCTCTAATTTCCGTCCAACAGGCAAGTCTGCCTGTGACTTTCGCCAGACAGGCATTCCTGTTCGCTCGGCAACTGGAACCGAACGATTGGAGACCGCTAGTGTCTTCTTCATGAAATGGAACAATGCCACATCAATCCTCTCAATCAAGAGGACAATCGGTCCAATGCGCCTTTTAAGATTTTAGAAGGAGATCACTCAGAGAACTTCCCTCGCCGCCATGCAGTCGCGGGCGATCTGTTCCTTCAACTCTTCGATTCCGAAAAACTTCTGTTCCGGGCGTAAGAATTTCACAAACTCCAGCGAGAGGTTTTCGCCGACCAGATCAGAGGAGACATCAAAGAGGTGAACCTCCACGACGGGTGTCGTGGCCGAGGCGTCAACCGTGGGTCGCAGGCCGATGTTGCAGACTCCGGTCAGGATAGATCCTCCTCGGAGGACTTTTACGGCATAGACGCCATAAGGTGGCAACAGCATTCCCGACACCTCGAGATTCGCAGTCGGGAAACCGATCTTGGAACCGAGGCCAGCCCCTGAGACAACGGTTCCCGAAAGCAGAAAAGGACGCCCTAGACAGACCGTGGCTTCCATCAGATTTCCCGAAGCAATTGTGGCCCTTATCCGTGTACTACTGATCGAGGAACCCTCGGCCAACACAGGATCTATCTGGATCACGCTAAAGTTGTGCTCTTCTCCTAATTCCCTCAAAAGCGCGACATTCCCCTCCCCTCCCTTACCAAAGAACCACTCGCGTCCCACACAGAGCGCCTGAAGAGGCGAGGCAGAGGAGACGAGTGATGCGATGAAATCACGGGCAGTGACAGATGCCAATTCGCCCGTAAAAGGAAGCATCAGCAGGGCCTGTACTCCCATTCCCTCGAGCAGGGCGATCTTTGCGTCGTTACGGGTCAGCAGCTTTGGAGTGTTCTCAGGACGGAGAAGAGCAGCCGGATGGCGGTCAAAAGTCATGACCACAGCCGTTCCACCGCAAGCCGTTGCTTCACGCATAGCGCGGCTAATGAGCGCCTGATGACCGAGATGCACCCCGTCGAACGTCCCCGCTGCAAGGACGATCGGCCCTTTCAATAATGAAAGTTCGCCGACGGAGTGAAGCATCTTCATGGAGAATAAATATGGAAATCAGGAAATCAGGAAGTGATTGCCAGAAGGAAACAGAATCAAGAATCCCAATGAAAAGCTAAGCGAGGCATTTCAGATTAAGTCTCCATCAATTTCATTTCAGTTCTCAGTTTTTTCCTGAGTTCCTGAGTTCCATATTAAAAAACTCTGCGGGAAAATAACCCTCTATGCTCCGCGTAGGCGTGAGACTTGCGGAAGCGTCAGGAGTTTTTCGAGGATCTGTTCCTTAGAAGCCGTTTTGAGATCAGCGGCAGGGAAGGCCATGTTCACATCGAAGCGCCCTGACTTGGTGCGGCGCAGGGCATTGAGATGAGCACCGCATCCGAGATCGTTGCCGATATCGAAGGCATAGGTCCTGACATAGAATCCCTTGCTGCAAACCACTCGGAAATCAATCTCCGGCAACCTCACTCCGAGGATGTGATGCGCGTAGATATGCACGAAGCGAGGCTCCCTCTCGACCGTCTTTCCCTGTCGGGCGAGTTTGTAGAGGGCGACTCCATCTTTCTTGATCGCCGAGACCATCGGTGGGGTCTGATAAAAATCACCGTCGTACTTGGCAAAGGAGATCTCGAGTTGCTCGGGTGTGAAATCCGGCACGATCCGTGTCTCAGTGATCTCACCGTCCGCGTCTTGGGAATCCGTCATCTCTCCAAGCTTCATCGTCCCCTCATACTCCTTGTCCTCGCTCATGAGAAGATCCTGGATCTTGGTTCCCCTGCCAAGGGTTAGGAGAAGAAGTCCTGTCGCCATGGGATCCAAAGTGCCGCAATGACCGATCTTTTTCGTGCCAAGCACCCTGCGGGCGATCGCGACGACATCGTGGGAGGT
Organism: Chthoniobacterales bacterium; assembly: GCA_036824855.1. Classification (GTDB taxonomy): domain Bacteria; phylum Verrucomicrobiota; class Verrucomicrobiia; order Chthoniobacterales; family UBA6821; genus UBA6821. The sequence continues at coordinate 1,930 of DAISZK010000011.1, read as the reverse complement.
CATGCCGGAGGCTTTGTCAATCGGTAGCACGCCGTCGATCAGGGAGTCAGTTCGCATGGAAAATCAGGTTGAGCAGGATAGTAGGATGAATCAGCGAATGGGTGAGGGGGACCCGAGCGCTGTATCAATGGCGGAGAGTACAGTCTTCTGCACATCCTCAAACGAGCCCTTGATACGGGCACCCGAGGCCATGGGATGACCTCCACCACCAAATTGTCGGCAAAGATTGCAGGCATCAAAGCTCGCATCCTTGGAGCGAAGGCTCAGCCTGACCATGCCTTCGGGCATTTCTTCAAAGAAGGCCGCTGCCTTGACTCCTTCGACAGAACGAAGGTTATCGATAATCCCCTCATTATCCTCGGGAATCACTCCAAGCTTCTCCACATCGGCAAGGGAAAGTGCAAAACTGGCCACTCTGTCGTGGCTGGTGAAGCGTGCGTTCACAAGCGCATGCTTAAGGAGTTCCAGACGACGACGCGGCTGATTCTCGTACAGCGAGCGGGAAAGTTCGGCCACATTCACACCGCGCCTGATCAACTCAGCTCCGACCTCGTAAGTGCGATCGCTTGTTCCTTGGTACTGGAAAGATCCCGTATCCGTGGAAATTGCCGCAAAGAGATTGGTCGCCATCTCGGGCGTAATTGTAATTCCTTCATTCAGGAAAGCCTCCGCAAGGATCTGTCCCGTTGCCGGTCGTGACGGATCGATGAGGTTGAGATCCGCATAGCCTTCATTGCTCTTGTGGTGATCAATGCAGATCCAGAGAGGAGCCCCGGCAACGGCATCAATGACCGTCCCGAGGCGGTTTTTTACAGAGGTATCGAGAGCTAGAACTGCGTCGAAGGTGGAGGGCTCCGAGGGAGGGGCGATCACGAGCTCCGAAGAGGGCAAAAAGGCATACTTCTCCAACATTCCGTCCTCATTCCATACGGAAACTTCGTGCCCCTCGGTGCGAAGCCAGAGGGCCGCCGCAATTGCCGATCCGTAGGCATCAGGATCCGGGCTTAAGTGACTGGCCACTAGAATGCGCTTCCGACCGCGGAGAGCCTCTCTGATTTCAGGGAAGGCGACGTTCCTCATCCTTTACGATCCACTGGATCCTCGCCTTCACTCGGTTCATCGGGAGGGAGGGTCGCCTCGATTTCTTCCAGCAGACTCAGCACGCGAGTGCCACGCTCGATCGACTCATCCAAATCAAAGTGCAGGTGCGGCGTATACTTCAGGATCACACGTCGCGCAAGCTCATGCTGGAGATGCTGACGCTTCTCGGTGAGTTGTAGAATAGCCTGTTCTTTCTGCCACTTCGTCCCAATGGCACTAATAGCAACATGGGCTTGCTTAAGATCGGGCGTGACATCCACGGCTCGGACCGAAACCAAAGGAGCCTCAAATTTCATCTCTCGACCAATGATAGTCCCGAGCTCACGCTTGAGCAGTTCGCAGACCCGCAGCATTCGAAGACTCATAGTGTTTGGAGTGACATGGGCTGTTGCCCGCTCAAGGTAAGAATCAGAGCGCCTGGGCTACCTTCTCAAGTGTGTAACACTCGATGATGTCGCCGACTTCGTATTCCGAAAAATCTCCCAAACGAATACCGCACTCGAGACCTGCACGGACTTCCTTCACATCCTCAGTGAAACGACGAAGTGTCGAGAGACCACCATCGTAAACCGCCTGACGGCGTCGAAGCACACGGGCGCGGGCCGTGCGGGAGATACGCCCATCGGTGACCATGCTGCCGGCGACCATGCCACGGGAGAGATCGAAGATCTGCTTCACCTCGGCGTGACCGATGATGGCTTCGCGGACTTCCGGATCGAGGAGACTTGTCATGGCCTCACGCATCTGGTCGGCAAGTTCGTAAATGATACTGAAGAGTTTGATCTGAACACCCTCCTTGCGAGCGGCAGTGTTGGCACTGTTTTCAACC
>DAISZK010000050.1:0-16660 GCA_036824855.1 Chthoniobacterales bacterium | reverse complement strand
CTCACAGAACCGTGATGCTGCCGCGCTTATGGGCGTCAACAGTAATGCGGTGATCTCTCTGACCTTTGCCGTGGGCTCGGCTCTGGCTGGCGCCGCCGGGGTTCTCTACGCTATGAATATCCATTCGATTGAACCGCTCATGGGAACTCAGCCGGGCATTAAGGCCTTTGTGGCTGCTGTTTTGGGCGGGATCGGTAGTCTGCCGGGTGCTGCAGTGGGTGGACTTCTGCTCGGCCTGAGTGAGTGTCTGTTGGGGGGATCCTTTCTCTCTTCTTACCGCGATGCCATCGCCTTCGGAATTTTGATTGTGATCTTGCTCATCAGACCCTCAGGTCTCTTCGGAAGTTCGGCTGCTGAGAAGGTATAAAACCTTATCAGTGGTTTTGACCCAAGACTTCAAGATACCTACGGGTGACGGGACTGGGATTGCCTGGAACGAAGCTTTCGATGCGCATTTGTTTCAGCATCCAAAGACCGTCGATCTTCTGGGCTGAAACGATTTCGAAGCGGCGCAGGAGGAGTCCTTTCTTATCATATCCCTCGATGCGCAGGATGGCGCCTGATTCCCTGTCGATCCAGACACGGGCAACGCCATAGATTTCCTCGCCTACCGGTGCCTGTAGATCGATTTTCCAGGAGCGACGAGTTCGCACGGTTTCTTCTCCCTGAAGGAGGGGTTGAGGCCAGTAGAGGAACCCAAGCGAGAGGTCCTGGTAGGTGACACCAGTGTCCCTGATCCCATCATGGAAATGGGTGCCACTGATGGCCTGCGTAACTCCACTCTTTTTCTCCAGAAGCCGCGTGTTTCCCGGATCAAGTTTGAGTATCAGAGTTTGGTCAGGATCCTTGAACTCGTAGGTAATCACATGGTCCTTGAGGCTGATTTGTAGAGGAGTCGGCTTCTCCTCACCCCTGATCTGCGCCCGAAGAGAAGCAGGTCTTGCCGTGGGACTCATGCGGGCAGATTGGAGGATCTCCTCAGCCGAAAGGGCCTGCTCGGCAAGAACGATTGCAGGGCGAGCTCCGCAAAGAACCATGAGCAGGATAGGGAAGCAGCCGTAAATGGAGCGCATGGAGTGACGCTATCGGCCTTGTCCGATAAAAATCAACGGAGGAATGAAACGGAATTCCATCGGTGATGCATTCTCAGAAGGAGATGACGGGATTATTGGCGTGCATCATCGTAAGAAGATAGGATGAGATCATGAGCATTCTTCCACGTCCAATGCCACTGGTCCTTTATGATGGGGAATGTGGTTTCTGTAGTGCCTCGATGCGGCGGTGGATGATTTCCGGCAAGGGGCGTCTGGAGTTTGCAGCGGTGCAGAGTGGAGCGGGGGCTGACTATGGATTTCCCGCAAATCAGCCGATGGGAGCGCTTCACCTGATCGAGGAGAATGGGCGAGTCAGGCGGGGAGCCGAGGCTGTCTTCAGAATGATGATGCTCTGCGATAGTTTTCCGGGAAGTGTCGCATCGAGAATGTATGAGAAGATGACGCTGTTTCGGATCATTAGCGAATGGGGCTACCGGAGGGTGGCTGAGCGTCGTTCATCACTCTCGAAACTATCATGTCGTTTAGCGGATTGATTTGTGAAATAACAGTGCAAGACGCCGACCTTCATTTCTAATGGATCTAGATTTCATGGGCCTCCAGCGAGAGTTGGAAGCGCGCAGAAAATTTAAATTCATCTGAGGCGACGTAGGCCTGGATCGGTTGCGAGACGTCAGAGTGAGGGAGGAAAAACAGCTCAAAGGACTTCAGAGATGATGGCTGAATCCTTTGGTCGAGCCTTCCAAATGAAAAATATCTGTGTCGAATTGTTAAAATCTTCTTGCAGATTCACGTGGTTTCCCTACTTTCCCACCTCCCGACTTCTTCGGAGTTCTTAGAAACTCCGCAGTGACGCGGACCAGTTCCTTTACAAACACGAGGATGGTTTTGCTGAACGGCAAGCGAAGAAGCATGGGAAATCCACTCATTTTTACCAATGCCAACCATCAACCAACTCGTCCGTAAGGGCCGCGAACAGGTCAAGGTGAAATCCAAATCACCTGCGCTCGTGAATTGTCCCCAGCGTCGCGGTGTCTGCGTGCAGGTGATGACCCGAACTCCCAAGAAGCCGAACTCCGCGCTTCGTAAGGTTGCCAAGGTGCGCCTCACCAACGGCCAGGAAGTGATCGCCTATATCGGCGGTGAGGGTCACAACCTTCAGGAGCACTCGATTGTGCTTGTTCGTGGAGGCCGTGTGAAGGATCTCCCCGGCGTCCGATATCACATCGTTCGTGGTAGCCTCGATTGCCTCGGAGTCGACGGTCGTCGTCGTGGGCGCTCCAAGTACGGAGCCAAGCGCCCCAAGCCAGGTGAAGAGGCCAAGACCGGCAAGAAAAAGAAGTAATTTAGACCCAAACACCAACCTTTCTTCATCATGTCCCGCCGTAAACGCGTCATCACCAAAGAGTTCAAACGTGATCTCCGCTACGCCAGCCCCCTAGTTGCACGTCTCATCACCACTGTCATGCGTGGTGGCAAGCGCTCCCTTGCGGAGCGTATCGTTTACACCGCCATCGAGAGCACACGTGATGGCACCGAGGCAGTTGATCCCCTGGATGTCCTCCAGAAGGCCATGGATAATGCCCGTCCTCGCCTTGAGGTTAAGAGCCGCCGCGTCGGTGGAGCCACCTATCAGGTTCCCATGGAGGTTCCCGCTGACCGCCAGCTTGCACTCGCCATGCGTTGGATCGTTGGATTTGCAAGCAAGCGCAAGAGCGTCCCGATGTCGAAGGCTCTTGCTTCCGAACTCAAGGAAGCTGCCGCTAATCAGGGTGCCGCTATCAAGAAGCGCGACGATCTTCACAAAATGGCCCAGGCAAACCGCGCCTTTGCACACTTCCGCTGGTAGTCCATAAGCGATTCCCAAACAAGCGATTCCTAAAACACTGTTCTCTATACCATCATTCCATGAGCACTGCCACTGCCAATCCGAACTCCCCGGATCGCGCCTTCCCGCTGGAGCGCACCCGCAATATTGGGATCTGCGCGCACATCGATGCCGGCAAGACGACCTTGACCGAGCGCGTTCTCTTCTACACGGGCATGATCCACAAGATCGGCGAGGTGCACGAGGGAACGACCGCAACTGATTGGATGGAGCAGGAGCGTGAGCGTGGCATCACGATCACCTCGGCTGCAACGACTTGCAGTTGGAATCAGATTAAGCAGGATGATATCGTCAAGTTGTTCGATAACATCAAGATGCGCGTCAATATCATCGACACGCCGGGTCACGTTGATTTCACCGCCGAGGTGGAGCGCTCCTTGCGTGTTCTCGATGGCGCTATCGCAGTGTTCTGCGGCGTGGCCGGCGTTCAGCCTCAGTCCGAGACCGTTTGGCGCCAGGCCAATAAGTACAATGTACCCCGTATTGCTTTCGTCAACAAGATGGACCGTACCGGCGCTAACTTTGCCAATGCTGTCAACGACATGCGCACAAAGTTGGGTGCCAATGCCTGGCCGATTCTTATCCCAATCGGAGCTGAGGATAACCTCCAGGGACAGATCGACGTGGTGAACCAAAAGGCAGTTATCTATGCCGATGACGCCAGCATGGGATCCAACTATACGATCGCCGAGATTCCTACGGAGTTGAAGGATCTGGCCGAGTCCGCCTATCAGGACCTGGTATCCCAGATGACTGATCTCGATGAGGAAGTCGGCACGCTTTTCCTTGAGGAGAAGCCCGTCACCCGTGAAATCCTCAAGCAGGCTATCCGTCGCCAGACGATCGCTAACAAATTTGTCCCCGTGGCCGGTGGATCGGCATTCAAGAACAAGGGTGTCCAGTACCTTCTTGATGCTGTCGTCGATTACCTACCAAGCCCCGTTGATATTGCTCCAGCCAAGGGTCTCAATCCTGACAATGGTGCTGATAAGTTTGCTGTCACCGACGATAACGCCCCATTCTGCTCGCTTGCTTTCAAGCTCTGGAGTGATCCATTTGTAGGAAAGCTTGTCTTTTTCCGTGTCTACTCCGGTAAGCTGAGCAAGGGAGATACTGTTCTCAATCCTCGTACCGGCAAGCGCGAACGCATCAGCCGACTGATCCAGATCCAAGCTGACAAGCGCGAGGATATTGACACCTGCTATTCGGGAGACATCGCCGCAATTGTCGGAATCAAGAACATCACCACTGGTGATACTCTTTGCACCGAGGATGATCCTATCGCTCTTGAGCCTCCTTCCTTCCCTGATCCCGTTATCTCGATGTCCATCGAGCCTAAGACCAAGGCCGACCAAGAGAAGATGGGCAATGCACTCCAGCGTCTCTCCGAAGAAGATCCGACCTTCCGCGTCTTCACTGACGAGGAGACCGGACAGACCATCATTGCCGGTATGGGTGAACTCCACCTAGAGATTATCCGCGATCGTATGCTTCGTGAGTTCAAGGTTGAGGCCAACTCAGGGAAACCTCAGATCGCTTACAAGGAGACGATTCTTAACTCCGCAGACGGCGAGGGTAAGCTTGTCAAACAGTCCGGCGGACGCGGACAATACGGCCACGTCGTTATCAAGATTGCTCCGAACGAGAAGGGAAAGGGCGTCACGATCGAGAACAAGACAGTTGGCGGTTCCATTCCTAAGGATTTCATCCCCGCGGTCATCAAGGGTCTTAATGAAGCTGCACTCAACGGTGTCGTTGGCGGCTACCCAGTGATCGATGTACATATCGATATTGTCGACGGTTCCTACCATGACGTGGATTCCAATGAAATGGCATTCAAGATGGCAGCTATCTTCGCCCTCAAGGATGGTCTGAAGAATGCCAAGCCGATTCTGCTTGAGCCAATCATGAAGGTTGAGGCTGTTACTCCGGAGGAGTATCAGGGCGACATCATGGGTGATCTCAATCGTCGCCGTGGAAAGATCATGTCTATCGAGACCAAGGCGATCGTCACTAGCGTGAATGCCGAGGTCCCGCTCTCCGAAATGTTCGGATACGCAACCTCCATCCGCTCACTCTCCAAGGGACGCGCTTCCTACTCCATGGAGCCATCACACTTCGAACAGGTCCCGGCCCAGGTATTGGCCGCGGTTCTCGACCAGAAAAACTAACCAACCACGACTATGGCCGCAGGACAACGCATCCGAATCAGACTTAAAGGCTTCGATTTCCGCCTACTTGATATCTCGGCACTCGAGATTGTTGAGACAGCCAAGCGCACGGGATCGAAGGTCACAGGTCCAATCCCTCTTCCAACTCGCATCGAGAAGTTCACAGTGAATCGCTCACCGCACGTCGATAAAAAGTCGATGGATCAGTTCGAGATCCGCACTCACAAGCGTCTCCTCGACATCCTCGAGCCGACAGCCAAAACAGTCGATGAGCTTCGCAAGCTTAATCTCCCTGCCGGCGTCGATATCACCATTAAGATCTGACCTCCTTTCAAACTTTACCAATCCGCACAATGAGCATCGGCGTTCTCGGCAAAAAAATCGGCATGACCCGTGTCTATGACACGAAGGGTCGTATTCGCCCCGTCACGGTCATCGAGGCCGGTGGCAACCGTATCCTCCAAGTCAAGAGCAAGGAGAAAGATGGTTATTCCTCCGTTCAGGTCGGATTTGGCGATCAAAAGGAACAGCGTGTTCCCAAGGCTCAGAAGGGACATTTCGCAAAGACGGCTTCAACCCCCAAGCGCTTTATTCGCGAGTTCCGACTCAAGGATGGCGAGTCTGCTCCTGAGGCGGTTGACCTCCCCGTCACGACCTTCCAGGACGGACAGTTTGTCGATGTCATTAGTACCTCCAAGGGCAAGGGCTTCCAGGGTGTCGTCAAGCGCTTCAGATTCGCTGGTCAGCCTGAGACCCACGGCTCCATGATGCACCGCCGTAATGGTGCTATCGGTAACCGTCTGACCCCTGGACGTGTTTGGAAGAACATGGGAATGCCTGGTCACATGGGTGACGAGCGCGTCACCATGCAGAATCTTGAGATCGTTCAGGTGCGTGAAGCCGATGGTGTTATCCTCATCAGTGGATGCATCCCAGGCGCCAAGGGAACCTACGTTGTGGTTCGCCCTTCCAAGAAGAAGAAATCCTCAAAAGCAGCAGAGTAATCCATGAGCGCCACTATCCTCACAGCCGACGCGGCCAAACAGGCCAAGATCGAGATCATTACTGACGGCAAGGGAACCCAAGCCGTCCACGATGTGGTCGTAGCCATGCGCGCTAATCGCCGTAGCGGTACCGCATCCGTCAAGACCAAGGCCACCGTGAATCTTTCTGGCAAAAAGCCCTGGAAGCAGAAGGGCACCGGACGCGCCCGTGCCGGCTACGCTAGTTCACCTGTTTGGTCCGGTGGTGGTGTTGTCCATGGACCCGAGCCAGTCTTTGTCAAAGGTGTCTTTGTTAACCGCTACGCGAAGAAGACCCCAAAGTCGGTCAAGAAGCTCGCCTTTCGTAAGGCTCTCAGTGCCCGTATTCTTTCCGGTGATGTTCTTGTGGTGGAGTCCTTTGATGTGACGGAAGCCAAGACCAAATCATTTGTCACCCTTGTCAAGGGACTCGCCGGTGATGTCCGCAGGACACTTGTCATCGCAGTTTCCTTCAATGACAAGACTTTCCTGGCTGGTCGTAACGTCGCCAAAGACCTCCTCATGACGGCTGCTGAGGTCAATACGGAGAATCTCCTCGCATTTGACAAGATCATCATCACCAAGGATGCCCTCGAGGCCCTTGGCAACCGCCTCCAAGGCTAACTGCTGCACGGTAATGAAAGAAGCACACGACATCATCAAGAGCGTTCTTGTGACGGAGAAGGCCAGCCTTCTTTCCGAGAAGCTGAACAAGTACGTCTTCCGCGTCGCACCTGCCGCGAACAAGATCGAGATCAAGCACGCGATCGAGACTCTCTTCAAGAAGAAGGTTTCCGCAGTCAACACGGCTCAGGTGGAAGGCAAAAAGAAGCGCGAGAGACGTGCTGATTTCGGCCGACGCGCCCACTGGAAAAAAGCTGTTGTTACCCTTGCTGCAGGCGAGAAGATCGACATCGCGTAAACCGCTAGCCGTAGACCTCATTACCCGATACGACCATGGCATTAAAAACTTTCCGCCCTCTCACACCATCGCAGCGCTTCAAGGCATTGCCTTCGTTTGAGGAGATTACCAAGAGCAAGCCCGAGAAATCACTTACTGAGAGCAAGAAGCGCACTGGTGGTCGTAATAATATGGGCCGCAAGACTTCCCGTCATCGAGGTGGTGGTCATAAGCGCAGACTCCGTATCATCGATTTCAAGCGTAGCCGTCGCGACGCCATCGCTGAGGTTGTGGCAGTGGAATACGATCCGAATCGTACCGCCCGTCTTGCATTGATTCAGTATGCCGACGGGGAGAAGGCTTATATCCTTCATCCCGCAGGTCTCGTCGTGGGCGCCAAGGTTTCCGCAGGTATCACTGCCGAACCCAATGTCGGCAATGCGCTTCCCCTCAAGGCCATTCCACTTGGACTTGCTCTCCATAATGTGGAGCTGACTCCAGGCAAGGGGGGGCAGATTGTTCGCAGCGCCGGGTCCCAGGCCATTCTGAGCAACCGCGAGGGCGGATATGCTCTCCTCAAGATGGCCTCCGGAGAACTTCGCCGCGTCAATGAAGAGTGCTACGCCACTATCGGACAAGTTGGCAATATCGAGCACATGAATGTTTCCAGTGGTAAGGCTGGACGATCACGTTGGCTTGGTATTCGACCACAGACCCGCGGTATGGCCATGAACCCGGTCGATCACCCGATGGGTGGTGGTCAGGGTAAGAGCAAGGGCGGTGGCGGACGCCACCATCCAATGAGCCCATGGGGACAACTCTCCAAGGGATTCAAGACCCGCCGCAAACACAAGCAGAGCGATACCTTCATCGTCCAGCGCCGCAAAAAGAAATAATCTCCCATGTCACGCTCACTCAAAAAAGGCCCGTTCGTGGAGTGGAAACTCCTCGAGAAGATCGACAAGCTCAACGAAGGCAACGTCAAGAAGCCGATCAAGACCTGGTCGCGCCGTTCCACCGTCACCCCCGATTTCGTGGGACATACTTTCAACGTGCACAACGGCCGTTCCTTCATTCCTGTGTTCGTTACCGAGAATATGGTCGGACACAAGCTTGGCGAGTTTGCACCAACTCGTATTTTCAAGAAACACGGTTCACACACCGCCAAGGTCACCAAGTAATAGCTTTCCAACATCCCGATATGATTTCAAACCGTTCACGCCAACTCTCCGCAGCAACTGCGGCCGCCCTACTCGGGCTGCCCGTTGCTGCAGCTGTGGCGCAACAGAACGGCGATTCGGGTGCAACGCTTAAAGAAAAACTCATTCTTTCCGAGGCTTCAATCAAGGGCCTCACGGAGAGCCTCGCAGTTGCCAATGGGGAGTCCGAACTCTTCAAGAGGAAGTCTGACGAACTCAATGAGCGCATTGAGGCTCTCGGGATTGCCCCAGCTGACAAAGCGACGGAGAATCTTCGTGCCCGTCTACTGGCAGCAGTTCGTGATCTCCGTCTTTTGCAGAAACAAAACGATACTTCGCGTGAGCATTTGACTGCACTGACCGAGTCGGTCATGGATTTGCTCAAGAAGTCTGAGGGGATTGACCCCAAGGCACGACTTAAGGTCGAGGAAGAACTTCGCTCCTGCTCCGCATACATCAATCAAGACAAGAGTCTTCCTTCATCATCGCAAGCTGATCTTACGACGGGGACCATCGTTGATGTGAAGCCTGATCTCTCACTTGTCGTCGCAAATCTAGGTTCCCGTCAGGGAGTCAAGACCGGTATGCCCTTCCAGGTATGGCGTGGCGATCGTCAAGTTGCGTCAGTTCGTGTTGTGGATGTCCGTGATTCGATCAGCGGTGCCATTGTCCAAAACACTATCACTCCCGCCGACTCCGTGAAGTCAGGCGACACACTCCGCATCGACACCACCCGCTAATTTTTTACCCATGCAAGTCATCGCCACCCACCGCTACGCGAAAATATCAGCCTTCAAGGCACGTGAGGTTACTCGTGAGATTCAGGGCCTTCCAGCCGTTGATGCGCTCCAGCAACTCGCCTTCATTCCCAAGAAAGCAGCTCCCCTGATTGCCAAGACTCTTAAGAGTGCAATCGCCAATGCAGAGCATAACAATAATATTCGCCCAGAACTTCTGGTGATCAAGGAGGCCGTCATCGGCGAGGCTCCGACTATCAAGCGTGTTCGTCCCAAGGCTCGTGGCAGTGCAGGTCCTGTACGTAAGCGCAACAGCCATATCCGGATCGTTCTCACGGACGAGGTTGCTATTGTCCGCCGCTCGGACAAGCCCAAATCCAAATCTTCTGCCAAGCCCAAGGCCAGAGCCGCTAAAGAAGTGGCCGCTTCCCCTGCTCCGGCAGTCGATGTGGTCACCGAGACATCCGTCGAAACCAACGACTAAGCAGAGAAGCCAATCACCTTATAACGAACACCTACTATGGGACAAAAAGTCAACCCCATCGGCTTCCGCCTTCCGATCACCCGGGACTGGACCTCGCGTTGGTACGCGACGGAAAAAGAATTCGCCGATTTTCTCTACGCCGACCAGCAGATCCGCAATTGGCTCAAGAAGAAGCTTAAGACCGCTGCTGTTTCTCGCATTGTTATTGAGCGCGCCTGGAACAGTGTCCGTGTCACCATCTTCACTGCCCGTCCTGGTATCGTGATCGGCCGCAAGGGATCTGAGATCGAGACAATGACCAAGAAGGTTTCCGATCTTGCAGGTGGAAAGCAGGCAAAGATCGACATCATTGAGATCAAGCAGCCTGAGATCGATGCACAGCTTGTCGCTGAAAGCGTCGCCGGTCAGCTCGAGCGCCGTATCGGATTCCGCCGTGCGATGAAGAAGTCGATGCAGATTGCCATGGACATGGGTGCTGATGGTATCAAGATCCGTGCCAGTGGACGTCTTGGGGGTGCTGAAATTGCCCGTACTGAAGTTGTTCGCGCAGGAACCATCCCTCTTCATACCCTACGTACCACGATCGACTACGGCTTTGCCGAGGCCGACACCGTTGCTGGAAAAATCGGAGTGAAGTGCTGGATCTGCAAAAAGCCCGAGAAACTCGGCGAGCCTCGCAGTGCTTCACCAACCCCGCCACCCGCACCCGCTGTGGTGGAGGCGGTAGCCTAAGTCACATTCCCATTCAATTTTTTTAAAGGAGAGAAGCCATGCCCTTACTGCCAAAAAGAGTCAAGTATCGCAAGACCCAGCGCGGAAGCCGCACCGGAATTGCCTCACGCAATATCAATATCGATTTCGGTGAATTCGGACTCCAGACCTTGGAGCGCGCCTGGATCACCAATACTCAAATCGAGGCGGCTCGCGTTGCATTAACACGTAACATGAAGCGTAAGGGCAAGCTTTGGATTCGTATTTTCCCTGACAAATCGGTTACCGCTCGCCCACCCGAGACCCGAATGGGTAAGGGAAAAGGTCAGCCCGAATATTGGGTTGCCACGGTTCGTCCAGGTAATATCTTGTTCGAGCTTGACGGTGTTTCTGAGACCGTGGCCCGTGAATCCCTGCGTCTTGCAGCCAACAAGCTGCCGATCCGCACCAAGTTTATCACTCGTCACCACGCCTCCTAATTTTCAGGCATACGACAACCGTAACAGAATATGACTCTTGACGAAATCCGCGAATTAACGCCTACTGAGCTTGCTTCCCGTAAGAAGGAACTGCGCCAGGAGATCTTCCACCTGCGCCTTCAGCAGCAGGCTGGACAGCTTGAAAAGCCCCATCTCCTGACAACGATGCGCCGCGAGATCGCACGCCTTGAAACCGTGCTCACTGCCAAAACCAAGGCATCCAAGGCGCTCTAAGCATAACAGGCCACCGCACCGATGAACGATACAGCTACCACCATTACTTCCACTCCCTCCTCAGACGAGTCCCGATCCCTTCGTAAGACCCGAGTTGGCGAGGTGATCTCCGACAAGATGGATAAGACCATCGTTGTAAAGACAGTTACCCGTGTTCCACACCCTCTTTTTGGTAAGATCATCAAACAGGTGAAGAAATTTCACGTCCATGACGAAAAGAACGAAGCCAAGATTGGTGATCGTGTCTCTATCATGGAGACTCGTCCCCTCAGCCGCCTCAAGCGCTGGCGCTTGGTCGAGGTGATCCGCCACTAAGTCGTCAACTAGAACTAAACTCTTCTAGAAACAAACCCTTTTAGGAACCAGTACCATGATCCAGATTCGCTCCCGTCTCGATGTCGCTGACAACACCGGTGCCCGCATGGCCACAATGATTGGTGTCATCGGAAAGCGCACGCTTTCAGCTCGCATCGGTGATGTCATTACCGCAAACGTCAAAGAGGCCTCCACAGGTGGCGCCGTCAAGAAGGGCGATGTTGTTCGTGCTGTTGTCGTCCGGACGCGCCAGCCTGTCCGCCGTGAAGATGGCTCCTACCTTCGCTTTGACAGCAACGCAATCGTTATCATCGACAAGGATCAGAATCCTCGCGGAACCCGTATTTTCGGACCTGTCGCCCGCGAACTCCGTGAAAAGAATTTCATGAAGATCGTCTCCCTTGCCCCTGAGGTTCTCTAAATTACAAGATAATGCCAGCACTACAGCTCAACAAAACCCATGTCCATGCCGGTGATCTCGTGAAGGTCATCTCGGGTAATCATCGTGGCTCCGAGGGCAAGATTCTCCAAGTCAACCGCGCCAAGCATCAGGTTGTGATCGAAGGCGTCCGTATGATCAAGAAGCATGTGAAGCGCTCCCAAGAGCAGCCAAACGGCGCGATTATCGAACGCGAGGGACCAATTCATATCTCCAACGTCAAGCTCCTCGAGAAAGCTGCCCGTGAAGGTGCTTCAAAGTCGAAGACCGAAAAGAGCGAGAAGGCTCCCAAAGCTAAGAAAGCCCCTAAGGCCAAGGCTCCCAAGGCTGAATAACTGAACGAGGCCAAATAATAAAAGGATACAGAGACATGTCACTGCCCATCGCCGAACTTCAGAACGAGTACACCACTCGCGTCATCCCCGCCCTCAAGGAGAAGCGCGGATACAAGAATGTGCACCAGGTTCCTCGCCTCACCAAGGTGGTTATCAATACTTCCATCGCTTCGGCACCCGACGTGAAGGCAGCGCTTGAGATCGCCAAGGACGAACTTGAACTCATCACAGGGCAGAAGCCTGTTGAGACTATTTCCAAGAAGGCCATTTCCAATTTCAAGCTTCGTGCCGGCCAGGCAATCGGTGCCAAGGTCACGCTCCGTGGCCGTATCATGTACGAGTTCCTCGAGCGTCTTATCAAGACAGCCCTGCCCCGTATCCGTGACTTTCGTGGTGTCTCTACCCGTGCTTTCGACGGTAACGGCAACTACACCCTTGGTGTGACTGATCAGTCCATCTTCCCAGAGGTTGAGCTCGACAAGATCAAGCGCAACATCGGCTTCGATATCACCATCGTCACGTCCGCTACGAGCAATGACGAGGCGCGCGCCCTCCTCACTGAGCTCGGAATGCCTTTTGCCGGCCGTAATGCCAAAAAGGTCGAAAAAGCCGAGACTGCATCCGCAGAGCAGGCACCTGAATCCGCTTCCGCCTAATTATTAATGAGTGCACTGACCGATCCCATCGCCGATCTGCTCACCCGAGTCCGCAACGCTGTTAGCGTGCAGAAGGATGAGTTCTTCGTTCCCTATTCCAAGATTAAGAGCGACATCGTCGCTATCCTCAAGAGTGAGGGTTATATCGAGGAGTACGAGCTCGATAACAAGGAAGCCCACCCTCGCATCAAGATCCGTCCCCGCTATGTGGGCAAGACTCCAGCAATTGCAGGTCTTCGTCGCATCAGCCGTCCCGGACTCCGTCGCTATGTCGGAAGTGAGGAGATTCCTCGCGTCCTCGGTGGTCTCGGCATCTCCATCATCTCCACATCACGTGGTGTCCTCTCAGGTCATGAGGCCCGCAAGCAGAAAGTCGGCGGAGAACTTCTCGCCTACATCTGGTAACCCGGTAAACTATTTTTCCTGCCATGTCCCGTATCGGTAAAACACCAATCACTCTCCCTGACAAAGTCAAAGTCTCCGTTTCAGACGGAAATCAGGTCACTGTCGAGGGTCCCAAAGGCAAGCTCACTTGGGAGCTCCCCAAAGGTATCACCCTCTCCACAGAAGGTGCAGTCCTTACTGTTGCCCGTGCCAATGAGCAACGCGAAGTCCGCGCTCTTCACGGACTTTCCCGCGCTCTCATCAACAACATGGTGAATGGAGTCAGCAATGGCTTCCGCCGCGATCTCGAGATCCAGGGCGTCGGTTTCCGTGCCGCAGTCAAGGGAGACAAACTTGATCTCTCGATCGGCTACTCTCACCCTGTCCTCTTCCCAATTCCTCCAGAGATCAAGATCGCTGTCACAGACAATACCAAGATTTCCATCGAGGGAATCGACAAGCATCTCGTCGGTCAGGTGGCCGCCGATATCCGTGCGTATTACCCACCGGAGCCTTACAAGGGTAAGGGTATCCGCTACTCCGACGAGGTTGTCCGCCGCAAAGAAGGCAAGACTGTCCAGTAATCCAAGGATCATCATCCCATGTCCGCAACAAATTCCCGCAAACTGCGTCACGTACGCCTCCGCAAGAAAGTCTCTGGCACTGCCGAGAGGCCTCGTCTTGCGGTCCACTTCTCCGGTCAGCATATTACTGCCCAGGTCATCGACGACCTTGCCGGCAATACCTTGGCCAGCGTCAACACTACGGAGGAATCCTTCACGAAGGACCCAACATCCCGCGCCAATGTGGCTACCGCCATCAAGGTTGGAAAACTCATCGCCGAGCGTGGTCTTGCCAAGAAGATCGACAAGGTTGTCTTCGATCGCGGCGGATTCATGTATCATGGCAAGGTGAAAGCCCTCGCCGAAGCAGCCCGTGAGGGAGGACTTCAGTTCTAATATTTCTATGGATGACAAACGCCCCAAACGCGGACCACGCCGTGATAAGCCCGTCGACGACACACCCAAGGACACGATCGAGAAGGTTGTCTTCATCAATCGTTGCGCCAAGGTAGTCAAAGGTGGTCGCCGCTTCAGTTTCAGCGCCCTCATCGTCACCGGTGACATGAAGGGACGTGTCGGTATCGGATTTGGCAAGGCCAACGAGGTCAGCGAAGCTATCCGCAAAGGATCCGATGCAGCTCGCAAGGCCATGGTTCCCGTCGCGATTGCGGGAATGACGATTCCTCACGAGACCTTTGGTGAGTTCGGAGGTGGACGCGTTCTCCTTCGTCCTGCATCCCCAGGTACTGGTGTCATCGCTGGTGGTGGAGTCCGTGCTGTCCTTGAGGCCGTTGGTGTCCGTGATGTGCTTGCGAAGTCGCTTGGATCCAGTAACCACTCCAATGTGGTCAAGGCAACCCTTGCAGCACTTACCAGCCTTCGTCCCCGCAATGAAATCATGAAACTGCGTGGCAAGAAGATCCGCACTCAGGAACCCGAAGCCGCAGCCGTAGCCGCAGCCTAAGAAATTAAACGATTACCAGTATGACAACCATGCGACTTCATAATCTCGTTCCCCGTCCAGGTGCCAAGCATCGCAAGAAGCGTCTTGGTATCGGCGAAAGCAGCGGTCACGGTAAGACTTCGGGCCGAGGCCACAAGGGTCAGAAAGCACGTTCCGGCGGCAGCGTTCGTCTTGGATTTGAGGGCGGTCAGATGCCCCTCATCCGCCGCCTTCCCAAGCGCGGATTCAATAACTTTGATTTTAAGCCCGTTTACGCCGTAGTGAACCTCGATACCCTTGAGGAGCGCTTTGAGTCCGGTGCCAAGATCGACGAGGCAGCTCTTCGCTCCCTACGACTTGTTCATGGTCGTAATGATGGAATCAAGCTTCTTGCCCGCGGTACCATCACAAAGAAGTTCACCGTTGAGGTGGATAAGTCGAGTGCGGCTGCCAAGGAAAAGCTTGAAGCCGCCGGTGGATCCCTTGTTCTGCGTGAGCGTCAGACGAAGATTGCCTCCAGGGCGACTTTAAAGGCTGCTCCGAGAAAAGCGGTCAAGGCTTCCTGATTAAAAACCTCTAAATCCATAGAGCGCACCCGCGTTACATTGGAGTAACAAGGGTCGTTAACATTCGAGTGCCATCATGATCTCCGCCTTCGCCAATATCTTCAAGATTCCCGAGCTGAGGCAACGTGTCCTCTTCACTCTTGGCATGATCGTGATCATGCGCATCGGTGCGGCAATAACAACTCCTGGAGTGAATGCCCAGGTGTTGCGCGAGTGGTTTCAAAATGTTGCAGATCACAGCGCAGGTGGTGGGGCTGCCGCTCTTTTCAACCTCTTTTCTGGAGGAGCTCTTGGAAATTGCGCAATCTTCTCGCTCGGTATCATGCCCTACATCAGTGCATCGATCATGCTACAGCTTCTTGGGGCTGTGATTCCGAAGTTGGGTCGTCTTGCGCGTGAGGATGGTGGGCGTCAAAAAATTGCCCAGTATACCCGCTACACGACCATCGCACTTTGTGTGTTCCAAGGTTACCTGCTTGCTCTCTCCTTTGAGAGTCCCCAGTCAAATCCTTTCCTGCCCGGTATTACTGAGACCATTGCACGTCTTGGTATTCCTCTTGTCTCGGACCCCGGCATTCCGTTCCGTCTTTTGACGGTTCTGATCATGACCGCTGGAACTCTATTCCTCATGTGGATCGGTGATCAAATCACCGAGCGCGGTATCGGCAACGGTATCTCAGTAATCATTACCATCGGTATTCTCGCTCAGTTGCCAGCCGGTCTGGTTCAGGCCTGGAGGACTTTCGTTCCTAGCGGTGGTGAGGCGACCCAAGTAAGTCCCGTAGTTCTGGTCATCCTCTGTGCGTTCCTCTTTTTAGTCATTGCCTCTGTTATTGCCATCACCCAAGCAACACGACGCATTAGCGTCCAGTACGCCAAGCGTGTCGTGGGTAGGAAGGTCTATGGAGGACAGACCCAGTATATGCCGCTGAAGGTCAACTATGCCGGCGTGATGCCGATTATCTTTGCTCAGGCAATTCTGATGTTCCCTTCGACAATCATGAACATGGCCTTCGGCAACAGGCCTTGGGCCGTCGAGATTGCCAATCTCCTCACCAACGGGTGGCTCCACTATGTTCTCTATGCGATACTGATCTTCAGTTTCAGCTATTTCTGGGTTGCGACTCAGTTCCAGCCTGCTCAAATCGCTGATGACTTGAAAAAGTACGGTGGCTTCATTCCCGGAGTGCGCCCAGGCAAGCCAACCGCCGACTTCCTCGACTACACCATGGGCCGCCTTACCTTTGCAGGAGCTCTCTTCCTGGTGGTAATCGCCATTCTACCTCAACTCCTGAGCCGCGCCCTCAATGTCCCTTACATGGCCGCCCAGTTCTTCGGTGGTACGGGACTACTGATTATCGTCGGTGTCACTCTTGATACGATGCGTCAGGTTGAAACATTCCTACTTCAGCGTCATTATGACGGATTCCTCCGCAAGGGTAAAATTCGCGGACGTAGCGCTCCTCGTCCCTCGGTCGGTGGATCAACTGTCAGCGACTCCACTGTGGTTAAGATCGTTGCTGGCATCGGATTGTTTGTCATTGCCGGTTTGGCTGCCTACCTCAGCACGCACCGATGACC
>DAISZK010000089.1:0-5702 GCA_036824855.1 Chthoniobacterales bacterium | reverse complement strand
GGATCTCTAGATAGCCATCTTCCGATCACCGGATCATATCCTCGATACCAGGTGAGGTTCAGTCCACTCCCCTGATGGGCATAGTATCCGGCGTACTGGAAGGTGGGGATGACACTCCCCGTTATTGTTGCTACTCCGTAGGGATCGTAGGTGGCCTCGGAGACAATAGATCCGCTACTGCTAACCATCTCCCTTACAGATCCAAGATGGTCTCTTAGGTAGTAGTAGTTGGTTCCCCCCTGCTGCTCTCCCTGAGCAAAGAATCTCTTGGACACCACATTGGCAGCTGTACGCTCCTCTAGCGGAGTTGGTGAGTTACCAGCCGTATCCCAGACGGTTTGCTTGATTACGGTACCGTTGAGCTTCTCGCTTATCCGACGACCAGCGAAGTCGTATCCGAAGCTGTAGATATTGGTCCCTACCGTCAGTTTAGCGAGTCTGTTCTCGGCGTCCCATTGGTAGCTCCGTTGTCCGTCGCTCGTGCAATTCCCATTCGCGTCGTAGGTGAAGCCTCTACTCCCCTCCAGAGCTGTAACAGCAATTTGGTAGGTATTGGTCACCAAGTTCGTATTGGCATCCTGGGCCACCACGCTGAATGTATTGGTCCCTAAGCTGGCTGCGATGCTGGCGCTGAAGTTGGTACCCCAGAGGGTGGTGGCGGGGTAGCTATTGGTGCCGGTTACCACGGTGACCTTGGAGGTTTTGTTGATTGTCCCGTTGACTTGCAATTTCCCACTACCTCCGGTTAGGGCGGTGAGTTGATTGAGGTTATTAAAGGTTCCCGATACGAGGGAGCTATTCTGCTGCTTGGAGAGGCGGTTGCCCACCATGTCGTAAGTAAAGGCGTTGTTGGTCAGCATTGCGGCAGTGACTTGATCAACCTTTGAATACCGAATGATGGCTCAGCTGACTAGATCTTACCTGCATCATTTCTTTCTGCGGCTTTGAGGATCGGAAGATCGGATGGAGAGCAAGGCGGCCAAAGGAAGGCGTAGTATTCCTACGCCGACTGCAGGCCAACACTGCTATACGCCGATATCCCGATTCCTATAAACCAAGACCCTCGATCGGATTAAAGTCCGAGGCGTGATAGGAACTACGAACCAACGGACCGCTGGCCACATGACTGAATCCCTTCTTGCGGGCGATCTCACCATAGAGATTGAAGGTCTCAGGAGTGATGTATTCAACCACAGGAAGATGCTGAGGGCTGGGACGGAGATATTGTCCCATGGTGAGGACGCTCACGTTAGCCTCACGCAGGTCATCCATTGCCTGGAAGATCTCGTTCTCCTGCTCTCCAAGACCAAGCATGATTCCGCTCTTAGTCACCATCTTCTGACCACGGGACTCGGCAAGAACGCGGGCACGCTTCAAAAAGTCGAGCGAGAGTCGGTACTTCGCCCGGGAGCGAACCATTGGAGTGAGACGCTCCACAGTCTCGAGATTGTGATTGAAGATATGGGGTGCGGCATCAACCACGGTCTGGAGTGAGGAATCATTTCCATTAAAGTCAGGAGTCAGAATCTCGATAATGATCGAGGCATCCATGTCACGGATAGCCTGAATGGTCCGTGCGAAATGCTCAGCGCCCCCATCGGGGATATCATCACGAGCCACCGCAGTGATGACGACATGCTTCAGTTTCATGCGACGAACCGCCTCGGCAACGCGCTCCGGCTCGTCCTCTTCTAATGCGAAAGGCTTGGCTGTATCCACGGCGCAGAAGCCACAGGCACGGGTGCACCGGTCCCCAGCGATCATCATGGTGGCGGTTCCGCCGCTCCAGCACTCCCAGCGATTCGGGCACTGGGCACTCTCACAGACCGTGTGCAGACGGAGATCGGAGATCATCGCCTTGGTGGAGAAGAAGACGGGATTCGAGGGGAGACGCACCTTGATCCAGTCGGGCTTTCTCTCTTGATGGAGTGCGGGATCAATCTTCGGAGTAGCCATAGGTTGAAAGAATAAAGGAGTTAAAACGGTTAAAAAGTTAAAAAGAGTATCTTAGCGGAGTCTTCACCTCAAACCTCCCAAGGGGCTCACCGCGATCTTGGCCACATTAGAGGGAATCCCTCGTTGCTGGAGCATTCGCTGCGCCTCCTCTCTGTCAGCCCAGTCGAACTGGGTATGGCAGACAAGCACCCACTGACGGAGCATTTCTCGATTCAGCCTGTCTATGCGTGGCCTGATCTCGGAAGCAAGATTGAGCGGCTTGATCTTCGGCACTTCGATTCCAGAACGCCATCCGGCAATGAGTTCCTGCTGATAGCGTCGTGAGGCTGCAATCTGTGGCAGGAATAATCTGGAGACATCTTCGGATGTGATTCCTTCCTGAGATCCGGCAGTCTTGATTTCGGTGAGCATCCGCGCCTCCCGAGCCGGGTCAGCTACAGGAATCCCCGCCTGACATTTGCTCCAAGCCACTTCGCGAGATAACTGGAGCCTCTGGATCATGAGGGTCACCAGCGGATTCAGACGTTCATTAACGTCGGCCTGAAGACGACAAGAAAAAGCAG
Source organism: Chthoniobacterales bacterium (assembly GCA_036824855.1). Lineage (GTDB taxonomy): Bacteria > Verrucomicrobiota > Verrucomicrobiia > Chthoniobacterales > UBA6821 > UBA6821. Next base: position 3,183 of record DAISZK010000089.1, on the reverse strand, counting down.
TGATCAAGAGGCAAAAGGAAAGCAGGAGCAACCGGAGTGAAATCATCAAGCGTGCGCGTTGTATAAGAACCGTTACCGTTGCAGGTACGCACCGCGATTCGCGAGGGCACGATGGAGGGTGATCTGGTCTGCCTGATCGACACCCCCGCCAGCGGGTAATCCCTGGGCGATCCGTGTCACATGAACGCCGGTGGGAGCGATCATCTCAGCCAGATAATGGGATGTGGCCTCACCCTCCACATCAACCCCGAGAGCCAGAATCACCTCGGAAGGACGCTCCTCTCCAATCCGCTCAATCAGCTCGGCGATTCGAAGCTGCTCGGGACCGATGCCATCCAGAGGAGAAAGCTTCCCTCCAAGCGCATGGTAGCGTCCGCGAAAGACCCCTGTCCGCTCCAGCGGCAGAATATCGGTGGCCGTTTCGACGATGCAGAGTTCTCTCCCTGCACGAGCCTGATCACGGCAGAGGGTACACTCTTCTGTCTCGGCAAAGAATCCGCAGAGACGGCAAGTTTTCAAACTCTCACGGGCTTTGGAAACCGCAGAGACCAATTGATCCGATTTGGCATCGGGAGATCGCATCATCCAGAGGGCGATCCGCTCCGCACTTCGGGGTCCTATCCCCGGAAGCCTCCTGAACTGGCGCACCAGTTCGCGGAAGGAATCGGGATAATCGAGCTGGGACACAGGTTGAGACGGTGAAAGATGAAGGTTTAAATAAGTTACAGGGTCATGAATCCTTAATTCACTTCCACAACAACCTCATTCAACTCTGTTTTGTCAGCCGAGTGAGGAAAGTTTTTCCCAGAGTTCTTTCTGCTCCGGGGAGAGCGACTCGGGAATGGCAATCTCCATGACAGCGAAGAAATCACCCCGGGCCCCTCCCTTGTCGGGCAAACCACGACCCGGGATGCGGAATTTACGACCATTCTGCGTGCCTGCCGGAATCTTGAGCTTGGCTCTCCCATCGGGCGTCGGAATGGTGAGTTCGCCTCCGAGCACAGCCTGCCAAGCGGGAATATCAACCTCGTGATAAATATCGGAACCCTCGAAGCGGTAATCGGGATGCTGCTGGAGCTTCACCCTGAGGTAGAGATCTCCGGCCTCCCCGCGTGAACCACCCGCGCCCCCTTGCCCGGCAAGACGGATGCGTTGGCTCTCCCGCACGCCCTTAGGGATCTTGACGGTGTAGGTCTGAATGTCGGGTGAATTACCCTTGCGAAAAGAGATCTGTCGGGTGGCACCATGAAGCACCTCCTCCAGCGTCACGAGAATATCGGCCTCGACATCACGCCCGCGTTGCGGCGTTTCCTCGAAATCAACACCTCCCCCACCACTGCTGAATCCCCGTCCGCGACGGGAACCGAAAAACTGCTCGAAGAAATCGCTGTATCCTGTCCCACCAAAGTGAAAATCCGAGGCATCACCTCCTCCACCGTAGCCACCTCCATATCCTCCGAATCCCCCCGCACCTCCGCGGCCAGTCGCTCCTCCCCCAGGGGGGAATCCGTTGCCGGCATGCTGCCAGTTGGAACCGTACTCGTCGTATTTCTTCCTCTTTTCGGGATCGCTCAGGACTTCATAGGCCTCGTTGATCTCTTTGAATTTCTCCTCGGCGGCCTTCTTGTCCTTGGCCAGGTCGGGGTGGTGCTTGCGGGCAAGCTTGCGGAAAGCACTCTTGATCTCGTCAGCGGATGAGGTCTTGGAGACCCCCAGGGTCTCGTAATAATCGCGGAACTGGGCAGCCATGGTTGTATTTATATTCTTAATGCCAATTCGCCCTTCTGACAATCTCGTCGAAAAATTGAGCGAATCCGCAAGCAGAACGCCTAGGGCAGGATGGGACTTTTTGTTGCATGGATCGCAGGGAGTGTTAGGAGATAGATCATGCAGATGATTGCCTCAGCGCTCAGTATCAACCCTCTCCTGGCCTTCGGTATCCCAAGCGGCCCCGACCTGATTATCCTGCTGGTGATCGTTCTGGTTCTCTTCGGTGCCAAGCGTCTGCCTGAACTCGCCCGCGGTTTCGGCCAGAGCGTGAATGAATTCAAGAAAGCCAAGGATGAGTTCGATAAGGAAGTGGCCAAGCCGACGACTGCTCCCTCCCCGGCAATCGTTGCCTCCACTCCGGTCGTCACCGAAGCTAGTCCCACCGCCCCTGCAGCAATCAAGGACGAGCAGAAACCCGCCTAGGGAAATTCCCTAAAGATCGGATCGGAACGAACATCTCTGGCTGGTTCATGAAGACGATCTCTGCGCTGGGGATCGTCTTTTGTTTTTTAACCAGCAGTGGAGGATCGCTGCATGCCGAGGGGACAAACGGATTCCGGATCGCCACCTACAATGTGGAGAACTACATCACGATGCCGCGTCGTATCGATGGTGTCCTGAGGCCGAATGTTGGAAAACCAGAAACCGAACGTGACGCCGTCGTCCGGATGATCGGGACGATCCGACCCGACGTTCTGGGTCTGGAGGAGATGGGTGAGCCATCTCAGTTCGCGGATCTGCAGCGTCGCCTCCGCAAAGCTGGGCTCGATTTCCCTTACAGCGAATACCTGCAGGCCGCCGACGGCAGTCGTCGTGTCGCCCTACTCAGTCGAACCCCGATCCTGGAACATCACTCTCAGAATGATCTGCCCCTTCGGGTGAACGGAGTGACCCTGCACAGTCCCCGCGGTATTCTGGATGTCACGATTGAGTCCTCACCCGGTGAGAAGATTCGCATTCTCTGTGTCCATCTGAAAGCCAAGCTGGAGGTGGCTGAGTACGATGAGAAAGATCTTCGCCTAGCCGAGTCGCAGTATCTCAGACGCTATGTCCGTGATATCCTGCGAACGGATCCCGCCGCCCGCCTCGTGCTGATGGGAGACTTCAACGACACGAAAAATGAAAAGGCGATCTGGCAGATTATGGGCAGGCCCGAATGGCCCGATAGTCTCAAGGCACTTTCCCTGACGGATGATCGAGGAGAACTCTGGACGGAGTTCTGGTCCGCGGCCGACATCTACTCGCGCATTGACTACATCATGGTCTCCAAGAAACTGGAGGGAGAAGTTGATTTCGGTCAGTCAGGAATTTGTCGTCCTCCATTCTGGAACGAGGCAAGCGATCACTGCCCAGTCTATCTTACCCTCAAGGACCCTTTGAAGAACATCATGACGCCCTCATCACCCCCCCCCC
>DAISZK010000049.1:0-16729 GCA_036824855.1 Chthoniobacterales bacterium | reverse complement strand
TATTGACCAGTAGAACTTCATTTTTCAACTGTCCCATTTATGGGGGTCAGGTCAGTGGGGCGTGTTTTCTCGAAAATGAATGAGAGCATCATGACCGCTAGTGGCGTTGTGGAGACAATGGAGAGCACGATCGCGCTGGGAGAATCACGCAATCCCCATTGGTAAAGCGCCACGCCGAACACTGGTCCTGCCATAGCGTTCCCAATGATCCATGGCATCGCAAGCTGCCAAGGACGATCGTGAGGTTTTTGGGTCTGGCGCCAATGCGATAATACACCCGTAATCCCAGCCACCAAAGCCACACAGACGATGCCGCCCAGCAGTCGCTGATAAGCCGAGGAAGGACCATCCAACTGAAGCCCGATCTTGTGGTCGAGCAGGAACCCCTGCCGGCTCACGACGGCACCCCATGCCTGACCGAAGGCCCCGATGATCGCAAAGACCACCCCCGCACTGCGATGCCCCTTCGGTATCGAACTCTCTCGCTCAGGAGCAATGGCCAGAACCACACCCGCCAGAATGACCGACGCGCTCAACATTTGAGTTGGAGTGATGCGCGTGCCAAGCCAGAGCCATTCCGTCATGGCACCAATCGGAACGGCCAGACACTGAACGATCAGTACCGTCAGACCAGCCCCTAGCCTCGGAAGCGCCGCGAACAACGCAATATCGCCCATTCCGAATCCAAGGACACCACTCAGGATAAAGAGAGGAAGACCGGGTCCCCTCACCCCTTGCCCGAAGTAATGCGCCCAGAGTCCCAGGATGAGGAGCGCTACGGTTTGACGCGCCAAATTCGCAGACTGCGATCCCAGCATCCCCGCCGATCGCCGCGCCAGAAGCGCCGACGCGGCAAAACAGAACGTGGTCAAGAGGGCAGCGAACATGGAAGGGAAGGATTACTTCAACTCACCCATGAACCGAAGATTTTAATCAGGAACCAAGCGACTGGGAAGTCGCACGGAAGACTGACGAAGTCAGCCCAGCAGGGGTGCCACTGCTTCCGGGAGGAAGTGGCATCAACTCAGGAAATCAGGAAGGGATGCCTGAGGAGTACGCCATAAAACGAAGATACTCAGAAGGAGCCCGTCTTTTGAATGCTACGCTTTCTGGATCAGATCCCCCTCGACGAACTGATGAATGAGTCCCGAGATGAGAGTCTGATAGGGAACCCCCTTGGAGGCCGCCACACGCTGGATCCCGACCATATCATGCTCGGAGAGCCTGATATTGATTCGACGATCCTTTCGGAAGGTATTGTCCGCCGTAGTCGCTAATTTTTTGAGCACAGCCTTGCGCGGCTTGACCAAGGCAATCTTTCCCTCCTGATACAGGTCCTCGATCTCCTGCTCTGATTTAGTTAGTTTCATTGGTTTTCTCCTCCAGATAATCACGGGTTGCTTTGCGGCTTGGAATAATGGTGATCAGCCAGATCACCCCTCCTCCAGACATAGAGGAAGGGATATCGATCAATATCTGATCCCAAGAATCAGCCCCCACCTACTGCAAGGTAATTGTCGCGTTGGTGCTGGCGGCGTTGTAGTTTGAGGTACCAGAGGCTTTCGCGGTGACGGATACGGTGCCCGCGGCCTTCATCGTGGCTGTCTGGCCTGAGATCGACAGATTCGATGAGTTACCGCTTGTGAAGGTGACATTGGTTCCAGTGCCGCTCGCCGTACTGCTGGCAGGAATGGAGTTTAGAGAAATTCAATCGATAATATCACTCCAAGTGTCCTTGGCTGACCCTCTTAATCCATTAAGAGTCTGATATTTTTTCAAAACCTCATTGAGGGCTTTGATAACAATACCATGCTCCTTGCACCACTTCCTGAAAACTTCTGGTATTGTGATAATGCCACCGTCCTGGAAGACGAGTTTCTTGATTTTTGGTAGGTGGTGTTCGATTTCTTTCTGAAGCTCTTTGAAGAAATCGTCGGGTAAATTGATCCCGATAGATGGACGCTGGATGACTCCCGGTATCAAGACAGTAACATTTCCTTCAGCCTCGGGATTTTCATAGATCTCAATGACTAGTTTGTCATTTTTTGGGATGATTCGTATCTGACCATCTTTTTCAAGTAGATCGGCGAGTTCGTAGATCCGGATGAGGGGAATGTTCATGGGGTTTTATATAGTGAATGGAACTTAATTTCGTATTTCTTGATTGGTTTTGGATTTAACTCTCTTACTTGCATCTGATTGAGCTCAATTATCTTGGGTTTAGAAGCACAGTTCGTAACAAGGTAGATATAGAAAAGAGGATCATTTAGAAGCATTTCGTATTCTGTAGGTTCAAGCCATCTCCAACTTATCTTTGGTTTATTTGATGATTTGACTTCGATGTGCCTCACTTCACTTCCTTTTACTGAAATCAAATCGTATCCGCTTCCTTTTTTAACTTTTGAACATTTAGCCCCACGACTTTCCTCATGAGATATAATTGTTTCAATCGCTTTCGCTTCAATACTGTGATTCATTCTATAGAAAATAGACCGATCATTTCTGACAACAGTTCTTAAACTTATGGCCCGATCCGCACGGACAGGGATGATTCCTTCCAGGATTTTCTGATGAACTAATGACATGAGAAGAGGGGCTTTTTTGATTTTCTTTCGCCCCCTTCCAACAACAATTTTCAGGCTTTTCACCCGACCCGCAAATGCAGGGGTCGTTCTTCTCTAATGTAATCTTTTTTCTTATTTTAGTTATTGGTTTTCTAATTTGTTTTGTAGCTCTTACGATTCTAAAACCAATTTCCGGTCGACTATAAGAACAGTATTCTAGATGCCTATAACTAGACCTGTAAACATCTATGTTTTCGAGTGGAAGCAATGTTTTGTGGGATAGTTGTTTGTGAGGCTTATCGTCTGGATACCAATAAAAACCCCACTCATTTTTCCCAGAAAACCCAGAATATGGACATTCAGAAAATGATCCTCCTCTAAGTATCATTAATTTGTGATTTTGAGTGGATGGATTGACTAAAGTATCCAAGCACCACTCCCATACATTACCTCCTAAATCATATATTCCATTACTGTTAGGAGAAAAAGCATTCACTGGTGATGTGAACTCATACTTGTCTACGGGACTCCATTTCTTCTCCCAAGAAGCCCATTTTTCTCTTAAAGGATTAGCGATTTCATCCCTATAGGAATTAATAGGGGTGTAGTCCGTTTTTCTATAATGCTCATAGTTGCCAGCATTCTCTGGAGGAGGCCAGCGAAAGCCCCAAGGGTAGCCGGGGGCTTTGAGATGACGTTCCTCAGGCGTAGGTTCGGGTTCATGGGGTAGGCCTACGGCGGCGCTCCATTCGATATCAGTGGGGAGGCGATAGACTGTTTTCTCATCGATCTTGCCCTCGGCTTGCTCCTTATCCGTTAACCAGACGCAGAAGGCAATAGCATCGTCCCAAGTCACCCCCACAACGGGGTGATCAGAACCCTGTGGAAAGGGACATGGGGGATAAGTGGCACCGGTTGCAGCGCAATACCGCTCGTAGTCCTGAACTCGTACAGGCCAGATGCAGAATCGGGTCTCAAAGCGCGGGATCGGTACGAATGGCATCCCGAGGCTAGTAATGAAAGGGCTCTCCTTGGTGGCCTCAGCTGGAGAGCTTCCGGAAGTCTGAGCTGGTGCGGCGCCTTCTGATGATCCAGACGATGCCTGATTAAATGCCGCTAAGAGGCGCTTTCTGACGCCCATTTTGCTAATTCCTAGCTTCTCAAGATCAGCCTCGTTCAGATCAGCTAGGATGGCATCAGTGATCTCCTGATCCGTGAAGAGGGATAGAAGGTCTGTCAATCCTTCCGCCTCAAGGATGGATTGAAGGCGCGAGGTCATTTTATGCAGCAGTGCTTAAACTTTTTGCCTGATCCGCAGAAACAAGAATCGTTCCTACCTAATTTAACCGATAGATTTTGTTTATTTTTTTGATTCTTGCATTCAATAATAATACGAAATCCCCCATCTGGAGTGTAATATCCATTGCCAGTTCTCCCATGGTACGTTCGTTGAGCATACGATTGATGCCCTTTATGCCTATATGAGGATCTGTAAACAACACTATTATCTAATGACTCAGGGACATTTAGCTTTGTAAAGATCTCAAAATCATGATGGGCAAAAGATGAACCTCTTAGGACGGCTTCCATACACCACTCCCATACATTTCCACCTAAATCAAAAATTCCATTAGCATTTGATTGAAAGCTACCTACAGGTGAAGTGTATTTAAAGCTATCTACAGGATTCCAAGAACTTATCCATTTTTTATAGGATCTATTGAATAAATCACACTCCTCTTGCGCAGTAACTATATCGTAATATCCATCCACTTGTATCTCTCTCTGCATATCCACTGCCTGAGCTTGGTATCCTCTATGATCTTCAATTCTATAATGCTCATAATTACCTACATTTTCGGGAGGTGGCCAGCGCAGTCCCCAGGGATAGCCTGGAGCTTTGAGATGGCGTCCCTCTGGAGTAGGTTCCGGTTCGTGGGGGAGACCAACCGCAGCGCTCCATTCCAGATCAGTGGGGAGTCGGTATTCTGTATTCTCGTCGATATGTCCTTCTTCTCGTTCCTTTTCAGTAAGCCATTCACAGAAAGCCATGGAATCGTCCCATGAGACTCCAACTATCGGATGATCCGAATCCTGTGGAAAGGGGCAATGTGGATAAGCTGCTCCGGTTGCAGCGCAATACAGCTCGTAGTCCTCAACTCTCACTGGCCAGATGCAGAATCGGGTCTCAAATCGTGGGATCGGGACAAAGGGCATCCCCAGGCTATTGATGAAGGGTCTCTGCTTGGTGGCTTCTGATGGAGAGCTTGCGGAAGTCTGAGCTGGGGCGGCGCCTTCTGATGATCCAGAGGATGGTGCCTGATTAAAAGCTGCTAGGAGTCTCTTCCGGACGCCCATCTTGTCGATCCCAATCTCCTTGAGATCAGAATCACTCAGATCAGCTAGGATGGCATCAGTGATCTCCTGGTCTGTGAAGAGGGGTAGAAAGTCAGCAAGCTCTTCGGCTTCCAAGATGGATTGAAGGCGGGAGGTCATGGTTTGATTTGGAAAGTCGTCCATTAAAGTTGATTTAAGGCCATCTGGGGAGGGCCCTTTTTTTAACTACAGAGTATTTTCTGGCCACTCTGGTTAATATACCATTGGACTCCAGTGGGCTTGTAGTCGGGATACATCCTTATGGCGGCAGCTTGGGCGGCCTTCGGTGAATCACCGATGACTTCGACCTCAACGGACAATCCGTTCTTCTGAATTTTCACAATCCATTTGCAGGGTGCCATAGTTTTATAGAGTTGTATTGTTTTGCGGGATTTTTCTTTGCAGGGATAGCGCTGTGATCACTGAATGCCAAGAAGCTTTCCTCTTTTCTCTTTTTCTAAGGAGACACTCCTTAAAGATCAGGATTAGGATCGATCGTATAGCGAAACCAGAACTTCCCTGCCGGGGTCTCCCACCACTCGATAATCTCGGTGTCCGAGCTATCAATGTGTTGAAACTGCTTCAGGCGTCGGTATTCGGGTCCCCGTGACTTCATGAAGGCGTAAGCCATGGAGATGCCTTCAAAACTCGATTGCGCCTCCGGAAAGAAATATGCTGTCTCTTTGGTAAGGCCATCTCCAGTTGGTATTGGTGTGCTCATAGATCAAAATCCTCAGTGCCATAACGCTTTTCCACCTCTTCTTTTTCATTCAGGTACCAGTCACTTTCCATGAGTTCCCGGATGTAATCATGGATGGGGGCAAATGTTTTACTTTCCAACGCTCCCTTGAGCGCAAAGATATCCTCTTTGAGGGCTAGTAACATCGCTTCCTTGGCCTCCTCCAGGCGGTCGAGGGCGCAGAGATGGTCGGCCAATCCATAGAAAAGCGTAAAGTCGGGACCGTGATGTTTAAGAGCCTCGCGTAGGACCTCCACCGCAGCTGCTTTTCCCTCCAGTCTTTCGACTGCGTCATCGAGCCACCACCAATTGGTGACTTCATCAGGCTCTGCTTCGACAAGGGCTCGCGCCCAGCGGACAGTCTTTGGAATGTCCTCAAAATGGTCGTTTCCGTAGATGAGCTGCACCCGTCTCTTTAGAACCTCAACATGAAATTCATGTTGTGCTGGAATAGACTCCAGTAGTTCCCAAGCATTCTGTCGCTGAATGGCTGCATCCTCATCACTCGAATAGTGTCTAGTCATCCGATCAGCTCGATCCAGAAGGCGTGCGACCCCCTCGTCCTCAACCATATCCATCCATTCATCAGGGTCGGGATCATCCTTGTAACCCCGCCAGAGGATATTTCCACAGGGAAGAAGGATTCCACCATGTAGAAGGCCGAAGGGGCGTTCAGCACTCAACCATTTCCGATTGCCAGACCGAATAAAGCGCTTCATGTCCCGTGCTATCCTTGCGCATCCGGTGTGAAACTCCCGGAGCCTTCTGGCTGATGCCCTGAATCTCTGCAACGTGACGGAGATCTCATCATTCTCGCATGCAGACAGTATATATGTAAGCCATCTACCCTCATTCTTGAGGGTGGCTTTGAACATTCCATCGGGTGATGTCCTGCTGAACTCCTTCTTATGACGCTTGAAATCCAGATAATCCCAGATGTCCTCAAAGAGGCGATAGAAGGGAGAGGGGTTCATGTCCTGATATATTTTGCCAAGCCATCCAAGCCTGGAAATAAGGTGCCGTGGTGTATGCCTAGCCTATGAAGATGCGCTCTTAAAACGGACTTGAGTTTCCCAGGGATGATGAAACTCGCCAGTGATCTGGAGCTGTAGGGGGCAGTTGGATCAGAGTGAATTGTGTAGACGGTCTGCTGGGCAATCGTCTCCAAGGTCACTTTAGGAGGGGGGAGCATCGTGGTTTTCGGATAGGTAATCGGATCAGGATGCTTCCTAACGTCGATAATCAGGGAAAATGTTTGGGCATGAACAACCCCGTCATCCTCATCCCTCCCATTCACGGCATGGTAGAGAGCCACGAGGGGACTGCTGGACCAACTCAACAATCTGGTGGGAAGTCCATGTTGATGGGCCAGCACGAGCAACTCCCATTCGCTTAATCCCTCAGTAATCCATACCCCCCCTTCCTTTTTGAATCGCCAGAGCAGATGCCTTTCGTGGGCCATCATTTGCCTCGCGGTCATTTTCTGACTCTGTTCGATTCTTCCGATCGGCGGTATCAGTTCGTACTCCATCGAACAATGACCCCTGAAGATACTGGAGGCATGATCGTCATCCATCGTACGGAAGACATAATCTGCAAGAGATGTGATGACGTCTGGTTTCATCATTTGATCCATGAGATCCCTAAGCAGGGCTTCAAGATATAGGAGTTTTCGGAAATCTTAAGGGTCTGCTTCAGTTTTCGGACGATACCCGAGGGCCTCGTGGTAGCTTCGGTAAGCACCATCAATTGGTCGCCATGCCAAGAGAGAGGTTTAGAAGTCACGGCATGAGCGTTCTGGTACCAATCCGGATAGGCATCAAATTGAGTCGGTTGCTCTCTTAGAGAAGTCAGCTTTTTTAAATCGCAGACGAATATTTCAGTAGACTGATGATCTGGTGCAAAAACGACGACCCACTTGCCCGCCGGATCCCAACTGCAAATCACCTCCCCTGGTTGGGTGGCACCACCACATGTCGCATCGGTGAGGGTTACTTTGTTTCCCGAGGGAGAGCGGATAAAAATACCCTGATCGTTGGAATCTACAAAGAATCCGGCATGAGATGAATCTATGATATCGCCTGCACACAATCGTCCCATCCCAAAAAAGAGGGTGGCCATGATTGACAGAACCAAAAAATATAATTCCCCCACAGCCATCTGTCTCACAATGGACAATACACTTGCTTCCTCCTAGGAGTTTTTTCATCAACTTCCGCTAAGCTTGGAAGATCGAAAGGAAGGCAACGCAGCTTAAGGAAAACCAACAGAACCACCCTTGTAGGGCGATGGTATTTTAGATGAGGAGCTAGGCGTCCAAGCGTCAGCCGTAGCAAAAGGCGCGTGGGAACGCGGCTTTGCTTGCCTCTCCTTTGTCGATGTCATTCGAGGCACAGGCCGAGAAGTCCGAGGATCAGTAGATCCGAGGATGCCTGATGAGGGATGATCGGCAGACAAACCTACGGCGAGCGCAGGGCAAAAACGCCTCGCACTACAAGAGCCAGCCCTTAATCGATTGCCCCGACGGCTTCGCTGAGTTCGCCGCGGACATACTCGCGGTTGAGCATCGCTATCACGCTGGCAGGGACATTCGCAGGGCAGACGGCCTCGCAGGCGTAGTAGTTAGAGCAATTACCGAATCCTTCCTCCTGCATGGTGCGGACCATGTTGCGGGCGCGGCTCTTGCGCTCAGCCTGACCCTGGGGCAGGAGTCCGAGATGAGTGACCTTGGCAGCGACAAAGAGCATGGGCGAGCTATTCGGGCAAGCGGCGGCGCAGGCTCCGCAACCGATGCAGGCGGCGGCATCCATGGCGGCATCAGCCACAGGCTTAGGAATAAGGGTCGTCGAGGCATCTGGGGCACCGCCGGTGTGCTCGCTGATGAAGCCACCGGAACGGATGATCCGATCGTAGGCACTGCGGTTGACCACGAGGTCCTTCACGATCGGGAAGGCGCCGACACGGAAGGGCTCAACCGTGATGGTCTGGCCATTCTCAAACTTACGCATGTAGACCTGACAGGCAGCTCCGCGACCCGGTCCCTGAGGAACACCGTTGATCACCATGTGACAGGTTCCGCAGATGCCCTCGCGACAATCGCTGGCAAAGGAGACCGGCTCCTTACCCTCTCTGGTAAGGCGGTTGTTCACGATATCGAGCATCTCGAGGAAGGAGCACTCGGAGGGAATTTCCGTGGCGTGAATCTCGATAAACTCACCCTGATCCGCGGCGGACTTCTGCTTCCAGAGTCTGAGATGAAAATTCATGGTGCTCATGATCGTAAGTCTTGTAGGGGTATCGGCGATTACTTGTAGCTGCGGGTAGCGAGATGGACGGCCTCGTAGTGAAGCGGCTCCCTGACAAGCTCCGGCTGGCTCCCCTCACCTTGGAACATCCAGGCGTAGACCTCGGCGAATTTGTCGTCATGGCGAAGCGCTTCGCCTTCCGGTGTCTGATGCTCGACACGGAAGTGACCGCCGCATGATTCCTCGCGGGTGAGCGCATCAATGCACATGAGCTCGCCGAACTCGAGGAAGTCGGCCACGCGACCGGCACGCTCCAGGGATTGATTCAGCTCGGTTCCGGTACCGGGGATGGCGACTTCTTTCCAGAAGCGCTCGCGTAGGGCGCGGACATCAGCGATCGCCTTCTTGAGTCCCGCCTCGCTGCGAGCCATGCCACACTCATTCCAGATGATGAGTCCAAGCTCACGGTGAAATTCATCGACAGGAACGTTCCCCTTCACAGCCAGGAGCTTCTCCACACGGGCACGGACCTCTTCTTCGGTCCTCTTGAACTCGGGCATGTCGGTGGAGATCTTCTTGCCGAACTGGGTGGAGAGATATTCGCCGAGGGTATTCGGGATCACGAAATAGCCGTCTGAGAGTCCCTGCATCAGGGCCGAGGCTCCGAGGCGATTGGCACCATGGTCGGAGAAGTTGGCCTCGCCGAGCACATGCAGACCCGGAATGGTGCTCATGAGATTATAATCCACCCAGAGTCCACCCATGGTGTAGTGAACCGCAGGATAAATGCGCATCGGGCGCTCGTAGGCGCTCTCTCCGGTGATGTTCTGATACATCTCGAAGAGATTGCCGTAGCGCTCGCGGATGGTCTTCTCACCCAGACGGGCGATGGCAGCGGAGAAGTCGAGGTAGACACCAAGTCCACCGGGGCCGACACCACGTCCCTCGTCGCAGACTTCCTTTGCGCTGCGGGAAGCGATGTCGCGGGGTGCCAGGTTGCCATAACTCGGGTACTTCCGCTCGAGGTAGTAATCACGCTCATCCTCGGGAATATCCTGGGGAAGGCGGGTGTCACCTTTCCTCTTCGGAACCCAGACGCGTCCGTCGTTGCGGAGCGACTCGGACATGAGGGTGAGCTTCGACTGGTAATCGCCGGCGACCGGAATGCAGGTCGGATGGATCTGGGTGTAGCAGGGATTCGCGAAAGCGGCTCCACGCTTGTAGGCGCGCCAGGTGGCGGTGACATTCGAGCCGCGTGCGTTGGTCGAGAGATAGTAGACGTTGCTGTAGCCTCCGGTGCAAAGAAGGACGGTATCGGCCGCATGCGTGGTGATCTCGCCAGTGATGAGGTTGCGGACAACGATTCCCTTGGCATGGCCGTCGACAAGCACGAGATCGAGCATCTCGGAGTTCTCGTGCATCTTCACTCGCCCAAGGCCGATCTGGGCACTCAGAGCGGAATAGGCACCGAGGAGGAGTTGCTGGCCGGTCTGCCCCTTCGCATAGAAGGTACGGGAAACCTGGGCACCTCCAAAGGAACGGTTCGTCAGTTCTCCACCGTACTCACGGGCGAAGGGAACCCCTTGGGAAACGCACTCGTCGATGATGTTGCCGCTGACCTCAGCAAGGCGGTAGACATTGGCTTCGCGGGCACGGAAGTCGCCACCCTTGATCGTGTCGTAGAAGAGCCGCCAGACGCTGTCTCCGTCGTTTTGGTAATTCTTGGCGGCATTGATGCCTCCCTGCGCGGCAATGGAGTGGGCGCGACGGGCGCTATCATGGAAGCAGAAGGTCTCAACCTGATAACCAAGCTCGGCAAGCGTGGCGGATGCGGAGGAACCAGCGAGTCCGGTACCGACGACAATGACCTTGAACTTACGCTTGTTGGCTGGGCTGATCAGCTTTGCGTTGTTCTTGAACGAGGTCCATTTCTTCTCGATCGGACCTTCGGGGATTTTGGCATCAAGAATCATGGTCGGGGTATGAAGGTTTCTAACTAGTTTCGATTAGTGGCAGAAGGGGCAGGCAGGGAGACTTGAAGGAGCCTTCACCAACCCGAGAAGAACGGCCGTCGGGATGGAGGCAAAGCCAAGGAAAATGATCCAGGCGACGATCAGACCACCCTTTTCAAAAACTGGGCGCATTTTCTCGGTCGTGATGCCGAGGGTCTGGAAGAGGCTGGCGATTCCATGGCTGAGATGCATGCCGAGGAGCCCCACCGCAAGAATGTAAAAACCACTCACAAAGGGACACTCGAAGGCAGTCACAACCATCCGATAGACATCATGGCGTCCTTGGGCATCGACCCAGGTCTTATACTCCGGATTGAAGGCTTCCCAAGTAAACTGGGCGAGATGGTAGAGGACGAATGCCAGGACCGTCAGTCCTGAGATCCTCATGAGGCGTGCGTAGACCGTGGTGCCGAGCTCGTTCTTCACGGCATATTTCTGGGGACGGGCGGCAAGATTCTCCCGCCAGAGGGTGATAGTGAACCAGATGTGGAGCACCACGCAGGTGAGCAAAACAACACGTACGACCCATAGAAGCTCTCCTGTACTCTTCAGAAAAGCCGCGTAGGCATTCATCGCATCAGGGCCGACAAAGATCGAAAGATTCCCCAAGAGATGCCCGATCACAAAGAGGACCAAAACGATGCCAGTCAGGGCAACGATCCATTTGCGTCCGATCGGGCTTGAAAAGAGCGGCATGCAGCAACCGCAGGATTTTTTCGATGAGGTGGCCGGACGAGTCATGGGCAAACCTTATAGATGGGAGGTTTCAAGAAAACAAGGACTCAGAGAGTATCAATCCACCATCGTCCATGAATTTTATCCTCTGGAGGCTCCGGGGCTTTCATTTTTTAAGAAATCCAACTTTTCGCAGGAAAGCAATTCCCCCATCTCTCATCACCTGTTAGACAGAAATCTTTCTTTCATGTCCTCCGAACTGGAATCCCCTCAGAATAATGACCAAGAGTTGGTCGCTCGAACCCAGGGGGGTGACCCGGGGGCGTTCGATGAGCTGATTGTCAAGTATTCCCCCCGGCTCTATGGACTGGTCTATCACATGACCTCCAACCACGAGGATACCAACGATCTCCTGCAGGATATTTTTTCGAAGGCCTACCGATCGATTGTGAACTTCCGTGGGAACTCGAGCTTCTACACCTGGATGCACTCGATCGCGGTCAATATGACGATCAATTTCCTCAAGAGGAGGAACCGTCGCCAGCATCCCAGTCTGAACGATCCCGACAGCAACATCGAGAACGACCCGGATTTCATCGCCGCGACCAGCAATGGAGACCCGACCAAGGAGGTTTCGATCCATGAGCTGCAAAAAAAATTGAACGCTTCCATGCAGAAGCTGTCTCACGACCATAGAATCGTCGTGACCATGTTCGATATCCAAGGAATTCCCCATGCTGAAATCGCCAAAATCCTCAAGATCTCGGAGGGAACGGTGCGCTCGCGCCTTTTTTATGCTCACCGCCAGTTGCAAAACTCCCTGCATGAGTTTAAGAGGGACTAGAAAGGAATCACTCACCTGAAAGATTACGGTATGAGTCACGAACCGATGCACAAGATCATCAAACTGAAGCGCTACGAACAGCCCCCCGAGGGGTACTATGAGGAGTTTCTGCGCGAGTTTCATCGACGCCAGCGTGCGGAACTACTCAAGCCCTCTCTCTCGGCCCTGATCATGGAGCGCTTGTCGGGCCTGATTCCCGAATTGCGGGTGCCCGCCATGGCCTTTGCAGGGGCTGCCGCTGTCGCCGTGATCGCCAGTGTCGCCATCATCCGAGAAACCCCGCGTCAGGAGACTCCCCGCGCTTATTCCGTCTCCTACTCCTCGACGCTCCCTTATTCCCAAGTGCCGGTGACCATCCAGAATATGCAACCGGTCTCGCTACGAGTCGACCCCTCGGGCCTACCCCTACTCCAGCCTCAATCCCAGAGCAGTTCCCTCGCCTTCCCTACCTCGGTCCTTTTGCAAGCCCGTCCGGCGAGCCATGAATCGCCGCTCAGTTTCTGATCCAGCACGCTCGTCAGCTCTCGCAAAGAGGCTCGTGGCGTTGCCTCTTCTCATCGTCTTTCTTACCGCATCGTCCGGCAACATCAGAGGATCAACCGAGAATCCCTCATTGAGCTTCAGGGCTGCCTCGGCGATCCAAACTGCAAGAAATCTACGCTCCGGGGCAGTCGTTAGGGTTCGTGGTTCAGATGCCCGTGGCGAACTCTATGGAACAGGTTTTTTTGTCGATCCGACCGGCACAATCTGCACGACGGCCGATCTGGTCAAGGGATTGGAATCCATCGTGATCGTGAAGGATGGGAAGGAGTACCCCTGTCATATTCTGGCCCTCGATGAGGGATGCGGAGTCGCTTTTCTCAAACTGACCGGAGAGATGCCGCACGCTGGCGAAAATTTCCTCCCGCCGCACGCCACTCCCACACCTTTGCCTTTCAGTCCCGCAGTTGCCCTTGGATATTCCAAGGAGGAGGAGCACTCCCTCTCGGTTGGCATGATCGCAGGAACCAGAAGTCATGAGGGGGACTCTTACTTCCGCATCCCACAAATCATCGCTAAAATCCCTCTTGCTGAGGGAGAGGCGGGCGCCCCTGTCTTCGACCTCGACGGCCATCTACTGGGAATGGTCCTTGCTGGAAAAACAGACTCGGGTGATTGCCGAATCCTCCTCGTCGGAGCCATCGAAAAACTCCATACGGATCTGCTTCGCTTCGGACAACTCAATCCAGGATGGGTCGGCGCTGTTGTGGAGGAGGCCGCTGTCCCGGAAGGAAATTCGATCACTCGGATTGCTTCGGTAGAACATGGAAGCCCCGCTGAATCCGCAGGGGTGCGATCCGGAGACATGGTTCTTGCCTTTGGTAATCGGCAAATCACGCAACCAGACCAACTCCTCGAAGCTTCATTTTATCTTACCTCTGGCGAGTGCGTCCCGATGACCATCTCGCGGGGTGGCAAAATCAGGCATATCGAAATCCACTGCATTGCTCCGCCAGTGGGGAACATCCATACCTCCACGCCTTGATTCCGATCTTCCGAATCCCCCAAGGGATGGGAGTAGATGATTTTTGAGGATGACCTGCGACGCTATTCAGGGATAGATTAGAAGTTCTCTTTCCAATCTTTCACTTTCCAATGGGGGTATAGCTCAGCGGTTAGAGCAGCCGGCTCATAACTGGTTGGTCCCTGGTTCAAATCCAGGTGCCCCTACTTCTCTCTGCAAACAAGAGTTCCTGTTCAGCTCAAGAAAAACTCAAGAAAGCTGGAAAGCAACCCCGCCATCGTCTTTAATCCTCACCCGTGAGCACCAGCACCATCTACGAAGCACCAGACGCACTGGGTCGAACCCATCAAGCTCTCCAAGAGCATGGAGCCCATCTCCCCGCCAGCGAACTGCTGGGAGAAACGATGTCTCTGAATTTTGGTCCCTCGCACCCCTCAACCCATGGAGTGTTCCGCATCGTTCTTGATCTCGATGGCGAAGTGATCACCAAGGCGAAGCCAGAGATCGGCTATCTCCACCGCGGCGATGAGAAGATCGCCGAGAACATGCAGTACAACCAGTTCGTTCCCTACACGGATCGCCTTGATTATCTCGCCCCACTCGCCAACAACGTCGCCTACGCCCTTGCGGTGGAGAAGCTCATGGGATGGGAACTCCCTGCCCGCGGCAAGGCCATTCGAGTCATCTGCTGCGAACTTGCCCGCATCTCCGCCCACCTGCTCGGCCTAGGTGCCAGCTCGATGGATATCGGGGCGATCTCCGTCTTCATGTACACCTTCACGGAGCGCGAGAAGATCTACAATCTCTGCGAGCTCCTGACGGGCGCACGATTCACGACAAGTTACACCCGCGTCGGCGGCCAAGTGCGCGACCTGCCGGAGAAGTTCCCTGCGCAGCTCCGTGAGTTTCTTGATTCCTTCCCGATCGCCCTTAACGAGATTTCCAATCTCCTGACCCGTAATCCGATCTTCATGGACCGCACCAAGAACATCGCCGTCATCTCCCGCGAGGATGCGATCGCCTACGGCCTGACCGGACCCATGCTCCGTGGCTCGGGTGTCGAGTACGATGTCCGCAAGGCTCACCCTTATCTCGACTACGACAAGTACGACTTCGATATCCCGGTGGGTACAGTCGGTGATTGTTACGATCGCTACCTCGTCCGAATCGAAGAGATGCGTCAGAGCCTCAGGATTCTTCGCCAGGCCATCGACACGATTCCCGATGGCCCGATCAATGTGGTCGATGGCAAGAGTACCCTACCTCCCAAGGATGACGTTCTTAAGAAGATGGAGCAACTCATCCACCACTTCATCATCTCCACCGAGGGCATCGATGCCCCTGCCGGCGAAGTCTATTCGAGCTGTGAGAATCCAAAGGGAGAACTTGGATTCTATATCAACAGTCTGGGTGGAGGCGTTCCTAACCGCCTTCACATCCGCGCCCCGTCCTTCGTCAACCTGAGCATCCTCCCAAAGCTTCTGCCGGGAAACATGATCGGCGACCTCGTTGCGATCTTGGGATCCGTCGACATGGTCTTCGGAGAATGCGATCGCTGACGGCCTCGGACGGATAACTGCGTTGCAGTTCGCTCGCCGTAGACTCTACTACGGCTTCGCTCACGCGCCTCGTTCTCCATTCCGATTCCGTCCAGCGATAACTGACTAGGCCCAGGAAGGCTATTAGCGGTTTAGACTATAGGCTATTAGGTTAAAAACACTTTGCTGTTGCTTGATCTCTACGCTGAAAAGCGAAGGGATATTGTTTCTTTTTACTATTTTTTAGAACATGGGCCCTAAACGAATGAAGCTGATCAATCACAAAGGTCCAGCGACACTCGCAAGGATGGCGACTCTTGCTAAATTACCTTTAATAAAAACAACTGTTGAAGAGACAAGGGATCAAGTCCGCAGGCATCGGGAATCCGCCCTCAAGAACCCTTATCCAACTGGCCCTTAAGAACTGGGAGTGGTCCAGCACTCACCAATTTTTGTGCCTTTTGTGCATCTTGTGGCCACAGGATCCCTATCGCTTCTTTTGTCCTTTTCAGTTCTTCCTGACTGCCTGCTTTCCAGATTAATGCACAAAAAAGCCGCTATCCCTGTTCGGAAACAGCGGCTTTGAATTTTCTAGTAAGGGATCTTACGCGAAGAAACTCTGGATCCAGCGAACGATTGTCGTGGCTTCATGACCATTCACCGCGATGAGCGGTGCAATGGTCAGACCAACCAGCGAGGAAAGCTTAATGAGAATGTTCATGGAAGGACCGGAAGTATCCTTGAACGGATCTCCCACGGTGTCACCGACAACGGCGGCCTTATGCGGTTCGGATTTCTTATAGAACATCTCCTTCTTGCCGTTGACCTCGATCTCGACTCCCTGCTCGAAGGACTTCTTGGCATTGTCCCAAGCGCCACCGGCGTTGTTCTGAAAGATGGCCCAGAGAACGCCGCTTACCGTAACGCCAGCCATGTAGGCGCCGAGAGCCTCGGGACCCATGATAACACCGATGAGCACCGGCGTGACGATGGTGATGACACCGGGAGCGAGCATCTCTCGGAGAGCAGCCT
Source organism: Chthoniobacterales bacterium (assembly GCA_036824855.1). GTDB lineage: Bacteria > Verrucomicrobiota > Verrucomicrobiia > Chthoniobacterales > UBA6821 > UBA6821. Next base: position 200 of record DAISZK010000049.1, on the reverse strand, counting down.
GAGTGGATATTTCAACACACTTGCCGTACTGAGGCTTACCAGTTCCCTCAAGGATGCCGGGGATCTCGCGGAACTGACGGCGCACCTCGTTGACCATGTCCATGGCGGCCTTGCCAACACTGTTCATCGCAAGGGCGGAGAAAACGACCGGGATCATGCCTCCGATGAAGAGGGCGGCGAGCACCTTGGCGTCGAAGATA
>DAISZK010000088.1:0-5817 GCA_036824855.1 Chthoniobacterales bacterium | reverse complement strand
ATAACACACTGGCCTTTATAGCGATGATCTCCTTCATGTCCTTCGTCGCTCTCGGTGGAGCCACCTATCAGGTCTGGCTAGCCGAGGTCTTCCCGAGAACCCTCCGCGCCACCGGACTTGGTATCGCCTACAATATCGCGGCTGGTATCCTGGGCGGCACCACTCCCCTCCTCTGCGTCACCCTCATCGAGTTCACACACAGCCGGATGGCCCCGGCTGGTCTCTTGGTCGTTGCCGCAGTGGTCAGCGCCCTGCTGTTGGTCTGGCAAAGGGAAACGGGCAACCACCCTCTCAAGTAAGAGGTAAACCATGGCTGGAGAACCTGGGAATTCTTCGACGCCAACATCATCACCCGCTACCTGATCGAGAAGTGGTGCCCCGCTCCCTACATGATCCTAACAGGTGGCGGAAGTTGTTGCCGAACTTACGGCCATGGCAATGGAGCCGATGGAATCGGAGTGGAGTACCCCTTCGTTCGGAATGTCGGTCTCTTCGTCGACGCCCGCTAAATGTACAATAACATGCCATTCAAAGCGACGAGTCTACCGTACGGAATCAGGGTGAATTTTTTAAAAGTCGGTATCCGACTTTTAAATTAGATAAGTTTTCCCTGAGTACTCGGATTTACAGAGTTTCTATATTATAGGTATCGTTTTCTTGAATTCTTGAACAGGTGTCGATCAAAGAAATATCAATCCGGCCACGCCCGCGATCAGAACGATTAAAATGGGATTCAGATCAGAAAGCAATAGTAGCAGACCGCTCACAATCGCAATCAGTGCAAGTACAGGGGAATGAATCGCTGTCTGAGAAATAAACATGAAGGCTGCGGAGAGAGCGCTAGCGGCAATGAGAAGTAAAGCCCTACCGATGGAATGGCGCCATTTCCATGCACTTAACCAGTCCCATGAATTGGCCGCGCAAAGAATTACAACGATATTTGGAAGAAACAGGGCAAGCATGGCAACCACGGCTCCTAGTAAAGCCCACCCCTCCCCGAATTCGGAACAGGACTTTAGTCCGATCATCGAGGAGAGCATGCTTGGACCGGGGATAATGAAACTAAGGGAGAAAAAATTCACAAAATCCTGACTGTCCATCCAGTTATGATGGCTAACGCTGGCATGCTGCATACAAGGGAGAATCGTCTCCTCCCCACCGAACGCGCAGACAGAGAGCGCGGAAAAGGTTGAAACAAGATCGGTGCAAATCCCGGTAACCGTCTGGAAGTTATCCATGGGTGAGAGATTGTGCTTGAGCGGTAGGACGGGACAAACCTCTGATTTTACAGGTTTCGTCCCATGCACGATAACATGCCGTATTTTCTCAAAAGCCGGTTCACCGTATTTCTCAACACCGAAAACGGCATACATCATCCCAACGACCACAACGGCCATCAACACCATACCCCAGGGTTCGGAGTTAAAGATCTGATCCAGTCTCTTATGCAGGTGATGCCTAAAACCTAACGTCGGAACCAAGGCAAAAGTCTCCTGGAGTTTTTTTAATTTTTCATGTCGTGAAGGACGGTGCAGCCAAATCGCCAAGGGGGTGATCCAGAGAATGACTCCCGAGATATGAAGGATCCCGTATCGCAGGAAAATCATTCCCACTAAAATCAAAAGGAAGTCGCGGTAGTCGATTACCGCCTTTTTACCGATTTCCATAACCGTGGCACCGATAATGGCGCAAACAGCTGCTCCGGCCCCTGCTGCAACAGCAACAACCCAAGTAACTTTGTGGAAGTGGATGAAGGCACTGCCAATAACAAGAGCAATGAGGAAGGAGGGAAGAATCATCGCAATAGCTACCACAAAAGCTCCTAACAAACCCCGGACTCGATGACCGACATGAACCGCCAGTCCAAAGGTGCTGTCCGGTTGCGGCAGGAACTCTGCTAGGGCAAAACTCTCTAGGAATTCCTCCTCAGTAATCAGTTTTCGATACTGCACGATCTGACGACGCATATGCCCTGCCGATCCTTGGACCGTTGTCAAAGCAATCAGGAAAAAATACCAACCCAGCATGAAAAGCGATGGCTGATCGCGTTTTCCGATAATCTCCGCTGAACACTGTTCAACATTTTTGGGGGAGGACTGACCACGCAAATTTGACATGAGTTATAATTAGGTTTTGTCATTTTGCCGCTCATGTGAGCACTCAATGCACTTGAGGGTTTGATTCACAGCACCGGAAGTTGACTTGTCAGCATGATCTTTTACTCCGGGTTGGAAAACATCCACAGGATTCTGCAACCACTCATAGAAATCAGGCTTTTGATTGAACTTAATCCAGACCGTCAGCAACGCGATGCTGGCAAGCATCATGACCGGACCGAGGATCCGCCCAATCAAACGGACCTTGCGGAACAATTCAGGATGAGCCCGGGTTTTTTCACGAAAAGCCATGACTGTAAGGACTCCTAGAACAATGAGTCCTATGTAAAAACAACAGAATGCGATCAGGACAACCGTTGGGCATGAGACATTGGGAGCGAGATTGATGGAGGAGACAGCAACCGCAGTGGCGGCGAACAACGAAGCCATGATGCCGCGGGATGCAGCGGACTCGTCTTTCCACCATTGTGAGGAATAGGAGACAAGGGAGATCGCAACCAAAGGGAGAAGGACAAGTATGGTAGTCCTGAGGGGCTTGTGCCTGAGATCCAGATAGAGACCCACGGCATGTATGTCACCTTGCGAAGAGGCACGATGGGAAAACAAAGCCCGATAATAGATGCCCTCAAGAAAATGACGACCAATGATTGTATAAGAGTCGCTCTGCGGTAATCCATCCACCCCCTGCAGCATGATTTCGGATAAATTGGGCGCCTGAAGCAGGTAGTTTCCTCCAGGACGCCTGAAAACCACGGGAACCCGCGGCATGTTGAAAGGATAAGCGGAGAAGTTGTTGTGACACTCGAACTTTCCTCGGAAAGCAATGCTGACAGCCGTGTGCCCTGCTTCATCCACCTTTCCTTCGATCCTCTGGGCGACAGGATCAGTGTTGTTAAGAAATTCAAGATCGTTGATACAGAAACCGGGCATTTCGGCGTCCCTCCATCGAAAGGTAATGATACCCGCAACCTCCACATACTTAGGCAACGCCCTGTTAAGTTCCAGATCATGAATCTCTTGGCTGATCTCGACGACCGGGATGTGATTCACTTCAGCTTTTGCAACGCTACCTCCCAAGGTTATCAAAACCAAGAAGAGGGCAAAAGTGAACGACAGGTTTCTCACTTGTAAAAAGTAGATCTTTGCAGGCATTCACTCCGTTTCGGCAAGCAGTATCTTGTGACAAAAAGGAAATCTAATATGCTCATCTCACTATAAACCTTTCCCATTCGCTCGATGACTCAAGATATCATTTTCATGCTCAGCAAGGCGCTCGACTCCCTCTTCACCTCCTAATTAAGTTCTAGCGGAGGAGAAAACCTGGGGCTTCCTGAGACAGATACAGGTATTCTCGAATTTGTCTCGGATGACTTCGTTGTGATCGTGATCCCACATCCCACTGACGAGGACATGCTCCAGATCTCCACCATTGTTCGCATAAATTCGTTGAATAAAGAAAACCACTGCGAGGAGATCACAGATGGACTTAAGCGTGAAGAGTCGTTGAACGAACTCTGCCTTGATGCAATGGAAAGGGATCAGGCCGAGGAGTCAGCAGAGAGTGACTAGATTACCGCTACACTCAAGGATCTCACGATAGACCGAGCCTGAAAAGGATTCAAGATTCAACGGACACCCTTTTTTAAAAAAAGCCCATGTTAACAATCATCGCAAGAACAAGCTGACAGCAAAGCCTTCGCAAATCATATCGGAGCTAGGATCAAGGATAGGAAAATTCCCGATGTCTCCTATTAATTACATTGAAACTCACCCACGACTTCAATATCCAACCGCTAGGCTGCATCGACCATCGCTGATAAGGTATCCAAACACTTAATTATCATTCCGTGAAAAAAACATTATTAATCTTGCTCACCCTGCTAGGGCTGTCACCGATTGTCTCAGCAAAGACTTTGGTTAATGTTGACCGCCAAGGGGTGGGCATCCGCGGTTATGATCCCGTCGCTTACTTCACCGATGGGAGGGCGGAGAAAGGGTTGCCGCAATTCACCAGCACCGCCGACGGCGTTACCTACCTATTCACCTCTGCGGCTCACAAGGCTGCATTTGATGCCAATCCGTCATCGTATGAGCCCCGGTTCGGCGGTTATTGCGCCTACGGGGTCTCGCGGGGATCCCTGATCGAGATCGACCCCTCGGCTTTCCAAGTCGTCAACGGGGAGCTTCTTCTCCAATACAGCAAGGGAGTGATGGAGAAGTTCAACAAGGATCAGGCCGCATGCCTTCAGAAGGCCGATTCGAATTGGCCAATTCTCGTCGGGAAGAAGGGAAAATAATTTCCGATGAGGATCGTACCTCTGCTGGTCGTGACGGGGCTCCTCGGGGTGGCAAAAGCAGCACCGGTTGAGTGGGAGTTTGTTTCGGGAGCAAAGAATGTTCCCCTGCTGGAACTGTTCACCTCGGAGGGGTGCAGCAGTTGTCCCCCAGCGGAGGAGTGGTTCTCGCAGCTGAAAAGCAGTCCGGCACTTTGGAAAGAGATTGTCCCCGTCGCCTTCCATGTCGATTACTGGAATTCCTTGGGATGGAACGATCCCTATTCCTCGGCGGAATGGTCGGCACGCCAGCGCGAATATTCACGACTCTGGCAGGCCAACTCGATCTACACGCCGGGATTTGTGTTCAACGGCCGCGAGTGGAGAGTGGGAGCAAGCATTTCCTCTGCGGGTAGCCCTGGTGAACTGAAACTGAGGCTACGGAAAAATGGATCGATTGATACCAGGTATTCCCCCAATGAAAAATCCTCCGGAGAATACCTGCTGAACGTGGCCCCCATGGCCTGCGGAGTGACCCAAGCAGTGCCGCGCGGAGAAAACGCGGGAAAAACGCTTTGCCATGACTTTGTGGCCCTGACACTGCTTCAATGTCCCCTTGAAGCTGATTCCAACGGTCAATGTAGCGCACACCTCGTCATCCCCCCCGGGATCTTGTCGCGAACGGACGCCATTGCATCTTGGGTAACGCCCCGGAACAACCAAAGCCCTATCCAAGCCGCAGGGGGATGGTTAAAATAACAACTTGGTATCACCCCTCGACTTCCATTAAAAAAACCACAAACAATGCCTCTTCTCTCCAAACCCATTACCCTGCTTTCCTGGATTCTCCGGATCACCGCCGCCGTGATTCTTGCCCAGACGCTTTACTTCAAGTTCTCGGCTGCACCTGAATCCGTCTATATCTTTGATAAAGTGGGATTAGGCGCCCCGGGGCGGATCGGCTCAGGAATTGCCGAGTTGATTGCAGCCACTCTGCTGATCATTCCCCGTACCACATGGCTGGGGGCAGGTCTGGCGCTTGCTGTCATGGGAGGAGCCATCATGAGCCATCTCACCGTGCTGGGAATCGATGTTATGGGCGATCATGGGGAGCTCTTTGCACTGGCCCTGACGGTCGCCGTTTGCTCCGCGATCCTGCTCTTCATCCATCGTCGGGACATTCCCATCGTCGGAAAACTGCTTCCCTTCTGATCATGCAGGGTTTGGCGGACTCTCTGGATGAGATCCTTCTCCAGGGCATTGGACTCCTTGAAAGCCTTGACCAGGAGGCATTCACCGCCGCCAACCCACTCGGCGGAGGAGCCTCGATCGGTGCGCACTATCGTCACTGCCTTGATCATTTCCGGCAGCTTTTTGCAGGACTTGAAAACGGTATGATCGACTATGATGCAAGGACCCGCGAATCC
>DAISZK010000087.1:0-5822 GCA_036824855.1 Chthoniobacterales bacterium | reverse complement strand
CTACTACTCCCCGTGGAATAATCCGACCGGGACGAAGAAGGTCCGTGATTTCGTCCTGGGTCGCATGCGGGAGATGCATCTGATCACGCGCGAGGAATATGATGGAGCGGTCGAACTGAATCTCTCGGTTCGCAAGAGGACCAACCCTAACAGGATCTCCTATGCGATCGATCTGGTGCGTCAGCAGGCCATTGCGGCTCTCGGCTATGACACGGCCATGAATGAGGGAGTCCAGATCCAGACGACCTTCGACGCCAAGCTTCAGATGGCTGCGGAACGTGCTGTGAAAAACCATCTGACTGGGGTTGAGAGTCAGCCCGGATTCGCGCACATCACCTATCAGCAGTACCATCAGATCAACGAGAAGATGGAAGAGGCTGCACAGCGTGGAGAGCCAGTCACGATGCCACCTCCCGGCTACCTCCAGGGTTCAGTCCTCGCAGTGGAGAATGCCACCGGAGGCATCCTGGCCGTCGCCGGTGGTCGTGACTTCCTGCACAGCGAATACAACCGTGCCGTCCAGGGGCGCCGTCCGCCTGGGACTCTCTTCACTCCGATGGTGGCTGCTGCCGCCTATGCGAACGGAGTTTTTCCGGGCGAAACGGTTGACGATGACTGCATCGACAATCACTTCGTCATGATCGGGGGAGACAACGGTATCTTAGGAGAATGGGGGGTGGAGCGACCTGACAATGAGTATGAGGGGCCGATGCCCTCGCATGAAGCGGTTGCGAGGGGGAAGAATGCTGCCGTCATCCGACTGGGGTACAAGACCGGACTCGATAAGCTTGGCGAATTCTGTAAATCTGCCGGCATCCGATCTCCGCTCCGCGATGTGGCCAATGCGTATCTCGGCTCGAGTGAGATGTCCCTTGATGAGCTGACTCTTGCCTACACGGCTTTCCCCGGTGGAGGAACTCGGCCGGCCAAACTCTTCACGATTACCCGCATCATTGATCAGGAGGGTAATCTGCTTTACGAGAATCCCGTGACTCGTGTCGAGGTACTACCTGCCGAGGCCTCCTATCAGGTCCACACTATCCTGCAAGATGCCCTCTACAAAGCCTGTGCTCAGGAGGCGGCTGCCTCGGGAGTCTCAACGAAAACCCTTCTGGCCGGAAAATCCGGGACTGCATACAATTTCACCGATGCATGGTTCGTGGGTTACTCAAGTGCCGTCACCTGTGGCGTCTGGGTGGGATTCGATAAGCCGCAAAAGATCTACCGCGGAGCTTTCGGTAAGGATCTTGCCCTTCCGATCTGGGCCCAAGTGATGAATGCATCGCTAGCGGCATTTCCCGCCCATGAACTTCCGGTTCCCTCTGGACTCAAGAAGGTTGAGATTTGCAGAAGCTCCGGTCTGCTTCCAGCGGAAGGGTGTCGCAGGCTGACCGGAATGATGGTCACTGAGTATGCCACGGAGGCCCAGATGCCCACCGGGGTCTGCGATGTCCATGGAGGAGGGGTGCGGAGTTACAATCGTGATGTCGATCAGGCTGAATGGCCCAGGGCGGCAGCGGCAGTTGATCTCACGCGTGTTCGACCCATTCCTGTCAATGCTCCCACGCTCCTTGCCCAGAATGATCTTTACCGCTCCGTGAATCCCAGCATGAGCATCGGAGCTGCCGATGATACGAGCATCAAAGTGGCTCGTGCCACAACACCTGATGGCAAGGACCCGGGTGCGGATGGAAAGGGAAGTGTGGCGGCAGGTGCCACGAATGCCGTAGCGGCTCTGCCGGTGGATGAAAAAGAGGTCAGGAAGGCAGAGCCTGTCCGCCCCATGGATCTACCGAGTGCCGTACCTGTCATGAGCATTCCTGCACCGAAGCCGGCGGAATTTTAACGCAAGCCCCTTGCTGGTACCCTACGATAATAGCGAGGTAACTGGCGAAGTAGGGAGGTATGGAGATTTCAGTCGTTGGATGTTTGTTCTAAGCGCGCAAGCAGATTCTTTTTAGATCGCCGGAGGTGCGAGAGCATCGCCTTTGCCGCTGCTTTGGGATCACGGATCTCAAGAGCGTTAAAAATCTCTCGATGCTCACCGAGCACCCTGGCCGACTGTCTCGGATCAAGGCCGTGGGTGCTGCGGGCAAAGCTAAGGGATGTCGCGGTCAGCAAACCCTCGGCAACCACATAGAAAAGGGAATGCCCCGAGGCCTTGATGATCGCCAGGTGAAAGTCGATGTCGGCATCCGCAAAACGCTCCGTATGGTTCAGGCTCTTTTCCATGACTCGTAGTTGAGCCTTAACAGGTGCAAGCCCCCCCCCGCGATCCGCCAGCAGACGGGCCGCCTCGGTCTCCACCAGGATGCGGAGATCCATCAACTCCAGATAACGCACACCATCCCGTTGCAGGGTGGCGTAGAGGGAGAGTGACTTTCCGATGAGTTCTCTCGAAGGCATGGCCACGTAGGTTCCGCTGCCTCGACGACTCTCCAGCATGCCGCGTGATTTGAGGGCCTGAAGCCCCTCTCTCACCACGGTCCGACTGACCCCGAACTCTTTTCCGAGCTCCGTTTCCGACGGTAACCGGTCACCGGGCTTGAAAACCCCGCCACGGATCATCTTCTCGAGTGTACGGATCATGGTGGAGGAGAGACGGTGGGGCATAACCATCCGTTTTTGGCATTAGTAGCGCGGCTTGGCGAATCCAAAGCACGCTTGACACCACGCAAAGGATTCCGAAACTACTCATACAACTTTCCCCCCCATGCACTCCCCGATTGCTCCCCTCGACTGGTCTCTCATCACCCTTTACCTGGCAGCCGTAGTCGGCCTCGGCCTCGTGGCCGGCTTGGTTCATCGCAAGGGAGAACGTGGTGGTGAAGGAGGGCACTACTTCCTGGCAGGCAACACCCTCGGGTGGGGCGTGATCGGTCTGGCGATGTTTGCGGCCAATATCTCCACCGTCCATTTGGTCAGCCTCGCCGAGGCGGCCTACAAGTACGGCATTGTTTTCGGAAACTTCGAGTGGATGGCCGGGTTCACCCTGATCCTGCTCTCACTCTTCTTTGCACCCCTTTACCTGAGGTCCCGTGTCACCACGCTCCCTGACTTTCTGGAGCGTCGCTTCAACCGCGGTTGCCGCGACATCCTCTCGGTCGTCTCCCTCTTCTCCGCGATCGTCATCCACATGGGGGTCGCCCTCTACACGGCTGGCTGGGTTCTGCGTGGGGTTCTGGGCCTCGCGCCCGGCGCAACGATCCTTGGTGTGGATGCCCTGATGCTTTTCATCACGGCCTTGGGTCTCTTGACCGGATTCTACACAATGTTCGGAGGCCTGCTGGCTGTGGTCTGGACCGAGAGCGTCCAGACCGTCCTCCTACTGGTGGGTGCCGTAGTCATCATGATCGTCGGGTATGTGAAGGTCGGCGGATGGCATGGCATGGCCGCCACACTCGGGTCGCACCCTCACCCACTGGCAGGTGTCGAGGGAAGCAAGATCACCTGGGGCACTGCCAATTTCCTTCACATGCAGCGTCCTCCCGGCGACCCCTCCGGCCTCTCCTGGTATTCCATGCTGCTCGGTTATCCAGTGATCGGCATCTGGTACTGGTGCTGCGACCAGACCATCGTCCAACGCGTGCTTGCCGCGAAGGATGAGCGGCACGCCAGGCTCGGACCGCTCTTCTGTGCCTTCCTCAAGATCTGGCCCGTTTTTCTCTTCGTCCTTCCCGGCGTCATCTGTGTCGCCCTGGTGCAGCAGGGAGCCTTTGGAACCGATGCCCCCGCGGCACCGGCAGACGCCTTCACCTTCCTCGTTACCCACCTCCTTCCCACGGGACTGAAGGGTCTCGTCCTCGCAGCCCTACTGGCCGCAGCCATGCAGACCTGTTCGGCCGCGCTCAACTCCACGGCGACGCTTGTCTCCTATGACATCTTCAAGCGCTACCGTCCGGAGATCGGGGATCATAAGCTGGTGCAGATCGGCAAGATCACAACGGTCGCGGGAACGGTGCTGGCGATCGTCTTCTCTCCAATCTTCGGCCACTACAGCACCCTCTTCGAGGGGATCAACAAGCTCATCACCTATGTCGCCCCGCCGATCACGGCCGTCTTTGTCTGGGGAGTCTTCTGGAAAGGGGCCACGGGAAGGGCCGCCTTCGTTACACTGATCGCAGGGATGGCACTCGGTGCGGTCACCTTCTGGCTCGACTGGAACGATATCTATCGCGGCGACTTCATGATGATCGCCTTTCTGCTTTTCGTGGCCTGCTCGGCAATCCTGATTACTGTCAGTCTGATCTTGCCCGAACCGGTCAAGGAAGAGGCTCTCCCCCTGATCTGGGAGGACTGGAGGGAGCCACTCCGCGGAGAGGCCGGCGGACACGGCCTTGGGAATTACCGCCTAGCTGCTCTGGCCGTGGTCGTAGTTTTTGCCGTGCTCTATTTCCTCCTCCGCTGATCATCCGCAAAACCATGAAAACAACCGTATCCCTCCTCTCACTGATCACCCTCTGTCTCACAGGTTGTGCCTCGCACCAGGTCGAGCGTCATGCCTGGGTCACCGGCCTCCGCGCGGAGAAAGCCGCACACTACGAGGACCTTCACGCGCATCCGTGGCCCGGCGTGATCCGGATGATCAGGCAGTGTCACATCCGTAATTTCTCGATCTATGAGCGTGAGATCAATGGGAAGACTTATCTCTTCGCCTACCTCGAATACACCGGCAAGGACTTTGCCGCCGACATGAAGAAAATGGGCAACGATCCCGAAACTTGTCGCTGGTGGAAGCAGACCGATCCCTGCCAGCAACCGCTTCCGGACGCGGCCGCCAAGGGCAAGGTCTGGAGCGATACCAAGGAAGTTTTCCACCTCAACTGACAACCAACCAAACCGATGCTGCTCAACGACAAAATCATCTTTCTGACCGGCGGATCCACCGGCATCGGCCTTGACTGCGCGAAAGCCTACGCCGCCGAGGGAGCCTCGGTCGTCATCGTCGCCCGTAACGGAGAGGAGGCCGCACAGCAGGCGGCCGGACTCGGTGAGAAACACCTCGGATTCGCCTGCGATGTCTCGAAGGATGATCAGGTCCAATCGTCCATCGCCCGTATACTCGAACGCTATGGCCGGATCGATGCCATTCATAACAACGCCGGCATCGCCACCCCGAGCAAGCCCCTGCATGAGACGAGCGACGCGGAGTGGGACACCCTCTTCAACATCAATCTCAAGAGCGTCCTTCATACGACCCGTCACGGCTTGGAACCCCTCAAGGCCTCCAAGGGATGCATCCTCAATACCTCGAGCCTCGTCGGCGTAATCGGACAGGAAATCCACGCCGCATACACCGCCTCGAAGGGGGGCATGAACACCCTCACCAAGTCGATGGCACTCGATTATGCCAAGTATGGTGTGAGGGTGAACGCGGTCTGTCCCGCAGGAACATGGACCCCGATGCTTCGCGTCTGGGCCTCCGAGCAACCTGATCCCGCCGGAATCAACCGCTACCTCGATGAGATCCACCCCCTCGGCTACTGCCCGGATGGAGATGTGATCGCCGATGCTTGTGTTTACCTACTCTCAGACAAGGCCCGCTTCGTCACCGGCCACATCATGCATGTAAGCGGCGGAGCAGAGTTGGGCTACCGCAGGATTTCCTAAAACTCACCCACAACAAATAAATCCCATATCACTGATGAAAAAGACCTCCTTGTTGGCACTACTCCTTGGACTCGGCTTGGGTCCGTTGGTCTCTGCCGAAACCTCTGCTGTCTCCACAAATACCAATCAGGCCGTTCAACCCGTCACCCCCATTCCGGTTGATCAGAATGCCGTGAAAAAGTGGCAGGATGACCGCTTCGGGATGTTCATTC
>DAISZK010000010.1:0-61768 GCA_036824855.1 Chthoniobacterales bacterium | reverse complement strand
GTTCAGGCAGCCTAAAGAGCCACGGGCATCATCGATCTGGCATTCGGTTTTTTCGGATGCCGCATTCCGGGCGGTAAACCTGTTGTTTGACCATTCCATCCATGGGTTCTGACATCGTTACCAACCGCAAGGCTTTTAGGGATTATCAGATCCTGGAGACTTTTGAGGCGGGAATTTCTCTTGTTGGTACAGAGGTCAAGTCGTTGCGAGCAGGCAGGGCGGATCTACTGGGATGCTATGCAAAGGTAGAGAAAGGCGGAGTATTTCTTCACGACGCCACGATTCAGGTGTATGAAAAGGCCAGTCATACAACCCATGACCCCAAGCGCCCCAGGCAGCTGCTACTCAATAAAATCGAGATTGCCCGAATGCTGGAACAAACAACCCGCAAGGGGTTGGCCCTACCCGTCCTTCGTCTCTATTGGAAGAAAGGGCGCGTGAAGGTCGAGATCGGATTGGGCAAAGGAAAACACGCAGCGGATCAGCGTCAGGATCTCAAGAAGAAAGCCGAGCAGCGGGAGACAGATCGTGAGGTCGCTCACTTCAAGAGGGGAAGATAGAGAATTTCCTGATTGCGCGTCCATGTCGTCAACAGCACCCTTTTTCAAATGAAGAATGCTCGAATGAATGATAGGCCTGAGCTGAAGGGAGTATTTCCTTCTGCTGAGGAGTTTTCTTCGGAAGCTGCGATCCATCCCGTGGTGCCTGTCTGGATCGACCTGGTGGCTGATAGCGAGACTCCACTTTCTGTTCTCTCGAAACTTACTTCCGAGGAGCCCTCCTTCCTTCTCGAATCCGCCGAGCAGAGCGATCTGATCGGCCGCTATTCTTTTGTCGGTTCTGGTGCGCGTGCGGTGATTTCCTCCCATGGAGAGACAATCACCCGGACCGATCGTAACGGGACGCGTTCTTGGACCGCTCCCGATCCTCTGAAGGAACTTGAGACTCTGATGTCAGGGTATCGCTGTGCGGTTCATCCAGAACTTCCTGGTTTCACTGGTGGTGCCGTTGGTTATCTCGGATACGAGGCTGTGCGGAGATTCGAGCCCTCAGTGCCTGCTGCTCCACTGGACGACTTGGGAGTGCCCGAGATGCTCTTCCTGATTGCTGACACCGTCGTGGTCTTTGATCACAAGGCCAGAAGGATCAAGGTGGTTGCGTGTGCCTTTCCTGGAGAACTTGGTGTTGAGGAGTCGCATCGCGAGGCTGTGGAAAGGATCTCTGCGCTCCTTGATAAACTTTCCCTGCCACTTGCGATGCAGCCATTTCCTGCTGGAGTGGATGCGGAACGCCTGCCTGTCTCGAGCAATGTTACCAGAGCTGCCTTTGAGAAGTCGGTGGAGGACTCGAAGGAGTTCATCCGCGCCGGGGATATCTTTCAGATCGTCCTCTCCCAGCGTTTTGCTATCCCTTACCAGGGAGATCCTCTTCATCTCTACAGGGCTCTACGATTCATCAATCCCTCGCCCTACATGTTTTGCCTGCGATTGCCCGGAGGATTTTCGCTCGTGGGAAGCTCCCCTGAAGTTCATGTGAAGGTCACTGATGGTAACGTGCAGATCCGCCCGATCGCCGGGACCCGTAAGCGGGGTACGACACCGGAGGCTGATGAGGCACTCCGCCTCGAACTCCTTGAGGATCCCAAAGAGCGTGCCGAGCATCTCATGCTTGTTGATCTTGCCAGGAACGATGTCGGTCGCATCTCGGAATTCGGCAGTGTCTCCCTGACTGACTTCATGACCGTGGAACGGTACAGCCACGTGATGCATATCGTTTCCAATGTCATCGGCAAACTCTCGGGAGATCATTCTCCGCTCGATGTGCTGCGTGCGACATTCCCTGCAGGAACAGTCAGTGGATCACCGAAGGTGCGTGCCCTCCAGATCATCGCCTCGATGGAACCCACTGCTCGCGGTAGTTATGCAGGGGCCGTGGGGTATTATGGATTCAACGGACAGCTTGATTCCTGCATCGCGCTGAGAACCGTGCTCTTGAAAAACGGGACAGCCTATGTTCAGGCAGGGGCAGGTATTGTTGCTGATTCCCAACCCGAGGCCGAATTCGAGGAAACCGTCAACAAGGCGATGGGTGTTGTCAGGGCGATCGAACTGGCTACAGCGACCCTCTCTAATCCTTCCGAGTCATGATCCTCATCATCGATAACTACGATTCCTTCACCTACAATCTCGTCCAATATTTTGGAGAACTGGGTGCCGATCCTGTTGTTCATCGCAACGACAAGATCAGCATCGAGGAAATCGTGGAGATGGCTCCTGACAGGATCTGCATCTCCCCGGGGCCCTGCACGCCGAAAGAGGCGGGGATCAGTTGTGACGTGATTCGAACTCTTGCGGGTAAATATCCGATTCTTGGTGTCTGTCTTGGACATCAGTGCATGGGGGATGTTTATGGAGGAGAGGTGGTCAGGGCTGAACGCCTGATGCATGGCAAGACATCGCCGATCCTTCACAACTCGCAGGATTTGTTTGCCGGTCTACCAAACCCGTTCGAGGCCACCAGATACCACAGTCTACTTGTGCGCCGGGAGAGTTTTCCTAACTGCTTGGAGATCACGGCTGAGACTTCCGAGGGAGAAATCATGGGCCTCAGGCATAGAGATCTTCCCCTCTGGGGAGTTCAGTTTCATCCCGAATCGATCCTGACAACTCACGGCAAGGAGCTCTTGGCTAATTTCCTGCGTCTGAAGGCTTGAGTCTCTGAGGTTTTGAGACCCCAAGGATCTGAGGCCTCCTCTTTTGCTGATAAATCGTTGCAACTTTCCCCCAGTATAGTCCTTTTACATTTACCCATGACACACTCTCATGATGGCGATACCTCTGCGGCCTCCTCGGAGAGAGCCACTGATTCATCGAATCCTCCTCCGAAACAGAAGCGTGCCCCATGGATTTGGTGGATACTCCTCCTACTAATTATCGGGGGAGTTGCCTGGCGTCTGACTCATGTGAAGAAGGATGGTGATTCTCACGGCGGAGCGCATGGTGCCAGATCCACCTCTCCGATTCCTGTCACTGCGACTGCAGTTACCTCTGAGGACTTTCCCGTTTATCTCGATGGTCTGGGAACAGTGCAGGCTTACAATTCTGTTCAGGTGAATGCCCGTGTCTCCGGATTAATTCAGGAAATTCGATTTCAGGAGGGCCAGGAGGTGAAGCAGGGAGATGTCCTCGCGGTGATCGACCCACGAACGTTTCAGGCCCAATACGATCAGGCTGTCTCGAAAACCGCTCAGGATATGGCCCAACTGGAGAGTGCCAAAATCCTGCTTGCTCGTGACCAGGACCTGCTCAACAAGAACGTTCTCGATCATCAGACCTATGACACTCAGAAGTACCTTGTGGCCCAGTTGCAGGGGAGCGTCCAGGCCGATCAGGCCAATGAAGAGATGCAGAAATCCCAGCTCGACTGGACGCAGGTCACGGCACCGATTTCCGGACGCACCGGAGTGAAGCAGGTTGATGTCGGCAATCAGGTGACCGGTGGAGGGAATAATGCCAACGCTTCTTCGGCCATTGTGACCATCAATCAGATTCGTCCCATCTATGTTTCTTTCACCTTGCCGCAGCAGGATCTGGAACAAGTCCGTGGACCATTGCTTGCCCACAAGCCCCTGGAGGTCCTTGCGCTTGATCGCAACAACCGAACGATCTTGAGCACCGGAACTCTTAGCGTGATCGACAATCAAATCGACACCACGACAGCCACCGTTCGGATGAAAGCTGTTTTTGCCAACGAGGACTACCAACTCTGGCCCGGACAGTTCGTGAATGTGCGCCTGCTTGTGAATCGTGTTCCCGATGCAGTGGTTATTCCTTCGGAGGCCATCCAGTTAGGGCCGGAGGGTTCGTATGTTTATGTCGTGGGAGCTGACAATAAAGCGGAGATGAGGCCGGTCACTACGGGAGCCACCGAGGGGGGAATGACCATGGTGAAGTCGGGGTTAAAGGCAGGAGAGATGGTCGTGACGGACGGGCAATACCGCTTACAGCCTGACTCACCCGTGACGACCCGCCCTCCTAAATCGGGTGACCATCACCTTCAAAAGAAGTCCTGAAGCCTGAGGGAGATCCATCTGCTAGTAGGAAATCCCTGCCGTGACTGAACCGACTCACGACTTTCGTTCAGGAGCTTGCCCATGAACATTTCCGAGCCCTTCATCAAGCGTCCGATCGCCACCTCCCTGTTGATGGTGGCCTTGGTGCTTGTTGGTATTCTCGGTTATCGATCCCTCCCGGTATCGGCGCTGCCGACGGTTGATTTCCCGACAATTCAAGTAACCTCGCAGTATCCGGGCGCGGATCCCGAAGTCATGGCTTCGCTGGTGACAGCACCTCTTGAGAAGCAGTTTGGTCAGATCAGCGGACTCTCCTCGATGAATTCGATCAGTTCCTTGGGGACATCGGTCATCACGCTTCAGTTTGTGCTCGGCAAGAACATCGATCAGGCCTCCCAGGATGTTCAGGCAGCAATCAATGCCGCAGGGGGAGTTCTCCCCCAGAACATGCCCAATCCCCCAGTCTACAATAAGGTCAATCCTGCCGATGCACCGATTCTTACGTTAGCGATCACGTCAGAGAACCTCCCCCTGGTGAAGGTCAACGACTTTGCCGACTCGGTATTAGCGCAGAAGTTGAGTGAAATTCCCGGGGTCGGACTTGTCACGATCCAGGGCAACCAAAAGCCTGCCGTCCGGGTGAAGGTGAACCCAGCGGCACTCGATGCCCAGGGTATCAGCTTGGAAACGGTTCGGAATACGATCAATCAGGCGAATGCCAACGCTCCCAAGGGAAGTTTTAACGGAACCCATCAGTCTTTTACGATCGGCGCCAACGATCAGATCCTCAGCGCCGACGATCTGGCTCCATTGATTCTTGCTTACAATCCCAAAAATAACGCGCCCGTCCGTCTCCAGGATGTCGCAACGGTTCAGAACGGGGTGGAGAATTCATTGATCCAGGCGTGGGTCTCTACGGCGGAGAGGCCTTATCACCAAGCGGTTCTTCTCGATATTCAGCGCCAGCCCGGCGCGAACATCATCGACACCGTTGACCGCGTGAAAGTGCTTCTTCCCAAACTCACGGCATCACTTCCACCCGGGATGCACATCTCGATCTTCTCCGACCGTACCGAGACGATCCGTGCTTCCGTGAAGGATGTTCAGTTCACCCTTCTCCTCACGGTGGTGCTGGTGGTTCTGGTTCTGCTTCTCTTCCTTCGGAAGATCACCGCCACCTTGATTCCAAGCGTGGCGCTCCCTCTCTCGGTCCTGGGCACCTTCGCCTTTATGTATGGCGCCGGCTACAGCCTCGACAATCTTTCCCTCATGGCCCTCACGATCTCGACGGGATTTGTGGTCGATGATGCCATCGTGATGATTGAAAACATCGTGCGCTACATCGAGATGGGAGAATCTCCCTTCGAAGCCGCACTCAAAGGAGCGCGTCAGATTGGCTTCACGGTCATTTCACTCAGCATCTCCCTGATTGCGGTCTTCATCCCTCTGCTTTTGATGTCGGGGATCGTGGGGCGACTCTTCCGGGAGTTCGCGATTACCCTGAGCTGCTCCGTAGTGGTCTCCGCCCTCGTTTCTCTGACG
This sequence comes from Chthoniobacterales bacterium, assembly GCA_036824855.1. Lineage (GTDB taxonomy): Bacteria > Verrucomicrobiota > Verrucomicrobiia > Chthoniobacterales > UBA6821 > UBA6821. The sequence goes on along the minus strand of DAISZK010000010.1, from coordinate 56,154 downwards.
CTGACTCCGATGATGTGCTCAAGGATGCTCCGCCGTGAGCATAAATACGAGCAGCACAGGGAGAGCGGCCTTTCGGGCTTCCTTGAGCATGGATTCGAACGGCTTCTCTGGCATTATGACCGGACGCTGCTCTGGGTTCTCAGACATCAGTTCCTGACCCTGATTGTGGCGATCCTTACTTTGGTGGCCACGGTTTGGCTCTTTGTCATCATACCCAAAGGACTTCTTCCGATCCAAGACACGGGCCTTCTGATCGGTGTTACTGATGCAGCTCAGGATATCTCGTTCAAACAAATGGCAGATCGTCAGAAAGAGCTTTCCGCCGTGATCGCACGTGATCCCGATGTACTCAGAGTTGCGGCCTTTGTCGGTACGGGGGTGGTGAATCCAACCCAGAATACGGGTCGCTTTTACATTGTTCTCAAGCCACGAGAGAAGAGGGTGGCAATTCAACCGATCATGGAGAGGATTTCCGAGGCGGCTCACAAAGTTCAGGGAATCACCCTCTACCTGCAGCCCTCTCAGGATCTCCAAATCGACACACGTATTAGTAGAACTCAATTCCAGTATCTACTCGAGGATGTCGACCCAGCAACACTCAGAAAGTGGGTTCCCCTCCTGCTCGAAAAGCTTCGAGCCAGTCCCTCCCTCGAGGATGTGGCCAGTGACCAGCAGGATCTGGGATTGCAACTTGAAATCACGATCGATCGGGTAGCGGCATCGCGACTCAATGTTCCCGTCCAGGCTATCGACGACACCCTCTATGACGCCTTCGGACAGCGACAGATTTCCGTGATCTACACGCAACTCAATCAGTACCGGATTGTCATGGAGAACGCGGGCAAGTACCGAAACTCGCCTGATGATCTCGGAAAAATCTATGTGAGTTCCACCTCGGGAAAGTTGGTTCCATTGAGCTCCTTAGTCTCAGTCAAGACGCGTACTAGCCCGCTCCTCATCACCCATCAGGGGCAGTTCCCATCCACCACGATCTCTTTCAATCTTGCTCAGGGGCATTCCCTGGGCGAGGCCGTCAAGGTGATCCAACGAGCCGAGCATTCCATCGGGATGCCAGACAGTATCCAGACTCAGTTCCTCGGGAGTGTGGCGGAGTTTCGTTCCTCACTGGCCAGCGAACCGTTACTGATCCTGGCTGCCATCATTGTCATCTACATTGCTCTGGGGGTCCTTTATGAGAGTTACATCCATCCGATTACCATCCTCTCCACGCTACCGAGTGCGGGGGTGGGAGCATTCCTCGCATTACTGATCTGCCATCAGGAATTTTCGCTAGTTGCCCTCATCGGGATCATCCTTCTCATCGGAATCGTAAAGAAAAATGCGATTATGATGATCGATTTCACCCTGGATCTAAGAAGGCAAGGTAACGTTACGGCCCGTGAGGCCATATACCGTGGCTGCCTCCTCCGATTCAGACCGATCATGATGACGACTGCCGCGGCCTTGCTCGGCGCGGTACCTCTGGCTCTTCAGTCAGGCACAGGGTCGGAACTCCGTAAGCCTTTGGGCATTGCAATTGTCGGCGGTCTGCTCCTTTCGCAGTTCATCACGCTCTACACAACGCCCGTCATCTACCTCTATCTCGACAGGCTGGAATCCTGGATGACGCGGATGTGGTCATCTCATCACAGAAATAGTCATAAGGATGCAGCCGACTCCTCCATAGTTCCATGAACATCTCGGCTCCCTTCATCGGGCGACCTGTCGGGACATTTCTCCTGGCCCTGGGACTTCTGTTGCTCGGATCAACTGCATATTTTTTCCTACCGATTGCTCCATTGCCGAATGTTGATCTTCCGACGATCAGCGTGAACGCATCTTTGCCGGGTGTTGATCCTGAGACGGCGGCAACCTCGCTTGCTGCTCCGCTCGAGAAGCGTCTTGGTCAGATTCCAGGAGTGGTCGAGATGACCTCCTCAAGCACGATGGGGGGAACTTCAATCACCATTCAGTTCGACATCGACAGGAATATCGATGGAGCGGCCAGAGATGTTCAGGCAGCCATCAATGCGGCATCTCATGACCTTCCTCCCAATCTTCCCTCACACCCTACTTATCGCAAGCTGAACGCAGCAGGCGCTCCGGTGATGATTCTGGCGATGACCTCTGACACCATGCCGCTCTCTGAGGTCTACAACCTTGCTGACGGGGTTGTTTCCCAGCGACTGAGTCAGGTTCGGGGAGTGAGTCAGGTTCCTCTCTTCGGGGGGGCAAAAACCGCTGTCCGTGTTCAAGTGGATCCGGCACGTTTGGCGAGTTTGGGGATGAGTCTGAACGACATGCAGAATTTTCTGACCAATGCCAATCACTATGCCCCCTTGGGTTCCATTGAGAGTCAGGGAAGGGCGTACAATATCCGGGTCAATGATCAGCTCATGGATGCCTCGGACTACCAGTCCTTGGTCGTTGCCCAGACCACCAACGGAATCCCGATCCCTTTGTCATCAATCGCCAGCGTGGTCAATGGTACTGAGAATATCTTCCAAGGTGGCTGGGTGAATGGAAAGCGTGCCGTGATCATGCCGGTCTTCAAGGAGTCGGATGCCAACGTCATCGAGATTGTCTCCCATATTCAGAAAATGCTTCTTCAGCTCAGAAGTTGGCTTCCTCCCGGTGTCCATCTGATCGTCGTAAGCGATCGTACTCAGACGATCCGTGCGTCGGTGGATGATGTTCAGTTCACACTGATACTCACCAGCGCCTTGGTCATTTTGGTCATGTTTCTTTTTCTGAGGCGTCTCGGCCCAACCTTTGTCGCTGGCATCACGGTGCCTCTTGCCCTGGCTGGAACGTTCGCCGTCATGTGGTTATGCGACTACAGTCTCGATAATCTGTCGTTAATGGCGCTGACTGTTTCCGTCGGTTTCTTGGTCGACGATGCCATCATCGTCATCGAAAATATCGTGCGATTGATTGAGGCGGGCATGCCGCCGAGGGAAGCCTCTTTTTTGGGAGCACGCCAAATCGGCTTCACGGTGATCTCCATGAGCCTTTCACTGATCGCGGTCTTCTTACCCATCCTGATGATGGGGGGAATCATCGGCAGGCTTTTTCACGAATTTGCCATGACCCTCAGTGCTTCCATCGTTGTCTCGGCAATCATTTCCCTCACGTTAACGCCGACGCTTTGCGCCCGATTGCTTCGCTTGGGGAATGAAGAGCAAGAAGGACGTTTCGGTGTTTGGCTTGAGTCCCGCTTTGAGGAGTGTTTCCAGCTCTACCGGAAAGGACTTGATTGGGTCCTGGCACACTCACGCTTCACACTTTTGTTTTTCTTTCTCAGCGTGATCGGAACAATCCTGCTCTACGGGGTTGTCCCCAAGGGATTGTTTCCCCAGCAGGATACCGGATTGCTGTTCGGAGCCACCGAGGGATCGCAGGACATCTCCTACACTTCCATGGAGAAGAAGCAGAAGGCGGTGGCCAGAATCATCTCAGAGGATCCCGCGGTAGAGAGTGTGGCCTCTGTGATTAGCCCATCCGGCGGCAATGCGCTCAACAGCGGCAGACTTTACATCTCCCTCAAGCCGCTTGATCAGAGGAAAATCGCCGTGGATGGCGTGATCAATCGACTCCGTCCTAAAATGGCAGCCGTGAAGGGGATACGAGTTTATCTCAGTCCGGCTCAGGATCTGCGGATGGGGGGACGTCTTTCCAGGGCCCAGTACCAGTATGCCCTGAGTTCCGACTCAGTCGGCGCCTTGTTGAAGTGGGCAACCCGACTGGTGGAAAAACTAAAAACCTATCCCCAACTTGCTGACCTGAACAGCGATCAGCAGTTTCAGGGACTTCAGGTAAAAGTCGTGGTCGATCGGACTCTCGCGGGCAGCCTCGGCATCCAACCATCACAGATCGATTCCATCCTTAACAATGCGTTCGGACAAAATCAGGTTTCCAACATGTATTCCACGATCAACCAGTTCCATGTGGTTCTCGTGGCTAATCCCGAGCTTATGGAAGACCCGAGCTATCTGAATAAAATCTATGTGAAATCCTCGGCGGGAAAGATGCTCCCCTTGAGTTCGATCGCTCATTTTGAACACACGAACATGCCGCTCTCCCTGAATCATCAGGGACAGTTCCCCGTCGTGACCTTCTCCTTCAATCTCATGCCCGGTGTTTCCTTGGGGGAAGCAGAGCGTCTCATTGCTCAGGCCGAAGAGGAACTGAAGATGCCAGCCACGATACGGGGAAGCTTTGTCGGGAATGCCCTGCTCTTTCAGCAATCGCAGTCCTCCCAGCCGATTCTCATTCTTGCAGCCATCTTGGCCGTCTACATCGTGCTCGGAATGCTCTACGAGAGCCTGATCCACCCCCTGACGATCATCTCCACGATTCCAACCGCAGGGCTCGGTGCGTTGCTGGCCCTCATCCTGACGGGGATGGAACTGAGTATCGTCGCGATGATCGGCATCATTCTTCTGGTGGGTATTGTGAAGAAGAATGCGATCATGATGGTGGATTTCGCAATTACGGCACAACGCGAGCGAGGGATCTCACCCCGCAATGCCATCTACGAAGCCTGCTTGGTTCGTTTCCGCCCCATCATGATGACCAGTGCTGCGGCCATCTGTGGTTCCATTCCGCTAGCGATCGGGATGGGAGTAGGGTCCGAGCTCCGTCAACCCCTCGGTGTTGCCATCGTCGGCGGACTTTTAGTCTCCCAGGTTTTGACCCTATTCACGACACCCGTGGTTTATCTCGCGATGGAGCACCTAAGGGAGGCAGGAAAAAGAGATTGGAAGAGATTTTCGCAGTTCGTGGGGCGTTTTTGGCGCTTTGGGCGGTTTGCTAAAAACAACCCCCAGGTAGTTTCTCAAGTTCCCTGAGGAAGAGTTCAGCTGCACGATCGGCGACTTCTCGGGTTTCCAGATCCTGCCCGCATTCTGCTGAGAGCGAGGTCATGGCGACTCCCGCGATACCGCAGGGGGTGATGGCGTTGAACCCAGGGAGGTCACGCGCCACATTGAGCGCGAATCCATGCATCGAGATCCAGCGACGAACACCAACCCCGAGGGAAGTGATCTTACGGTCCTCTACCCAAACACCAGTCAATCCATCCTTGCGGATTCCCGTAACCGAATACTCTGCCATGATCTTGATGATCACCTCTTCAAGGAATCGTAGATATCGGTGAAGATCACGCCCCCGGCGGTTCAGATCCAAGATCGGGTAGCCAACCAACTGACCTGGACCATGGTAGGTGGCCTGCCCGCCTCGGTTCGTCCGATGAACGGGGTGGGGGAGGTTGATTTCCTCGCCGAGACTTGATTCATCACGGGAGCGTCCAATCGTGTAGACGGGATCGTGTTCGAGAAGCAGGAGCGTGTCGCGTGGCTCTCCGGCGATTTTTTCCCGAACCAACGCTTCCTGAAGTTCAAGCCCCTCTTCATAGCCGATCCGCCCAAGCCAACGGGTCTGTAGACTTGTGCTCATTTGCCGCGGGTGGCCGTGACCTTGAGAACGGGGGAAGCAATTGTCCGAAGGTGAGTCAGGCCGATTGCAAGTGCATCGGCGGCATCGCTGGGAGGAGTCTCCGTGAGACCGAGAAGAGCCCTGATCATGAAGGCCACCTGTTCCTTGGCAGCAGCCCCTTTGCCCACCACGGCTTGTTTCACGCGCTTCGGTGGATATTCATGAATCGAGAGTCCGCGTTGGGCCGCGGCAAGAACAGCAACTCCGCGAGCAGCACCGAGAATGATCGCTGTGGCGTAACTCTGGACAAAAATGACTTTTTCAATGGCCAGCGCCGTCGGAGCGTGGCGCTCGATCGCGCTTCCCAGTGCTTCATGAATCGCAATTAGACAACCTTCTTGGGAGAGGGAGGGATGGTTTTTAATCACGGAGTACTCGAGACAACGTGTTTTTCCCTTGGACTCTTCAAGAATGGCAAATCCAGTCCCACGAAGCGATGGATCGACTGCTAAAATGCGCATGGTTCTAGAACTGTGATGAACTCACCCGGAAACCTCTCAACAACAATCAAAAGCAGCCTTCCCCAAAAAGAAAAAAGAAAGGTCCAACTCGCCAGAGAGGGAGTCGACTCAATGACCACCCTGGGGCATGAAACCACCCAGAGCACCTGAACCTTCCCAACTAGCCGGCTTATTCCAAGGAATTGCGCTCACTGCAGCGCTTTCCGGAGTCGTAATATCAGTGCTTGGGGCTGTGGAACACCCAGCAAGCAGAAGCGTCAAGAGAATCAGGATGATCCCGAATCGGTTCATGGATTCGGCTTATTCTCCGAGGACTCGTCACCCGGGCCGGAATAAATCACGGAATCACCAGGTTGGACGCTCAGTCCAGAGCGGACACTGTTGACGACGATGTCGGCGATCGATGTGGAGGGTTCAACGGAGGTGATGCGCACCTTACCAATCAGCTGTGATCCGCGCTTGATGAGCATCTCTGCATTGTTCACCACCCCATTGCGGTCTCCAAGGCTCAGAACCACGAAGTTCCATGAGGGATTCACCGCCAAGATACGTCCTTCGAGGCCGCTGCGCATCGACTTGCTGCGGCGCTGTGCCTCCCTTTCCTTGAGCGCTGCAAGCTGGCTCTCCTGTTCCTTGAGTTTGGCCTGAAGCCCAGTGGTCAGGATATCTTTTTCCTCAAGCTGCTTCTTGAGATCATCCGCGGGAGCAACGACTGGCTTGGCCGTGGAGTTCACCTTAGCCTCGAGATCCGTGATATGGGCATCCTTGGCTGCCATGTCGGCTTTCTGTTGGGCGATGGTGGCATCCCTGTCGGCAACCTGTTTCTGGACATCGGCGACACCGCTCGAGGATTTTGCAATTTGAGCCTTCAGGTCGGTGTTCTCTGTGGCAAGTTTCTCCTGGTCGGTGCTGACAAGAGCCAGCTTTTCGGTCTTCGCCTTACCGTCAGCCAACGCCGCGGTCAGACTCTTGTTTGCTTTGTCCAATTGTTGCTTGGTCGAATCATTATCGGCTTTCACGGCGATAAGCTTGCCATGGTTCAGATAACCGAGTCCTGCTGCAGCGAGAGAGAGAACTGCGGCGATGGTGATGAGTAGTTTTTGCATTACGGGGGACGAGAGGCGAATATCTTTAGGGGGATTGGAATTATTTCTCAAGTATCAAAAAGCTACTTCCTGGATTGTTTTAATTTTTCCTTGCACTAGTATAAAGAAGTCAGGGGCTATGGATGAAAGACCGGCGAACCCCGCCAGGGCAGGAATGCAGCAACGGCAGCCAGCTCTCTCTTGCCGTAGTTCCCTGACACTTTTTTTGCTTCGGCATGATCTTTGGATTCTTTCTTCCGGTATGATCAAAAACAGCTAGAAACAGGAGATGCGTCACGGTCGTTTCGAAGAATCCATGTCCACCCTCCTTAGGGATTACGGTCAGTCTGTCTCCTTTGACTGGAGACTCTACCGCCACGATATCCTTGGCAGTATCGCCCACGCACGTGCCCTCTTGAAGGCAGGGTTCCTCACTGGAGACGAGTTTGAGTCGATTGAGACAGGATTGAAAACCATTGGGGAGGAGATCACAGCGGGCAAGTTTGCCTTCTCTGTCGATCTCGAGGATATCCATATGAATATTGAGAAGGAGCTGACAAACCGCATCGGGGATGCCGGTGCCAAGCTCCACACGGCACGAAGCCGCAACGATCAGGTCGCCACCGATATCCGGCTCTATCTTCGTGAAGAGATATCGGCACTTCAGGATGGGGTGAGGGGATTGCAGGATGCCTTGGTAGGACTCGCCTCGGAGAATGAATCAGTACTCATCCCTGGATACACCCACCTGCAGCGGGCCCAGCCGGTTCCTCTGGCTCATCATCTGCTGGCCTATGTCGAGATGCTGGACCGTGATCATGGACGCTTAGCCGATACTGCTCTCCGTATGGATGAGCTGCCACTAGGCTCCGGGGCTCTTGCCGCCTCAACACTCCTGCTTGACCGCGAGGCGATCGCTAAGGAGCTCGGATTCTCACGGATGACACAGAACAGCCTCGATGGCGTCAGCGATCGCGACTTCGCGCTGGAGCTGCTCTCGGCCCTCGCGATTTTGGGAATGCATCTCTCGAGGCTTTCAGAAGATGTCGTTCTCTGGACGACTGCGGAGTTCGGCTTTGCTAAACTGAGCGACCGACACTCCACAGGATCGAGCTTAATGCCTCAGAAGAAGAACCCCGATATTGCCGAGCTGACTCGCGGCAAGACTGGCCGTCTCTATGGCAACCTCTTCCGCCTCTTAACTGTTCTCAAGGGACTGCCGATGGCCTACAACCGCGATCTTCAGGAGGATAAAGAAGCAGTCTTTGATTCCGTCGATACGGCCAAGATGGCCCTTGCCGTCACCGCCGAGATGATGAGCGCCCTGATTATCAATAAGGAGACCGCCACCACTGCCGCCAGCGATCCAGCCCTTCTGGCTACGGATCTCGCGGACGAACTCGTCCGCAAGAATGTTCCCTTCCGCAAGGCTCACGATCTTGTCGGCAAACTCGCCGCAGAATCTGCCAAGACGGGCATCCCTCTCGATAAGCTTCCGAAGGAATTCATCCTAGAGATCTGCCCCGAACTCAGCGGGGAATGGGAAGGCTTGTTCGATCCGATCCGTTCGCTGAAGGCCCGTGTTGCAACCGGCGGTCCTTCTCCGGAAAACGTTGCCAAGCGCCTTGCCCACTGGAGAGGCCTTCTCGCGTAGTCGAGGCTCAAGGAATCTCGATCGATCTCGATGGAATTGAAGAATCTCTTCTCCTTTCGGGAGCAGGACGATCAGGAGCGTCCCTTCATGGATCATCTCGGAGATCTGAGGGTAATGATCATTCGGATTGCCGTGACGCTGGTACTGGCCATGATCGGCGCTTTTTTCTTCCGGGACATCCTTGCCACTGTTGTCCAGCGACCCCTGATCGCTGTCGATCCTGTGAGGGCAAACTCTCTTCAGTCCCTCGGAGTGGCCGACTCCATGACGATCTCTCTGGAGCTTTCCTTCTACGCAGGGCTTATCATTTCCTTCCCGATCATCCTGACTTTTATTGCACAGTTCCTCTTTCCCGCACTCAAGCCGAGCGAACGGAAGATCCTCCTGCCGGTGGCGATTTTTGGCCTCTCCCTCTTCCTGACCGGCATTCTCTTCGCTTATTTTGTGGTGCTCCCCGGCACCCTTGATTTCTTTTTCAAAGATGCCAAGTCAATGCACTGGACGCCGACATGGACCGTGCGCGAGTACTATTCCTTCACCACACAGTTCCTCATTGCCTTTGGTGTCGCTTTTGAAATGCCAATTGTTGTCCTGGCACTTGTGAAGATAGGCCTCTTGACTGCCGAGAAGTTACGCAAGGCCCGTTCGGTTGCCATCGTGACCATCTTCACTGTAGCTGCCTTCATCACCCCGTCACCTGATCTCGTGACCTATCTCCTGATGGGTGGACCGATGGTCGTCCTCTATGAGTTTTGTATTTGGCTCGCCCGCTGGGTCGAACCAAAGGTAGATATTTTACAGGAGTAATTGGGAATAATTTATTCCCGCAGAGGCGCGGAGGCGCTGAGAGCTAGCGGAGAATCGTTGATGGAGGTAAACTTCCCAAGACCGTCAGCCCTCATTATTTCGATTTCTTGTTTCCATCTCTGCGTCTCCGCGCCTCTGCGGGAGTACTTGCTGATTAGAAAAGTTCGCACCTGTTTGAGTGCGGCCTTCTAGTTGAGTTGTTTTTAACCTGAGAGGTTCACCTTGATCCCAGAGAGCACGACTTTGTCCCTGTGCTCGATTCATTCTTTGCGCGAACTTTCGGAAAGCGCTGGGTCATCTCCTCAAGGAGTTCCATTTTTCTGCGGAAGGGCAGGGCCAGGTACTCACGGTGCTGGCGAAGCCTGCTTCCCTTCCAGGTGGTCAGGCCCCTGTCGATAGGCTCAGGCTCTTTACGGAGATTCGTCATCACTGGAGGGTTTGATTAGGCAGAGCAGGTGGTGCCGGATTGCCGACTGTATCCTTGCGACTCAGGTATGCAGGATGAAGAACACGCATCTTACGACTCAAACATCAATTTGATCTCCTCGTGGAGTTCTTTCTCCTCACGGAGTTTCCGCTCTTCGTGGGAAAGCGAATAGTAAGCACAGAGTTTCTTAACGAGCGAATCGGAGACATTGTAGCTACGCTCTGAGTAAAACTGAGCCAAGAGTTTTTTGGACAACTCAGCCTGCCGCGGTGTGAGCTGCTCGATCAGTGAAGCAGCTTGAGCCTCACCCAGAGCTTCCGTGGCTTCAGGATCAACTTCCAGAGCCATCTCCAGGATGCGCTCCCGTTGATCGGAACGCAGTGGCCCCTCATTCTCTCCCCGTTCAGGGATCTGAATTCTCACCGCATCCGTGTGAGCATGGATCCAAGCACTGCTAGGCATTGGCAGCTCCTCAAGAGCTGAGGTGAGGGAATCCGGGGGAAAGCTCCAAGTCTTTGAGAGCTTCACCGCGCTTTGGTAACAAAGCACCCAGGCAATCAGCCCTAAAATGACTGTAGGTATCAGCGCCACGACCACGATCGCCCAGATCAGGGCAGCCTGATACCTCCCACGGGACAAGTGATAAATTCCCGGAATCATCAGGCTCAGAGTCGGGGTGTTCCTGCAGTTGAAGAAGTTCATCGTCTCGGAGCTTCTTTATTGAAAATAGACATCTTCCTTTTGATGCACTCGGCCGAGGGTGACGAGGGTGTCGAGGATTTCCTGGATGTCGGGGGTGCTGGCGCGTGCGAAGGTCTTGGCGAGGGTTTCTGCTGAGAGGGGGGCGCTGGAAGCTCGGAGGGCTTCTTCCACGGCGCGGACACGTTCGGCGAGGGATTTCGGCCAAGGAGTCTTTGCTGAAGAGGTTTTTGAAGCTTTGGATTTTACTGTCTTTCCCTTCGTGAGCTTCAGGCCGGACTGAGTAGCTGAGGTTCCTTTAGGATTCTGATACTCGGGGCGGAGGTAGCGGATGATGCCTTCGGCTTCCTCGGTGGCGCGCTCGGCATTGAGGGCGACAAGGCGGGTGAGGATCTCCTCGTCGCTCAGATCGCGGCCAGCTCCCCATCCATAAGCTGTGGCGACGGCGGCATCGAGATCGTCATGGAGCTGGCGAAGGACGGAGACGAGGCCCTGATCGTGGATGGTCTTTTCCTTGCTCGTGAGGGGGTGACCATTCCTGAGAGCGTCGCGGCGGTAAAGGTCAATCCGTCCGTCGCCTAGGGAGCCATCCCCGAGGGGGATCTTCACCGGATACTCGAAGGTGTAGCCGTCAGCGTGGGTATTCGACGGACGAGGCACCTCCAGCAGATCGCACAGTTCGCTCAGGAAGAGCTGGGCATTCGCCCGCTCCGAGGCCTCGGCACGTGACCAACGCCCTATAAAAGCATCAGCAGCGGTGGGCGTGGTGGAGGCGAACATGGAGAAGATGCAAGACAACTAACGTTTTAGAGAACACCTGACGAGCTTGTTCATCCAATGAAGTTGTCAGAGCAAGGCGACACAGAGTGTCCTAGTCCTTATATTCATTCCTTTCTTTCCTCTGCGCCTCCGCGCCTCTGCGGGAAAAACTCACAATCCCTGTAACGCAAAAGAGCCGTGCCTCCTTTGATCGGAGACACGGCTCTCAGTGATTGTTATCGAGTTAACCTCAGAGGTTCATCTTGATACCAAGGGCCTCGCGCGCCATCGCCTCATGTTGGGCATCGGTGCAAGGGGCGTTCAGCGGTACGTCCGTCTTCACGTCGTTTGCTGTGACGATTCCCTGCTCGAGCATGTAGGCCTCGACTTCCTCTCCACTGATGTCAGGCAGCATGACCCCGTTGATCTCCACGCAAGGGGAGAGGGGTTGGCCGCTGCGCTGCTCCATCTCGAACCGGAACGCCGGATTCTGGATGATGTCCTTCTCGGTGTAGGTGAGGGAGTACTTGTCCATGATGGCGCGCACTCCCTTGCTCCATCCGCAAGAGGTCTTGAGGTAGGCGGTGATTTCTGGCTGTGACATGATGTGGATAGCGAAGGATTACTTGCTGCCCTGACCGGGACGATACTCCTCTTCGGCGGCCGAGAGGGCTGCACCGAAGCTGACCATGTCCTCGCCGCTCTTGACGGACTCGAGGGCCTCGCTCTCCTTGCGGAGGGCGTCTTCGCTGTATCCGGTCGCCTTGATGGAAAGGCCGAGACGACGCTCGGTCTTGTCGATCTTGATGACGCGGGCCTCGACTTCCTGGCCCACCTTGAGGACATCCTTGACCTTCTCGACACGGTCTTCGCTGATCTGCGAGATGTGAACGAGTCCGTCGATGGCTCCGGGGAGCTCGATGAAGGCGCCGAAGTTGGCGATCTTGGAGACGGTTCCCTTGACGAGATCGCCAACCTTGAACTTGCCCTCGATCTCCTTCCAAGGATCGGTCTCGAGCTGTTTGACGCCGAGACTGATGCGCTGGTTGGCCTTGTCGATGTCGATGACGACTGCATCCACCTCGTCGCCCTTCTTGAGGATTTCGCTCGGGTGGTTGATCTTCTTGTTCCAGCTGAGGTCGGAGACGTGCACCATGCCATCGATTCCTTCCTCGAGCTCCACGAAGGCGCCGTAGGCGGTCATGTTGCGGACCTGGCCGCGAACCTGCTTGCCGATGACGTAGCGCTGTTCGATCTCGTCCCAAGGATTCGGCTCGAGCTGACGGACGCCGAGGGAGATCTTCTGATCCTCCTTGTTGACGCCGAGAACCACGGCCTCGATGTCCTGACCAAGGGTGAGGACGTCGGAAGGACGGGTGATACGCTTGGTCCAGGAGAGCTCCGAGACGTGGATAAGACCCTCGATGCCTTCTTCGATCTGAATGAAGGCGCCGTAGGGCATGAGATTGGTGACTTTGCCCTTGACCTTCTGGCCGATCGGGAAGCGCTCTTCGAGGCGATCCCAGGGGTTGGACTGAAGCTGCTTGAGACCAAGAGAGATGCGCTCCTTGTCCTTGTTGATCTCGAGGACGACAACCGTGAGGCGGTCGCCAGGCTTGACGGCCTCGCTCGGGTGCGTGAGACGTGCCCAGGACATGTCGGTGATATGGAGAAGTCCGTCGATGCCATCGAGATCGAGGAAAGCCCCGAAGTCGGTGATGTTCTTGACGGTACCCTCGACCTTGTCACCGGCGCTCATGGTGCCGAGGAACTGCTGGCGGCGCTCACTGCGCTCGGCCTCGATGAGTTCGCGGCGGCTGAGGACGACGTTCTTGCGGTCTTCGTTCAGCTTGACGATCTTGAAGTCGTAGGTGTTGCCGACAAATTGGGTGAGATCCTTCGGAGGATTGATATCCACCTGTGAAGCGGGGAGGAAAGCCTCGACGCCGACATTGACGATGAGACCACCCTTGACGACGGATTTGACGCGTCCCTTGATGATGCCCTCGGCCTCGAACAGCTTGACGATCTTCGACCAGTTCTGACGCTGGGAAGCTTTCTGCTTGGAGAGGATGACCATTCCGAGGTCGTTTTCGAGACGCTCGAGGAGAACCTCGACCTCGTCACCGACCTGGATTTCCTCGGGATTGTCGAATTCCGAAGCGGAAACCACACCCTCGGACTTGTAGCCGATGTCGATGAGGAATTCCTTGGGGCGCTTCTCGAGGATGTGCCCTTTAACGATGCTGCCTTCGCGGTAGTTTTTAACCGAGGCGGCAATGAGTTGCTGAAGTTCAGCGATTGATGTTGTCATGATGTGTTGGATAACTTCTGCGGAGCGATTGTTGCCAATCACTCCTACCGCGACTCCTTTTAAGTGACGGCAGAAGAGCCAAAAAGAATAGCAATCCCTGCTTGCAGGGCAATGAATTTCTCCCACTAATTAAGCGTATTAATGCTCCCATGACCGAACCTGCCGCCATCCGTCCCCTGCACTCCCTCGGCATGGAAGATCTCGAGGAGAGTCTCTCCTCACTGGGTCAGCCCTCCTACCGAGCCAAGCAGATCATGGAGTGGACTTACAGTCGTGAGAAGCGCGTCGACAGCTGGGAGGCGATGAAGAATCTTCCTGCGGCCCTGCGTTCCAATCTAGCTGAACGCCATCCCATCCGCTTGCCCGAGGTCGTGACTGTCAGTGGTTCACAGGACACGACACTCAAGCTTCTGCTGCGCCTCCATGACGGAGAGCTCATCGAGACTGTCCTGATCCCGGCGTCGCCCGCTCTCTACGGGGAGGAATCCGATCGACGCACGCTCTGTGTCTCATCGCAAGTGGGATGCGCCTATGGGTGCAAATTCTGCGCGAGCGGTCTCGATGGCTGGAAGCGTCACCTGAGTGCCGATGAGATCGTCTCCCAGGTCTTGCTCGCGGAGAAGATCGCCGGAGAGAGGATCAATAATCTGGTCTTCATGGGGATGGGAGAGCCGATGGCGAACTACAAGAACTGGCTGCAGGCTGTCTCCATCCTGAACGCCCCCTGGGGAGTCGGGCTCGGTGCCCGCAAGATGACGGTCTCCACTAGCGGCCTCGTTCCCCGGATTCGGGATCTCGCAGATCAACCCCTCCAGATCAGGTTGGCCATCTCTCTTCACGGGGCCAGTGACGAAGTCCGTAGTCAGATCATGCCAGTGAACAAGAAGCATCCCGTGGCTGAGTTGATGGATGCCTGCGCCTACTACGGCGATCGGAAGAAACAGATGATCACCTTCGAGTACATCCTGATCGAGGGAGTGAATGATGCCCTCTCCGAGGCACGCCTGCTGGCCGAACGGGCGAGGGGACTTCGCGCCAAAATCAATCTCATTCCCTACAACACCGTCGAGGGACTTCCATGGAAGCGGCCTTCCGAGCCCGTGCAGGAGGAGTTTCTCTCAATCCTTCGAGACCGTGGCATCGCTGCAACCATCAGACGTGAAAAGGGGCATGATATTGACGCAGCCTGCGGGCAGCTCAGACGTCGCATCTCTTCGGAAGTTTTGTCAGCCTCCAAGCCATGAGCAGAACTATTATCATTGGTGATGTCCATGGGTGCGCCTCGGAGTTGGAGTCGCTGCTGAAGAAGGTCGAGGTAAGCAAGGAGGATGAGCTTATTGCCGTGGGGGATCTCGTTCGTAAGGGGCCGGATTCTGGTTCCGTCATCTCCTGGGCGATGGAGACCCCGAATCTGCGCTGTGTCCTGGGGAATCATGAATTGCGCCTTCTCGACCGATGGGTTGCCGGGGAAGCTCCTGACCCGGGTTCTCCTGATGAGGAAATTCTCAGGCAACTCGGCGACCGATATGATGAGGCGATGGCATTCATCAAGTCGTGGCCACTCTACCTCGAACGGGATGGATTCTTCGTGGTCCATGCCGGAATCGACCCGCGCATCCCGACCTTGGAACAACAATCGCGCCGCGACCTCACCACCATTCGCGTGCCCGAGGGGATGAGCGTTCCCTGGTATGAGGCTTATACGGAGGATCGGTTGGCAGTCTTTGGTCATTGGGCCCGGCCAGAGCCAATCATCCGTCCGAATGCCATTGGTCTCGATACCGGATGTGTCTATGGGGGGGCGCTCACCGCTCTGGTCCTGCCGGAAAAACGCCTTGTCAGCGTACCGGCTGCTCAGGAATACCAGAGACACGCCGCATGGAATTAACCGAGTCAGCCATTCCTGAATCCCAGCACCCGATTCGTCTGACCGGGTTTCTCGGAGGCGTGTTCCTCACGCAGTTGGTCGATAGTGCCCTGCATCTTGCCCAACCTTTGCTGCTGGCGAAACTCTCCGGTTCACTCGGCGGGGCGGCCTTTTTCTCTGCATTTGATACCGGGATCCACATGGTCGGAACCTATATCGGCGGATGGCCTACCGAGAAATTCGGTGCTCGCCGCGTCCTCGTGGTGGCCACCTTTCTGAGGGCCGTGGCGTTAGCCGGAGTCCCTATTGCCATGCTCTGCGGTTTTCTGAGTCTCTGGTGGGCGATGGGTTGCTACACGTTGGAGGCCTTGATCCGCGGCTTTGTCGATACCTCGGTGCACACCATCCCTCTGGAGCTAGCGCGTCATCGTGCCGATCAACTCGACAGGATCAATTCACGCTACGAACTGACGTTTGACATCGGGGGAGTCGCAGGCCCGTTGATTCTAGGGGGACTTATGGTCTGGGGAGGGAAGATTGTTCCCCACATCATGATACCGGTTGGCTTCGTTCTTTCCTCGGCGACCTACTTCTTCATTCCTGAGAGAACCGGAGGGAAGAACAAAGGTGTGGTCCATCACTCCCACGGTGGCACTTGGACAGGCATCAAATATATCTTAACGCGCCAATCGCTTCTCATCACCTGTATCGGTCTGATGTCGTTCAATATCTACCCGCTGCGTAAGCTCCTGAGTGCTTTCTTCGCCAAGAGTCTCCTACATAAGTCATCCTCTGTTGGGCAAATCGGTGCCGCCTTCGCGCTTGGAGGTGTCGTGGGTGCATTGATTTATGCAGTCACGAAGCATCATAATTCCGGAGCCAAGTGGGTCGCTCTGGGGGCTGTCGGGACATTCATCCTGGCCATTGGGTGGTTGCCTGCAAATCTCTGGGTGATGACAATGGTGGTCTTCTTATTTGCCGTGGCCAATGTCTGCGCCCGCTTGACTCTGACAAAGAAAAGGCAGGAACTCACCCCGCTTGAACATGCGGGCGGCGTTACCTCCGCTTCTCAGTTCGGTGTGAATGCGGTTTCGGTGGTCATCAAGGCCATTATCGGCGCGGCCTTCTCGATCGGTTTGGGGGCCTACGGAGCCTTTGCCGTTGTTGGTGGAATCCTTGGACTCATGGGGATAGGTCAATTTGTGCTCTCAAGGCATATGCCGAAGCTCCGACCTCACCAGTCCTAGGGAAACGCTGATCTAATCCCATGATGGCCGCTGAAGACCAGTTGTTGATTTTTGAAGGCGCGAGCGCTGGGCGATACCCGCAGCGGTCTCGCCCGAGCAAGCAACGCCACAACGACGAGCGATGGGAGTCGCGTCGTAGCCTGCAAAGCAGTCCGAAGGACGAGACCATCGGGAGATGGCGAGGCAAAAATCGACAAATGGTGTCAGCCCTTCGGGTTGCGGAGATAATAGGCTGGGGGCTGTGTTGGCTTCGCGGTTACAGCCCGCAGAGGGGATGCGCCCGCGAAGCCGCCTTACCCGCGGCCCATTCTTCCCTCAACGGCCTCTATGCGATTAAATCAGAGCTTCCCTAGGGAAGCAAAGCGGGGGCTCAAAGTGTCATCGACTGATTCTCGTAAATCCCTGCCTGCACGCTTTTCGGTGTGCGGCTTGGGTTTTCAATCCTCACGTCGCCGCAGAGAACAACACCCGGTTCAAAGTGGACAGGACCTTGGATCGTCAGGGAGCGACAGTTAATAAGACTCGGCATTCCAAGGGATTCTATTCCATCCACCAGTTTATATTCTTCCGAGAGGGTGATCACCGGAGGTATTCCCTGCCGCGAAGCTGCCAGGCGCACTTGACCATCAGCTAGGACTTCGTAGGCGTCCGAGCGCAGGGCAAAAAGATCGGATGTGGTTTTTACCGGGGCAAATCGATTGCGCGGCACTTCGATGGCCTGTGCACCTTGGAAACATTCGATTGCCGCACCCATCGCGGTTTCCAATTGAACGACCTTGGGTGAGTTTTTATCCCTCGGATCGACGGTCTTGATATTCCGGATCATCGGCAGGGGAAGTGTTCCCCCATCTGCCTCAAGTTGCTTCTTGAGGAGGTCAAGGCGCATCCAAAGGCTGTTTGTATTGAAATAACGATGCCGATCGATGTCCTGGAAAGCCTTGAGATCAGCATCAGGGCACTGTGCGACCTCACGTAAAAGCAGACGTCCATCATCTCTTCTGACTGCGAGATGACCTCCTTTGCGGTCGGCGCCTGTTCGTCGAGTAACTTCCATGAGGAAAGGGGCCCCGGAGTCCGCAAAGAACTGCAGAATGGTCGGATCAAGAATCGCTCCCAGGTTGTCAGAGTTTGAGACAAAGGCGTATTTAACTCCCTCGGCCAGCAAGCGGTCGAGCCATCCGCTGCCCACCAATGCTGGGTAGAGATCACCGTGACCCGGGGGACACCATTCCAGATCGGGATCGGCTGGCCACTGAATCGGCTCCATGGATGCCGCTTCGATCTTTGGGATTTGATTCTGCATCAGTTCTACTTCAGAGGCTTCAGCCAGTCCTGCGTCCCGGTATGCAGACAAATGAGCCAGGGTTTCCCTGCTGGTGCTGAAACTATTCATCAGCAGGAGGCGAACCGCAGCGCCGCTTGATCTCCGCAAATCCTGGATCTGTCTCACCATCAGATCCAGAAAGTTCATTGAGTCCCGAACGGGAAGAAGGCTTTTCGGGCCCTGCAAACCCATGCCTGTTCCCAGGCCTCCATTGAGCTTGATCACCACCACTTGCGACATCAGTTCTGGATCGGCATTGCTCCCGTTGGAGATCTCCTGCAGTGATGCTATCCCTGCGGCAGGAACGATAGTTTCTTCGGGAATCAGGCCGCTCTCGTTGCGGACCAGGGCCTCGTAGTTTCGTTGAAAGGATCGGATCACTGCCTTTCCCATTCCAGCGGCGACCATTTTGTTCTCAAATGCTGCAAATTTTTCCATAGTCTGTGAGGTTTCTTTCATGAATGACTGAGCGAGATTCAAGGGTCACGCCGAAAAGTCATCTCTTCGACCTAGTCGCTGTATTGAGAAAGCGTTGCCGATGCGTCCGTGCTGGGCTATCCAAGGAGACCACATTCCTTGTACCCCAACCCATTTTTTATCTTTTATGACCACTTCAACTCATCCCCTTCAGGATCAAGTCGCCATCGTCACCGGAGCTGGTCGCGGCATCGGTGAATCCATCGCCCGTTACTTTGTTGAAGCAGGAGCCAAGGTTGCTGTCGTGAGTCGCAGCGAGGCCAACTCCTCCAAGGTGGCTGCCGCATTGGAAGCGATCCGTCCCGGATCTGCCAAGGGATATGCCGTCGATGTGGCTGACTTTGACGCCGTCCAGAAGGTAGGAGAGCAGATTGTGGCCGACTTCGGTCGTGCCGACATTCTCGTCAACAATGCCGGAATCACACGGGACAACCTCCTGATGCGCATGTCCTCCGAGGAGTGGGATGCTGTCCTCGACACCAATCTCAAGGGGGCCTTCAACTTCGTCCGCTCGGTCCTCCGGACCATGGTCAAGCAGCGCTCCGGACGCATTATCAATATCAGCTCCGTCAGCGGCCTGATGGGGCTTGCCGGCCAGACCAATTACGCCGCCAGCAAGGCTGGTATGATTGGTCTCACCAAGGCCCTCGCCAAGGAAGTTGCCAGTCGCGGCATCACGGTCAATGTCGTGGCTCCCGGATTCATCGAGACTGACATGACCGCCGTTCTGAATGAGGAGGTCCGCAAGGGTGCCCTGGCACAGATTCCGCTTTCCCGCTTCGGCCAGCCCGAGGATATCGCCGCGACTGTTGCCTTCCTCTGCAGCCCTGCCGCCGGATACATCACCGGGCAGGTTTTGGCAGTCGACGGCGGCATGTCGATGTAACTCGGCGAAGCCTCGAGACTGATGCTGTTTAGACTGAAGGCTGAAGGGAAATACAAAAAACTTCATCCGCCTCAGTTCTGCTTTCAATCTCCCAGCCTAATAGTCCTTAGTCTTCAGTCTAAATCAGTCTAAATTCCCAAAATGCTTCTTCATCTTCTACGACATGCAGAGGCGGAGCCCTATCAGGCAGATGACTTTTCCCGAAGCCTGACGGAGAAGGGATCGAAGCAAGCGCGCAAGATCGGGTGTTTCATGAAAGAGCAGTGTCTCCGGCCAGATGTCATTCTGACGAGTCCTGTCGTTCGTGCGCAACAGACAGCGGAAGTCGTTTCAAGACTTTTAGGGAAGGCCGCTCTCACGGAAGTTCCGTGGGCGGCCTGCGGGATGAGTCCCGATACGGCACTTGCCGAGCTTTCCGGCTTTGCAAAGCTAGGTTCAGTTCTCCTAGTCGGGCATGAACCCGATTTCAGCCTTCTGATTGCCTCGTTGATCGGACTGGGTCGAAGTGAATCCCTTCAAGTGGCCAAAGCTTCTCTCATCGGCGTTAATCTCCCGCGACTCCAGTTTGGATCGGGGGAACTCCAGTATCTTCTTCCCGTGAAGTTTCTCTAAAAGTATCCTCATGAAAACGCTCCTTCTCACCAACGAATATCCTCCACACATTTACGGAGGTGCCGGTGTTCACGTCGACTATCTGAGCCGTGAACTCACTAAGCTCATGGAGGTCGAGGTTCGTTGCTTCGGCGATCAGGATGAGAGAATTGGGAATATCCAAGTCGAGGGCTTTGGATTGGGGACTCCGGAAATGAAATGTCCGAAGCCGTTGCAGAGTCCCCTGGGGGCATCACGGCGTTGTGTTGATTTTAATGGGGCTGGAATCACCGCCGATCTTGTCCATTGCCACACCTGGTACACCCATTTGGGCGGTATCATGGCAAAGCTGAACTATGGCATTCCCCTGGTCATCACCGTTCATTCCCTGGAGCCTCTGCGCCCCTGGAAGCGTGAACAACTCGGTGGTGGCTATGACTTCAGTCTCTGGGTCGAGAAGACAGCTCTTGAAATGGCTGATGCCGTGATCGCTGTCTCCGAGGAGACCCGAAAGGATGTCCTTTCACTCTTCAAGGTGAAGGAGGAGCGCCTCAGCGTGATCCACAATGGTATTGATCTGAACGAATACCGCCCCACTGAGAACCCTGAGGTTCTCCGATCGCTTGGTGTTGATCCCGATCGCCCCTATGTCCTCTTTGTCGGTCGTATCACCCGACAGAAGGGGATCATCCATCTGGTGAGAGCAATCCGTTATCTGAATCCCGGTTTCCAGGTGGTGCTTTGCGCGGGTGCTCCAGACACTAAGGAGATCGCCGCCGAGATGCAGCAGGCCATTGCCGCCGCTCGGGAGCATCATGGTGAGATTGTCTGGATCGAGAAGATGGTAACCCGTCCAGAGGCGATCGTTCTCTACTCAGGTGCCTCGGTCTTTGTCTGCCCTTCGATCTATGAGCCTTTCGGTATCATCAATCTCGAGGCTATGGCCTGCGGGACTCCCGTAGTGGCCAGCGCTGTGGGTGGCATCAAAGAGGTTGTCGTCGATGGAGAGACCGGATTCCTGATCCCGCTGGCGCAGATGACCGAGAGCCCGTTTGAGGCAACTGATCCAGCTGCCTTTGCTGCCGATCTTGCTGTGAAGATCAACCTCCTCATGGCTGATCCGGAGCTTGCCACGAAGATGGGTGTGGCCGGGCGGAAACGTGCCGAGGAGTTCTTTGGCTGGGATGCGATTGCCCGCAAAACTGAGCGACTTTACGCCAAGCTTCTGCAAAGGTAACTGAATGTTCATTGATCGAGTCAGGGTTCACGCCAAGGCAGGAGACGGAGGCGATGGTTCCGCCAGTTTCCGTCGTGAGAAATTCATTCCCAAGGGAGGTCCCGATGGCGGTGACGGTGGGGATGGTGGCGATGTCATTCTTCGTGCTGATAACCATGTCGATCAGTTGGCCAATCTTTTCTTTGAACCGATCCTCAAGGCCAAGCCGGGAGGCAAGGGATCCTTTCGTCAACGACATGGCAAGTCGGCACCTGATCTCGTGGTTCCTGTTCCGGTCGGCACGCTGGTCTACCGCTTCCCGACTCCAGCGCCTCATGACCCCTTTGCCGAACCTGAGTTGATCGACGGAGAGGAGAATTCTTCCGATGAACCCCAGGGCAAGAGAGGTCTTGCTGATCCGATGCCCGAGGATCTTGTCGCCGATTTGGACGAGGTCGGGAAGGAGTTCATCATCTGTCACGGAGGAAAAGGGGGACGTGGAAACATTCACTTCAAGAGTTCGCGCAATCAGGCTCCCAGACGCTTTACCGAGGGTACTCCCGGTGACGAAGGGTGGTTCTTGCTCGAGATGCGCTCGATCGCTTTTGCTGGTCTGGTCGGTTATCCGAATGCTGGCAAGTCAACCCTCCTCAGGGCCATCTCGCGTGCCCATCCGAAGGTCGGATCGTATGCCTTCACAACCCGTCACCCTCAGGTTGGAGTGGTCGATCTTGAGGATTATCACAAGACAACGGTTGCCGACATTCCGGGATTGATCGAAGGAGCTCATGAAAACCGGGGCCTTGGCCATCAGTTCCTGCGTCATGTCATGCGCTGCGGCTATCTGCTGATGGTGCTTGATATGGCAGGATCGGAGGGACGTAGCCCTCTCGACGATCTCAAGGCCCTCCGCAAGGAACTGGAGCTCTATAACCCCGAACTCTCAGAAAGACCCTGGTGCATCATTGCCAATAAGATGGATATGCCTGAAGCCGCAGCCAATCTGAAAAGCTGCAAGAAAAAATATCCCGGCATTTCGATTCTACCGATCTGTGCGGAGTTGGGGGAGGGAATCCCTGAGTTAAAAGCTTTCCTCCAAGATAAGGTCGTGGAGCAGGAGACAAGACTTGCCGAGGAAAAAGCTGCCAAACTCAAGGAGGAGGGCGAGAATCCCCCATTGGTGTACTAGAGTGTCGCGGGAATTCTGATTCTTTTCGCCCCCTTTTAACCCAAAATTTGCATTAGCAACCATCAAACCAGGATGGCGAGGAGTTAAAATCGTTAGAAAGGTTAAAGCGTTACAACGTGGAGATGTGAATACATCGGACTATCGAACGCAGGTGGTCGCAAGATGAACATGAGGTGCGTGGGAACGCATCTTAGTCATGTCGCAGGCTGTCCGAGCTAGCTCTGATGGTTGATCCGGGAGGATCGCCAGACAAACGGCATAAGAGGGGGGGCATTCCCGATTCATGATGATAGGATTCAGTCCTTTTTAACTCTTTTAACGTTGTAACAATTTTAACGATTGCTGAGATCACCAACCAGGTGAAGCAACCAAACCTGTTGACTGCACGCTATCGCATAATCCGCGTTTAAGACAACCTCCTCGGGCCGTAGGGATTTGAACCCTAGGCCTCCACGACCCGAACGTGGCGCTCTACCAAGCTGAGCTACGGCCCGAAAAGATTTACTGACTCTTCTTGGAGTGATTTGGGGAGGAGGCTGGAGCTGGAGCTATAGTATTGCTGACCGCTTTGGACAGCATCTCACTGAGGGCCTGAGTCTGGGATGGAGCGGTTGCTTGAATCGCCTGTTGGAATCCTGGATCTTGAGCCACCTGTTGGAAGATCTGCTCACGGCCGATCTGCTGAAGTGCGGTCTCTCCACCAAGCTGAACTGCACGATGCAGGTTGGTGAAGGAGGCTTCGCGCTGCCCCATGATCAGTTCGTACTTGGCGATCGTGAAGGGGACATCCCACTGGTCGGGCTGCGCTTTTTCGAGAGCTTTTGCAATTTCCAGCGCCTGAGGAATGCGCCCTTGGCTGGCATAGAAATTAATCATGTCCCTCAGAAAGGAGACATCCTTTGGAGTGGCAGCGATGGCATTCGAGATAGTCGCATCGACATCCCCTTGGCGACCCAGGATCATGAGGCTCTGAAGCACGGGTGCCAATGCCTGCCTGTTGGTAGGGTTGGACTGTAGGGACATGAGTTGTATCGGGAGTTCCTTTGAAGCCTTAAGACGTGCCTCCGTGGCAACAAGCAGACGCTGGAGCACCTTGCTGTTAGGATCCAACGGGACGAATCCCGCAACTAGATCTCGGGCATCCTGAAAGCGTCCTTCCTGGGTCAGGAGGTTCACGAGATTACTCGTGGTTTCGGTATTCGCTGGCCAGAGATAGAGGGCCTGTCTGTAAGCACGCTCTGCTTCTGCGCGCATATTTCGGAAGGCATAGATATTGCCTCCCGTATTGCGCAGTTTTGCAAAGGAGTGAAGCGCCAGATCGTCATCGCGGAATCCGGGAACCGCCTCAAGCTTCTTAATATAATCATCCCACCAGGCGAGATCCTTCTCGGCTGTTCCGGGAGGCAGGGCATCCATTTTGTCATGGGCGATCTCGTAGCAAAGCCCATGCGGAATGGCATAAGGATACGACCACTGCATGGGGAAACTCTCCTCCACATAGAAATGCCGGGGAGTGCCATCCTTCTTGTCACGGTTGTGGAGGAAGATCCATTCTGCTACGGCCGAGTTCAGGGCGACAGGATCGCTCTGAGGGTTGGGCATGGCCTGAGGATTCTTCTGGTACTGGTTCATCAGCACCTCGAAGAGAGCCATGATGTCCTCACGGTGGGGCAGGACGAGTGTCTCATTCGGATAGGTGTGATCACGGCCGAGAATTTTTTCAAACCAACCAAAGGTTGTGGGACGCTCGGTGGTATAATGGGAGCGGATGTAGCGGTTGTAGAAGGTATCGGCCAGAGCGTTCTGAGTTACGATATAGAGATCGCGACGGTCGAAGTTTGGATCACGCTTTGACTTCTCAAAGCTCTCTCCAAAGACCATGTAGGTTGGAACAAAGCGACCCGGATCGGTTCCTCCGAATACAAAGCTGTCCTTCGGCAGATCAACGAGCATGTCGTGCCCATACATCCATCCGAACCAGTGACCATGTTGGGTGCTCTTGGGATAGCAGACGACAAGCGTGTAGAGCGCCGTAGCGGCAGCGAGTCCCGGCACCGTCCATGCGAAGGGGCGCGCTTTCCCTTGTGAGAGTGAGGCAAAGAGCATCGCCGCTCCGTAGCTCGCCAGCATGACGAAGAATCCGTAGCAGAGGCTCTGGTACTGGAACTGCATATCCCACCCGGCGTTATCATAGCCGTTGGGGGCTTGGATCGGCTCCAGGAAAGCCGCGAGGCAAAAGCCGATGACCAGGATGTAAAACCAGATCCTTTGCTCACGCGATAATCGCCAAAACAGTGCAAATCCCAGAAGGGCAAAGATCAGGGGGATTGGTGAGATGCTATGGGCAAGAACCTTCCAGTAGACTTTGCAGTATCCAGCAAACTGCTGCATGGCGCTCTCATCATCCGGGTTCTTGGGTCCCTTCTGTTTCTCAGCGGGAGCGACACCCACGAGTTTTCCGACCGTTCCCTGCAACTGGTCGGCCAGGGTTCCCCAATACTGGGAGCGGTTGATGGCGTAGAAGAATCCCTCGGGAGTGCTGCAATAGCTCCAGTTCATCGGAGGATTGGTCGAGGAGGCAAACGGCATGTAGGCGTAGGGGAGCAATCCGACGAAAACCGCAACAAAAAGCAGCAATCCCTGACGCCACTCGGTGAGCTTGCGACGTACGATGATCAGGAGAAGGAATCCGGCCCAGACTGTGTAGAAAAGGCGGACCGCCGCCTTCATGGCCATGAGATGGTATTGATCCGTGGAAAGATATGCAAAGCCGAGGTAGAGGAGGCTTGCCACGAGCAAGCTGTAGACCGTGTATTCCCAGAAGAGTTCCGCATGAAGAAGCAGGATGACCATGAGTGGCATAAAGGCCATGGCAAGGGTCATGTGGTGATTGCTCATTCCGAGGCAGAAAATGAAGACCAGCCAGACAAACGCATTTTTCCAATAGGGCCTCCTGATCCAGATGTAGGTCAGCATGAGATAGATCATCATCAGGCAGACGTGGAGAGCGTAGAGACCCTTGCCGACAACCGCATGGGACCAGATCGGGGTGACCCAGATGAATGTCAGTGTCGAGGTGACGGAGAGAATCGTTGCAGGGACCTTCTTCACCCCCAACCAACGTGTCGCATTCAATGAGATCAAAGAAAAAACACCGGCGGCAATCGCCGTGCAGAGTCCTGAGAAAAGATTGATTTTCCAGGATCCGTTCCCGAAGGGAATGATATGGCTGAAGAGTCCTGCAAGGATCGTCCAGAGCGGATAACCAGAGGGGTGCATGACTCCGAAGTGGAGAGCCGCAGTTGCCATCTCGCCGTCATCGTTGAGTCCGATGTTTGGCATCACGGTTGCCCAATACGTCACCAGGGCGATTAGGAAGCAAATGAGAGAGATCAGTCGCTCATGCTTGTCAAAGATCCGGAAGGGATGAATTCGTTCCTCTTTCGAGTTTGCGGATTCAGGAAGATCTGATGGGAGAGTTTTGGTGAGGCTCATTGGGGTGGGATGAATGAAAAAGTAATGGGAGTGTGGGATCTGATTCAGCGGCGGCTGGAGCGGGGTGATCTCTGGAATCCACTGCTGATCAGCAGACCCCAGACCATCAGGAGCGCCTCGATGACGATCTTCTTCGACATTTTGGAGACACCCTCGATGCGATCGGCAAAGATAATGGGAACCTCGGCCACCTTGAACCCTCGGCTCCAGGTTCGGTGATTCATCTCAATCTGGAAGCCGTATCCGTTAGATTTTACGGAAGGAAGGTCTATTGCCTCCAAGGTCCGTCGGCGCCAGCATTTAAATCCACCCGTGGGATCCCAGACAGGAAGACCGGTGATCCACTTCACATAATAGGAGGCACCCACGCTGAGTACGAGGCGCTTGAGGGGCCAGTTAATGACACGAATTCCCCCGACATATCGGGAACCGATGGCCAGATCAGCACCTGTTGCCCTGATCCCTGCGAGGAGTTTCGGGACATCTTCCGGACTGTGTGAGAAATCGGCATCCATCTGGACGACAAGGTCGTATTCATGTTCGAGGGCCCATTGGAATCCTGCCACGTAAGCGCGGCCCAGTCCGTTCTTTGCGGTTCGCGAGAGGAGATGGAGGCGAGGCTCGCTTGTGGCGGTCTCCGTCACCCACTGGCCTGTCCCATCTGGTGAGCCGTCATCAACGACAAGGATCTCGACGGCATCAGGTAACGCGAAGAGACGCTCGACCAGTTTCGGTAGGTTTTCTCTCTCGTTATAGGTAGGGACGACGACGAGGGTACGTTCGGACATGATGAAAATGGGAAGATGGGTTAAATTAGCGGCTCTTCTCTGCGCGTCGAGTGCCAAAAGAGAAGATCAAAACGAGGTTGCTCTAGGGATTATCCTTAGATGGGATACCGTACTGGCGCCGAAGTTGAGCCTCCTCTGCTTCCAGTGTCGAGGCGTTCAAATAGATCGGACCGGCTGACCCTTCCAGATCGATTCTCTGGAAGCCGTTTTGTGGATGTTGGATGGCCTCGCTCACATCAGCCAGACCATGAATCGGCATGCCATTGATCGATACGACCACCTTATGTGCAAGCTCCTGCAGACCGATGGTCTGAGAGGAGGGGAGGATGGCAGAAATGATGACCAGTCTCTGCTGATCTTTCGGCAAATCTTCTTGGAAGGTATCCAGTGCTACCAGATTCTGCGGAGCGTCGGTTCTCCAATTACTTCCCCATTCCCGTAAGTAAGGCCTACTCAGCTCTTGAAAGAGTAGCCCGCCAAGGAAGGTGAAGGGAACAGAGTCGCCCTTCAGGCGCGCAGGACTGATTTCAGCCAGAGGATTCCTTCCTTCCAGTGTCAATGTTGCTGTTCCCAGTGTGCCAGTGCCTTCGCCTGCGCTTCGGAAATAAACAATCTCCCCCTTGTCACCGACTGAGGATTCCAGGGTGGCAAGATTGCTGAAGTTGATTTTACCGAGACGGGGGTCGGTGTAATTTCCCTCGCCATCGATCGTTTTGCCTCCGGCCCGCACGATCAGATCACCTTTTCTCAGGCCTGCTTTTTCTGCCGGGCCACCCGGTGTGATGGAGGTGATATAGACACCGGTCATCTCCTTGGGAACCCCTAGCCATTTGCTCAAGGTACTTCCGCGTGCCTCTCCATAGGTCAGTCCGGCTCGGGCTAATCCTGAATATCCGGGCTTTCCGCTCTCTTTCAGGAATCGGGCGATCAGCGGAGCTGGAATGATATCCGCTGACTGAGTGTGGGGATCGTAACGCATCACCAGTCCTGCCAGTCTCCCCTCATGCAGTGCCGGAATGACAAAACTTCCTTCCCGCTGAGGGATCGTCGTGGAAGCACGGTAGAGCAGATACGCACCGCCATCCGAGGAATACGGCATTACGGCGACCGTGGTGACGCTGGCAGGACTGAGAGCTGGTGATCCGTTCGGCTCGAGCTGGAGGATCTCGAGAGAGCTCCCCGGGGTGATTATTGAGTCAAGCTGGAGCGGTTGCGTTCCCTTCAGGAATTCAGGCTCCACCGGCTTGAGGACTGCCAGATTGCATTCCTCGTCGATTGCTTCCACGACGGCCGTGCCCTTCGGTCCATCCTCAGGCTTTTCCAAGCCGATATAGCAGGCATGGGCAACCATGTCCGCCGTGACTAACAGGCGTCCTCCCTCGATGATCGTCCCGAGTCCAGCGCGCGTGAACGGCTGCTTCTTGATCCAGGGGCGGCGGTTGTCAGGATATTGGATCGTCGAGGTGACTCGGAGGACTGACGCCCCCAATTGATTCTGCAAGTGGGAGTCGGATTTCTTTTCCTGACAACTTGTCATCAGTGCCAGCCAGGCAACGAGGAAGCCGACCAAGGAGAGGAATCGTTTTATCGAGGACATCTTCCAGAAATTAGAGGTTTCGGGGTGAGGGGACGCCGTAGGTTTGCATGATGCGAGGATTTGCTTTCATGACTTCTTCACGGCTCAGCACGATCGGCACCCCAATGCCCTCAAGAATCACGACATCATAGCGGGCAGGCTGATCCAAGGCCGTGGCGACATCAGCGAGCGAGCGGATCTTCCTTCCGTTGATGGTATCGACAATACCGGGCCTCAGACCATCGCATTCCTTGTTCACAGGATCGGCCAGTACGCGGCTTAGAACGACAATCTCTGGGCGCTCCAGATAGAGATGTTTTTCCACGAAGTCCTCGAAGGCGCGCTTGATCCTTAGATCAGCCGTGCTGTCCGCATTTAGGAAGTTTCGGTCGAGCGGTTGGAAGAGCAGTCCCCCATGGAGCAGGTAGCGGGGCTTTTCGTCGTAGGCATTTCCCTGCATCTTAAACGGCCAGGTGCCTTGGAGCGGGAATTCCACTTCAAGCGGTTTTCCATCGCGTAGGATGCC
This sequence comes from Chthoniobacterales bacterium, assembly GCA_036824855.1. Taxonomy (GTDB): domain Bacteria; phylum Verrucomicrobiota; class Verrucomicrobiia; order Chthoniobacterales; family UBA6821; genus UBA6821. The sequence goes on along the minus strand of DAISZK010000010.1, from coordinate 27,270 downwards.
GAAACGAACCTTATCTCCCTCGAATTTCTGTTCCACTACCTCGGTCATGTCGATCGACTGGCCATCGAGTTCGACGCGTCCGTTGCTGGCAATGGGATGACCATCGATGGAAAGGAGCACGTCACCTTTTTGCAGAAACCCATGAGATGACCCCTTTTCCTGAACATCGGTGACAAGGATTCCGCGGTCATCATCCCGCACGTCGAGGGCCTTGCGGGCAGGGGCACTAAGAAGCGGGCGGAAGGTGATCGAGAGGTCGGTGTAGCCTGTATACGTTCCCTTTGAGAGATCTTTCAGAAAACGGTCGATCACAGGGATCGGGATCATGAAGCCGACATTCTGCGCCACATCACCCGAATACCCCTGGAAAGCCACGCCGACCACCTTCCCTTCTTGAAGGACGGGGCCGCCGCTATTGCCCGGATTGATCGCGGCATCAATCTGGATGACCAGATGGGAATCAACGCCGGAGTGGGTATAGAGATCAAAATCGATTTTAGAGACGACACCTCTGGTCACGCTGAGACGCTCTCCACCAAGGGGATACCCATAAACACTTACCTCGCTCTCGATCAGGGGGACTCCCCCGAGTTCCAGCGGGATAGTTCCCTCAAAGAAGGAAGGGTCATCGACACTCAGCAGGGCCAGATCACAATCGTGGGCGATGAACTCCACATGGGCCGTGTAGGGATGACTTAACCGTTCGCGGGTCAGTGTGATGAAGCGTGCATTGCTCACCACATGGGCGTTGGTCAGGATCCGTTTCTTTCCGCCGGGAGCCATGATCACAAATCCCGAGCCGATGCCTCCCCCGATATGACCAGCATTCCAAGGGGATGCGTAATCCGCTTCCTGATCGGTCACTTCGATCCTGACCACGCTTGCCGAGAGGTTTTGTCCATTCACGGCTCCGCCTTTGGCGTTTTTGTCTACGGCGGGATCCTTGGCGCAGATCGGGAGAGCGGTCGCGAGAATCAAGCCCAGGATAGGGAGGAATTTTCGGTGGCTCATGAGTCGGATGAGTTTCGCCCAAGTGTCCGAGGAGTGCAACCCTTCCAGAATGACGTTGCCGCACTCTGCTGATTCCCTCATTAATGAAGGAATGAATCATTCGTTCGGTGTCCTTTTTGACTGGGATGGAGTCGTGATCGACTCTTCCTCCCAGCATGAGCGTTCCTGGGATCTTTTGGCTGCGGAACGTGGACTCTCACTCCCGGAGGGACATTTCAAGGCCGGATTCGGCAAGAAGAACGAGGTCATTATCCCGGCGCTGGGTTGGGGAAGCGATCCTCATCTCGTCAAAGAATTGGCCGATCGCAAGGAAGAGCTCTATCGGGAACTCGTCGCCGCAGAAGGAGTCGTCGTACTGCCCGGCGCCCGTGAGTTGCTGCTTGCCCTCAAGGAGGCCGGAATTCCCCGAGCCGTCGGTTCCTCCACACCGCGTGGCAATCTCGATGCGCTTTTTGCCGCGACGGGCCTGGATGCATTCTTTGATGCTGTCGTCTGTGGCACGGATGTCACTCATGGGAAGCCTGATCCCGAGGTTTTTCTCAAAGGAGCGGGTCTTCTCGGACTCGCTCCTCAGCGATGCATCGTCATCGAGGATGCCTTTGCCGGAATCGAGGCCGCCCGACGGGGTGGGATGAAAGTCGTGGGGGTCGCAACCACGAACCCTCTCGCTTCACTCATCGAGTGCGGTGATTGTGACCTATCCGTGGAGTCACTCTTAGAGGTTTCTCCCGAGGTGCTGTCCAAGCTTATGGAATCCTCCGCTGCATGAGCTATCTCGGTTTTCTTGAGCATTACTTGGTCATCCTGCTGATTCCGCTCGCCCTGATTATTGCGGGCGGCCTTTTTGTTATGGCCGATGTGGTCCTTCTTAAGAGGCGAGGGGACGCCGATGGCGTTGTCTCTTTTCTAGGATCTGGCTCCCGTCCCCGTCCCGGACTCCGTCTCGCCTCAGTCTTCTTCTTCACCCTGGCCTCGATGCTGGCGATGCGGGATCTTCTTGCCTTGGGGAAGGATGCTCCTCCAATTCTCTTTGCTCTCCTGATTGGAGCTTCCGCTACCATCCTCTCCTTCCTGATTCTGCTTCTGGGGATCCTTCTCTCACGTGCCCTCGGAGAGGCTCTTCATGAATCGCTTCCCATTAGGGCCGCGGCTCGCCTTGCCCATTGGTTGACCATTTGGCTTGATCCCCTTGCGGAATTGGTCTGGGGGATACTTTCCTCGTTCCTCAGTGCCCTCCATATTGATCGGACCCGCACCGCCGAGCAGACCGAGGATGAGGTGCTTCAGATGATGGATGAGGGACTGGAGAGCGGCGCCTTCGACGTTGCCGAGAAGGAGATGGTGGAAGGTGTCCTCGATCTCGACGAGCAATCCGCCGCCGAACTCATGACGCCGCGCTCGCGTGTTACATGGCTCGATCTGGATGACCCGAACGAAGTCAACTGGAGACGGATCGCTGGAGCAGGACACTCCGACTATCCCGTCTTCGAGGGAACCCATGACAATATCAGGGGTATCGTCTCGGTGAAGTCCCTCTGGGCCAACATCTCCATGACCGGCTCTGTGAAGCTCGTGGATGTCCTCAATCAGCCGCTCTTTGTCCCCTCGACCATGACGGCCACCCGCCTTATAGAGGAATTCCGAACGACCCGCCGGCATGTGGCCCTCGTTGTGGATGAGTTCGGTGTCGTGGAAGGAATGGTCACGCTCAAGGATGTGGTCGAGGCGATCGTTGGCCGACTGCCAGAGCGTGGTGTTCGTCAGCATTATCCCGAGATCATTACTCGCGAGGATGGGAGCTGGCTGATCGATGCCCAGCTCGATTTCGAGGAGACATCTCAGGCCATTTCGTTGGAACTACCCGATGAGGAACTTGTGACGAACCGCTACCAGACCATCGGTGGTTTTGTCCTGCATCACCTGGGTCACATCCCGGAGGAAGGGGAGAAGTTCAAGCGGAATGGCTTCTGCTTTGAGATCGTCGATATGGACCGTCAGCGGATTGATAAACTGCTCGTCAGTCGTGATCCGAATCTCTCCTTACTCGAAGACGAAGAGGAAAAATCGTGATGCTCGCCTCCGCCTATCACCCTGAGCTGTTTCCCATGGAGCACGTCTGGTGGCTCTATGGACTCTTCGTCCTGATGATCCTGGGAAGTCTCTTCCTGGATATGCGGCGCAGGAACGGGAAAGAGCATGAGATCACCTATCGGGAGGCCCTCTTCAATCTGCTTCTTTGGGTTTCCTTGGCACTTCTTTTTTGTGTCGGTCTCTATTTCTACGGACTACATCTCTTTCCCCTGGATCCGAGACTCGCCGGATATGATCCTCAGGTTCTCGCCAAGCAATGTAGTCTCGAGTTTCTCTCCGGTTGGTTGGTGGAGAAGAGCCTCTCGATCGACAACCTTTTCATCTTTCTGGTTGTCTTTGACTTCTTTGCGATTCCGCCGAAGTACCGCCATAAGATTCTTTTTTACGGAATCCTTGGAGCCATCCTCTTCCGTGCTCTCTTCATTGCCCTCGGATCGGTGCTCATGCAGATTTCTTGGGTACCGCTCGTGTTCGGAGTTTTCCTGGCATTCACCGGTCTCAAGGTTGCATTCGGTCCTGAGTCGCATCCCGATCCCGCGCAGAATTTCCTCCTTCGAACGCTCAAGAAGTTTCTCCCGATATCCCCGGGGCTTCATGATGGGAAGTTTCTTGTCAGTGAAGCTGGCCGTCTCATGGGAACGCCACTCCTCCTCACGCTGATCTTTATCGAATTCACCGACATCATCTTCGCCGTCGACAGTGTCCCGGCAATCTTTGCGATTACCAAGGAGCCCTTCATCGTCTTCACTTCGAACATCTTTGCGATCCTAGGTCTAAGGGCTCTGTTCTTTATCCTGGCTGGAATGGCTTCCAAGTTCCATTACCTCAAGTACGGACTAGGATTCATCCTCTGCTTTGTGGGTCTGAAGATGTCATGGCTTGATCATCATTTCGACGGTCACTTCCCAACCCTCTGGTCGCTTGGGATCATCATTGGGGCTCTTGCCACCGCCGCGTTCTTATCCTGGCTTCTGCCATTGAAAAAGGAAGATGGATAAGCCCCGACGCGCTTCTCTTTACAGTCCGCTGGGGTAAGTCTCGTCGACTTCGCCTGCCGTCCATTCCACGGTGCGTTCCAGCGGTTCCACGGCACGGGTAGTGTCGAAGTAGAGAATTCCGTCGAACTGGTCGGGCAGCGAGCAGCGGAAATAATGGCTCTGGCGCTCTGTATCCGGTCGGTAGATGACGCCTATAGCCCGCTCGATACGGGTATTTTTCAGCATTGCCTCCACTTCCGGATCCGAGTGGCAATCGAGCCAGAAATTCGGAACTCCCGTGTCATGGAATAGCCGCTCGTAGCTCTCCGGTAGGGAAGGAATAACATTCTTCCTCTCCGCAGGACCATCCCAGTCGGAGGCCGCGGTGACTGTTCCCTGATGAGTCGAGAAGCCAATGGAGAGTGCCTCCCCGTCGAAATGATCGCGCACCAGTTGGCCGATGTTGAATTCTCCCCGCGCCCCCATGGAGGTTGCGGATGCATTACCGAGATGTGAATTGTGGGCCCAGACTACTACCTTGGAGCGCAGTTGTGTCTCTTTCAGATGATGCATTAGGAAGAGCAGTGTCTGCATCATGTGGCGGTCACGCAGATTCCAGGAGGAGACATCATGGCGGAACATCGTCCGGTAGTATTCCTCAGCGTCATGGACAAGACGGGCATTCTGCTCCGCATTAAAGAACTCATCCTGAGCCCGTTGCCCGTCGCTTCCCAAGAAGGTTTCCCTTCTCCCATGGAGTTCCATCAGCACGGCCATCACCTGGCTTCTGCACCCTTCCGTTATGTCCCGACTGGCAAGAAGCCCATAACGATGGGTGTCGCTATCATAGTGGTCAAAGCAAGCGTAATGCTCGGCGACACGCTTTGCCATGACTGGATCGAACTCCTTTAACGAGTCGATCACGGCCTGCATGGAGGCATTGAGGCTGTAGAGATCGAGACCGTAGAATCCGACTTTGAAGCCTCCCTCATAATGGCCCTTGCGATGGTGATCATCGATCGAGTCGTTCCAGTTTCTGAGCCACCCGATGAAGTCGAGTACGTCCGTGTTCCTCCACATCCATTGGGGGAAGCGTTTGAAACCTCCCAGCGACTCGATTGCCTCGGAATCGATTTCCGTCCCCTGAATGAAGCGGTTTACGCGATAGGCGTCTGGCCAGTCCGCCTCTATCGCAACGGCGTTGAAACCCTGTTCGCGGATCAGTCGCTTGGTGATCTCGGCACGGATCCGGTAAAACTCATGGGTTCCGTGGGAGGCCTCCCCGAGCAGGACGACACGCTTGTTCTTAGACTGTTCGATGATCGGATCAAAATCATTGGATGCACCCGTGAGCGGGCGGACGGAACCTCGCAATAATATGGCATCATCATTCATAGGTAATCGGTAAGGTGGGGAGCTTTTGCCGAGGCTTGGAAGGCATGCCCGCCGGGTGGGTGTCCCCCTCCTTTGCTCAGAAGCTTGCGAACCTCCTTGTCACTGGTCTGGGAGAAATCATCGTACCACCGGCCGACCCCTCCGAAGTCTTCCGGCATCTGAAAACAGACAACCTCATCGGCCAACTGCCGTAGCATGGTCACCACAGAGGGCGGAGCGACCGGTGCCGCCACGACGATCCGAGCCACATCGTGCCTACGTAGTGAGGCAATTGCCACTTGCATGGTCGATCCGGTGGCGATTCCGTCATCCACCAGAATCACCGTCTTTCCCTTCGCGTCGAGCGGTGGATTCATTTCCCTGTAAGCACGTTCCCTGCGTGCCAGCTCCTCATGCTCCAACCGATCGACTTCAGCAACAGCCTCGGGGCTGATACGAAGGGCCGTGATCATCTGCTGATTGAGCATGCGGATCCCGCCGGTCGCGATCGCTCCCATGGCCATCTCCTCATGCCCCGGAACACCAAGTTTTCGGACCACTAGCACATCGAGCGGGGCATGGAGAACCCTCGAGATCTCATGGGCGATCGGAACGCCTCCACGGGGTAGTGCCAGGATCAGCAGATCCTTGCGGTTTGCATAGTGGCCGAGTTCCAGAGCGAGAAGCTGTCCTGCCTCCTCCCGATTGCGGAAGCGGATCATCGTAAGCCCCCCCCTTTCGTCGTCATCTCGGGCTTTCTTGCCGAGAATTGTTTTAGGAACCAGTTCCCCGCCAGCGTTGCGACCTGATCCAGAGTTCCCGCTTCCTCGAAGAGATGGGTGGCCCCGGGTATGATCGTCAGTTGCTTCGTGCAGTGCAGGAGATTCATAGCCTTCCGGTTGAGATCCTCCACGATTGCATCCTCACCTCCCACGAGCAACAGGGTGGGGGAGGTGACTTGAGGAAGGGAGTTGCCTGCCAGATCGGGTCTCCCGCCGCGAGAGACGACGGCCGCGACTCCCTCACCCAATTCTGCGGCGGCCACCAGAGCTGCTCCGGCTCCGGTACTGGCACCAAAGTAACCCAGCGGCAGCTCCTGTTCTTCCCGCTGGAAACGGATCCAACGGGTTGCTACGACAAGTCGTTCTGCAAGCAACGGAATGTCGAAGCGCAGGTGACGGGTCATGTCATCGATCCGTTCCTCCGCAGGTGTCAGAAGATCGAGCAGAAAGGTTCCCATGCCCCGGCTGACCAGATAGGAGGCAACGGCCTTGTTCCGGGAGCTGTTCCTGCTGCTACCGCTTCCGTGTGCGAAGAGAACAATCCCGCACGGATGATGTGGCATCACCCAGTCAGCTGTTAGGTAAGCCCCGTTGCCAAGAATGGGGATGTGAACCGACTTTGCGAAACCTAAACGGCTTCCGAAGTTTTCTGCATTGTCTTTCATGGCCTCAGGATCGCTCCGATTACGTGAATCCTCAATTAGTAGAAATGCTTAGATTACCGGTAGCACTCTGGTGTATCTCCAAAATTACTTATCAGCTCATACAGAAGCTCGGGAAAAGAATGAAATGGGATTTATGTAAATAATCAGTCCCGATTTTATTCTGCTTTAAAAAGATTTACTCAGGTTGCTGTTTTACTGATTCCCGTACTTTTTTAACTCTGTAGACTTCTACAGTAAAATAAAGTAATGCAAGTAGTCATAAAATGTCTTTGCTTGTTTTTGCCATCAAGAAAGAACCTCTCATCGTCTTCACTTCGAACATCTTTGCGATCCTAGCTCTAAGGGCTCTGTTCTTTCTCCTTGCTGGAATGGCTTCCAAGTTCCATTACCTCAAGTACGGACTTGGATTCATCCTCTGCTTTGTGGGTCTGAAGATGTCGTGGCTCGATCATCATTTCGACGGTCACTTTCCGACCAGTTGGTCCCTCGGAATTATTGCCGGGGCACTTTTCTCATCGGGTCTCTGTTCCTCGCTTTTTCCAAGGAAGAATCCGGTCTAGAGGAGGTTATTAAGCGCTAACACCCTGAGGCTTCTCTGGGTGATTCTGTAAATTGAGGATCTTGATGAATTCCTCTTCTTTCATCGGTTTTCCATAGAGAAACCCCTGCATGATCGTGCAACCGAGAGCATTGAGATGATTGGCTTGGACTTCCTGTTCCACTCCCTCGGCGATGAGCCTGTAGCCCAGATTTTTTGCGATTCCCACGATCGCAGCTAGAAGGTCGTTTTTGGGCGTATCTCCGGGAATGATTCCCGCGAGGAAGATCTTATCGATCTTAATCGTGTCGATCGGGAGTGCGGTGAGGTACTGCAGATTGCTATATCCTGTTCCAAAATCATCGACCGCAATCATGACTCCTGCATCCCGGAGTTGAATCAGGTTGTCATGGAGCCAAGGATTGGATGTCTGGAGATGGTTTTCCACAATTTCCAAACGGAGCATCGTCGGTGGTATCCGGGCATCCTTGAGACGGGCGAGGCAGAGTTTGGCATACCCGCTGACCATGAGGATCGCGGGGCTTACATTGATCGAGACCCTGAATTCGGGAATCAATTCCAGCTCTTTTCGGTTCTGCTTTATGAACCTGAGTGTTTCTGCGAAGACCCATTCGTCAACCTCTGGCATCATCCTCATCCTTTCGAGCGAGTCGATGAAGTGTTCGGCGGCAATCACTTCACCCTTCTTGTCCACGACCCGTAGGAGCGACTCCGCGGAGATGATGGCACCGCTCTGGTAGTCAACGATTGGTTGCAGGGCCATGAACATTCTTTTTTCGCGCACGGACTCGCGGATCATCCGATCGAGTTTTCGCTGGGTTTTGAACTCCTCAATAATCGACGCGTCCGCGATGCAGTAGTTTTTGCGCATGCCGGTCTTGACGAGATACATCGCCTCCTCGGAGCGTCGGATCAGTTCCGTCGTGGAGATCTCATTGCTATCGAGATACGCACATCCAATGCTCGATCCGATCCTGATCTCGAGGTCTCCCATCATGAAGGGCATCGCAAGGTGGCGCTGGATCCGCTGGAGCAAAAGTTCCAGATCGCTCTGGTCACTGATCCGGTGCGCCAGAATGACGAATTCATCACCACTCAGACGACCCATCAGATCCTCTCCTCGACAGATGGCTTTGAGACGCTGAGTCACCTCAATCAGCAGGCGGTCGCCTGTCTGATGGCCGAAGTTGTCATTCACCTCCTTGAATCCATCGAGATCGATGTAGAGGAGTGCCGAAGTGGGATTAACACTGTCGGCATCAGCAATCGATTTCTCCAGCTGCGCAATGAAGACGGTTCGGTTCGCAGCTCCCGTGAGGGCATCGTGGGTGGCTTTTCTCTGGAGTTCGACATTGACCAATTCGCGTTCCGCCACAATGCCGAGATTCGTCGCCATGATGTCGAAGACTTCGCGAATTCGGGGATCCATTTTGCGATGATCCGGGTAGATCAGTTCGATCACGGCCACCAGGCGATCACGAATCCTCACTGGGACCACCAGATAAGAAAACTCGGGATGTAGGGATCCTGTGGAGATGAATTCAGTCTTTGTGTGCTCTCCGGTGGGATACTGGGGAGCTGAGTCAAGCTGCACCCAGAGGGTTGCAAGTTCAGGATCCTTTGGGAGGAGGGGATTATAGATAATGCCGGTCGTTCCGCCGGTCTGCATGTTCCTGATCCGGCATGAGAGATATCCGAGTTCTGGATCGAGATGATCGATCAAGCTATGAAGAGCGTCGTCGAAACTGGGTGCCTCAACGGCCATTTCCGTGGTGCTTCGGAGCAGGTGATTATAGATCTCCTTCTCCCTCATGAGCAGATTTGTCAGCTTCCGGTTGGAGCGGTGGACATTCATGTAATCCATGGCGATCCGCGCAAGGTCCTGAATTGAGGTGATCTGCTCCGGTGTCAGTTCACGTGGCTTCTGATCGATGACGCAGAAGCTGCCGATGGGAAGGCCGTCGCCGTTTTGAAGCGGAATTCCGGCATAGAAGCGGATATGGGGATCCCCCGTGACGAAGGGGTTGTGCATAAAGCGTGGATCCTTCTCCGCATCCGTAACGATCATCGGTTTCTCCGGATCGAGGATCGTGTAAGCGCAGAAGGCATCCTTACGGGGTGATTCCTGAAGATCGCAACCGTAGTGAGACTTCACCCATTGACGATTCCGATCGACCAGAGAGATGAGGGCGATCGGTGATCCGGTGATCTGCGCCGCCATTTCTGTCAGACGGTTAAAAATGATATCTGGCTCTGTATCGAGGATGTCGTAGCCGAGCAGTCGGGCGATGCGTTCCTCCTCCCGCGGATGGAGGGGTGGTGAAACCGATTCAGCGGGGGTTGTCTGTATCATTTCATCCATACAGTAACGATACGTCCGTCATCGCCGCATGGGGAAGAAATTGCAATAAGCAGAATGCTTAAGTTTACCGCCCTGAAATCACCGCGGCTGTCATGTTTACAAGCTTTCGATATCGATCCAGTCAACCAGCATGGTCAGTTTTCCTGTCCAGTCGGGCTGACCCGACCAGGGCATGCGCCGCATTCCGAAAAGCACCATGGATGGATAATCAGGAACGACGTCATCGATGAATGCCTGCTGAACCCCGTCGATGAAAAAACGGACGGATTCGGGACGCCACTCGATCGTGTAGATGTGGAAGAGATCATCCCGGTGTGAGATCCGTTTCCCTGAGGTATCATGGATGGGCATGCGGATGCTGCGCTTCGGCAGGAGGGAGTCACCGCTGTTGCCAACGTCACCCGTGGCATTGGCCCAGGTGTTGAGGCGGAGGTCTGTCCAACCTCCATGGGTACCAGTAGGATGTCCGGTCCCGGGTGATTGGGTGTCGTCCGCTGTGATCTCGATGTCGATTTCGTCGACCTTGGTTTTCTCGCGGTAGGTGAAGAGAACGCAGGCGACGCCGGGAATGGCGGCGTTCTTAGCTCGGATACTGATCCGGTGATTACTCCCGACAGGACCAAGGGAGAGGGTTTGGAAAGGGAGGAAATCACTGCCGTCCGGGAGTCTCTTGAATTGCTTCTGGAGCGAATGGCTCGTGACCGAGAGATGGGCGTAGCCATCACCGGGGATGATCGATCTCCATCCGGCGACAGGTGTCAATTCATCCGTGTATCCCCAGTTGATGCCCTCTCTTGCAGGCGGCTTCCCCGGATTGTCAAACCCCTCGAAGTACTCCCCCGCTGTGAGTGAAGATCCCATGAGTAGGAGTGATATTGTTAAATGTTTACCCGCAGAGGCGCAGAGGCGCAGGGGAGGGAGAAATCTAATCGTCAAGTCCATTCACGCAGCGGGTGATTCCACTCTTGAGAACGTCCTCACCGAAGTTGAGAAGGTATCCGAGTTTTAATCCTGTCAACTTTAGGTAGGTCTGAACCTGTTTCTTGTGAGCTGGAATGATTCGCTCTACCGATTTTAGCTCTAGGAGGACCTTGTGTTCCACGATGATATCGGCACGGAATCCTTCGTCAAAGTTGACCCCTTTGTAACTGATGGGGACGGAAACCTGGCGTTCTACTTGCAGTCCCAGATCTTGCAGTTCTCGAGACAAGACGACCTCGTAAACGGATTCCAAGAGGCCGGGTCCAAGTTCTCGATGGAGACCGATCGCCACCTCAATCACTCGAGTGCCAATCTCATTTTCACTCATTTATCTTAACTCTCAGCGCCTCTGCGCCTCTGCGCGAATTATTTTTTGTAAGATTCTTGTTAGGCGGGGATGACATGGGCTTTGCCGTTTTTGGGGACGATGTTGCAGGCGTCGACAATCAACGGGATCTGCTCGGCAAGGACTGTGTAATCGACACCCTTGTGCGCGGTGCAGACGACGGCGGCCGTGTACTTGGAGAGTGTTTCGGGATTCCATTCGATGGAGTGACGACCTTCCCAGTGAGGGCCGGCATGCTTCTCGATCACTGGAATGAAGGGGTCGTAGTAATCGATCTCCGCACCTTTTTCACGGAGGATATTCATGATCTCATAGGAGGGTGACTCACGATCATCCGGGATGTTCGGTTTGTAGGAGACACCCAGGATCAGGATGCGGACTCCCTGAATGGGAAGGGCAAGCGCATTGAGCCCCTCAATCAGGTGGCTGACGACATAGAAGGGCATGCCTCGGTTAATCATACCCGCAAGCTGGATAAAGCGCGTGTCGAGATTGAACTCACGGGCCTTCCAGGTGAGGTAATAGGGATCGAGCGGGATGCAGTGACCGCCGACGCCGGGTCCGGGATAGAAGGGCATGAAGCCGAAGGGCTTGGTCTTCGCTGCATCAATCACCTCCCAGATGTCGATTCCCATCGGGGTATAGATTCGCTTGAGTTCGTTCACGAGGGCGATGTTGATAAAGCGGAAGATGTTCTCCGTGAGCTTCACGGCCTCGGCTGTATCGCAGCTGCTGACGGGAACGACCTTGCTGACGGCGCGCCCGTAGAGTTCGACGGCACGCTCGAGACAATCGGGTGTTAGTCCGCCAACGACCTTCGGCATTTCCTTCAGGATACTCATTTTATTGCCGGGATCCTCGCGTTCAGGTGAGAAGGCAAGTGCGAAGTCGACTCCTGCCTTGAGGCCCGATTTCTCCTCCAGAACCTTGCGTAGATCCTCGCGTGTCGTTCCCGGATAGGTGCTCGACTCGAGGGAGACCAGCATGCCTCTCCTGAGTATCGGGGCGATTTCTTCTCCAGCGGACAGGATGAAGGCGATGTCGGGATCAAGATGAGTGCGGAGTGGTGTCGGGACGCAGATGATGATGGCATCGCTCTGGGCCAGGTCGTTCTTATCGCCGGTGAAGGTGAGGAGATTCTTTTCAGTTACTGCTTTGATTCTTTCTGATGGGACGGTGGTCAGCGGCGAGCATCCCGATTGGAGCTCACGAACACGGTTGTGATTGAGATCAAAGCCGATGGTGCGGCATCCGGCTTCTGCGAATCCAACGGCGAGAGGGATTCCGACATAGCCAAGGCCGACGACGGCGACTTCGTAACAGGAATTAGAGGGTTTGGCGATCATGGGGTGTGTGGGGTTAGGGATGACTGATTACCGTTGCGGGTCATGACTGCTCCAAGATCCTTGCGTCCTAGCAGGTATTGGAAGGTTCCGATCACGCGGATGATCAGATGAAACTGATGGAATCCCAGGTTATCAAGCAGGATGGCGAGGATAAGGCGCCAGAAGTCGCACCAGTTGGCCGCACGCAAACGGGTCGACTCGCTCAGCAGGACGGCAGTCAGGGAAAGAAAGACTCCAAGGATATAGGCCAGGAAGATCATCGCAATGATCTCAACGCCGGAGGCGATCCCGAGTGTCAGGCAAACGACCATGAGCACCCAGGCGGAGAGTTCCACAATGGCTGCCAGCGCCTCAAAGATGAGGAAGAAGGGCATGCCGAACAGGCCGGTCATGCCGTAGCGTGGATTAAAGATCATCCCGGCATTGCGCATGAGCGCCTGCATGGTTCCGCGCTGCCAGCGGTTCCTCTGGGAAGCGTACTGGCCGATTTTCTCGGGAATCTCGGTGTAACAGACGGCATCCGGAGAAAACACAAGGCGTGCATGGTCTTTTCTGCGCCTGTCATGGATGTGACGATTGAGTCGCATAGTGAACTCAATATCGTCAGTGATGGCTTGAGGCCATGGGCCGCCGACCTCCTCGAAGAGACTCTTCTTGATCAGAAGGAGGGCGCCGGAGATGCAGAGCATGCTCTTCAATCTGCAGAGACCAATTCTGGCCCACTGGAAGCTACGCGCGTACTCAACCTCCTGGTTCATTCCCAGGAGGGTCTTGGGAAGCGTGTTTTGGAGGATCTTCCCGTCGACAATTTTCAGACCATTGGAAGGACGAACGATTCCCGCCACGGCGGCGACACCAGTATCGCGCAGAAAGGGGCGCGCCATGTGGAGGAGGGCATCAGATTCGAGCACGCAGTCGGCATCGATGATGCAGAGGAGGGGATAGCGCGAGAGTGTCACGGCGGCATTGATGGCATCGGCCCTGCGCCCGTTCACTTTGTCGATGACAACAAGATTCGGATGATCGGGGGATTCGTAAATGCCGAGGATATCCTTGGTCAGGATGTGTTTCCTTCCAAAGCGGTCGATCTTACGAAGATGGAAGCTCTCTTTCATGATGTCGATAGTTCCATCGGTGGATCCATCGCTGACAACGATCACCTCGAATTGGGGATAGTTCAGTCGAAGCGCATTTCGGACAGTGGCAACGACGATTGACGCCTCATTATAGCAGGGAATGATCAATGAGATCGGCATGGTGAGGGGGGATTCACCGATCCTCCGGAATTCCGCAAAGGTGATCCCGCGACGATAACGTCTTGCCTGAGTTGCACCGACAAGAACGAGTATCAGGTAGATCGCGTGCAGGGAGATGTAATAGGCCAGGATCAGCCAGAGCAGGATGTGGATAGTGGTCATGGGAGAGCCTCCGTGGTCGGTTCGAGAAGTCCGTTTTGCTGAAGGATCTGACGACTCATGTCTCGCCCGTAAGCATCGACATGATGATCAACGGCATCCTTGAGTGCGGTGATCCCCTGATCGCCCATCAGCACGAGGGCGACGCCGGCATTGTGCCGAACCCACCACTCCTGATCGGAGAGTCCCTGAAGCAAGAGAGGGATGTTTTCGGAGGCACGGAGTTTACCCAGTGCGGCCATCACGGTGCTACGGACCTCCCAGGAGGAATCTTCACCGAGAGCGGCGATGTCTTGGATCACGGCATGATCGCCGATGGAGGAGAGGGAACGGACGGCATTGAGCCTGACATTCGCCACCGGATGTTTCAGAAGATGGCGGAGAGAAGGAATCGTCCGCTCAGAACGCAGGATTCCCGAGACACGGGCGGCAATGGAGAGGGTGGAATCGTCGTAACCGGGACCATTCATCACCTTCAGGATGGAATCAATTGCCCTTGGTCCGAGTGAGGAGATAATCTCTGCAACGCGTCGCTGAGAGACCTCGCCCGGGATATCAAGGGAACTGAGAATCGGTTCAACGGCATCAGTGCAACCATGTTGGATCAGGGAACGTGCCGCAGCGAAACGGACGCCGACCACATCATCACGGAGGGCTGTCATGAGCGCTGGCATAGAGGTATCGTCGCCAAGGTAACCAAGACGCTCTGCAGCGTGAAGGCGTGTTTGCCAGAGACGGCTAGTCAGCGAGTGTTCTTCTTTCCTAAGCAGCGGTAATGCAGCGAAGAGAGGATGGAGTTTTTTTCCTCCCTCCTCATCTAGGGAATCTGCCTCCTCCATCAGGATCAGCAGTGCCAGATTTTCATCTTTAAGTAGAATAGGGGTGACGATCTCAACGGTTGTCTCTCCTCGAAGGAATGCCTTGATCAGAGGAATGGAGCGCTTCCGGAAGTCGGCCTCATGATCGAGACTCCGGTCGGTGAAAATCCTCATTCCTATGATTAAAATAAGTAGAAAGAGGCTGAGTAGCGTGAGGATCGCTGCCGTGATGGTGACGATGGTGAGCAGGTTCATGGTCAGAATTTCCAGGTGCAGCCGATGGTAGGTGTGAGCTGTTCGTAGAGCTGCCCACCGCTCTCTTTAAGCCGGTAGCAGTACTGGACTCCCGTGAAGAGACTCAGGTCTCGGGTGATCGGTTGGGTAAAAAAGAGCGAATAGGTGTAAGCGGGGCTGAGGCTGGTCACGTTGCTGTTATTCGCTCCGACTTCACTGTCAGGGTCTGTACCGTAAGAAAAAGCCATCGTGAGTTTCCGATTTCCGGGCAACCCGAAGTTGAGAGCCGTGGAGTAGTAGTTGTACTCGAGGGAGTTGTAGGCCCATCCCCTCACATACCGGAAGGCAAGCGATGTCTGATCGGTGAAGTTATAGACCAGTCCCGGATTGATCTGGTCGATCGGCCCTTGGATGAAATTGTAATGCTGGTAATCGAGCAGAAGGCCCACTCTGGGCGAGGCCTGATAAATAAAGCCCCCTTGGTAGATCTGGAGCGCGGCAAAGGTAGGATCCGGGCAGATGGAGATCTTCCCATGCACCTCCAACCACTTCCAGAGGTAGTAAGAGGCAAGGGCGCTGTAATAGGTGTCCGTTCCCGAAGGAGGGCGCTGCATGATGTCGATCTCTCCACCGAGCGCGAAGCGCTTGTTAAACTGGTAAACCAGAGTTGCGTCTTCTTCCTGCCATCCCTGACGGCCGTGATTGAAAAAGCTGTAGTCATAATAGGGAGAGAAGGTCCAGTGGTGGAACGCCTCAACCTGCTCGATTTCGCCTTTCACCACTTTCTTTCCGTCGCCGGACTCTTGTGTGGATTGAGAGGTCACGATCCTGTGTCGGGGAATGATTCGACGCGGTGTTCCCTGCGGCTTCTTAAGCGGTGTTGCCGGAAGGCCCAATTCCTCCCTCACTTCCACGCTGGCATTGAAGAGACCAGCGGGATCGATCGAATCACCGTCACGAAGGGATTGCTCCAGCAGAAGCAGGGTCACCTTATCATGGAATCCATTTGCATAAAGGAACCAGGCATACTGCTCCTTGAGTCGATGGTCGCCGGGATTTTGTTCGTAGGCCTGCCTGTATTCCTCGCGCGCCTTGATGATCTGCTGACTGGAGGTGGAGAGTTCCGCCCGTTCGTAGAGGCCCAGTCCCGAGGTATCGGGTTGCTCCTGGAAGGGGATTGGCTCAGTGAGGTTCCATATCGGTGCATTACCCTCGGCATGGGTGCGGACGCCACACATCGCGAAAACAATGATGGTGAGGGGAGCCAGAAGGCGATGGAAAGTGGCGGTGTGCATGATCAGAGAAGTCTCCCATCGGGAACAACAAGGACCCGGTTTCGTGCGATCAGGTCGTCGATTGTTTTTTCGAGTGTCCACTGATGAGTGAATGCCGTGAGTTCCTTCAGAAGATCGACCGAAGGGCGTCGCTGGGTGATCTGCCAGAATTGGCTTCCGTAGCTTTGTTCAAAGGAAATGAACTCGATCGCAGAGCTGCTGCCCGAACGTTCGATCACCATCCTGGCGAGGTCGATAATCGCGATTTCCCGGGGGTTGCCTACATTCACAGGAAGTCCCCAGGCCTCAGGTTTCCCCGCCAGCAGATCGAGTGCCGCCACCGTATCGCGCACATCACAGAAAGATCGGGTCTGTGTGCCGTCGCCGTAGACGGTTAGTGGTGCGCCGGAGAGGGCCTGTTTGATGAAGCGCGGCAGGACAAACCCATAGTTGCCCGACTGTCTTGGGCCGACCGCATTGAAGAGCCTGGGAATGGAGATCGGGAGGCCATGGATCTCACGATAAGCCATGGCCTGAACCTCATTGGTGAGCTTGCTCAAGGCATAGGCTGTCAGACCCCCTTTCTCGGGAGAGTAGACCAGTTCGATTCCTTCCCTGAGCACTTTCTCGTGTGAGTGGCCGTAGACGGAGGAACTGGAGGTGATGACGAGTTCCGGAAGATTTCCGCAACGGGCAACGCTCTCGAGAATCCTCTCCGTGCCGAGAACATTCACGCGGGTCACCTCCACCGGTTCCTTCAGTACACGGAACATCCCCACCACGGCCGCCATGTGATAGATCCTGTCGGCTTTGGCGATTTCGTTATCCAGATCACGCCAGTTCAGAATGTCAGCCTTCACAAAGCGTAGGTTCTTGCGGTCGAATCCCTCAAGAACCTGCATGCTCCCCGTGCTGAGATCATCCACGGAAACAATCTCATCGCCCTTGGCGAGGTGATGTTCCGCAAGATGGGATCCGATGAATCCTGC
Source organism: Chthoniobacterales bacterium (assembly GCA_036824855.1). GTDB lineage: Bacteria > Verrucomicrobiota > Verrucomicrobiia > Chthoniobacterales > UBA6821 > UBA6821. The sequence continues at coordinate 10,046 of DAISZK010000010.1, read as the reverse complement.
GCCGCCAGTGATGAGAATGTTCATAATGAAGTCTTCTTGGATGATTACTCGTGATGGCTGCGCCCCTTGAGCAGATGACGGGGATGGCGAAAGCATGGAATTGGTGATCCATCCCCGTTCATTGCATGAAGCTGACAACGATTTCGATCAGTGAGGGCTGATACATAGTCGAGTAGAACGCTGGCATTGATGCTTGGGTGGGGTTCCAGATCACGGAAAATCACGAGTGGTTTTTTGCCATTGCATGACTTCGCAAGCAGATCCCTCAGTGAATGCCTTAAACCGGCGATGAGCTGACTCGTGCCATCACAGACCATCAGGATGACATCGGGCATGACCCGTTCGATGACATGTTCCCAGCTGATCCCGTCATGACTCAGGACCGCATCGTTGTAGTACTCAATACAGGTGCTGGTATGAGGAGCAGAATGATGGAATGCTGACTCCAGCCATTGTTTTGCGAGTCTTCCTCCTTCGACGGAGGGATAGATGCAGATCACGCTGATCTGGTAACCAATCGGGAAGAGGGCTTCTGCGGACTGAGAAGCTTTGCTTAAAAAGCCATCGAGGGAGTGACCATAGCGTTTGCGTTGCCCTGAGGGAGCAAGCGGGGCTGGCATCTTGCGGTTGTGGGGGCGGGTGTGTTTTGTTGAAGAGCTTGGGTTCATTAATGAGAATAATGACCCATGAGCAGTCACTGCGGTAGATGGGGAACTGCTTATTAAAACCTAAGTAAAACACTTAGGCCCATCGCCCCCCGGTGGGCGATATGCGATATAACGAGAGGTTTCCTAAGTTAATTAAGGGAAACGTTCCACAAAACGCTTGAGGGATGCGTTTACCTCTGGATGATCAATGCTCCCGTTGGTACCTGATGATTTGGACCTCGCTTTTGACTTTTGATTTTTGGCGGTACTCTTCGATGGGGAGGGGGTGTTCTGATTGACGGAGAGATTATCCCCATAAAAACGAACGGCGTATGCATGGAGTTGCAGGGCGCTCTCCAAGCCGATCTTGAGACGGATATTGTTTCTGTGCACCTGCACGGTGCGTGGACTGATTTTTAGTTTCTCCGCACTGTCCTGGCAGGAGTCGCCTTTGGCCATGAGAATCATGATCTCGAGTTCACGGTCGGTGAGATTATGGAGGTTGTGATCATCTCCCTTGAGGCTGCCGGCATGATGGACCAGAGAGTGCAGGGCCTGTCTTGCCAGTCGCGGATTCAAGTAAAGCTCCCCGTGGAGAACTTTTTCCACGGCTTTTTCAAAATTTCCCATCGGGTCCATCTTGTGCAGGTAACCCATGGCGCCAGCCCTGAGGCAGCGTTCCGCATAGAATTCCTCGCTATGAGATGAATGAACGAGAATTTTCAGATTGGGATAGAGAGGCATCAGGTGTTTGATGAACTCCAGCCCATCCTTTCCGATGAGTTGGATCTCCAGGATCATGAGATCCGGCTCATCCTTGGAGATTTTATCCATCGCCTCTTCGGCAGTAGCGCTCGACCATGCGATCTCCCAACGACCAATCTTCTTGATGAAATGAGACACCCCGATGCGGCTCGAAGGTTGACTATCGACAATCGCAATACGTTCCTTGCCAGGGGATGGGGGAGCTTTCGAGGTTTTTTTCATAGTACCTGCAAGCAGGACTCCATCAGGTACTTCTCATGAAATCAGAACATCTCACAAGATAATTCACACCGTTAACTGTTTGCCTTGATTTTGCTTTTTTTATCCTCTAGCGGTGGTGGGACTCGAACCCACACTGGAGCGATTTTAAGTCGCTTGTCTCTGCCATTGGACTACACCGCCGGAAAAAAGGAAGGATGAACCCTAGAATCGTAAACCTGAAGAAAGAAACACCAGAGAGTGCTCCAATCCTAAGTTTTGTTAGTACCCGACGTGACCCAAGCGGGTTTTTCCGCGGAAGATCCAGTAGATGCTGACGGTGTAGGCCAAAACAATCGGGACGCCAATGCAGGCGATAACGAACATGTACCCGAGCGTTTTGTGGGAGGAGGCACAGTTGTAGATGGTCAGGCTGTTGCCGGGATTGGGCATCGACATGACGATATGAGGGAAATAGGAAATCCCAAGAACCGCCATCAGAAGAACCATGGTGAGTGCCGACATCAGGAAGGAGCCGAACTCATACCCCTTGGCAGTCATTAGACCGATTGAAATAGCCGCCAGGATATCGAGTCCCAGGATAATGAATCCGTAGGGGCGAGTGAGCATCACGGCCACCAGATCCGGGCACTCAAAGAAGGTGGCCGCATTGAAAGCGAGAAACAGAATCAGAAAGAGAGCGATCAAGCGGGGAACCCATCCCTTGATCGTGGCTTGGAGTTCTCCTTCGGTTTTGAGCACGAGAAAAATGGCTCCATGCATCGCAAATAGGGCCACCACCGTGACTCCGAGGAGAAGTGAATAGGGGTTGAGTAGTCCCAAGAAGGTACCCGCGAAATCACCCTCCTTATCGAGGGGAATGCCGCGAGTGATATTACCCATCGCAACCCCAATCAGCAGGGCCGCCAAGAAACTAGCAACGCTAAAAGCAATATCCCAAGCCTGGCGCCAGGACTTACCAGGCTCCTTACTGCGGAACTCGATAGCCACGGCACGGAAGATCAAGGCCACCAGCAGGAGCATGAAAGCATCATAGAACCCGGAGAAGACGGTCGCATAAGCCCCCGGAAAAGCGGCAAAGAGCGCTCCACCACCGGTGACTAGCCAGACTTCATTGCCATCCCAGACAGGGCCAATGGAATTCAGCAGGATGCGACGATCCTCATCCTTCTTCACAAAGAGATGGAGGATTCCGACGCCGAAGTCGAAGCCATCCAGGATCGCGTATCCTGTGAAGAGGACTCCAACTAGGATAAACCAGACGATGTTCAGATTAAGAAAATGAGCGAGATGGTGCATGGCTGGGAGCAGATGGTGGTTCTAGTTACTCCTGGCTGGAGGCGCGTCCCTTATGTGTAAAGAGGCCTGCTGCGATTGCATCACTCACTCCGGGAGCCTTGGTGTGATGATCTTGATCCTCATCAGGGCCATGTTGGATTTTATTGTTCAACAGGTAGATGAAGGTGATGAAGAGAAGGGTGTAGATAAGGGCAAAGAGAATGATTGAAAAGACCACCTGATTCGCATGAACGGCACGTGAAAGACCGTCGGAGGTCCGCAGGAGATTATAGACGATCCAAGGCTGGCGTCCCATTTCAGCGGTGTACCAACCCGCCTGCATGCAGATCTGGGGAGCAATCACGGCAAAAACATAGATCCAGAGAAGCGCACGGATGATGGGATTATCCGCTCTGAAGAGCAATCCTCTCCAGAGGAGCATGAGTGCCAGGAAGGAGAGGCCGAAGACCGCTGATCCGATGCCGATCATAAGATGATACGTCTGAAAGACGGCTCCGACGACGGGCCAATAATTCGGACGAATCTCAGCGAGCTTTTCCTTGGTAAGACCGGGATTACGAGCAGCAAGGAATTCATCACTTGGCATCGAGAGGAGTCCCTGCACGGGTTGCTTAAAGTTATGGAAGCAGAGGAAGCTCAGGAGAGCTGGAATCTGAGGGCCATGGACAGTCTGATTCTTCGTGTCGACATATCCGAAAAGGGTCATCGGTGTGTAGTCATGGGTCTCGTAGACACCCTCCATGGAGGCGAGTTTGATCGGTTGAGTGCGGACCACACCGCGGGCGGTGGAATCAGCACTAATGGATTGCAGTACGGTCGTGAAGGCAGCAAAACATGCCGCCACCGTCATCGATGTGCGGGCGAAGGTCGTGAAGCGACCTTTGAGCAGATACCACGCACAGATACTGAGGACCAGGAAGGATCCTACAAGCCATGATCCGAAGACGACATGACAGATGCGGTTCATCGAAGAGGGGTTGGCAATCATTGCCCAGAAATTATCAACGACTGCGCGAACATGCCCCAAGTCGGAAGCCTGAACGATATAGCCCTCGGGAAGTCGCGTATGAACACTTCCGACGATCTTTTCCAAATGATACCCGGCCGGGGTCTGCATCCAGGAGTTGGCAATCAGGATCCAGATGGCACTGAAGTGTGATCCCAGGCAGACCATGCACGTTGCGAAGAAGTGCATCTTTGGGCCGACCTTGTCCCAGCCGAAAAGGAGAAGGGCCAGGAAACCCGACTCAAGAAAGAAAGCAAAGATACCTTCTGCAGCCAGGGCGCTGCCAAAGATATCACCGACAAAACGTGAGTAAGCAGCCCAGTTCGTCCCGAACTCGAACTCCATCACAATGCCAGTCGCCACACCAATCGCGAAAATCAGACCGAAGATCCGTGTCCAGAAGTGGGCAAGCTGGTGAAAGAGGGGGTTTTTGGTCTTCAGATAGAGACCCTCCATAATGACAAGCAGCATTCCCAGCCCGATGGTCATCGGTGGATAGAGGAAATGGAAGGAGACCGTCAGTGCGAACTGAATACGAGAGAGGATTTCTACGGACATATTTTTTTGGAGTACCCTTGGATCAAAGGACTAAAGCTGAAGGATTTCAATAATTAATGCAAAAACAATGCACTACATTCGAAGTGCTAACGGATAACCTTTCGAGTCAGATAGGAGAGAAGTTCAGGATATCGAAGGATGAGGGGAGCAAGTGCGTGGGCTATACGTGGATGCTCTGAAAGAAGACGTGTCAGTTGGTTCACCAAAAGGCCGTTTCTGTAAAGATCGCGGTGTTCCCTTCGGTAGAGTTCCTCCTTCTTGAGAAGTATACCGGGAGAGTCAGATGCACCTGAGTTCATAATCGCCCCAAGAAGCGCCCCGCTCCTCAGGGCGAAAGAAATTCCTTCTCCTGTGAAGGGTTCGACGACGCGAGCCGCATCGCCGCAGAGGAAAACTCCGTCGCGAGCTACGCTACGCGCAGTTGCTCTGGAAATCGGAGTAATGCTTCTCCATGCGGCAGCTGAAGCGACAGGATAGTATTGCTCCGCTTCCTTGCGCAGATCCTTCATGGCGCCGTCATTGGCAACCAGGCAGAGATTGGCGAGGCCGTTTCCTAAATCTGCCAAGCCTCCGTAGCCATTCTTGTAGATGCGCATCTCAAGGGTGCCATCATATCCCTCGGGGTGGGGGATATGTGTTTGGAGGCCGATCCTGGCAGTCCGCTGAAGAGGAGCATGCATTCCAAGGTGTCGTGCGGTGACGGAGTTCCGTCCATCAGCCGCAACGACAAGCCGGGCGAGATGACTCTCTCCCAGTGAGGTGGTGATTTCCCAGAGCCCGGATACTCTTCGAAGGCTGGTTACCGGTGATCCATCCTGAAAAATCACCCCGGAAGTAATGGCATGATCCACAAGTAGTGCATCCAGATCCCTGCGTCTGACCACCAATTCGGGAGATGACTCACTCGATTGTGGGAGTGAAATTTCCGTGTGGCCCGCATCAACCACCGAAAATCGTATCCTTCGGGGTATGGTCGAGGGGAGGGAGCGTACTTGGTCGGCAATACCGAGCTCATCGAGAACAGGCCAAGCTGTGGGATTCAGACAATCACCGCAGACTTTGTCCCTGGGGAAACGCGACGCTTCCAGGAGGAGAACTTTTTTCCCGGACTTCGCACAGAGGGTTGCGCAGGTGCTACCAGCGGGTCCGGCCCCGATCACTACAAGATCGTGTTTCCTCATACGAAGATCTCCGCGACCGTATCGGCAAGGAGGCGTCCTTTGGGAGTGAGGAGCCAACGATTCCCCTCGAGATTCACGAGCCCCTGGCTCAGAGCCCCCTTCAGCTCGGACTCCCATAGGGTGGATTCCGAGACAAGCAATCCGGAATTGGTTCTCATTCCGAAGGCGGCCCGCTCACCAGCCTTCACTCGCTCGGAAACCTCCTCCTCAAAATCAATGGCTGTGGAGCCTGCCATGGTTGTCTCACTGTAGATTCCAGTTTCCCGGATATTCCTCCATCGACGCGACCCCATGGTGGAGAAGGCGCTCGGACCGAGTCCGATATAATCGGAGCCTCTCCAGTAGGCAGAATTGTGCCGCGATTCCCTCCCGATGAGGGCGTAGTTGGAAACCTCATATTGTGCATATCCGGCATTTCCCAAGAGCTTCGCCGTCAGTTCGAACTGATCAGCCTCCAAACCTTCGTCGGGTTCCATTTCTCCCCGTCCCAGCTTTTGGAAGAAGTCGGTATCCTCTTCGTAGGTGAGTCCATAGGCCGAAAGATGCTCAGGGGCTAGTCGAAGGCTTCTTTCCAAGGTACGTCTCCATGATTCCAAGGATTGCCCCGGCACTCCGAAGATGAGATCGATGGAGACATTATCGAAACCAGCTCTCCGAAGAACCTGAAATGATTCCTCCGCCTTGTCGGCGTCATGCGTTCGTCCCAGTGACTTTAGGACAGTATCATCCCAAGACTGAACGCCCATGCTGATGCGGTTGATTCCAAAATCCTTTAATAATGCGGCCTTATCAGGGGCCACGGTCGCGGGATTCATCTCGATGGTCCACTCTTCCAGAGCACCTAGATCGAGCCTCGAACGAAGGCCGCCCAGGAGCTTCTCAAACTGTGGGATTGAGAGGGCACTGGGAGTGCCGCCGCCAAAAAAAATAGTCTTTGGTTTCAGACGGGTAGACCATCGATCCGTCTCAACCAGCAGGGCCTCCAGGAATGTTTCGACTCGTTCACGTCCCGCCGATTCCTTATAAAAGGCACAGTAGGGGCAGATGTTCGGACAGAATGGTATATGGATATAGAGATGCTCGATCATGCTGCCGACTGCCTATTGAAAAGGATTCATGAGATTCCCTCAAGGATCAGTCAATGTCTCTGTTTTGCTATCAGGAAGTGATCGCGCGGAGAGAATCATGATGCTAACTTCCCAATGCGTCACGCCTTCATGAATGCTTTCCGTCTCATCATTTGCACGGGATTCGTGATTCCAGGGATTCTTGCTTCCGGCCTCTTGGCTACTGAACCCTCGAAGTCCGATACCGTTGAGATGAAACCTGCTTCGGAACTCCTTAAGACTCAAGAACCGGGCAAGGTCTTCCCCAACGTTCTTGCGAAGGCCTCGACACAACCCATGGCTATCGTTGTCTCTCTTTCCAAACAGCGAGCTTACTTACTGGTGGGGGGAAAGGTGGCCGTCGATTCCCCGATCTCCTCTGGGCGGCGCAATGGGTGGACTCCCAAGGGAAATTTCGCCGTTTTGGAGAAGGATCCGAATCATCACTCCTCACTCTATGGAAACTTCCTTGATAATGCGGGTCGGGTGATTCGCTCCGGTGTGAGTAGCAGGTTGGATGCGGCCCCCAGCGGCACTCACTTCAGCGGTGCGCCCATGAAGTTTTTTCTTCGCCTCACCCCTCAGGGGGTCGGAATGCATGTCGGGATTCTTCCCGGGTATCCGGCTTCCCATGGCTGCATTCGTCTACCTCAGGATATGGCTGAAATCATCTATTCCAATGTCGGACTGAATACCCCTGTCACGGTGGGGGATTAAGCAGGAAGGGTGAAATCGGAATCAAGACCCTAAAGAATTCTCGCGCTGAGGCGCAGAGACGCAGAGGTTAAAAGACTACGGGATTGGTTCAGAGGTCATCTGATCCATGGTTCATCACGAATCAGAGAACCAACATTATAGTAAAAACCTCTACTCCAAGGAGGAGGACATCAACTCCATGTGGTCCTCAAAATCCGAGTCCGAGGAGGTATAGGAAATGGAGTAAATAGAGGAAATCGAGGATCTTGGTATTCCGAAGCCGTGTAGGGAGAGGAGAGCAACAGCTGCCAGTCCTGCCAAGGGGACAGGCATGAGCCAGCGAAAGAGGAGAGTCCGTGTGCGCCATTGCCCATGTGTTTTTGCCTGAGCAACCGTTCGTGTAGCAAACCAAGGGGAGGGGATGACGGGATATGTCTTAGCATCAACGGATAGGAGATCCCAAAGCCGATCATGTTGGGGATCAGCTTCCTGACCTTGACTGCTATGTTGAAGATCTTCTTTCATGCGGCCGATGTGAGATTAACACCTGACTCCTGCAATGGTTGCAAAAAAAGAGGGCTCATGATCATGAGCCCTCTTCTTTTAAAGAGTGTAATTGCTACCTCACATATCCTTCGGCTCAAGGAATCCCTCGAGCTGACGTAGACGGGTTGGGTGACGCATCTTACGAAGGGCTTTGGCCTCGATCTGACGGATACGCTCACGAGTCACCTTGAACTGCTTACCCACTTCCTCAAGTGTTCTGGAATAGCCGTCCACGAGTCCGAAGCGCTGCTCGAGAACCTGACGCTCACGCTCGGTGAGTGATTCCAGAACATCCTTGATCTTCTCCTTAAGCAGGACGATCGCGGCCATGTCGGCGGGATTCTCTGCGGACTTGTCCTCAATGAAATCACCGAAACTGGTGTCATCACTATCGCCGACGGGTGCCTGAAGCGAAATCGGTTGCTGGGCCATCTTAAGCACGGCCTGAACGCGTCCCACAGGGAGTTGAATCTCGTCAGCGATCTCTTCTGCGGTAGGTTCGCGGCCATACTCCTGCACAAGCTGCTTCTGAACACGGATGAGCTTATTGATCGTCTCGATCATGTGAACAGGAATACGGATCGTGCGGGCCTGATCGGCAATCGAGCGGGTTATGGCCTGGCGAATCCACCAGGTTGCATAGGTCGAGAACTTGTAACCACGGCGGTACTCAAACTTCTCCACAGCCTTCATGAGTCCCATGTTTCCTTCCTGAATGAGATCAAGGAAGGAGAGCCCCCTGTTGGTGTACTTCTTGGCGATCGAAATAACGAGACGCAGGTTGGCCTCGACCATCTCGGTCTTGGCGCGAAGAGCCTCGCGGAAATGACGTTTCAGCTCGCGATGACGCTCGTGATAGCTCTCGATCGTCATCCAATTCCTTCGGTGCGCCTCATCGATCTGGGCGGCAAGGGAACCGACATGACGTTTGTGCTGGGCGTCCTGGTCCTTCTTGGAGGCATGTTTCTGATGCTCATTCCGAAGAGAGAGAAGCGTCTTGAGATGATCGTCCGCGTGGGTGACGAAGTCCTCGACGATCTTCGACTTGAAGAAGAACTTCGGATAGATCTTCACGACCTCCTCAATGTGCTTCTCAAAGACCACCACATCATTGGCAGCCGGGGACTTCTTGGCGGGAGCGATCTTCTGGACGTAATGATCCGAAACGATGTCAGATAGGCGCTGGAGCTGCTGGCTGAGTCGTGGGAGAAGCTTCAGATAACGCTCACGGCTCTCGATTTTCTTATCTTGAATGACGCGATCAAAGCGCTCGCGTGAATCGAGTAGACGCTGGGACATGTCAAGGTGCGCATGAGCAATGAAGCCGAAGCGGTAAAGAACATCTTGCATCCGGATCTCAGCTTCTTCGATACGCTTGGAAATTTCGACTTCCTGCTCGCGAGTCAGAAGGGGGACTTGCCCCATCTGCTTGAGGTACATCCGTACGGGATCATCCAAGATGTCTAGGCGTCCATCGGCCTTCTCATCCTTGTCATCCTTTTCCTTGTCATCCTTCTCCTCATCGTCGGGACGCTTTGGTTCTTTGACCCGGTCAACCTCGGAGGCATCGATGATATCGACCTCAACGGCACGAAGCTGGGAGAGGATTGAATCGATCGTCTCCGGATCGTTCATTCCCTCGGGGAGATGCTCGTCGAGATCCTCGAAAGTGATGTAACCCTGCTCTTTGGCTAACTTAAGAAGTTCACGAATCTTTTCCTGGAGAAGTTTCTGAGCTTCCACCGCATTGGCGGGAGCCTGTCCCGAGATCGAGAGAGAAAGACCACTCTTGCCACCCTTGCCACCCTTGGGTTCTTTTGTCTCCTTGGTGCTGGTAGCCTTGGTAACAGGGGGCTTCACCGAGGTCGCTTTGGCGACCACAGGAGCCTTTTTGGCAGGGACAGCAGCTATTTTGGAAGCTGGCTTTTTAGCCGGAAGTGACTTTTTGACAGCCGCTTTTGAAGCTTTAGCAGATTTGGGCGAGGGCTTCTTAGCCGGTGCTTTTTTGGCTGCAGGGGTGGGC
>DAISZK010000048.1:0-17487 GCA_036824855.1 Chthoniobacterales bacterium | reverse complement strand
AACCAATAATGATGGCATCCGAGGCACTGGCCAGCAGGACGTCGCTCTCGGTGATCGGACCCACGGCCGAATGGATCAGCTTGAGATCGATCTTCTCCTGGGGGATGTCGGCCAGCATTCCAATGATCGCCTCAAGCGATCCCTGCATGTCCGCTTTGAGAACGATCTGAAGAACCTTCTTCTGTTCTGCTTCCAGATTCGCAAAGAGATTCTCGAGCGTAGCGCGTTTGGGAGCGGCAAGCTTCTCCTGACGCTGAGCGCCAAGACGCTCCTCACTCAGTTGGCGGGCCGAACGCTCATTCTCCATGACGACAAGTTCGTCACCGGCATTGGGAAGCCCGCTCAGACCAAGTACCTTTGCGGGAACAGCAGGACCGGCGCTCTTGAAGGCTTCTCCATCCTCGTTGATCAACTGCTTCACCTTGCCCCAGTAGTTGCCACAGATAAAGGCATCACCCACATGGAGCGTGCCGGTATTGACAATGACGGTGGCGGTGGGGCCTCGGCCTGCCTCAACTTGGGCCTCGATCACGCTGGCGCGGGCGGCCTGGTCAGGGTTTGCCTTCAGCTCCAGAACTTCGGCCTGAAGCGACATCATTTCCAACAGATTGTCGATTCCATTGCCTGTGTGGGCTGAAACTTCGCAAACCACAGTCTCGCCGCCCCAATCCTCGGGCACCAATCCCTTCTCCTGAAGCTGCTGCTTCACTCGGTCGATGTTGGCGGTCTTGAGATCACACTTGTTGATCGCCACCATGATGGTGACCTTGGCGGCCTGAGCATGACTGAGCGCCTCTAGAGTCTGAGGCATAAGTCCGTCATCAGCAGCCACCACGAGAACCACGATATCCGTGACATTAGCGCCACGTGCACGCATGGCTGAGAAGGCCGCGTGACCGGGAGTGTCGATGAAGGTGATGGGATGACCCTTCCAGTCGATGGAATAGGCTCCGATGCGCTGGGTGATACCACCCGCCTCACCGGAGGCTACCTTGGCGCGCCTTATCGCATCGAGGAGGGAGGTCTTGCCGTGATCGACATGCCCCATGAACGTGATGATAGGACCACGGAGTTTCTTGGCCTCAGGCTTCTCCTCGATAGGCTTGGGTGGTTCGACAACAACCTTCTCCTCTTTGTGGACGCCCGCTCCGGAGACACGCTTTTCGCGCTCGAAGAGCAGTCCGTACATATCACAAAGCTTTGAGGCGATCTCTGGCTCAACCGACTGGTTGATGTTCGCAAAAATCTGCATACCCATCAGATCCTTGATGATCTTGAAGGCGGGCACCTCCATCTGTGCAGCCAGTTCCTTGATTAGGATCGGCGGCTTGATATGAATCACCCGGCGATTATCATCCTCACTTGCGATGACTTCACTGGCAACCTCCTCCTCGGAGGGAGTTTCGCTGACAAGAAGAGGAGCCGGAGTCGAAGCAGCATGCTCCTCCTCACCGATACGGGGAAGGGCTTTCCCAATGGTGGTAACCCTTTTCTTCGGAGCTGGTCCGTCAATCAGAGAGAGCGTTGGTAGATCCGCGGTCTTGATAACGACCTTCTTCGGCTCGCTCGGTTCGGCGGAAGGTGTTTGAGAGGCAGCTTTGCCTCGTGAAGCCGAGGAAGCTCCACGTGCTCCGGAGACCGTGCCTGCCCTGGAGGCGCGGGATGGTGCCTTCGAGCCAGTCGACTTGGAGCTTTTCGATGGGGCTCCCTTGGAAGCGGTGGATTTGGAATTGTTGACTTTGGAGACCATTATAAAATTTCTGACAACGGCTCCCTCGAGGATATCGAGGGATAGAGCCGTAGCTGCAGCAGTTAAGCCGCCGGTTGCCCTTTCGCTGGGTCTTGATTCTTGGCGGCCGACAGGATGGCTTCCGCCTTCTCAATGCCGCAACCGAGGATCCCATCGATATCCGAAGCCTCTGCGGTCACGACCACATCGACGGAATTCATGCCACCAGCCGCGAGTGCCTTGGCTTCATCCTCGGAGACCCCAAGCATGGCGGCTAGCTGATGTGCAGCTCCACCCATCTGTTGCTCGAAAGCCTCTGCGGCAGAGCGATCCTCCTGGATATCGATTTCCCAGCCTGTGAGACGAGAGGTGAGACGGGCATTCTGACCACGCTTGCCAATCGCAAGGGCAAGATCCTCCTTCTCAACAGCAATCCGCAGGGTGTGGGCTGCTTCATCCACCTCGATGCTCCGGATACGGGCTGGCTTGAGCGCCTCACGGGCAAACTCCTTCGGATCCTCGTACCAACGGATGATGTCAACCTTCTCATTGTTGAGCTCGCGGACGATGTTCTTCACGCGTGCACCACGCATACCGACACAAGCACCAACCGGGTCGACCTTGTCATTGGAGCTATGCACCGCAATCTTGGTACGGAAGCCGGCTTCGCGGGCAATGGCACGGAGTTCGACCGTGTGATCTGCGATCTCACTGACCTCGATCTCAAAGAGGCGGCGGATGAAATTCGGATGACTACGGGAGAGGATGATCTCAGGACCACGGGCACCATTCTCCACAGCGACAACATAGGCACGGATTCGATCTCCAATATTGTACTCCTCGGTGCTTACACGTTCACGCGAAGGCATGATCCCCTCGAATTTGCCGAGATCCATGACCACATCACTGCGGTCGAAGCGGCGTACCGTGCCACTGACGATCTCACCGGCCCTGTCTTTGAACTCCTCGTAGATCATCTCCTTCTCGATCTGGCGGATACGCTGGGCAATCGCTTGACGGGCAGTCTGAGCTGCAATGCGTCCGAAGTCGCGGGGGGTAACTTCGATTTCTACAGAGTCTCCGACCTGAGCTTCCTTATTGACCAATTGAGCCTTGGCAAGAGTGATCTCTTCCTGAGGGTTGGTGACAGTCTCGACAACCAGAGGCTTTGCAAAGGCACGAATCGCTCCATTCTTGGGGTTGATGTCGATGCGCACATCGCGGGAATAGGAAAAGCTCTTCTTGGATGCGGCCACAAGGGCCGAGGAGATCGCCTCGATGAGGATCTCGCGCTTGATACCTTTTTCACGCTCGAGGTAATCGAGCATGGCAATAAATTCAGAGTTCATGGCAATAGAAATTCCCGACGCACTGGTCAGGAAGTATTCCAAGACAGTATGTCGGGGTTGATGACTATGCAGGATCGCTTCCATCGGGTCAACTGAAAGAACAGGGAAAAGGTTATTAGGGTGAAGACTTTCTCAACATTCTCTTTGACCTCACGGGATCGTAAATCCATCCTCCGCATCCACGTCACGAGGTTTTCATGTCGAGATCCCCTCTAACATCCAACTCCACCCCATTCCTCTCTTGGATGAACTCTACCCGGTGGTTTTGGGGGATCCTCGCTCTCGTCACCCTCTGGAAGGTCCTCGCGGCCTGGAAGTTGGGCCTGATTTTCGATGAGTGCTACTACTGGGAATGGTCACTCCACCCCCAAGCCTGCTATTTCGACCATCCTCCCCTCACCGCCTGGTTGATTGCTTCGGCGCGGGTGCTTCTGGGACACACGACTCTCGCCGTCAGGATCTGGGCCATTGTTGGGGGGATAATTCTAGCCTTGGCAGGTAGGGAACTCGGAAAAGATCTCTTTGGTCAGGAGGCGGGAAACCGAGCTGGCATCCTGCTACTTCTGGCCCCGATCTTCGCCGGTAATGCCCTACTGATGACTCCAGACACCTTCCTCATTCCGGCATGGGCTTGTGCAGTGCTGTCTGCCTGGAAGGGATATCGTGATGGAGGTAGCTTGGCATGGTGGGCTGCGGCCGGCACGGCAGCAGGCATCGGAATGCTCTCCAAGTATACGATGGTTCTCTTCTATGGGGCTCTCCTGATGCTCTGGGTCTTGAGTCCCGGCAGACGCCGCACACTCCGGCCTGGTATCATGATCGCAGGAGTACTGACCTCGGTGATCTTCCTTCCCGTGCTTTGGTGGAACAGCCAGCACGACTGGGTCTCGTTCACCCATCAACTCCATCATGGATTTAGAAACGAGCATCGGACGCTGATCAATTTTCAGAACCTGAGCGACTACAGCGCCTTCCTGATTGTCTTGGTCTCTCCGATTCTAGGGCTTCTCTGCTTCCGGACAGCCGCAACTCGCATGAAGGATTCGCGCTACCTTTTCTTGGGAGTCTTTTTCTGGATCGTCGTGGTCTTCTTCGGATACTCGGCCGCCAAGGCTCACATCGAGGCAAACTGGCCGATGGCGGCGTTTGTCACGGCCCTGGTCATGGTCGCGGGAGACTGGGAGAATTACGGAGCGGGATGGAGGAAGACAGCCATCATTGTGCTATTGATTGCCGACTTGGGAGCCGTTCTCGGCGTCTCCAACCTGCTGCTCCCCAAGAACTCACCGCTCTCCATCAGGAACTTCTCTCCAGAACTCTCCTTTATGGGGAAGGTTCCGGGTCTGTCCCTGCTTGAGGCTCCGGCGAAACAGGGATTATCCGATTTTCAAACCCGCATTGAAGAGTTCCTGGGACCCGAGGCTGCGGCAAAGACCATCGAGGAAAACTTCCGCATCTCGGGAGCCGACTTTATCTGCCTCTCCACCTACCAACTCACTGGAGTGATGGCATTCTACGCCCCGTCGCTGGAGCCCCTCCTCTGGCTGCCGGATCATGGCCGCTCACGCTTTCCCTGGATCAGTGATAGGGAATGGGCTGGAAAGACAGCCCTGCTCTCAGCATGGCCTCGCATCTATAACTGCTCTCAGGATCTCTTCTCCGAGTTTTCCACACAATACCCTGTCTTGATACCTGGTACGAGAAGCCCGCTTTTTCTTTCGATCGGAAAATCCTACAAACCTGAAAATGCGGCCCCTTAGGAACGCCCCCTAAGAATTTCTTGGGATTCCGTAAATCAAATCAGGGAGCGATCGTTTCGACGTAGGTGAACTTGCCGTTCTTCACCTGAAGCATCACTGCGGGCTTGGTCGGGTTGCGATGCTCATCAAGGGTGATCTTGCCCGTAACGCCCGGGAAATCCTTCGTCGCCGCGATGGCTGCATTGACCTTTGCCGGATCAGTCGTGCCGGCACGCTTCATGGCATCGGCCAAGAGGCGCAAGGCATCGTAACCGAGAGCCACCATGGCGTCGGGATCCTGATTGTATTTCTTGCGGTAGGCATCCACGAAAGCCACGACCTGAGGATCTGTGCTCTGATTGGAAAAGTGGTTGGAGAAATAGCACCCCTCCACGGCCGCTCCGCCGACACCCACAAGTTCTGAAGAATCCCAACCATCGCCACCGATGAAAGGAACGGTGATTCCCAACTGACGAGCCTGTCGAATAATCAGAGGCGCCTCGGTGTAGTAGGCGGGCAGGAAGACAACATCGGGATTCGCCGACTTGATCGCAGTCAACTGGGCGCTGAAATCCTTGTCCCCGCCGCTGTAACTCTGCTCTCCCGTGATCACGCCCCCCTCCTTGAGGAGCTCCTGCTTGAAGCTTTTGGCAAGTCCGAGACTGTAATCCTTGGAGACATCGGTGATGATTGCCGCCTTCTTTGCCCCAAGTTTACTCGCAAATTTTGCACAGACCGTTCCTTGGAAAGGATCGATGAAGCAGACCCTGAAGATATGGTCTCCGGTCTCAGTTACCTTTTCGTTGGTTGAAGCTGGGGAAATCATGGGGATTCCGCTTCGCTGCGCAATCGGGGCAGCCTCCAGGGAACGCCCCGAAGCGACTTCACCAATGAGGGCAACCACCTTGTCCCGGGTGATCAACTCCCGCACGGCCGTTGAAGTCTCACCTGGCTTCGACTGATTATCCTTGGTGATCATTCGAATAGGCTGGCCCAGCACTCCGCCAGAGCCGTTGATTTCATCAAGAGCAAGCTGAACGCCCTTGTCAGTGCTCTGACCGAAGGTCGCCTGCCCGCCTGTCAGCGAGGCGAACTGACCAACGGGGATGCCAACCTCCTGCTTTTTATTGCAGGAAGAAGCGGCGACGCAGAATAATACAAAGGCAAGAGCAAGGGGGCGTTGGAAAAACTTCATGTGCCGAAGAGTAAAAAGGGGGAACCCGGATGCCAAGTATGGATCGGATTAAAAAAGTTCTACCTGTGAAGACTCCTGTAATGAGAAATCAGCAAAGATTTGATCGATCCTAGAATCAGTTGCCGATCCGAAAATCGGTGCTCCGATCAGCGGCATTCTGGAATGCTGAAAGCGCTGCATCTCCTCATTCGTGGCTGCCCGTGTGATGATTTTCAAAAGCGGGCGAGCCGGTTTTTCCAGTGGATGCGATGAGTCTTCCGAATCTTGTCCGTGGATCACCCCCCGTAAAAAAAGTCCCTCTGTCACATCATCCCAGGCCAGCTTTCGGGAGAAATCCGATCGTTCCGCGAAGCGATCAACGGGAAGTTCCAGAAGTCGTCCCCCATTGCTAAGCCACCATTCCAGAGATTCATTACGGGCAAAACCGGCCCAGACATGCCTCTCAATCCCCCGTTCCGAGCGACCGATGACGTCACATCCCGGCTTGAACGTCCTCTTCTTAAATTGAAAAACGGCGCACATGGAATACGGCGGAACATCGAGCGGTTGGAACCGCGATGGAGCCTATGCAACGCGGAGACCGCGGGGCCTGGCCGACAGGAGTCGGCTGAGCAATGGGTAAGATATGAGAGATTTGGCGGAAGGGGCGGGATTCGAACCCGCGGTGGGAATTACCCCACGTTCGATTTCGAGTCGAGTGCCTTAAACCGGGCTCAGCCACCCTTCCTAAAAACTGGGACGTGCACAATAACTGCATACTGAAGGAGGTCAAGTTTTGCCTGTTA
The DNA here is from genome assembly GCA_036824855.1 of Chthoniobacterales bacterium. Lineage (GTDB taxonomy): Bacteria > Verrucomicrobiota > Verrucomicrobiia > Chthoniobacterales > UBA6821 > UBA6821. The sequence goes on along the minus strand of DAISZK010000048.1, from coordinate 10,690 downwards.
TTTGGGTTCTCACCCTCCACTGCGGGACGGGATGATCCTCGCTGTGCGAGGCTCTGGAGTTTGGCTTCGCTTATCTCAAATGCCATTGAACATGGCATGCCAGTCGAACCCGCGGTGGGAATTACCCCACGTTCGATTTCGAGTCGAGTGCCTTAAACCGGGCTCAGCCACCCTTCCTAAAAACTGGGAATTGCACAATAACTGCATACTGAAGGAGGTCAAGTTTTGCCTGTTACTTGGGTTCTCACCCTCCCCTGCGGGACGTGATAATCCTCGCTGTGCGAGGTTCTGGAGTTTCGCTTCGCTCGTCTCATATGCCATTGATTATGGCTTACCGGTCGAACCCGCGGTGGGAATTACCCCACGTTCGATTTTGAGTCGAGTGCCTTAAACTGGGCTCAGCCACCCTTCCTAAAAACTGGGACATGCATAATAATTGCATACTGAGGGGGCCAGGACCTCCCCTCACCCAAAAGGGAAATCACTTAAGACGACTTACTTTGACCAATTCAGCGCACCCTTCTTGATGGCGTAAATATACCCAACAAAAAGAATAACCGAAAAGGTGACAAGGGTCCAAAGGATGCCGATACCATACTGCAACAAATACTCACGATAAACGATCGACCAAGGATAGAGGAAAACGATTTCGATATCGAACAGAATGAACAACATCGCCACCAAGTAGAATTTAACGCTGAAGCGTGGTTGGGCACCCTTTTCCGGAAGCATACCGCACTCGTACGCGACATCTTTTACACCTGTGCGGGTTCCGACACGACCAAGGAGTAAACTAGCGATCCATGTGGTCAAAGCCAACGCCACGCAGACGCCGATGTGAATGAGAAGGGAACCGTAACTACTCAGAGCGCTATCCATGGGATCAAGAAGGCTTTTGTGCTAAGCTTTAATCGTTAAAGATTAACGTTTGGTGACTTTTTTTGCCGCCTTGTTTGTCTTCACAACCTTTACTATAGCCTTCTTAACGACGACTTTCTTCAGAGGGGTTTTCTTGGCGACAGGCTTGGGTGCAGGAGCGGCCTTTTTGGCGGCAGCTTTTGCCGAGGTCTTAGGAGCTTTAACTGCTTTGTCAGCTTTAGCGAATTGTTTAACGGCAACTTTTTTAGTGGAAGTCTTGTCAGCGGGTTTCTTGATTGCAGAAACGGTTGCAGGCTTAATGGAGACAACTCCTGGTACCTGAGGGGCAGGAAGAGGTTCCTCGGGAGCGATTGCATTGGCCAAGGAGGCAAGGCCTTTGTACTTCTTACCACTTTTCTTCACCATGTTACGGGAAACAAGATGCTGAAGCTTCTCGTAGGCGCGCAGGCGGAGCATTTCCTCTCCACCACTCGCGGCATTACGCTTCTTCAGACGGTCGTGAACGACATCGAACAGTTGCTTGAACTCAAAGGAAGCCCCCTTCTTGGAAAGAACTGCTACCAGTTCCTCAGTGACCAGATCGGGGAGTCTGCGGGAGAAGGCACTTTTACGTTGCATAATGAATAGGGCGGAAATGTATCACCTGTTCTCGCCCGTTGTCACTAAAAAAGCACCTTTCTATCCTCCATGTCTTTCTCCATCAATTGAAAGCCGGAATGTTATTTATCCAAAAAATGTCCCATGGCCGGGTTGACTTCAAATTTTAGGGCTCATAAATTAGAAAGGATGTCGCGTTTGTCCCACTCCCAAAAGGCTAACGGCTGATTATGAAAACGATTCTCTTCGTCTGCACGGGAAATATCTGTCGAAGCCCCATGGCGGAAGGGCTCATGAAACATTTTCTCGCGAATCGGAAGGATATCACGGTCCTCTCCGCAGGAATGAATGCCCCAAAGGGTTCCCCAGCAAGCCAACCTGCCGTAGCGGCTCTTTCAGAACTTGGGATCAGTCTACGTCACTTCCGAAGCCAGCCTGTGACCGAGGAGTTGCTAGAACGTTGCACTCATGTCTTCACCATGACGCGGGATCATTACCACCTGATCGACCTCCTCTTTCCGGAGCATATCGAGAAGGCACGTCTCCTCGGCGAATTCACAAAAAACGGCGGCGACGTACCCGACCCGATCGGTCAGGGACTCCCGACCTACAAGCGCTGCCGCGATGTCATTAAAAGCGCGCTGGTACAAATCCGCGATTTTGTGGATCAATCATCAATCACCATGTCCAAGCCAACCGATACCTACTCCGCATCCGATACCCTCAGCGCACTCTCCAAGACAGATCCAGAGATCGCTGCAGCCATTGCCGCCGAACACCATCGCCAACTTGAGCATATTGAGCTCATTGCCTCGGAGAACTTCACCAGCCAAGCGGTGATGGAGGCACAGGGGTCGTGCCTCACCAACAAGTATGCGGAGGGTTATCCAGGTCGCCGCTGGTACGGTGGATGTGAGCATGTTGATGTCGTCGAGAGCCTCGCAATCGAACGCGCGAAAAAACTCTTCGGCGCAGAGCATGCGAATGTGCAACCACACAGTGGCAGCCAGGCAAACATGGCCGTCTACTTCAGCGTGCTCCAACCCGGTGATCGCATCCTCACCATGGATCTTGCCCATGGCGGTCACCTCACCCACGGACACAAGGCCAACTTCTCCGGCAAGCTCTACGAGGTCACCCATTACGGAGTCTCGCAAGCCGATGGTCGCATCGACTATGAGGCCCTTGCGAAGCAGGCCGAAGAGGTGCGCCCGAAAATGATCACCGCCGGTGCTTCCGCCTACCCTCGTGAGATCGACTTCCCAAGACTGCGCCAGATCGCTGATTCCGTGGAAGCCTACCTCTTCGTCGATATGGCCCATATCGCAGGACTCGTTGCCGGAGGCGCGCATCCAAATCCCGTTCCTTACGCCGACTTCGTCACCACTACTACGCATAAGAGCCTACGAGGCCCACGCTCAGGACTCATCCTCTGCAAGGAGCAGTATGCGAAGAAGATCGATGGGCAGGTGTTCCCGGGTGTCCAGGGCGGACCACTCATGCAGGTCGTAGCGGCCAAGGCGGTCTGCTTCCATGAAGCGCTCCAACCATCTTTCAAGGAATACGCCCGACAGATCGTCAACAACGCCAAGGCACTGGCCGCGCGTCTTACCATGCTTAGCTACACGATCAGCTCAGGAGGCACTGACAATCATGTGCTTCTCGTCGATCTGCGCTCTAAAGGCATCAATGGTCTTGAGGCTCAGGAGGCGCTCGATAAGGCCGCCATCACCGTCAACAAGAACGCCATCCCCTTTGATACGGAACCCATTAGCAAGACCGGAGGAATCCGCCTTGGAACTCCAGCAATGACTACCCGTGGCTTCAAGGAGGAGGAGATGATGCAGGTAGCCGACTTCATTGATACTGGTCTCAAGGCGCGCCATGATGAAGCTGCCCTCGCCAAACTCCGCAAAGAGGTCACGTCTTTCACTGCGAGGTTTCCTCTGCCCTGATAGGGCAGGCAACCAAGTTGAAGCGTAAAAACCGTGAATTGTTAAAACGAGGGGAGCAACCGCCCCCCTGCCCTACCATCACCTTTTACGTTTCACGCTTTTTAACTTTTTAACTTTTCACCACTTACTCCATGCCCACACCACTTGTGAATCCACTTCGTGAAGGGATTGCCAACCGCCTCTCACCCGAGCCTTGCACACTCGTGATCTTCGGGGCGACCGGTGACCTCACCCACCGCAAACTGATCCCGGCACTCTACAATCTTGCAGCCGAGGGAGCGCTTCCTCCGGCACTCACGATCATCGGATTTGCCCGACGAGAAAAGACCTCCGAACAGTTCCGCAAGGAGCTTGAGGAGTCGACTCGCAAGTTCTCCCGGACCCCGCTCAACGAGGAGCTCTGGGCACAGTTCGCCTCTTCAATTATCTACCATCAGAGCCCCTTCGATGAGGCCGAGGGTTACACCTCGCTCTCGAAGCAGATGAAAGAGGCTGATGAGAAACACGGTACGGGTGGCAACCGCCTCTATTACCTGGCCGTCGCACCCGACCAGTTCCCCGTGATCTTGAGCCACCTGAGGGAGAGCGGACTGAGCACCGCTACTCCGGGAAGCTGGGCTCGCGTGATCGTCGAGAAACCCTTCGGCAAGGACCTCAAGAGCGCACAGCTTCTTAACACCCTTGTCAGTGAGGTCTTCCCTGAATGCGACACCTATCGTATCGATCATTACCTAGGCAAGGAGACCGCGCAGAACATCATGGTGATGCGCTTTGCCAATTCGATCTTCGAATCACTCTGGGATTCCAATCACATCAGCCACGTGCAGATCACGGCTGTCGAACCTCTCGGTGTCGAGGGGCGCGCAGGCTACTACGATACCTCGGGAGCCATGCGTGACATGATCCAGAATCACTTACTTCAGCTCCTCACCCTCACGGCCATGGAGCCCCCCACCAGCCTGAGCGCCGACGCGATCCGCGACGAAAAAGTAAAGGTACTCCGTTCCTTACGCCCTCTCCGTGGTGATGATGTCTTCAAGCATGTCGTCCGCGCCCAATATACGGCCGGCCTCATCAACGGCCAACCTGTCCCGGGCTATCGCGAAGCCGATGGTGTTCCCAAGGATTCGACCACCGAAACCTATGTGGCACTTCAGGTGAACATTGATAACTGGCGCTGGGCCGGTGTCCCTTTCTTCATCAGGACAGCCAAACGCATGCCCAAGGGAGGCACCGAGATCGCCATCACCTTCAAGAGCGTACCTCGTGTCCTCTTCAACCAGACCGGTGAGGGGCTCGACGAGAACGTCCTTGTCATTCGCATTCAACCCGACGAGGGAGTCTCTCTCCGCATGAGCGCCAAGATGCCCGGGTCCAGCCTCAGGATCGAACCGGTGAAGATGGATTTCCATTACGGCACCTCCTTCGGCAAAGCGACTCCCGAAGCCTACGAACGCCTCCTGCTGGATGCGATGTCCGGTGATGCAACTCTCTTTGCACGACGCGACGAGGTGGAGGAGGCATGGGCCTTCGTCGATGGGATCGAGGAAGCATGGAAGACCCGCTCCGATGATCTTGCCTTCCACACAGCCGGCTCCTGGGGACCGGCCGAGGCAGCCGACCTGGCCGCTCGTCACGGCGTCACCTGGAGGAGAATGTGAGCTTCATCCCCGGCATCCCGGTGCCGATCGGCGGCATCGAAAAAGAACTGGGCAAGCTCTGGGAGGAGAGCGGCGATACCAAGACCCGCGCCTCGCTCATCAATCTGGCTATTTACAACGAGAAGCCCGGCTCCCTCGAGAGGAACACGGAGATCATCCGCGGCATCGCGGGAGAACATGCGATGCGCGCGATCCTTGTCCAGGCCGACCCAAAGGCCGAGGGATCCAGTGCCGACGCATGGATCACCATGCACTGCTACCTACGAGGGTCCAAGGGCGGCTCCGTCTGCAGCGAGCAGATCTCCTTTGAGTTAGCCGGCATGGCAGCACGATCGCTTCAAAGTGTCGTTTTCTCGCATCTCGACTCTGACCTCCCTCTCTGCCTCTGGTGGCAGGCCGATTTCCGTCCTCCGATCGATGGCAAACTCTGGCGCTGGGTTGACAGATTGCTTTTTGATAGCAGGCATTGGAAAAATCCCAAGGAACAGTTCGATTTGATCCGTCAGATCGCCGGACTCTCCGAAGCGCGCACCGTGCTCTGTGATCTGAACTGGGCTCGTTCGCTTCCCGTACGTCAGGCGCTGGCGGCCATCTTCGATATCCCCGGCACGTTGGCCGAGCTTCAGCTTTTGAGAACACTCGAGCTCGATTATGCTCACGGATCACGCACCACGGCTCTGCTCTTGGTAGGATGGTTGGCAGATCGCCTTGGATGGAGTCTATCCAATCCGTCTCTCAATCCAGAGTTCCGGGATGCACAGGGTAATACGATCCATGTGAACCTTACAGAGGCCGAGGGGGCCAGCATCTCCCGCATGAGACTTGCATCCGAGAAAGCGGAGTTTCATCTTCTTCGTGAATCGGGATCGGATCTCTATGTCACCACGGCAACGGGATCAGATATTGCCACCACCAGCAGGATGGTTCGTGCACCTCGCGAAGAGACCAGGGAAATTCTCCTGTCCGAGCTTTCTCGAGGCGGACGTCATCCCCTCTACACAAAGGCAGTGAAGGTGGTTCAGTCACTTTGGGACTGAACAAACCCTGAACTGATTCGTAAAGTTCAGGCGAATGACCGGGCCGTCTGCTTCTGGGTGCCGAGACCATCGATGCCGAGTTCCACGACATCGCCGTCCTTCAGGTACTGGGGAGGTTTGAACCCGAGTCCCACGCCGGCTGGGGTACCCGTCGAGATGACATCTCCGGGAAGGAGGGTCATGAAATTGCTCAGGTAAGAGATCAGGAAGGGGATCTTGAAGATCAGGTTGCTGCTGTTGCCATCCTGTTTGGTCTCCCCGTTGACCTTGAGCCAGAGGCGGAGATTGTGGGGATCGGCGATCTCGTCAGCCGTCGTCAGCCAGGGTCCGAGCGGAGTAAAGGTATCGGCGCTCTTCCCCTTCACCCACTGGCCACCGCGTTCGAGTTGCCAGGCCCGCTCGCTGTAGTCGTTATGGAGGATGTATCCGGCGATGTGTGCCGCGGCATTTTCTTCGGAAACGTAGGAGGCCTTCTTGCCGATGACGACGGCGAGTTCCACCTCCCAGTCGGTTTTCTCGGAATCACGGGGAATCACCAGGTCGTCGTTGGGCCCTGTTAGTGCGGTCGTTGCCTTGAAGAAAACCACCGGCTCCGTCGGGATCTGCATACCCGACTCCTCGGCGTGATCGCGGTAGTTCAGGCCGATGCAGATGATCTTACTGGGACGTCCGATGGACGATCCGAGACGTGTTCCCTCGGGCACAACAGGTGCCGATGCCGCATTCGTCTCGAGCCATTTGCTTAGACGGTTGATTCCATCCGAGGCAAAGAACTCCTCGTCATAACGGGAAAAAGCGGAGGAGGCGTTGATCTGGCGGCCATCGGGGAGGAGGACGCCGCATTGTTCGCTGCCGGGTTGGCCGAATCGGATGAGTTTCATGGATAGGATGGTTGAGGGTTGGAGTTGTTAGAATGATGAGTGATTGTTCAGCGCAGGAGTGTGAATCCGCCGTCAAGATCGTAGGCGGAGCCCGTGATGAAAGCGGCCTCGTCGGAGCAGAGGAAGGCTGCAAGCGATGCCACTTCCGCCGGTTCACCCATGCGGCCGATCGGTTGACCCGCGGCGAGCTTGGCGAACATCTCCGCCTCTTTGCCCGGATAGTTATTGGCCAGGAAACCGTCGACGAAAGGAGTGTGGACGCGGGCAGGGCAGATGCAGTTGCAACGGATCTTCTTTTCCACGAAGTCACGTGCCACGGAAAGCGTCATGGTGAGCACGGCTCCCTTGGTCATGCTGTAGGCGAAGCGGTCGGCGATACCGACCTTGGAGGCAATCGAGGCCATGTTGAGGATCACTCCTCCTCCCGTGGCAGTCATTTTCTCCACGCCGAAATGGAGACAATGATAGACACCACGGACGTTCACCGCATAGAGACGGTCAAGATCCGCAGCTGTGGTCGTGAGCACGTTGCCGACATGGGCGATCCCGGCGTTGTTGACGAGGATATCGAGATGACCGAGTCCGGAAAACGCGGCGCGGACCGATTCCGTGTCCGAGACATCCGCGGCAATCACGAAAGCATTCCCACCTGCCTCGCGAATGAGTCGCGCTGTTTCCTCTCCTGCCTCGGGTCGGAGTTCCAGAATCGAGACAGAGGCCCCTTCCGCTGCAAGTCGCAGGGCGATGGCCTGACCGATACCGGAACCTCCCCCAGTGACGAGGGCGTGACGGTTTTCAAAACGGCGGGTCGACGGTGTGGTCATTCTAAGATTGGGTTTTAATAAGCGGGCTGGTTCCTAGATCCGGTACATCCGCTCGGCATTGGACCGGAATAGTTTTGCTGAATCCTCCATGGAAAGCGAAGAGGTCAATTCGACGACCGTCTCAACCCATCGCTGATACTCCGTGGCCAGGGTGCAGACCGGCCAGTCGCCGGCAAAGATCACCCGGTCAGCCCCGAAGGACTCCAACACGGTGTCGAAATAGGGTTTGAGATCGGTCTCGGTCCAGTTCTGCCAGTCGGCTTCAGTCGTCAGTCCGGAAACCTTGCAGCTGACATTGGGAAGAACTGCGAGTTCCCGTAGTTGAGAGAGCCATGGTTCCATGCCCCCCTGCTTTACAAGGGGCTTCCCAAAGTGGTCCAGAATGAAGCGGACATCGGGAAATTTTCGGACGAGTTCCGTCACCGCAACGAGTTGGTCGTGGCGAATGCAGAGATCCATGGAGAATCCGAACCCTTCCAGAAGTCCCGTTCCCTCAAGGAATCCGGGCTTGAGGCAATAATCCGCCTCCGGTTCTCCCTGCAGCAGGCGCCGGATACCCTTGACCATGGGGCGCTCGGCGAGATGTGTCAGGTGTTCCCTGACCCCGATGCCGAGTTCAAGCGGAGCATTCGCCACGATGGCGCGGATTCGGGATTCGTGATGCGCCAGCGAGGTGACCCAGTCAACCTCGTCGAGCGCCCGGGAGGCATCGCACCCGCTCTCGACGAACACAATCTTTGAGATAGCCGCTCCGGTGCTCGCCATGGAAAAATCCTCAGGCAAGAACGACCTGTCCAGCGGGGGGAGCCCCTTCAGCCAATCGTAAGGCAGGAGAGAGGGATCCCAGTAATGGATATGGGCGTCGACGATGCCTTCGGGAAGTTTCATGGAGTTCAGGGCGATTCCAGGTCAGTCAATCGGCAGGGGATTCCTCGGCGATCGGAGAGGGCTCGTTATTTCAGATCACAGCCGCTTCCCGGCTCCTGGGGCGTGCGATAGACGCCGCCCTCGACATGAACAGGATGCACGAAATGGGGCCTGAGATGGGGGATATGCTCGAGAAAGAGAGCCTGGTGACCCATGCCGATGTGGTTGAAGAGAACCAGATGCTGGTGAAGTTGTCCCATATCGCCGACGTGGGGGACGACGGGAATACCGAACTTCCTGGAGAGAAGGCTGACAGCCAGGAACTCCGAGACTCCGGCGACGCGCACGGCATCGACCTGAATGAATCCCGCGCTACCGGTCTGCAGGTAGTTCTTGAAAATCACCCGGTTGGGAACGTGTTCCCCGAGGGCCAACTTCACCGGTGCGATCGCATCGGCCAGGGTCTTGTGGGCGAGCACGTCGTCGGGATGGGTCGGTTCCTCGATCCAGAAGGGATTGATGGCCGAGAGTCTTGCGCAGACATCGAGGGCCTGCGGTAGGGTCCATTGCTGGTTGGCATCCACCATCACGCGGGCGTCGGGACCGGCAGCCTCTCGGACGATCATGGCGCGGCGGATGTCACGCTCGGCATCTTTTGCTCCAACCTTCAGCTTCATTGCGGTGAAGCCGGCGTCGATGGCCTTTTTGCAGTTTTCGCGCACCTGCTCATCGGAGTAGTTGAACCATCCCACCGAGGTGTCATACCCCGGGTATCCGTCTTTGAGGACCTGCATCCGCGATTCACGGGTAGCTTCCTCGCCTCGGAGCAGGGCGACTGCCTGGGCGGAGGTCAGCTCATCCTCGAGATAGGAAAGATCGAGCGTGGCGACAAGTTGCTCGGGGGTCAGATCGAGCAGGAGCTTCCAGAGAGGCACCCCGCGCTTCTTGGCCCAGAGATCCCAGCAGGCGTTGGTGACCGAGGAGAGGGCCAGATGGACGACTCCCTTGTGGGGGCCGAGCCAGCGGAACTGCTGCTCGTCGGCCATCTCGTGCTGAAGCTTTCCGAAATTCGCCATAACCTCCTCGATGTCGTGACCGCGCAGACGGGCCGCATAGAACTCGGCCGCGCGGCAGGCGAGGTCATTTCCCTCACCAAGGGTGAAGGCAAGACCGGTTCCGGTGTGACCGGAATCATCGGAGAGCAGCGTGACGGCGTAGGAGTAGATCGGATCCTTGTGGATGGCATCGCTGCCATGTCCGGAGCCGATGGGGAATCGCGCATCGCGCGTGGTGATATTCTTGATCATTGGTTTTCGAATGAGATTTCGGAAATCGATGGGCCGCTGCTTGACTCAAGGAAATTGAGACGAACGGAAGCAGTGGTCACAGGGTGGAATTTTTTTCTGAAATTGGCCCCGATGCTGGTCCCGCTGAGGATTTCCTTCCAGGAATCACCCTCCCGGCACTCAAGGGTAAATTTTCCAACGCGATTCCCTTGAGCCTCGGAGATGAAGACGCTGTCGATGGTGCGGGGTTTGGGAAAGTCCATCTGCAACCAGGCATTGGTCACGTTGGCATCGGCTGCCCACCGGGTGGATGGAATGCCATCGATCGCCTTGTCTGCGCCGTACTCTGAATTGTTTTTGTAGAAGTTGGATGCTTTGGCGGTACAGGTTGCCTGCGGTTTGATCGGTTCCAATGCCATGGCATCGGATTTCAGATCGAGCTTTACCACGGTGTCTGGCGACTTCTGATCGGCGGAGGCGACTTTCACGATCAGTCCGGACGGGGTATTTTCGACGGCAACCTTGCCTCCGCTCAGTAAGCCGGAGGAGACAATCTCCGCGCCCAATGGGGGAAGTATCGCCGTGTCTCCCTCCCACTTAAGGATGTGGAGGTAGACGGTATTGCCCTTGCGGGTGGCCGTGTACCGGGGAGTCGGCATGTAAGGACCTCCCCGTGTCCCGTAAATGCTCTCGCCGTTGACTT
>DAISZK010000086.1:0-6022 GCA_036824855.1 Chthoniobacterales bacterium | reverse complement strand
GGATCTCTAGATAGCCATTTCCCGACCCCTACAGAGGTTGGAAAACGAGCGGTGGAACGGTAGAGGAGTGCCACGTTCGAACTGTTACCTGGGGACCATCCGGGATGCAAGACCTCATTTGGTAAGAATAGTTTGGGCCCATTTCATGAGTCGGGCAGATCAAGTAAAAGGCAGAATGATTTCCTCCCTTTCTTTCTTTTTCTTGGTGGGCTGACCTGCAATTGACATCATGATGATTTTATGTGATGACTTGATGCATGAGGACAACCATTTCTATTTCGGATTCGCTGCTGGATTTGGCCAAGAAGGCTTCTAGGGAAAGACGTTCAACGCTCGGGGAGGTGATTGAGGAGGCGCTTCGGGCGACCTTAGTCCCCCGATCCAAGTTCACTCGGAAGCCACTGCGCCCTGTCCTTCCCACTTTCAAGGGATCTGGACTTAGAGAGGGCGTACGCCTGGACTCGTCGGCTGAGTTGCTCGAGTTGATGGAGTCCTAGACTTGGCTTTTCATGCAGTTGCTCGACGTCAATATCCTGGTTCATGCGCACAGGGAGGATAGTGAACGCCACCTTGAAATTAAGGAGTGGCTAGAATCTGCTTTGGTTGAACCAGAGGGTATTGCGCTCTCTGAGTTGGTACTTAGCGGATGTCTCCGGGTGATTACCCACCCAAGGATTTTCAAACAGCCGACGCCCTTGGCATTAGCACTGGAGTTTGTTGAGTCTCTACGAAGTCTGGATGGAGTCAAAATCCTGGCTCCTGGTGATAAGCATTGGGCGCTATTTATTCGTCTCTGCCGAGATGGTGATGCCCGTGGAAATCTGGTCCCTGATGCCTACCACGCCGCGCTGGCGATAGAGACAGGGTGCGAATGGGTGACTCTGGATCGGGGATTTGCACGATTTCCAAGACTGAAGGTGCTGCATCCGCTGGATTAAATTACTGCATCAATTTTGAAGGTCTGTGAGAAAAAAGTCCTTGCGGACTCTTTTGGATTCATGTACCGAACATATGATCGGCATATGAATCTCACCCCACGTCAAAGCGAAATCCTCTCTTTTATCCGCGAGTGCGCGGAGGAACGGAGCGGTATTCCCTCGGTGCGTGAGATCATGGCACGGTTTGGATTTACCTCTCCGGCCACGGTGGCAAGCCATCTTGAACTGATGGAGAAAAAAGGGGTTATTCGCCGTGAGGCCGGGCGGTCGAGGAATATCATCCTACCAGATCTAACTCCCCGCTCTGCGCGTCCTGATCTGCTGGAGGTCCCCCTTTACGGAATGATCCCGGCGGGTATTCCCGAGGGCCAGGAGCAGGAGGCTGATCGCTGCATCACCGTCGATCCCGAGACGATCAAGATCCCTAGGAATGCCAAAACATTTGCTCTGGAGGTGAGGGGGGATTCCATGATCGGGGCCGGGATTCTGGACCGCGATATTGTGATCCTCGAACACTCCCAACCCCGTCACCGAGATATCGTTGCTGCCCTGATTGACGGGGATGTAACGCTCAAGCGCTACCTTGTCGAGGGAGGTTCCTACTTCCTCCGCGCAGAGAATCCTCTCTATCCCGATCTCATTCCAGCACGGGAACTCCTTATCCAGGGGGTCTTCCGTGCGTTGATCCGAACCCATCGTCACAACTAAACAAACAAAACAACAGCATCCTTCACTATGAACACCGCCACCAAGAAATCAGCGATCCGCTCCACCGATGAACTCTGGCAATGGGCCGCACTGAAGCGATCCGCCTCCCTTGCCCAAAAACCTTCGATGACGAGTAGCATGGCCCGTCATTCCTCATCGATGGCACAGGGCATTCTTACTCGTCTTTACGAGATCCTAAGGGTTAGCGGAAGGTCGTTTCGGTAAAGTCTTGATGCCAGTTTAGGGATTGTTATGTGGGTATTATTGACATTATGCGTATGCAGTTCAATAGTATGCATATGAAGACGCGGTTAACGCTTACCATTGAACCCGAGGTTTCGCATCGAGCAAAAGCGGTGGCGCGAGCTAAAGGGACTAGTCTTTCTGGATTGGTGGAATCACTGCTGGCACGAGAGACTGGCTTTCAGAAAGCCCAAAAAAAAATTACTTTTGCTAAGAAATGGGCAGGGCGTCTCCAATTGGTCGATGGTTTAGAGGATACGCGCTCAAGGTTTCTAAAAGAACGCTACGGACTCTGAGGCTTGATTGATGAGGTTATTGATCGATACGGATGTTTTGCTGGATTTAGCATTAGGGCGTGATCCTCATGTGAATGAGGCTTCTACTCTTATCGACTGGGCCTCAGCGAATCCGGGGCGTTGTGGTGTCGCTTGGCATAGTCTTGCAAATCTGCATTACCTTACAAAATCGGGAGCTGAAGAGTTTATCCGTGATATGATGGAATTTGTGATAGTTCCTCCAACGGGAACGCACGAAATGATTCAAGCCCTTTCACTGGGATTCAGTGATTTGGAGGATGCCATGCAGGTCTCGGCGGCGCTTCTGTTTGATTCACAGGTCTTGGTAACCCGAAATGTAAAACACTATCGCAAATCTCCAATCAAGGTAATGACACCTCCGGAACTGGTTCCGCTTCTTCCCTAACAGTCTTAACACCTAAAGCCTAAGCCTCTATCAGTGCCACTTTTGTGGCTTCATCAGTTCGACTGGTCAGTCGTGGGCTGATCCTGATCCTTTGGCTTGTCAGGCTGATCGGACTTATCGGAGGCAGCCCTCTGATCGGAGGATTCTGTAGAGGCAGTCTTGGCTTCCTTCTTCTTATCTTCTTTGGAGCCATAGACCTGCTCGAGGACTTTTCCAATGAGCGGTGCGGCGTGGCTCCCTCCGTGGACATTGTTATCCCCGGGCTCTCCCTCGTAGACGGCAGCAAAGGCATACTGGGGATTCTCGGCCGGGACGAATCCGGCAAACCATGCGGCGGTGCGCTGCTTATCCTTATTCCCTCCACCTCCCCATTGTGCGGTGCCTGTCTTGCCGGCAACATGGTATCCCTTCACCTGGGCGTGATGAGCTGTTCCTTGGCTATCTTCAGTCACGGCAATGAGGGCCTGACGAAGGGTCTCCATATCCTCGGGCTTGATCTGGAGATCGTCACGCAGTCGATCCGGGTAGGCGGCCACGACTTTGTTGTCGATTCCCTGGATCTGCTTCACGAGCCGCGTCTGGTGGAATTGACCGCCGGAGGCGATCACTCCGTACGCTTGTGCCATCTGGAGAGGGGCGATTTTGATATCGCCTTGACCAATACTCATGTTGGCCACGTCACCTTTCAGAATTTTCCGTTTTTGAACACGAAGCATGTATTCATCGTTGGGGATGATGCCGGCTACTTCACCCTTGAGAGGTATTCCGGTCTTCTTTCCAAGCCCGAGACGGTTGGTCCAGGTGATGATGTTGGGGGCACCGATCTTGATGCCGGCCTGAATGAACCAGGTGTTGCAGGATTGGGTGAGGGCCTCGACGAAGTTGAGGCGTCCAGCGTCGGTCTTTTTCCAGTTGTGGAAGGTGAAGTTTCCGATGTCGATCGCGGTGGGGCCGCTGTAGATATCCTTAGCTGTCAGCTTGCCCGACTGGAACCCCGAGAGGCCGACAAAGGTCTTGAAGGTTGATCCAGGGGGATAGGCCGAGCGGAAGGCTCGGGGAAGGAGAGGAACATTGGGATCGTCACTGAGCTGCTTGTAGATCTCGGGATTGAGGACAGGGACAAAGTGATTCGGATTGTATTCAGGCCAAGAGGCCATTGCATGAATCTCCCCGGTCCAGGGATCGATGATGACGATGGCGCCGCGCTTGGCATTCTCACTAAGGACTTTCTCACAGATGCGTTGGAGATTCTGATCAATGGTCGTGATCACATTATCCCCGGGAACTGGGGGTTGAGCGATGCGCTCCGAGGTCTTGTGACCCTCGGCATCGTAGGTGAGATGGAGGCTCCCGGGACGGCCTTTGAGTTGATAGTCGAAAGCCTGTTCGATTCCCTCACGTCCTTCGCTCTCGGTGAAGATCAGATCGTTGTTCTCGATCGGACGGACAGAAAGCGGTGCCACTTTGCCGGTGTATCCAATGATATGTGAGGCCAGTTCACCATTGGGATAGATGCGCGCATAGACCTGCTGGAGCACCAGGGCGCTGGTGAGGCCACGCCGCGCGGCGGCAAGTTCCTCGGGTTGGAGATCTTCGATCAGGGTCAGAGGGAGGAGCCCGCGATTGTGGTAATGAAGCAGGATGGCGTGGTCGCTCACCGAGATCGGTCTGCCAAGGAAGCCCTTTGCGAAGGTGATGTGCTGTCGAGCGAAGGCCAGGACCTTGGTATCACTCCAATCAAGAGGGGAAGGGAACTGAAGTGCAAGGTTGTAGCTGAGGCGATTCTGAGCAAGAGGGTAGCCGTTGCGGTCAGTGATCTGGCCACGAGGCGCAGGAATTCCGAGTTGGAACGTCCGTGCCTGTTTCTGTGTCTCCCAGGTCGGCTTGGGATTCTCGTCAATGGGAGCATTTGTCCCATTATTCATCTGGGCATGTGCCAGGAAGAAGGGGGAGCCGGTGCAGAGAAGGAAAAGCAGAAGAGTGCGAGCGCTCATGATGCGGTGGCCGATGCTGTGGTGAAGGCTCTTGGAGCAGTGATGTGGGGAGGCTTCAAATAGATCGGCTCAGGGGTACCGGTGACTACGAAAGAGGGATCGTTCTTTTTTGCAAGGATTGCAAGTCGGACGGCACATGGAGTGGAGATCTCAAGGCGTTCAATACCAGGCAATGCACTTGAGCTGAGTCTTGAGAGATCGTCGAGTGAGTTCAGATGAATGAGTGTCGCCTCTGGGGAAAGGAGGTGAGGGGGCTCGACAAAAGCACCCTGTTCAATTCGTGCAATCCAGTAATGACCTCCACGGGCATCCCCGATGGCCCAGAATCCCTTCTCGGGCCCAAGTAGGCCCAAGGGCGAAGGGATGGCATGGAGCGGGAGATTCAGCGCTGTGGCAAACCCTCGTGCTGCTGCAATGCCTGCACGCAGTCCATTATACGAGCCGGGTCCCAAGCCGACGCAGAGCGCGTCCGTAGCGCCGCATGCATCGACGGCCTCCTTGAGCCCCTCGAAGAGAGCGGAAGAGTCGGATCGCGCATGGGGTGTTTTTCTTTCAAAAAGGACATCTTGTGTTCCCTCGGCGAAGGAGACAAAAGCGACTGAAGCAACCGAGGAGGAGGAATCAAGAGCAAGGATCTTCACGGAATTTCAATGAATGAACCAACGGATCATACGAATATCATCCGCTCCTTCGAGATAAGGTTCGATCCTGATTCGGAGAATACCGTGCGGCAGGATCGATGAAAACTTGTCTCCCCACTCGATGAACATCAGCCCATCACCATAGTAATCCTCGAGTCCGAGAGAGAGCACCTCGGATTCTGATTCGAGTCTGTACCAGTCGGAGTGATGCAGGCGGCTTCCTCCACCACCATAACTCTGAAGCAGAGTGAATGTCGGGCTGGTCACATCCTCGGTGATCCCCATGGCAAGGGCCGTTGCTTTGACGAAGTGAGTCTTTCCTGCCCCAAGAGGCCCCTCCAGACTCACCACACCCGACTTCAGCATCAGCGGTAGCAGCTCCACGGCAATGAGTGCCGTCTCCTGGATGCTCCGAGCTATCTGCTCCCCAGAATGGTTTGTGGCGGGATTGTCGGTTGCCATTTCGGAAGCATTCTAGTTGGGTTGCGGAGTCTAGCAATCTTACTGGAATAATCCTTCATAATTCATCCCTCATAATTCATCCTTTCCCCATGACCAACCCAACCCAACTCCCTGCCTGGAAGGCGCTCGAAGCCAATCGCGACCAGATCGCCAAGACGACGCTTAAGGAACTCTTCGCCGCAGATCCGAAACGAGGTGAGCGTCTGACCGCCGAGGCCTGTGGTCTCTACCTTGACTACTCCAAGAACCGCGTCAATGACGAGACGATCAAGAACCTCGTCCAGCTTGCCAAGGAAGTCGGCCTCGAGGAGCACCGTGACAAGATGTTCGCCGG
>DAISZK010000047.1:0-18110 GCA_036824855.1 Chthoniobacterales bacterium | reverse complement strand
ACCGCATGAAACGATTCCTCCGAAAAAGGGATCTGACGCATGTCTGCGGTATGAATTTCAACCCGATCTTTCACTCCCTCGACAGTTGCGTTTTCCAAAGCAGCCACAGCGTGGTTCTCGGATTGATCCTCTGCACGCCAAATATCGATCCCAACCGCTTTGCCATGAGTCAACCGCTTTGCTGCTTCGATAAGCAGAAGGCCTCTCCCGCAACCGACATCAAGCACCTGCTCCGATCCTGTAAGGGGTATCAGCTCGAGAAGTTGCTCTCGATCGCGAAGCTTGGTCACCCTGCTGTAATGGACCATGAAACACCCCATGCTGATGGTGTAGATAGCAATCACCATCAGAGGAACAGCGAGCACCGCAGCCCATCCTCTGTGAGTGGCAAAGACCAGAATCAGCCCCAGCGAAAGAGTAAGGGCTATGCCACCAATGCTGAAAAACGCGCGAACTAAACCCGGCGCATCAATCCCATAATCGGGTCGTTGCATGGTCGTTTTGGCGTTTCAGAATGGTCCTTACGCTTTCGTGTAGAGCTCTGCGCCTTGCTCGGCAAATTGACTCGCCTGTGCCCACAGGCTCGGCCTGCGGCCTTTTGCTTCGCAAAACTCTTTTTCGCTCGCTTCCCAGCGGCTCAAACCTTCGACTTTCATGCCTTTGTAAAGACATCCGCCCCCGTTTCTACGAATTCGCGGGCTTTCTCCTCCATTC
Source organism: Chthoniobacterales bacterium (assembly GCA_036824855.1). Taxonomy (GTDB): domain Bacteria; phylum Verrucomicrobiota; class Verrucomicrobiia; order Chthoniobacterales; family UBA6821; genus UBA6821. The sequence continues at coordinate 17,396 of DAISZK010000047.1, read as the reverse complement.
CTTTTTTGAGGGCTTCCTCCTCGGAGAGGTTTTGGGCGGCGGCGTATTTGCGGACGTCCTCGGAAATCTTCATGGAGCAGAAGTGGGGGCCGCACATGGAGCAGAAGTGGGCTGACTTGGCTCCCTCCTGTGGAAGGGTTTGACGCTTTCGTTGCCCAACGAAAGCGTCCTTCGGGCTAACCTGGCGGTTAGTCTGACTCGGCCGTACCCGACGGCCTCGGCTCGTCGTGGGGAACAAGGAAATCACGCTTTGGCTTTTGCCTTTGAGTCCGCTTTCCAGACCAACGGGGTGATTCCGTGGCGGCGGTATTCTGCGCGGACGGTTTTAGCGGCCCGCTGGAAAGCCCGTTCGGCGCGAAGTACGAAGGAGGAGGTCTTTGGTCCGGATTTCTTTACGGTAGTGCTCATGGGATGAGGAGATTCTTCACGTCATCTTTATTGTGCCTCACCGAGGATGCCAGTTGTTTCGCTGGCAAATTCCTGGAATCCCAGACAGCCCAGTTGTCAGCAAGTGAGAGGTAGTCCTTTACCAGATGGAGTTGGCTGCGCTTGAAGCGACGGCGGATATCCTGTGCGGGAACGTGATGCCCTCCCTGAAGCACACGCTGTCTTACGCGGGCGATGGCCTGTGTCGGACTTGAGAGCCAAAGGTAATGGAGTTCCAGTGTGTAACCGCTCTCTTTGGCCTCCCGCAGACGGCGAATGTATGTTTTCCCGCTGAGAGTACTTTCTAGGGCAAAAGTCTCCTTCCGGCGCACGCATTCCTTGATCTGGGTAAGCAGGATGCGGGCGGCTTGTACGCCTGCCGCTCCGGGATCAAAGGGGGATAATCCCCGGGCGATTTCATCCGCATTGAGGAAGCGAAGGCATTTCACTTCCTTGGGAAGATATTCCCGCGCAAAGGTTGTTTTGCCCGCGCCATTGCAGCCGCCAATCAGATAGATGGTTGGCAACTTGGCGGTCATGAGGGGTAACGGCTCTCGCCTATGCCTTGGTGTAAATCTCTGCCCCAGCCACGGTAAATTGATTCGGATGCTGCCCAGCATCCGAACCCCAAGGGCTCACTTTCAGTGAGTCTATCCCATCGGCTCCCGCACGAAGGGATTCACCGGATTTCTCAATCATATCCTCAGATCGCTTTCGTATAAAGTTCGCCGCCTTTGGCTGAAAACTCCTTCGATTTTTCAGCCATTCCCGCCGTCAAGGCTTCGGTGTCCGACAAGCCCTGTTCAGCAGCATATTTTCTCACGTCCTCCGTGATTTTCATGGAACAGAAATGCGGTCCGCACATCGAACAAAAATGTGCCGTCTTCGCACCGTCTTGCGGGAGCGTTTCATCATGAAACGCCCTAGCGGTGACGGGGTCGAGGCCAAGGTTGAACTGATCTTCCCAGCGGAACTCGAAGCGGGCCTTAGAGAGAGCATTGTCTCTGTACTGGGCTCCGGGGTGTCCCTTGGCAAGGTCGGCGGCGTGGGCGGCGATCTTGTAGGTGATGACGCCATCCTTCACATCCTTCTTGTTCGGTAGGCCGAGGTGTTCCTTCGGCGTGACGTAGCAGAGCATGGCGCAGCCGTACCAGCCGATCATGGCGGCACCGATGCCGCTGGTGATGTGGTCGTAGCCGGGGGCGATGTCGGTGGTGAGGGGGCCGAGCGTGTAGAAGGGGGCCTCGTGGCACCACTCGAGCTGCTTGGCCATGTTCTCCTCGATCATGTGCATCGGGACGTGGCCGGGACCTTCGTTCATGACCTGGACACCCTTGGCCCAGGCGCGCTCGGTGAGTTCACCCTGCACCTTGAGTTCGCCGAACTGGGCCTCGTCGTTGGCATCGGCCACCGATCCGGGACGGAGGCCGTCGCCGATCGAGAAGCTGACGTCGTAGGCGGCCATGATGTCGCAGATGTCGTCCCAGTGAGTGTAGAGAAAGTTCTCCTGGTGATGGGCGAGGCACCACTTCGCCATGATCGATCCGCCGCGGCTGACGATGCCGGTCATGCGCTTCGCGGTGAGCGGGACGAAGCGGAGGAGGACACCGGCGTGGATCGTGAAGTAGTCCACCCCCTGCTCAGCCTGCTCGATCAGGGTGTCGCGGAAGATCTCCCAGGTGAGGTCCTCGGCCTTGCCGTTCACTTTCTCGAGCGCCTGGTAGATTGGGACGGTGCCGATCGGAACGGGGGAGTTGCGCAGGATCCACTCGCGGGTGGCATGGATGTTCTTGCCGGTGGAGAGATCCATCACGGTGTCGGCTCCCCACTTCGTAGCCCAGCGCATCTTCTCGACCTCTTCCTCGATGGAGGAGGCGACCGCGCTGTTGCCGATATTGGCATTGATCTTCACTAGGAAGTTGCGGCCGATGATCATCGGCTCGAGCTCGGGATGATTGATATTGGCCGGGATGATGGCGCGGCCCGCGGCGACCTCGGAGCGGACAAACTCTGCGGTGATCTGCTCCGGGATGCGCTGTGGGAAGCGGCCGAAGATCGAAGGTGTGTAGGGGCTCTCTGGACGCTGTCCCGATCCGGCGTGCTGCTTGTCTAGTTCGTTACGCACGATGTCCGTGTCGAGTTCAGCAAGTTTGGTCTGTTGTGCCCGACCCATGTTCTCGCGGATGGCAATGAACTCCATCTCCGGGGTAATGATTCCCTGGCGTGCGTACCAGAGCTGGGTCACGGGATGACCTGCCGAAGCGCGGAGAGGCTTACGTTTGTTTCCCTTGAGCCCCGGAAATTCTATCAGGCGGTTTCGCTCGGCGTTGCTGGCGAACTCGGCATGCTTGCCTGAGAGGTAACCGTTGTCCATCGGTTGGACTTCGCGGCCTTCGTAGGAGGCAACATCAGCGCGCTTCTCGATCCAGCTTTGACGGAGTGCAGGAAGACCCTCCGAGGAATCGCCATCGAAAGAAGGATCCCCCCAGGGACCACTGCAGTCATAGACGCGAACAGGAGCATTCGGTTCCAACTCACCGGAAAAGTTCTTGGTCGGTGAGAGCTCGATTTCCCGCATTGGAACGCGCACTTCAGGATGGATGGTTCCCTCCACATAGACGCGGGTGCTGGCGGGGAGGGCGTCGGTGCTCTGGGGTTCGATTGCGGATTTTGTGGAGATCATGGTGATGGGAGAGGTTAAAAAGTTAGAACGTGAAAGGTGAAAAGTTAGGAGATAAAGGCAATGAAAGGGCCACGCGTGGGGTTCACGGCGTGGCCTGAGTCTTCTCCCTGACCTGTGTCAGGTTCAAAGGGTCGTCTGATATTTTCAGACCTCTCAGCCAGCCGGCTCCCCCGCAGTTGAATTCAGAATAAGCGACTCCTGTTCCGGGTCAACGAATCAAAGCATTCTTTCCAGAAAGGAAGTCCTGTTGAAGAGGGCGAGATCTCCTGCTTGTTCACCAGTTCCGATGAATCGCGGAGTGATACCTGTCTCGCGGGCGATGGCCACGGCGACACCTCCTTTGCCAGAGCCATCCAGTTTGGTCAGGATGAGGCCGGTGAGCGGAGTGGCTGCATGGAATTCCTTCGCCTGAATCACCGCATTGCTGCCGGTTGTGGTGTCGGCCACAAGGAAGACCTCATGGGGCGCTGAGGGATCAATCTTTCCGAGAGAGCGCTTCACCTTGGCTAGTTCCTGCATGAGATTCGATTTCGTATGGAGGCGCCCAGCCGTATCGCAGATGAGAAAGTCGGACTTCAGGCGCTTGGCTTTTGCGAGGGCATCGTGGCAGAGGGCGGCGGGATCGGCCCCGTACTCGCTACTCACGACCTCAACATCAAGGCGTTCCCCCCAGGACTTGAGTTGTTCGACAGCCGCCGCACGGAAGGTATCGGCTGCGCAGAGCAAGACCGAATGGCCGCAAGATTTAAGAAGGGATGCAAGTTTGGCGCTGCTGGTGGTTTTGCCGGTTCCATTGACCCCCACCATGAGGATCACGACAGGTCCCTCTGTTTTGGAGGGCATCGGAGTCAGCTCTTTTCCTTTCTCGGGAAGGAATTTGGCTGCTTCTTCGCGGGCAGCCTGAAGAACATTCTCTGAGTGGAGGGCGAGTCCCTTGAAGCGAAGGGATTCCAGGATGGCAGTTGCCGTGGGTGCGCCGAGATCGGACTGCCAGAGGGCGGCCTCAACCTCCTCCCAGTCAACCGCTTCGTGTGCGCCGGTGATGCGCCCCAGGATCCCCTTGAGCCAGCCAGCCATTATTCTTCGGAGTTGTTAGAATCGTCCGCAAGCTTTGCGGCTGGAGTGCGATCGGGACGCTGGAGTGTGGCCTTGATCTTATCCAAAACACCGTTCACAAAACGACCCGACTCCTCGGTGCCATATTTCTTGGCAATATTGATGGCCTCATTAATGGAGACCACGGGGGGAATTTCGGGACAAAAGAGCATCTCGTGAATGGCAAGGCGCAGGATATTGCGGTCGACGGCAGAGAGGCGCTCCAGTTCGTAGTTCTGGGTGTGCTCTCGGAGTTTGCTGTCGATCTCGGCAGTATGTTCAAGCAAGCCACTGACAAGGCCTTCGCAAAATCGGCGCGCTGCAGGGCTAAGTCCACGGAAGGCGTAAAAATCCTCGAGGTCGGAAACCCCTGCGCCGCCCCCTTGATCGCGCTGGTAGAGGAACTGGATGGCGGCCTCACGGCCTTCGCTACGTACTCCCATAATGATTCAGGTTAAAGATGGTGTGATGCCTGCAGAGGCGCGGAGGGACTCAATGGCAGCGCGCGCGGCTTCGGTGCCGCGGTTGCTCTGGTTGCCAAGGCACCGCTCTCTGGCTTGGCCTTCGTTCTGAAGAAGAAGAACCGCGTGAATGATCGGGATGCCGGCATCGACCGACATCCTGCAAAGCTCATCACTCACGGAAGCCGCGATCAGGCTGGCATGGGCGGTCTCTCCTTGGAAAATGACTCCGAGGCAAATAATGGCATCAGGTTTGTTTTTTCTGATAAGTTGTCCTGCCAAATAAGGAATCTCAAAGGAGCCAGGTGCATGAACCACGTGGGTCTTGGAGAGCGGCTCAATCAGCGTGATTTCCTCCAGCGCCTTGGCCAGCATCGGCTCCACAAATTCTCCATTGTACCTGCTTGCCACAATCGCAAAGTGATTTGCGGACTTGGGATCAAGGTCGGGTCTGGATGAAAGTGGCTTCAGCATGAACTTGCAGAAGGATGAGGGATGAAGGATGAATTATGAAGATTAAATGGAATGAGGGAAATTCTTCTCCTGACCTACGCCCAAAGCTCTAGTTCCTATCACCTAAATCATGTGCCCAAGCTTCTTCTTTTTCGTCGAGAGGTAGCGGGCGTTGTGCTTGTTGGCATCGGAGCGGATGGGAACGCGCTCGACGATCTCCATGCCATAACCTTCGAGTCCAACGACCTTGCGGGGGTTATTGGTAAGAAGGCGGATTTTGGAGACCCCTAGATCAGCGAGGATCTGCGCCCCGGTCCCATAATCCCTGAGATCCGCCGGATAGCCTAAGCGTTCGTTGGCCTCGACGGTGTCCAACCCCTCTTCCTGAAGCTTGTAGGCATGAATCTTTGCCGGCAGTCCGATGCCGCGTCCTTCCTGACGCATGTAGACCAAGACGCCGTGACCGCTCGCAGAGATCTGAGCCAGTGCCCGGTGCAGTTGGCTTCCGCAATCACAGCGGCGCGATCCGAAGACATCTCCCGTGAGGCATTCGCTATGAACGCGGACGAGCGCTGGCTTCTTGGGATCAATGGGGCCTTTCACCAGCGCCAGATGATGATGGTTATCAACCTCGGCGCGGTAGAGGAACATCTTGAAATCGCCGAAGTCGGTCGGCATCTCAATCTCCTGTTCCCTGCGGACCAGCTTTTCGCTCTTGCGGCGGTAGGCGATGAGATCCCTGATCGAGCAGATTTTGAGGCCATGCTTCTTTTTAAACTTCAAAAGATCGGGAAGCCGCGCCATCGAGCCGTCCTCGTTCAGGATCTCGCAGATGACACCCGAGGGATCGAGACCCGCGAGGCGTGCCAGATCGACTCCCGCCTCGGTGTGACCAGCTCTTTTGAGTACTCCTCCTTCTGCGGCCTGGAGTGGAAAAATATGGCCCGGTTGGCGGAGGTCTTTCGATCTGGCTTTGGAACTTCCCAAAACCTTGATCGTTGCCGCGCGATCGCGGGCACTAATCCCAGTCGTGGTGCCATGGGAAGCATCAACCGAGACGGTGAAGTCGGTGGCATGGAGCTCGCGGTTGTGGGCGACCATTCGCTGGAGGCCAAGATGGTTGGCGCGTTCCTCGGTGATGGGAGCGCAGATGAGACCACGTCCGTGGGTCGCCATGAAATTCACGGCTTGCGGCGTGACCTTTGAAGCCGCCATGACAAGGTCACCCTCATTCTCACGATCCTCATCATCGGTGACGATCACCATCCCCCCCTTCCTGATTACCTCAAGGACATCAGGGATCGGATCGAAAGACGCTGAGGTTTTGAAGCCCTTTGAAATCGTGGATGTCTTGGATGATTTGGGAATCGACCCCTTAGGGGCAATTTTCTTTGGAGGGGAGATTTTTTTCATGAGAGAGCGACCTCGTGCGATGATGGTGGCTTGGCAGAGCTGATCGTGCGGCGCGCAATCCAGCCGCCACCGATCACTCGGTCTCCATCATAGAAGACGGCAGCTTGTCCCGGAGTGACGGCACGTAGAGGTTCCAAGGGTCTGATCATAGCGCTGTCATCGGAGCCGGCGGTCACTTCGGCCAGGTCCCCCGTGTGACCATGGCGAACTTTCACTGTAATTCTCCGAGGGGTAGAAGTAGAGGGGGCCTCTCCATGCCAATTGGTTCGATTGACCGTGAACTCCTCACAAAGCAAATCCTCCTCGCCCCCTAAGACGACACGGCCGCTCGCAGCATCGATATCGATGACATAGCGGGGGGCGCCGGCGCCTCCGGGGAGGCCTTTGCGCTGACCGATGGTGAAGAGTTCGATACCATCATGCGGGCCAAGATGATTTCCCTGCATGTCGTAAAAGCCGCCGGGCTGGAAGGTCTCACCACGATCCGTGAATCGATCCTTAAGGAAGGCTTTGTAATCCTTACCAGGGACAAAGCAGATTTCCTGACTATCCTCCTTGTCGGCCACCTTGAGACCGAGTTTGCGGGCAATGCCGCGTATCTCCTCTTTGGTAAGGGAGCCGAGTGGAAAAAGGGCCCGGGCGAGCTGTTCCCTCCGTAGACTGAAGAGGAAGTAGGATTGGTCTTTCTTTGGGTCGAGACCCTTGCGGAGAATCGGGGCACTGTCAGCAGGATGCTCTGCGATCGCATAGTGCCCCGTGGCGATGAAGGATGCGCCGAGGGCCGTCGCCTTGTCCCAGAGATTGCCGAATTTTAGCTTCTCGTTACACATGACACAGGGGTTCGGCGTGCGTCCGGCCTTATACTCGTCAGCAAAGTAATCGATCACCAGGCGCTCGAAGGGAACCGCCTCATCGATGACATAGTGTGGAACCCCCAGAGCGTGTGCTACTCCTCGGGCATCGGCGATTGCTTGGGGACCACAGCACTTGTCCTCGGCCCGGGACATGCAGTCTTGCGGCCAGAGCTTCATGGTGACTCCGATGACCTCCCATCCCTGCTCTTTCAGCAGATAGGCGGCCACGCTCGAATCCACGCCTCCACTCATTCCCACAACGACACGTCGGGATCCAGGTAATGGGTTGGATATGCTCATGCAATAGACTTTGTGAAAGCAAAAAGCTACTTGCTCAGAGAAGGGGCGTCAACGAAGGGGCTTCACCGGTAATGCCCAGAAGATAAAAAAAGGCCCCGGAGTTTCCTCCGGGGCCTCTTGAAGTGTTCTTAATCTAAGAGATTCTTAGAAAATGAAGCGAAGACCGGCACGGGTCAGGCTCTCGCTCAGGCTGTGATTGCCGTAGAGGTAACGGGAATCAGCGAAGAGGCCGACGGAGCGGTTGATGCGGTATTCTGCGCCAATTCCGACGTTGCCATCACCCTGGCTCTTGGTTCCCCAAGTTGCGCCACCGCCAACGAGGGCGTAAGGAGCGAGGTGGAGGCTCTCGATTGGAAGACGACCGATCAGGTCAGCCTGAGTGCTGTTGTAGGTGTGACCATTGCCGTTGAGGCTGGTGAGAGTGTCATCAACACCGACACCAAAGTACTTGGTGAGGAAGTAGCTGAGACCGAGACCACCGCCGAAGCCGTTAACGGACTGGCCATTGTAGCGACCGGCTGCACCGGCTGCGAAAGCATCGACCTGGACTTCACCGGCACGGAAAAGATCCTGCTGGGGAGCGACGACGACTTTCTTGGAGGAGACGGCCTCACCTGCGAACGAGGTCGCGGCGGTAGCAATCACAACTGCGAGGAGTGTAAGTGTTTTATTCATGTAGTATTGGTTTATGGTTGTACTGACAGGATGTGTAGTAGGACCTGCTCACAAAGTTGTCAATACGATAGTCGTCTGTTTTCTCCATCATCTTCAGTCACTTGATCGAAATAAGTGCCGTACTTAACGGCGAGTAATCTCCCTGACCTCACATTCTCCCTTGAAGAGATACGACGAATTGATACGCTTCGCCCTCATCGCCAGTATAGCTCAGCGGTAGAGTAGGGGACTCATAAGCCCTTGGTCGCAGGTTCGAATCCTGCTACTGGCACCATTCGATCATTCATCGTACCCACTAGACAACCACCACCTTTCCTATGGCAACCAGCAAAGCAGCAGTCAAAAAGAGCAGCTCCGAACTCAAGCGGAAGCGTCAGAGCATCAAGCGCGAATCCCGCAACACGAGTGTCTTGAGCCGTCTCAAGACAGAGGAGAAGAAGCTCCGCGCCGCTCTTAATTCTGGCGTTGAAGAGGTGACGGCTCTCTATAAGAGCTTTACCTCTGCGCTCGACAAGGCTGCTAAGAAAGGTGCTATTCACAAAAATGTGGCCTCCCGCAAGAAGAGCCGTCTCAACACCCGGATTGCTGGCGGAGCCAAGCAAGTCGAGGCACCGAAGAAAAAGACCGCAGTCAAGAAGGTGGTCGCCAAGCCCAAGGCCAAACTCAAGCCCAAGAAGTAAGTATCCTTCCACTTGCTTTAGTCACTTTAAACCCCTCTGCTTCGGCAGAGGGGTTTTTTTATTGGGAGCGTTTCCCCCCGCCTTGATCCCTTGCAGATCAGCGCCCTCGAACGAATGCAGAGAGTTCTTCGGTTGTCTGATAGGCCAGGAAGGGGGTCATGAAGTAAACCCCGGGGAAATGATCCAGAACAGCACGGGTGACCTCCTTGGCTACGGCCACACCCTCCTTGCGTCCCTCGGTGCCTTCCAAACCTTCCATTCTTGCCATGACAGGATTGGGAATCGTGATGCCCGGTACCTCGTTATGAAGGAACTTAGCCTGCCGTCCATTGAGTAAAGGCCATACCCCGACGAAGACAGGTACCCCGAAGTGGGCGGTCCTTTTTGCTGTCTCCTCGACCAGAGCGGTTTCAAAGACGGGCTGCGTCATCACATAGCGTGCACCGGCCTTGATCTTGCGCTCCAAGCGTTGGATCTGGGTATCGAGGTTTCGTGCGTTGGGGTTGAAGGTGCATCCGGCAATGAGATCAGGGCGTGCCTGCAGGTCAGTCCCCGCCTGCGTGTATCCCTCGTTCAGCCTGCGAATTATCTCCAAAAGGCCGACGGAGTTGACATCGTAGACGGAGGTCGCGTCGGGATGATCCCCTCCCTTGGCGGGATCTCCTGTCAGTGCGAGCACATGACGCATCCCCATCGCGGTCATGCCGAGGAGTTCGCTCTGAAGTCCGATCACATTACGGTCTCGGCAACTGACGTGAAGGAGCGGTGTGATCCCTCGTTGCTTCAACATTGCGGCCACGGCGAAATTGCTGACCCTTAGAATGGCGAGTGAATTATCGGCCAGGGTGATGGCGTCGCTTCCTGCCCGTGTGAGGGCTTCGGCGGCCTGGAAGAATTTCTCCAGGGGAAGCGTCTTCGGAGGATCGAGTTCCGTGACGATCACGGTATTTCCCTCGGAGATCAGGTCGAGAATGCTTTTTTCGGAGCTTGCTGAGGCTTGTGGGGGCTCCACGGTCGTGACCGCTCCCGCTGATTGTCTCTTGATCGGCTTGAGGCCTTGCAGTGCCTCTGAAAGCGCCGCGATGTGAAGGGGTGAGGTTCCACAGCATCCTCCCACCAAGGCGGCTCCAGACTCCGCCATCCTGCGGCCCAGGTCAGCGAAATACTCGGGGGAGGTTCCGTAGGCAATGCGTCCCTCCTGATAGTTCGGGCGTCCTGCATTCGGATAGACGGCGAGGGGACGTGAGGGGGCGATTTTCTCCACCAGGCGGAGCATCGCCTGGGGGCCGTTCACGCAATTCAAACCGACGAGATCAGCCCCTTGTTCGCCGAGGGATTCCAACACATCGCCGATCCATGCCCCACCTGGGAGGCGACCACTCTCTGGGGAGGCGATCAGGGTGATGACCGGCTTGTTGCCAAGTGACTTGGCGACGCGCAGCGCGAGCGAGAGTTCCTCGGGGTTCTGGAATGTTTCCAGAAGAATAAGATCCGCGCCCCCTTCGAGGAGTCCGCTGATCTGTGCATGGAAAAGAGATTCCAGACTCTGCCCCGCCTCCCCCTGGGGAGCTCCGAGCGGTCCGACGCTTCCCGCAACCAAGGCACTCCTTCCGGATGTCACCACGGCTTCGCGTGCCAATCGAGCCGCTGATCGATTGATATCGCTTACCCGCGACTCAAGTCCGAAAACACGCAGCTTGCGCGCATTCGCTCCGAAAGAGTTAGTGGTGATCAGTTGAGCTCCGGCTTCCAGGTATTCACGGTGGATGATGGCGATGGTCTCTGGTTGCGAGAGGCAGAGTTCCTCGAAGCAACTCCCTGAGGGGATCCCCCGTTCGGCAAGGAGCGTTCCCATCGCGCCATCTCCGCAGAGCACGGCCGACTTCAGTATTTCAAGTAAGTCAGGCGCGCTCCCCATGGATACGGTATGTTGAGACTTAATTGCGCCTGGAGCGCTTGGCTACAAGGCTGATGCTGATGGCGAACATCACGGATGCAAACAGCGCTGTCACGACGATGCCGGTTAGATATCCGCTTGGTAGTCCTGCTCCAGTCGTTGCGGCGAAGGCTGAACGAATCGCGGTGACCCCGTAGCTGACCGGATTGAGCGCTCCGGCCCAATAGAGCCACCCCGTGCCGACCGGCATCGGGAAGAGGGCCCCGGACATCATCCAGAGAGGCATGAGAAAGATGTTCATGATCGCATGGAATCCCTGGGTGGAATCCATGGGCCAGGCCACGAGGAAGCCCATTCCTGTCATTGCAAAGCCCACAACGATGAGTGCCGGTAGAAGCAAAGCAGCCTGATGCCAGCCGATTGGCAGTCCCGCAAGTGGTGCCAAGACACAGAAGAGGGCGGCCTGAAGGACTGCGAGGGTTGTTCCACCCAAGAACTTTCCGAGAGGAATCGCTGCCGGGGAGAGTGGGGCAACCAAGGCACCCTGAAGGAATCCTTCACGACGATCCTCGATGACCGAGATCGTTGAAAAGATCGCCGTGAAGAGCATGATGAGCACCAGCGTGCCAGGGAAGAAATAGGCCAGATAACTGCCGGCGGCAGTCGCCGAAGCAATGGCCCCGGGATTGCGAAACGAGGGACCAAATCCCGAGCCGACAAGCAGCCAGAAGACGAGAGGTGTGGCCAGTGCGCCGATGATGCGATTACGTTGGCGCAGGAAACGGATGACATCGCGCCACCAGAAGGCGATCGCGGGAGTCCAGAGAAGGCGTGTGGGTTTCATGGGGATCTTCTGTGGCAACTCAATGTTTCTTTTTTTTGGCAGGAGCACCCATGTCGGGCTCCAGATCCTGATCGGCAAAGAGACGTCCGGTCCGGGCAATGAAGACATCCTCGAGAGTGGGGCGGGCGATGCGGAGTGAGGTGATCTCTTTTGGAAACTCTCCGGCCAACCGTGCTGCAAGCGAGTAGGCCTCGACATGCTCGATGCGAACCTCTCCCTCAACGACCGTTGCCGGGATCCCTGTTTTGGACGTGATGAGCTTGGCGAACTGATCAGCACCCGTCTCTTTGGAAACCCCGAGGCTGATCACATCACCGCCGATGGCTGAGGTCAGCTCTTGGGGAGTGCCCAGGGCAACAAGTTTGCCTGCGCTGACAATGCCCACCCGGTCGGCGCGTGCGGCTTCCTCCATCAGATGGGTGGTACAGAGGGCGGTGACGCCGTGCTGACTACGGAGATTTTCTAGAGCAGCCCAGAGATCGAGTCGTGCACCGGGATCGAGTCCGGTGGAGGGCTCGTCGAGCAAAAGTACCTCGGGACGGATCAGGAGGCACTTGGCGATTTCAGCGCGGCGTTGAAGACCTCCGGAGAGGGTCTCGACCATGTCATGGAGACGATCCGTGAGGTTGAGAGCCTTCGTGGCTTCGGCGATGCGGTATTCGAGTTCCGCTCCTGTCAGTCCATAGAGAGCGCCGCCGCAACGCAGATTCTCAAGGATGGTCAATTTGCCATCGAGACTCGGAGACTGGAAAACAACACCGAGGCGGGCCCGGACTTCGGCTGCTGACGCAACGACATCATGGCCGGCGATCTCCGCTGTTCCGGAATCGGGAAGTGAGAGGGTCGCCAGAATGCGGAAGAGAGTGCTCTTTCCACCGCCATTAGGGCCAAGCAGGCAGAAGAGTTCGCCCCGGCGCACTTCGAGGGAGATTTCGTCGAGAGCACGGCGGTCGCCAAACGCCTTCACCAGATCGCTGACGACGATTGCATGGGTCTTTGGTTCGCTCATGAATGGAAGAGAGTCGTCATCGGAGGCGATGATGGCAAGGATTAGGAAACACTCTCTGCTGTCGAGGATTCCTCGGGGAGATGAAGGACCCCGATCGCTTCCATGACACGATTTGCAAGGTGCTGATAAAGCGCCCGCTCATCGTCACCATGGGTTGCCGGATCGAGTTCCGCGTCGGTGAAGCGGATCGCTTCTCCGATCACAACCGTGATTGCTGCCAAGGAGATGTGACCTGATCCTTTGGGAAAAGCTTCGTGCGATCCAAAGATACGCATTGGCTGCACGGGGGCTCGAGTCTTTGCGATCACCAATCCGATCCCTGCCTTGGCAGACTGGAGATTACCGTCTGGCGAACGTGTCCCCTCCGGGAAGAGGACGACTCCCTTGCCGGATTTGACAGTGCGGATCACGGTCTTGAGCGCTGACATATCGTTCCCGTCACGATCGACGAGGATGACATTGATGTGGGGTAGAAGTTTCCCTAACAAGGGGATCTGCTGGAGGGTCTTGCGAGCGAGGTAGTAGACGCCCCGCTTGGAGCAGATTCCGACCAACGGGGGATCGAAATAGCTCTGGTGATTGGAGGCAAGAATGAGCGGTCCCTCCTCGATCATCCGCTCCGGATGAACCACCTGGAAGCTGAAAAAGAAACGCGCTGCGATCCTCGAGAGCGTGTACCAGAAGTAGTAGGTGAAGCTCATTGGGCGGAACTGGTCAGTGTGCCGAGATGTGAGAGCACTGTCGCGATGACCTGTTTTAGATCAAGATGGGTTGTGTCGATGACGAGGGACCCGTTGGGAATGATCAGTGGGGCGGTTGCGCGGGTTGAGTCGAGTCGGTCGCGCTCTGATACGGAATCGATTGCACCCTCATTGGCACGACGGCGAGCACGCACTTCGGGGGAGGCATCGAGATAGAATTTCCACGGAGTTTCGGGAAAAACCACGGAGCCGATGTCACGACCCTCCATGACCAGATCATGATGATCTGCCAGGGAGCGGAGTCTGGCATTGATGAAATCACGAACGGCAGGAACTGTTGCGATCACGGAGACTGTTGCTGCTACTTCCGGTTCCGAGAGATGAGGTGTTGCGTTTTCTCCATCCAGCAGCAGGGAAACATTCCTGGTGGTGTCTTCGTCGTTGTCTTTGTCGTCTTGATCCTCTCCATCGCTGAGGAGAGCGAGATGGCGGAGGGGAATCCAAGTGGCCAAGTCGTCGGAGGAAACGCTATCGCGCACAGCCCCCCAGGCAATCGTCCGATAGAAATGGCCGGAGCTGATAAAGAGCCAGCCCAGGGATGAGGCAACTCCGCGGGAGACGCTGCTCTTCCCTGAGGCGGCAGGTCCGTCGATGGCGATGATGCGTCCGGCCATGGAGTCGCTTAGGCAGTCAGCACCGACTGCAATGTGGAGCCGAATGTCGGATACGAGGTGGCCACGCATTCGACCTTCTCGATCACGGTCTCGCCTTCAGCGAAGAGTCCAGCAATCGCAAAGGCCATGGCAATGCGGTGATCATGGAAGCACTGGAGGCTTGCTCCATGAAGGGGATGCCCTCCCTCGATCACCATGCCATCTTCTGTCTCGGTGACATGAGCTCCCATCGCACGGAGATTGCCGGCTACTGCGGCAATGCGGTCGGTCTCCTTCACCCGAAGCTCCTTGGCGTCACGGATGATGGTCGTTCCCTGCGCCAAAGCCCCAGCAACTGCAAGGATGGGAAGTTCGTCGATGACGTTCGGAATTTCAGCCCCTTCGATCACTGTGCCATGGAGTTCGCCCCCCACGACCCGGAGGGTGCCAAGCGGTTCAGCTGCCTTCGGGTTAACGGGATCGACAGTGATAATTGCCCCCATCCGCTGCAGGACGGAGATCACGCCGGTGCGGGTTGGATTCAGTCCAACCCCCGGCATCGTTACATCCGATCCCTGTTTGGCGGAAGCGGCCACCAGCCAGAAGGCGGCACTGGAAATGTCGCCAGGAACTGTAAAATCGCGGGCCTTGAGTGCCTGCGGCCCGGTAAGTGCAATGCGGCGGCGGCCATTGGAATCAGGTGTGCCAAGGTCTAAGGTGACGCCGAACTCTTGAAGCATGCGCTCCGTATGGTCGCGGCAGGCGGCAGGTTCCACGACGCTGGTCTCTCCCACTGCGGAGAGGCCGGCGAGCAGGATCGCGCTCTTCACTTGGGCGCTGGCCACCGGCATCTCGTAGTGGAGGGGGATGAGTCTCCCTCCCTCGACGACCAGGGGAGGCTTCCCATCTCCCCCTTCGGAAACAAAGCGTGCCCCCATTTCGGTGAGA
Source organism: Chthoniobacterales bacterium (assembly GCA_036824855.1). Classification (GTDB taxonomy): domain Bacteria; phylum Verrucomicrobiota; class Verrucomicrobiia; order Chthoniobacterales; family UBA6821; genus UBA6821. The sequence goes on along the minus strand of DAISZK010000047.1, from coordinate 2,304 downwards.
GGTTTGATGACCCGTCCCATGGGGCGTTTGGAGAGTGACGCATCCCCTGTCAGGCGCGAGCTGAAGGGTTGAGAGGCAAGGATTCCGGAGAGCAGGCGCATGGTGGTTCCGGAGTTGCCACAATCCACATTTGTGGCCGGTGCTGTGAACTTCCCACCCGTACCCTCGACGACAAAGGTACCTGTTCCCGTACGTTCAATATGGGCACCGAGGCTGCGCATGGCGCTGACGGTGGAAAGGCAATCCTCTGCTTCAAGGAATCCAGTGATCGTGCTCTTTCCCTCGGCGAGGGAAGCAAACATGGCGCTCCGGTGCGACATGCTTTTGTCTCCGGGAACGGTAATGGTGGCCCGGATCGGACCGCAGTGGTGAACGGTGAAGGTTTGCATGGGAAAATTTAGGATGTGGACTCTGCCCCCGGGTGCGGGGAATGGCAGCAAATCACGATGGTGCTTTGCCCTTTTTAAAAAATCGAGAAGTGTGTCGGGGTTTTCATCCCCGATTGCAGCGGCCATCGATTTCAAGAGTTTGGACATTTCCCGAAGGGCTGCCGCGACCTCCGGGGCATTGGAGGTGAGGATTCCTGTCCAGAGCGCAGGGCTGCTGGCGGCGACGCGTGTGGCATCGCGAAAGCTGCCTCCGGCCAGATGCTCGGTTCCCTCTGGCAGTGTGTCGATCACGAGATTCATCAGGGCGTAGGCGAGGGCGTGCGGCAGGTGGCTGAGTCGGGCGACCACCCGATCGTGTTCGACAGGACTCATTATTGTGACCATGCACCCCAGGATCTCCCAGAATCGTTTCACGATGGCGATCGCGCTCGGATTGCTCTCCGGAGTAGGGGTGATCAGGCAGGGTGCTCCGGAAAAGAGATCCCCACGGGCAGCTCTGAGTCCCGAACGCTCGCTGCCGGCCATCGGGTGTCCTCCGACGTAATTTCCTCCCAGAATGGGTGTGAGCTGATCGACAACGCAGGCCTTCACGCTGCCCGCATCGGTGATGAGCGTTGTGGATGCAAGTCCGGAAGCCATCTCCCTCGCTAATTCTTCCATGCTGCCCACAGGGGTGCAGAGCACCACAAGATCCGCATTTTCCACGGCATCCGCCGGGTTAGTGAAGATCGCATCGGCTAATCCTCTGCGGTATAGCTCTTTCAATTCCTCTTCATTGCGGGCCCAAGCCGAAATCATGGTGCCTGGAGACCGGCTCCGCAGAGCCATGGCGATGGAGCCGCCAATGATGCCGGGCCCGAAAATGGCAACTCGACCGACGCCCCTTGATTCCTTGACTGCCGGTGCGCTCACGTGGAGCGGATCAGGGAACCAAAAAGATCTTTCCGGAGTAAGGATCCTTCACTTCCGATCCGGGAGGGAAACCCTTCACGTCGACATAGCCCGCGGTAGGGGAGTGGGGGCTGGTCACGTAGCCCGGTTTGCCCGGAACGGGTGTACCGTAGGGAAGGTCGCGCGGTGTGGCCGCGGGAACGGGAGTCGGGGTGGCGAAAGGGTTCGCGGGGCTTGAGATAGCATTCGTCGCCGCGCTGTTGGTGTCGACAAGTGCCACATTGGTGTCGGTGAGGGCGTTGGTGGAGGTTCCGTTCGTCGTGAACTGGGTATCAACCGAGTCCGTTGCGGCGTGCTTCTTCCTTGGAGCTGGCGTCTCGGTGTCGGCGCATCCCGCCAAAATCAGGGCTAGGAAAAGGGGAATCAAACGAAGTGATGGTTTCATCATGGTGAATTCATTAGGTGATCACTCATTTGCCCTGTGACTTCAATGTTTTTCAACAGGAATTAGGATTTTGACGGAGGGTGTTACTTGTGACGAAAGCGACACATCGATAAATTCTGTTGCCAAAGTGATCTGGTACCACCATAGCTTGAGATCGAAGTTCGATGATAGCGATTCAGGCAATGCAGGTTCCCCGCTGGTCGGGAGGGCTGCTCCAGTATCCTCAGGTGAGGGACTGGTGCATTCCAAGAAGCAGCCGTCAGCGTAACAGGAACCAACAAAAACAAGCAGTATGAAGTTATATATCGGGAATCTTCCCTTCTCAGCAACCGACGCTGACCTCCGCGAGGTTTTCGGCGCACACGGCACCGTCACGGATGCAATCGTCATGATTGACCGCACAACCGGCCGCTCCCGCGGATTCGGATTCGTTACCATGGGCAGCGACGACGAAGGTCGTGCAGCCATCACAGCTCTCAGCGGCGCCGACATGGGTGGTCGCAACCTCACTGTCAATGAAGCCCGTCCGATGGAGGATCGTCCTCGCGGTGGTGGCGGCGGCGGTGGTGGATATGGTGG
>DAISZK010000085.1:0-6119 GCA_036824855.1 Chthoniobacterales bacterium | reverse complement strand
AGCAGATTCTGGATCTGCTTGTCATGGTTCGAATCCATGCGAGGCAGCCACTTTTTAGGGTTTAGGGGAGCAAGGATCTAGGCTCCAGGAGAAGAGTCTAAGCTAGAGTTCTTTTGTTCCTGATTTACGGAGTTCGAAATCAACAATCCAGCCCTCAGCTTTTAGGCCTCAGCCTGCTTTACTTCTTCCTGACCGGCTTCGAATAACTAAGGACCTTGGCGGGGGGAATGTTCCGATGAACGGTCCTGCTCTTATGGTGATCTTCGAAATGATCGAGCGCCACTTTACGGAAGCGCTGGCTTCCTGTCATGTACCAGCAGATCGGATAGGTGAACGTCCGGAATGTACCCTCCTCATGAAGGGCTTCGCGCGTGGCGGTAAGAATCAGTTCCTGAACATGGTGGGGCATGCTGGCGAAGGGTAACCCGGAGAGAATGAGTCGTGCTTTCCCTAAACCTTTTCCTTCAAGAAGGGACTGGATCTCCGCAGCGGAGCCATGATGGAAATGGCGGCCTGGAAAACGCCGCGTCAGATGTCCGTGAAAATGAGAGTCGAGTTCAATGCCAAGGTACTCGGCTCCTTCGGGTAGACGTTCCAGAAGCAGTTCGGTGAAGGCGCCTGTTCCGGGGCCATATTCGACAACGACATCGCCAGGCTGTAACTCGATGCCGTGGAGCATCGCCTCAGCAAGATCGCGTGAGCTCGGAAATACCGCTCCTATATTTGTTGGGGCGGAGGCGAACCTTGTGATGAAGGCAATAGCCTCGGCTAGGTTTTCGGTCACCTTCTTCGACTCTTTGCCTGACTGCGTGCCGGAATGGTGGCCTTTTTTGGAATGCTTGCTCATGCGTTGGCGGTGGGTAGAGATGCAGAGTATCATGCGTATCCGTGCTTGCACGCCTTTCCATGTCCGTGCTTCATAGCCCGATGCGCTTCCCTCCTGCGCCGACTTTGATTCTCGTGTCGGCGGTCATTCTGCTGATGACTGGCTGTGCTTCTTTGGTGCCCTTGTCATCCCCCGGGGTTGCTCTATACGATCCGGTCCCGAAGTCGATCGAAACTGGGAAGGCCTCTTATTATGGTGGGCGATGGATTGGCAGGCTCACGGCCAACGGAGAGCGCTATCATTCCGGGGATTGCACGGCGGCGCATAAGCATCTGCCGTTCAATACGATGGTTCGTGTCACCAACCTTAGGAATAACAAGAGCGTTATCGTCAGGATTAATAACCGCGGGCCTTACGCCAAGGGACGCATTCTCGACCTGAGCATCGTCGCCGCCAAGAAGATCGAGATGATTGGCGATGGGATCGTTCCAGTACGGGCAGAGGTTCTGAAGAAGATTCCGGTCCTGATGAAGCCAAACCGGCAGTTAACCGAGGTTCAATAGGCAGCGTAGGCAGAGAGAAAGGCAACAGGCAAGGGGCCTAGTTGGAGAAATCTTTTCAGTGAATGTTCAGGAGAAGTGGGATGGATTTGACTTTTTCTTAAACATATCATCATATACGCATCAGATGATAAGAAAAACAAAGCTATTGCTGCTGTCTCTGCTCTCTTTATGCCCAGTCTTGAAGGCCCAGCAAGAGACCAATCCGCTTCTCTTATCGACGATCATTCCCTCAGCGCGGCTGCCGGTCGTCACTGTGGTGGGGGATAATCCGGTCATGGGGTTGGATGCGAGCACGATTCCCAATCCGGGAGGATATAACCCCCTCTGGGAGAATGCCGCCACTCGAACCGTCACCCCAGATATGCAGAATCCTGTCTCTGTTCAAACCGTGCCCCTGCAGGTGCTGAAGGATCAGCAGACCATCTATCTGGATGATGCGCTCCAAAATATCAGCGGCGTGACCCCCCAGAATAGCAGCTACGGGACAGGGGATAGTTTTGCCATCAGGGGATTCAACATGAACAACCTTGTTTTTGAGGATAGACTGCGGAGTGACTACTTTGCCGCGGGATTCCAGCGCTCCATGCAGAATGTGCAGAGTGTCACCGTCGTCAAGGGCCCCACCTCCGTCCTCTACGGACAGGCTGAGCCGGGCGGATTGGTTGATATCGAGACGAAGAAGCCGCTCTCGACGAATTACTTCGCTCTCAATCAGCAGATCGGGTCGTTCAGCTTCTACCGCACCACCCTGGATGCCTCGGGTCCTCTGAATGCCGACAAGACGCTGCTCTACCGATTCAATGTGGATGAGGAAAATTCCTACTCCTACCGGGCCTTCGTCAAATCGCAGCGCCTCTTCCTCTTCCCCACGATCCAGTGGAAGCCGAACAAGGAGAATCAAGTCACTTTGGAAGTCACCTATGCGAATATCAATCAGGTCCAGGACAACGGGATTCCATTCACGACCAATGGCGTCCCAGCTTCCGTGCCGATGGGGAATAATTACGCAATGCCCGGATCCAATCAAAATCCCACCCAGGATCTCACGGTCAAGCTCTCGGCGACCCATCACTTTAGTGACGATTGGATGATCCATGCCGCTTACAAGACCGAGTTCATGAGTTCCCCCATTTCCAATTCTCAGTTTTATGCGGGGGACGTGGATCAGAACGGCAACCTACCCCTCTATGTCTCCTCTACCCCGCTCTACAATCTCTGGACCCAAGAGTATCTGGTCGATCTCACCGGTAAATTCACTACCTGGTTCCTCAAGCACACGGTGCTTGGGGGATTTGATTTCTACCACCAGAACTTTCATTACACCTACGAGCAGGCGGATAGCCCCTTCATCTCGCAGAATATCTTTCAGCCAAATTGGAACCAGCCATTACCCCCTATCGACCCGAGCAAGACAGGGAACACCTACCAGCAGCTGAATGACTGTGGTGCTTATTTCCAGGATCAGATGGAGCTCCCGTGGCATCTTCACCTGCTTGCAGGCTTCCGCTACGACAATGTGTCTGTCTCCAATACCGGCTACTCCAAGTACGGAACCTCCACCGTCCACGAGGTCCCTCCGCTGACACCCCGCTTCGGCGTGCTCTGGCAACCGGTCAAGCCCGTCAGTCTTTATGGCAGCTACACGGAAAATTATGGCACTACGGCCTTAGGAGCCGTCACGGCTAACGGGCAACACCTGCCGCCAGAAGGAGCCAAGCAGTGGGAGGCCGGCATCAAGACCGAGTTCCTGGAAAAGAAGCTCACGACCACCGTGGCATTCTATCAACTCACCCAAAACAACATCCCGACCGCCGATCCCTCGAATCCCGGATTTGAGGAAGCCGTCGGACAGGCACGAAGCAAGGGCTTGGAGTTGGAAACGGCCGGAGAAATCCTACCGGGCTGGAGGGTCATTGGGGGCTACTCCTACATCAACTGCGTCACCACCTTGGATAATAATTCCCCCAGTCTTCAGGGGCTCAGGTTCCCCGGTGTTCCCTACAACAGTGGCAGTCTCTGGAGCACCTACGAGATTCAAGGAGGCCCTTTGAAGCGGTTCAAATTCGGGGCCGGAGTTGTGGGGCGTAGCGAGGAACAGGCCTATGCCTATCCTTCCTCTGGAACATCTTATGAAGTGGACCGCATCCCGGCTTTTGCCGTCGTCAATGCCATGGCCAGCTATCCTTGGAGTCTCGGGAAGACCAAGTGGACTGCCCAGATCAATATCAACAACATGTTCAATACCGATTACTTCTCCAGTGTGAATCCAAGCCAGGCGATGCCAGCCGCTCCCTTCAACTTCATGGCCTCGCTCAAGATGGAGTTCTGAAATCCATTGATTCTTTCCTAGTGTCGTCGCTGTCCATATCTTCCCAATTCTTCCCTATGACTACTCCCGCAGTTTTATGAAATCAGCAATCCCAAGTCATCTTTCCAGAACAGTCGTGCCAGCTATCATGCTCTTGCTTGTCGGCACCTTCTTCCGAGTGCTCCGTGTCGATCTGGCGCCCCAGACGTTGCCGAATTTTTCCCCCCTGATGGCGGCGGCTCTTTGCGGCGCGGTCTTCATTCCGGGTTGGCTAGGCCTGGTGGTACCCGTGGCGGCTCTTCTGATTTCAGACGCCTTGCTGAATCTTCACTATGGAGTCCCTCTCATCTCCCCCCAGCTTCTCTGGACATTGCCGGGTTATCTGATGGCGGTCGGGCTTGGCTGGATGATCCGTGAACGCCGCGGCGCCCTGCTCCCGATTCTTGCCGGAACGCTGATCGCTTCACTTGCCTTTTACCTCATTACGAACACTGGTAGCTGGCTCGGTCTCGCGGCCTATCCTCAGAATTTCGCCGGATGGATCCAGGCACTGTCCACCGGTCTTCCCGGCTATCCCCCCACCTGGACCTTCTTTCGGAACAGTCTAGTGAGCGATCTTCTCTTTGCAGCTCTCTTCGTTGGCATGGAGCGGTTCCTTGCCGTTGATTCAGCAAAGACACCCGTCAGCGCCTGATGTCAGCGTCCGGCGAGCCAGCGCAGTGCGGGGCCGATTCTCTGCTCCCAAGAGCTGATCTCTTGGGACCCTCCGTTCACTCGACAAATCTCAAAATCGACCCCGTCTTTCCAGCCTCTGGTACGAAGCAAGGCCCCGAGATCTCGATGATACGGCTCATAGCACTCATCGAGGCCGATTGTTCCATAGTCGAAGATAACGCGCCTCCCCGTAGGAAGAGATTTCCTCTCCTCGAGATCGAGGAGCATCGGAGAGTGGGGAGGGGGAGCTCCCTCCACTCCCTCGAACGAGGTCGAGAGGCAGCACGCGGCACCAAAGAGTTCGGGTTGATCGAGCAGGGTGCGAAAAGCAGTCACCGCGGCATGACCCGTTCCTCCGATCCAACGAGCCGAAGGGGAGTCAAGAATTCGCAAGTGATCAGAAAGAGCATTGACGATCGCAATCGGCTCCATGGGGCCGGCAGGTGTTTCCGACGCCGCCACCTCCGCCACGATCATCTGAGGCAGCACTCCTTCCGCGTGCAGTCCGGCGATCGCTTCCGGGGCCTTCAGTCCCTGGGTCAGCATCAGCAGAATCGGGAATTTGCGGTGAGGTGTCTGGCTGTAGGAAGTCGGCAGGAACACAGAGACCTCTTTTCCTTCAACCATGATTGTTTCGATAGCATCCAGCATTGCCCATCCGTACCATTCCCCAACACCTTCTCCAACCTGTAAAGCAGCTCCACTGATGATCTCCATGCTTCCCAACCACGAATCAGACGCCCTCTTGAGAGAGCTTTTCACCCGTCGCATCGCCCTGCTCGACGGAGCGATGGGAACGATGATTCAGCGTAACCCTCTGACCGAGGCGGACTTCCGCGGCGAACGCTTCAAGGATCACGCGCATGACCTGAAGGGAAATAACGATCTCCTCTCGATCACTCGTCCTGACGTGATCAAGGGGATCCATCGCGCCTACTTCGAGGGGGGGAGCGACATCGTCGAGACGAATACCTTCAGTACGACGACTGTCTCGCAGGCCGACTACGGCCTGGAGGATGCCGTGCGGGAGATCAACCTTGCCGGAGCCAAGGTGGCTCGTGAGGCGGCCGATGAATTCATGGCGGAGAATCCGGGGCGCAAGGTCTTTGTCGCGGGATCGGTTGGTCCAACCAATCGTACCGCCTCGATGTCACCGGATGTCAATAATCCCGGCTACCGCGCAGTGACCTTCGACGGGTTGGTGATCTCCTATGCCGAGCAGATCGAGGCCTTGCTCGATGGTGGGGTCGATCTCCTCCTGCTCGAGACGGTTTTCGACACGCTGAATCTCAAGGCGGCGATCTTCGCCTGCGAGGAGGTCTTTGAAAGACGTGGGATGCGCTGGCCGATCATTCTCTCGGTCACGATCACCGATGCCTCGGGCCGCACCCTCTCGGGACAGACCGTGGAGGCCTTTTGGAATTCCGTCCGCCACTCGAAGCCACTCGCTGTCGGTATCAACTGCGCCCTCGGTGCCGCCGAGATGCGTCCCTACATTGAGGAGCTCTCGCGCATCGCTGACTGCTACATTAGCTGTTATCCGAATGCCGGTCTGCCGAATGCCTTCGGCGGTTACGATCAGACCGCCTCCGAGATGGCTGCGCTGGTGGCCGACTTTGCCTCAGAGGGGTGGATCAATGTGGTCGGCGGTTGCTGCGGTTCCACACCGGAGCATATTGCGGCGATTGCCGAGGCCGTGCGTCCACAT
>DAISZK010000046.1:0-18922 GCA_036824855.1 Chthoniobacterales bacterium | reverse complement strand
CTACCGGGATCATGCCTCCGATGAAGAGGGCGGCGAGCACCTTGGCGTCGAAGATATTGATGCCATGAATGCCCGTGAGGGTAACGTAGGCGGCAAAAAGAGCTAAGGCAGTAAGAGCGGCGGAGGCGATGGCGAAGCCCTTGCCCACGGCTGCTGTCGTGTTACCGACGCAGTCAAGGATGTCGGTCTTCTCGCGGACTTCCTTCGGCAACTCGCTCATCTCGGCAATGCCGCCGGCGTTGTCAGCGATCGGGCCGAAGGCGTCGATGGCAAGCTGCATGGCGGTCGTGGCCATCATGGCGGAGGCTGCGATACCGACACCATAAAATCCAGCGAGGGAGTAGGCACCCCAAATGGCGGCTGCGAAAAGCAGTACAGGATAGGCTGTCGAGTACATGCCGGTTCCAAGACCGGCAATGATATTGGTGGCGGCACCGGTGGCCGACTTCTGCACGATCCCGGCAACGGGCTTGCCATCAAGTCCCGTGAAGTGCTCGGTGATGAAGGAGATCAGGTACCCGACCACCATACCGATACAGACCGCCCAGAAGACATTCATCGAGGAAGTCGTGGTGATGCTGAAGGCGCCCGCATTGAAGACGCTCATCTTGATCGATTCAGGGAGCATCAATTTAATAAGCCCGAACGAGGCAGCAAGAGCGATCAGCATGGAGAGATTATTTCCGCGGTTCAGTGCCCCCTGAACGGTAGCGGTGTTTGCCGGAGCCTTGTCGGAGATGCCGACAAACCAGGTGCCGATGATGGAAGCCAGAATTCCGATGCCGGCGATGGCCATGGGCAGAAGGATCGGTCCGATACCACCAAAGGCGTCGGCGATGCTGCCTCCGTTGTCACGGATGATGTAGTTGCCTAGCACCATGGAGGCCAGCACGGTGGCCACGTAGGATCCGAAGAGATCAGCACCCATGCCGGCCACGTCACCGACGTTGTCACCGACATTGTCGGCGATCGTTGCTGGGTTGCGGGGATCATCCTCAGGGATTCCTGCCTCAACCTTGCCGACCAGATCGGCGCCCACATCGGCAGCCTTTGTGTAGATGCCTCCTCCCACACGGGCGAAGAGGGCGATCGATTCGGCACCGAGTGAGAACCCGGCAAGCACCTCAAGGACGCGGGTCATGCCCTCGTAGCCACCACCGGTCGAAAAATTGCCCCCCATGAACTGGAAGAAGAAAAAGATAAAGAGTGAGCTGAGTCCAAGAACGGCAAGTCCGGCCACACCAAGTCCCATCACCGCACCTCCGCTGAAGGAGACCTTGAGGGCCTTGGCAAGAGAGGTCTTTGCTGCCTGGGTGGTGCGCACATTCGCCTTGGTGGCAATCTTCATTCCGAGGAATCCAGCCAATGCAGAGAAGAAGCAACCGACGACGAAACCTGCAACAATCAAGATACTGGAGTGAGCGGCCACCTTGGGAACTTGGGAGAGAATTCCAAGTCCGGCGCCCGCAACGACAACGTAGATTCCGAGGATCCGATATTCAGCCTTAAGAAAGGCCATGGCACCTTCGGCAATGTGGCTGGCGATTCCGGTCATCTTGGCATCGCCAGCGTCCTGCTTGCTGACCCAACTGGAGAGGATCGTCCGGTACACGAGTGCCACGAGTCCCAAGATGGGAAGAAGATAAATGAGTTTTTCCATTTGTTTTTGCTGATATGGAAATCACTTCAGGGATGACGCAGGCGTTTGCCCGTCGCTTTCATCCATGAAGGGGGGATTCCATGGGAGGGGATCGTTTTTAATCGAAACAAGAATCCCTGTCCAGCAATTGGGACACCCTTTCTCTCGAAGAATCAGGACTGCGCCTTGTTCAGAACAACTTCACCGCCACCTCGCCATGTTGTGTAAGTGGCAAGGGATTCCGATATGACAGGAAGGGCCTCTGCCGCTGATAGAATGTCATCCACGATCACCGCCTTGTTTTCAAGGATTTTGTAATCCTCAAAGAAGCGTTTCAGGACAGCTAGACGGTGTGGTGGAAGCTCATGGACGTCATTGCAGTTCCTGTACTCAGGATCCCCAACAGGCACACCGATCAACTTGTGATCGAGTTCATCCTGATCCTTCATGACCATGAGACCAATGACGCGCGCAGTCACAAGCGTGAGGGGATAAACGGGTTCGGCGCCCAACACGAGAATGTCCAGGGGATCTCCATCATCGGCAAGAGTCTGGGGAATAAATCCGTAGTTTGCGGGATAATAGACGGCCGAGTAGAGGACGCGGTCGAGCTTCAGCAGGCCGGTCTCCTTATCCAATTCATATTTGTTGGAGCTGCCCATCGGAATCTCGATGATGGAGCGAACGATACCCACCTTCGCATCGTCTCCAGGAGAGACATCATGCCAGGAGTTGGGACAGATCTGAAGGTAGGGATCAGGAATTTTGGTCATGGAAAAAATGTTGGAGTTACTGAATGAAAAAGAGTGCAGACACTACTGATCCCTCAGCATCTCTTCAACCTTTCTTGAGGTGGAGAAAGAAAATAACGTGCTTCCCTCTCCTACTCCTTATGAGAAGGAGTAGGAGGGGGAAGTTCTGAATGCGTTATTTCTTTTTCAACTTGGCGCCCCAGATTCTGAATCCAGAGGTTCAGGATATAAGTCAGCACCACGGCCACGTAGAATTGTCCGATCATGGCCTGAGTGACCGCAATGGATCTCGCCAAATGGGAGACAGGAACGATATCCCCGTAACCAAGCGTCGTCTGGGTGCAAAAACTGAAATAGAAGAGGTCATTGAAGTTTTTCATCCACTCCTTCAAATCCATGCCCTTCACTAATTGATCGTCTAGGTGGAAGGCCTTCACATTTTCTTTTGAAACGAAGGTGTAAAGACAGGCGTAGATGGTTGCGATCCAGATATAGAGATTGAAGGCACCCACGACTTCATCGAAACCGGCACGCTTTCGATGCAGAATTGCACGAATCCAGACAAAGGCTCCGAAGAGCATGGTGAAAAAAACACTAGTTACCAGTGAGAGTTCCAAAGACTCCCAAAAATCGATAACCACTCCATTATATGTCCTGTACTGCCTCAAATAGAGAGTGGTGAACTGGAAAACAAAGGTTGCAAAGGAGATGACTATTGCCGAGCGAAAGCCGGAAAAGGAGGCAATTGCCAACCACGCCACTCCCAGCAAGATTAACAGATTGAGAATAATGGGAATGAAGTTTCCGAAAAAAAGCAGACCGAGAAGAATGATACCTCCCACCACATGGCGGCGTTCCTCAAACTTTTTGCTTTTGGGGCTCCAGTTCTTCATGTTCACCAATCCCCGCCTCCACCACCTCCTCCACTATCCCCACCGCCTCCTGAAAATCCGGAGTCTCCTCCTCCGCCATCTCCACGCCCCCCACCCCAGCCTCCGCCCATTCCTCCGATAAACAGACCGGTCGCGGCTGCAGCACCGGGACTCACGCCTCCCCGGCCTACATCACGACGATTCCTTCCGATGATGATCAGGACCAAAAGAACGAGGAGGAAAAAACCGAGAGGCGAAAAAAGGAAATCCTTGATCGTTGTTGGCTTTCCCTGGGAGCGACCCGTCCCTTTATACTCACCCTTTGTGGCCTGCATGACGGCGGTGATCCCAGCGGCCAGACCAGCCCCATAGTTCCCTGATCTGAATGAGGGTGCCATGGTTTCTCGAATGATTCGGCTGCAGAGAGCGTCAGGCAAAGCTCCCTCCAACCCATAACCCGTCTGAATCCATCCCTTGTGTTCCTGTACCGAGATGAGGATGAGAGCTCCGTTCGAGGTTTTTTTCTGCCCGATGTGCCACGCGGAGTACAACTGCTGCGCATACTGATCGATAGAGAATCCCTCGGGGAGTTTCTTCAGCACCAAGGCAACGATCTGGTTTGAAGTCTCCTTCTCGAAAACCGCGAGACGTTGATTGAGCTGCGATACCAAGGGCGATGCAATCACTCCCGCCTCATCGGTCACATACTCTGTCGGAGCGGGAGGCAGAGACGCCTCAGCGGACACCTTACCCAATCCGATCACCAGCAGGAGCAGGAGAACTAGGGGAAGGTGTCGAACCATGAAAATCGATCTTATGGGTTATTTCGCCGGTGTCGGTGCGGCGCCACCTCCATTGGAGGGCGCACCACCAAAGTCGAACTTCACCGAGGGGGCGGTCTCAGCACCGGCAGTCGCCTGGAAGTAGGGCTTTTGCTGGAAACCGAGTAGGCCGGCAAAGAAGACCGTCGGCAGCGTGCGGATCTTGGTATTGTAAGCCTGCACCGCGGCATTGAAACGGCCGCGCTCCACGGTGATTCGGTTTTCCGTTCCCTCGAGTTGCGCCTGAAGGTCGCGGAAGTTTGCGGTCGCCTTCAGGTCGGGATAATTCTCAGCCACCACGAGGAGTCGGGAGAGGGCGGAACCAAGCTGTCCTTGAGCCTGCTGGAACTGAGCCAACTGTGCGGGATCAGTCGGCGCTTGGTTCTGGTTGATGTTCACCTTACCGACGGAGGCACGAGCCTCGGTGACCTGAACGATCGTCGACTTCTCGAAGTTGGCTGCTCCCTGAACAGTCTGAACCAGATTCGGGATCAGATCGGCACGACGCTGGTAGACATTCTGGACCTGGGCCCAAGAGGCATCGACAGCCTGAGAGCTGCCGACCAGTCCATTGTAACTGCCAATGGCGGCAAGGATGAGAATGACGATGACACCGAGGACTATGAGGAGTGTTTTATTCATTTGATTGGGAATTATAAGTTGAAGGCTAGGAGTTGGGTAAAATCTTGGTTCGGTTTCAGATTTTAAACTCTCGGCATTTCGACACTGGGAGCGGTCTGCTGCATGACAAGAACACGATTGATGGCATTCACGTAGGCGCGGGCAGAGGCCTCAATCACATCAGTGGAGGCTCCCTTGCCGGTGATGAGTCGGCCGTCACCAAAATCAACCTTCAGAGTGACCTCACCGAGAGCATCCTGCCCTTCGGTGACAGCCTCGACGAGGTAAACGGCCAGATGACCCGTCTTCTTCACAATCCGGTCGATCGCCTTCATGGCCGCATCGACTGCACCATTGCCCGGGCTCGATTCTTCGAGGATCTCTCCGCCATGATGCAGCTTCACCGTAGCACTGGGAACGGTGCTTCCGCCACAGACAACATAGAGGGACTCGAGGGAGTAGGCGCCGGTCTCACCGGCAACGGCATCACCGGCAAGAGCCACCAGATCATCGTCGTAAACAAACTTCTTCTTATCCCCAAGTTCCTTGAAGCGAGTGAAGATCGGTGCGATCTCTGCCTCGGTGAGGCTCAGGCCAAGTTGTTCAAGTCGGGCCACCATGGCGTGGCGGCCGCTATGCTTCGTGAGAGGCAGGTCGGTGCCTCCCCAACCGACATCCCGAGGATCCATGATCTCATAGGTCTCGCGCATCTTCAGGATGCCGTCCTGATGGATGCCGGACCCATGGGCGAAGGCATTCTCACCAATGATCGCCTTACTACGGGCGACCTGAAGACCACTCAGGCGGCTGATGAGACGCGAGGTTTTCAAGATCTCCTTGGTGGCAATACCTGTGGAAAGACCAGTGTAGACATCAGGACGGGTCTTGATCGCCATGACTACCTCTTCAAGGGCGGCATTACCGGCGCGCTCACCGATGCCATTGAAAGTTCCTTCAACCTGACGGGCTCCCGCCTGAACGGCGGCCAGGGAATTGGCAACCGCCATACCAAGGTCATCGTGGCAATGAACGCTGATCACCGCTTTCTGGATATCGCGGACATGCTTGCGGAGATAAGTGATCAGATCGGCATACTGGCCGGGCATCGCATAGCCGACCGTATCAGGAATGTTCACCGTGGTGGCTCCTGCCTCGATCGCGGCCTGCACGACCTCGGCCAGAAACTCGGGTTCGGTGCGCGAGGCATCCTCGGGAGAGAACTCCACATCGGAGACCATGGACTTGGCCTGACTCACTCCCTCGACAGCCAGACGGATGATTTCCTCATTGGCCTTCTTAAGTTTATGTTCGCGGTGGATCTTGGAAGTGGCAAGGAAGACATGGATGCGGGCGCGGTCACCAGCAGGGAGCAGGGCACGCCCGGCGGCCTCGATATCCTTGGGGACGCAACGTGCCAGTCCAGCAATCACGGGCCCCTTGATCTCCTCGGCAATCGTCTTCACCGCCTCGAAGTCACCATCGCTGATCACGGGGAATCCCGCCTCGATGATATCGACTTGGAGGCGAGCAAGCTGGCGGGCGATCTCCAGCTTCTCACGGAGGTTCATCGAGGCACCGGGGCACTGCTCGCCATCGCGAAGTGTCGTATCGAAAATAAGGACTCGGTCGTTGTTCATAGGAAAAGGATCCGGAACGACCGGATCAGAGGCCGCTCCTGAAAAAAATTAGAGGGCAAGAAGGAGTAAGGCGCCAGCGCGGAATAAGGGCTGACGGGAAGAAGAATTAGAAGCTCCAACCATGTATGTATTCTTTCACAGGAGATTCTGGTTTGCAAACGGAACCGCCGTGAAGCGACGCCAAGAATCTACTTGTTGTTGGGAAGAGCCCATTGGAGCCATTCCTTCTTAGGTGAATCATAGAGATCGTAACTGTACCCCTCCTTCACGGGTCCTCCGGCCGCATCACCGGACGGAGTGGAGAACTCCACGCCACCCAACCCCTTCGATTCCAAAAGGGAAGATTGGACGTTCAGGGAAATCAGACCACCCGAGATCCTCATACCTCCCGCATTCCAGAAACGACTATTCTCACGGAGAAGTGAGGCGTAGCGAGGCTTCAGGGAGGCCTTCAACCGGACGCCGTTTCCACCCGCCACCAGATCCTTCCGCGTGATCTTACCCACAAGCACACCACGGTAAATGACAGGGGTGCCAACGCCGACCTTAGAAGTAGAGGCCGTGAGGACAACCTCGAAGCCCTCCTCCTGATAATCAACCAACTCCGCATCCTCCTGACTGATGCCTTTGAAGCGACTCGTCTCCCGACCCTTGTTGCCCGGAATGCAATCGATATAGATGCCGCTGACGAGGGTTTCCAGACCACTCACCTTGGGAATCTCGATGACCGGACGAATGATCGAGAAGATCGATCCTTCCCGCCGAAGCATCTCGTACCCGGGACGCAGATGAGCGGTCACGATGACCTTTCCGGATTCTGGAGAGACTTTTTCCACGACTCCGACCGGAACCCCCAAGTAGCGAAGCTGAGTCAGACCTTCAGTGAGTCCCTGACCATCCTTAAATTGCAGTGTGATGGGGGAAGATATGGCCAGGGCCATCTCCTCACTCGCATAGAGAGGGAGTTGAGAACGGGTTTCCGCCTGTGGTCCGAGATCTCCGAGATTATCGAAGGCGACCGCACCGAGCAGGACATTCTTCAACGAAGGGGCGTCGATCTGAAAAATACCTGCCCCAAGTTTCATGGAAAACGGGTTGATCACCCAGAAGCGTGAGGTTGTTCTCACGAGGTTCACGTAGCGCTTGGCAAGCCCGATCTCAAGATAGGGAGTGCCATTCTCATCAAGCCCCTTTTTCCGAACCAAGCCAACAGGAAGCCCTCGATAAGTCACCTCGGCTCCAGTCTCAACAAAAGGGATCGTGGAGGAGGTCAAACGAATCAAGAGAGGCTCTCCCTCCAGAGGAGCCAGCGGCACCTCATCACTCCCAACAAAGAAATAGGAGGTGGGGCCCGAACCTTTGCGGGCTTGAATGGAATTCCCCTCGATCAGCGACTCGATTCCGGAGGGCTTGGCGAGATTAAAAACCGGCTGATCAATCCAGAAGAGCGTCCCCTCGCGTGCGAGATCCTGAGCGTATTTGCGCAGACGAACCTTTATCAGAACATTATCAAGGTTCTTTCCAAGTTCGATGCCCATCACTGTGCCAGCCTCGACCCCACGGTAGTAGAGGAGCGTCTTCTCGGGTTTGATTCCCGGAGCAGCAGCGAACTGCACATAAATCGTCGGCCCCTCGTTGCTCCAGTTCCGATAGAACATGGTCGCCGCGGCCAAGGCGGCAAGGATTGGGAAAAGCCACACCCACGAAATACGAAGCCCCTTTTTTGGCGCGATCACGCCATGGTCGTCATGGGAAGAATCCTGGGTAGTCATACGCTTGTCGTGAGTTCCTCATGACTCTCCCAGATCAGTCGTGGTTTGTAAATTTCCGCCGCAAAAAGACAGCAGATCATCACACAGCAGAAGTAGATGGCTCCCGGATTGGCGATCACGCTCCCGAGGGCCCCAAGCTGCCCCACTGCGGAAAGCACTGCCAGAAGGAAGATGTCGATCATCGACCAACTGCCGATACGGTGAACGATACGGTGGATGCTATTCCTCGAGGACTGATGAAGATCCGTGCCGTGCAGCCAGAGGATCCAACTCAGGGAAATGACTTTCAGGAATGGGACCACAAAACTTGCCAGAAAGACCACTCCGGCGATGGCGGGGAGATTGGAATCCCAGAGTTCCTTCACTCCTCCCAACACCGTGAGGGGTTCCGTCTTTCCAGCAACAGTCATCGTCATCACAGGAATCATGTTCGAGGGGATATAAAGAAGCGCGGCCGTCGTCACGAGTGCCCGGGCTGTCGAGACACGGAAGCTATCGGTCATCATCCCTCCCCGCTCCCTCCCAGCATGGGCACCCAATGCCTCCAGGCGATGCTCGACCAGTCGACGATCGAATACCTGTTGGGCTAGAAGAGTCAGAACCGCCACGCCCAAGACCCAGCGGGCACCATCATTCCATGTCACCCCGCCGATCATGCGGAGCTTCACGACAGAAACAACTGTGGCGATGGAATAGACAGGAATCAGGTTCCATGGTTCGGCCCAATCCGTGATGTGAAAGCAGAGAGAGACATGGGGCAACCGTAGTCGAAAGGCACAAGCAGCCGATACATAGGAGACCGAAGCCAAATAGAGAGCGGGTGCAAAGATGGAGGCAAAGAAGACAAGGAGCGCGATCATCCAATACCCTTGGTTCATCAGCTCCTTGACACCTGTGAAAATATAGCCGGCCTGCTCCCTTCCTGACACATCAAAGGTCAACACGGGGCTGATGTTTGCGAGGCACAAGGCAAAGAGTCCCGCCAAGGAGAGTGCCAATGCAGGTTGGAACGTCTTTTTACCGATCGGCTCGATCACCGTTGATCCACAGCGCGCACAACGAAGTTCACAACCGTCTGGCAGCCGCTTCCGACGGCATGGAGCCTCGCAATGAGGACACTCGATCCAATCAGGCCCCAGACTCGATCGGGACTTCATGGTTTCGAGGCGTTGTGTCGAGCGTCGTTGGTTCGAGCGATCTTACGGGCCTCATGATAGCGACCGAACTGAGCCATCACGATCGCCGTGGTAACCGCCACTGTCAGCATGCCTGAGAGAGCGATCACGACCGTGATGGCGCTGCGACCGTTCTGCATCGGGTCGGAGCCGAACCCGAGCGTGGTGTAGGTACTGCCGCAGTAGTACAGGGCAGTATTCATCGAGGGGATCAGTCCCGTCATGACCAAGGAACTAGCCCAAATGACAATCTCCGTGAGATGACCCAAAATCAGGATCAGGATGCATAGATAGCCAACAAGCCTCGCGTGAAAGGCTCGCCCCTTCAGAAGAAGGGGATCCATGAAGCGCCCATGGATCAAGAACACCAACTCTGCGAAGAGTGCATGATTAATCATGATGAGAATTAGGATCGTCCCGGCAAATCCAACCGGAGAGAAAAAACCGGCTATCAGTTCCGAGTCCTGAACCACAACCGAATCCCTCAATGACTGGACAAGGGAATCTTTCATCTTCCCGTAAGAGGGCTTGTGAGAGAGACGGGGCTAGGAAGCCCGTGCATCAAGTTGGGCAACCTTACCCAGACGGCGGAGATGCCGCGATTCCTGGCTATACTTGGCATTGAGGAACGTCTCCACCAGATCCCAAGCCACACAGGGGCCGACAGTCCGGCCTCCCATACAGAGGATATTCATATGATCATCCTCGACACCTTGCTTTGCTGAGAAATGGTCATGGATCAGGCATGCATGGATTCCCTCGATCTTGTTGGCACAGACCGAGGCTCCGACACCGCTCCCACAGATCGCAATGCCACGCTCCACCTCTCCGGCTACAACGGCGCGGGCCAGGGGGACAACATAGTCGGGATAATCATCGTCATGATTAAGCTCATGAGCGCCAAAATCCACGACCTCGTGTCCGGCAGCCTTGAGCTGGGCGACCAACTCTTCCTTGAGTTCAAACCCTCCATGATCAGTTGCAAGTCCAACGCGCATGATTGGAGTCTATTTCGTGTCGCCACCAAGGCAAGGGGGAAGCATTTATCTGTCAGATAGGACTGAGACGCGGCGCAGCCACCGGTTCAACTCCACGGATGTATTTTGGTGTGAACCAGATGAAAGCATAACGCATGGCAAAGAGACCCACCAAAATACCGACCAGACGATCCCGGATCACCGTAAACTCGGTGGTGGCATGAGGGTCCTGGGCGACAAGCATGACGAAGGCCAGTCCCATCTGGACTCCGATGTAGGAATATTTCACTCGTCCCATGCAGACCCAGGCGCTGATCCCGGTTCCGAGAGCCATGATGAGAAGAACACCCGTAAGATTGTCCATGTGGGGAATGAAGAACATCGCCAGAAATCCCATCAGCCCCCCGATCGAGGCCCCGATGATGCGAAGCCGCTGCTTGAAGACCTGTGAATCGACATTATTCATGGCCGAGACCGCGCAGGTGATCATGCAGGTATGAATACCGCTCCAGTCGGTCATGCTGGCAAACATATAACAGGCCATCGTGGCGGCCGTCGCCCTGGTGGCGAATTCCGTATCGGTGAAATCTTTTTTTTCGCGCACGGCAGGCGCCTCGGGAGTTTTTTTTATCGGGACGCAGTGATCCTGAGTTGAAACATCAAGGCAGACCTCGGCATCAAGCAATTCCCTCATCCTCTCAGCCAATTGGGGTGTCTTGATGCTATCAGTGCCAGGAGAGCGATCCCACTGCCCTCCCAGCAGGAGCCGCTTCCTGAGGTGATCCAAGTGCGATGCAACAAGGAGCCAATCAGCCCGCTCGGAGGAACTGGCAGGAACGGAGAGATCCCCCTCAAAGGCAAGTCGGTCAATGGCGCCGACTGCGGAGATGATCTTCATGCAATTCTCATTTTGCAGCAGTGTCAGTCCTCCAAATTTCTGGAGCATTCTTGCCTGGTCATGAACGACGCCGACATTCACCCCCAAAGTGAGCGGTGAAAGAATCCCATCAGCCTTTTCCAGACAATGAGACTCGGCATGGTCCAGAATTCTCCTCACTTCCGCCCGCAGCAGATCAAGGGCACTCGGTGCGCCAAAAAAATATTCCACTAAGAACGAGGCCATGATGGTGAGTCCGATGGCACACCAGACCCAGCCAAGCTGGCTGATCAGGGTATTGGGATTGGGATCCTGATCGAAACTGAAACAGAAAACCGACGCGAAGCTGATCGGAAGCATGAAGACGACGCTCAACTTCGGAAGCCGACTCATAAAGTAATAATTGACCCAGAACATACCCCCCCAGAGAAGAATCCTCATCGAGGAGATATTCCAAGAGAGGCAGGCGATTCCAAGAATCCAAAGGGAGGCCAGGATCAAGGCAATCAGGATGAGCACGGCGACAAACCGGGTCATCATCTTGTTCCTCTGCAGAAAAATGAAAACCATGAAGACACCCATATCCCCCATCGGATTTCGGAAAGTGAGAACAATGATCCAGACCAGCAGACAGGCGCAGACCATTCTCAATGTCCCGCCCCACCGATCGGACATCGGCTTGAGTTCCTCCAGAACCTGCCGGAAAAACGCCGCGACATCCACGCCACCAATCGTGAAGCGCGCCATGGTCCCGATCCCTGAGGGAGTTCCCATGGAAATCAACGGCCGGTGTGAACGGTCGCGGTGGATGTGGTTCCCACCCGAAGGATCTCCGGGGGAATACCCTCGGCAAGTTTGATCCTGACGGGGAAGCGCTGTTCCAACTGCACCCAATCAAGTGCCTGCGGGATCACTGGCAGAATGCTTTTCTGCAAGTCCTGTGGTGTGGCACCCCAGCCAATGCTTTCCACCGTGCCATTAAAAAACTTACCCGGTGCTGTCTTGATTTCTAGGGTGGCTGGATCACCAGTTTTCATTCGGTGCAATTGTCCCTCGCGGTATGGTTCGCAGACCCACCAAGAGTGAATATCGATCAGGGTGAAGACCTGCTGCCCCGCCGAGACATAAGCCCCCCTTGAAATCGTCATCCCCGAGACCAGGGCATCAAAGGGTGCCTTCACCGTGCAGTACTTGAGATTCAGTTCCGCTTGAGCCAGTGCGGCGAAAGCGGCATCCCTGCTGGCCTGTGCCTGGGCGATGCTGAGCACGGAGGATTGCGCAGAAAGGAGCTTCGCCTGGGCGGCCGCCACACCGGCTTGAGAAGAGTTCATCGAGTTTTTTGCGTCGGTGACATCCTGGGCGCTGGCGAAATGCTTCGCGAGCAGGGGAGCAATCCTATCGTAGCTATCCTTAGCAGTCGCGAGCGATGCCTGGGCCTGCTGAAGCGATGCCTGCGCTTCCTGAACCTGATCCTTCTGGGCGGTGATCTGAAGCTGGGCATTGGTCAGCGCACCCTCGGCTGCGGCGAGATTCGCTTTCGATGACTGAACGGCAACCTCGTAATCGGCAGGGTCGATCTCATAGAGCAAATCCCCTTTATGAACTGCTTGGTTATCCTTGATTGGCAACTCCTTGATGGGACCCGAGACCCGAGGGGCGATGCCGATCATGTCAGCCATGAGCACCCCGTTGTTGCAGCGTGGATTCCGGGAGTTCCAAGCATAGGTAATCACTGCGGCGATGATCGCCAAGATGACAAACCCCCACCCGATCACGGTCCCTAGGATGGCCTTACTGGAATGACGATCCTCAGGATTTTCAGCCAGCCCGGTGGGATTCTTGAGCTCTTCGGTAGTCATTTCATTCAGTGGGTGAAAAAAATCAGGTAGGTCAACAAAGTGAAGAACACCCCCAGACAAGGGTAGCCGATGGAACGCGGACGAATCCATCCGTCGATGCCAACCCTGATCAGGAGAAAACGAGTGATCAGGGATAGTGCCCAGCCAATCAAAATCGAGAGAAGCCAAGCAGGAAAATAAGCCCCGCCGATTTCCTGAATGCAGGAGCATCCGGAAAGGAGGCCGGCTATGCCCACGGAGGCTGCAGCAAGGAGGGGGCGTTTCATCGGCACGAACATTAGGGAGAGCTGGAAATCGGAAGCAAGGCAAATGGGGGCTCGACAGGAAATCGCATGCACCGTTACCTACCCCACTGATGAAGCAGTATTTACGTTTCTCCGTATCTTTCGCAGTCGTGACGCTCCTACTGGTTCATCCCCTATCGTTCATAACGGCAAGAGCTTCTGGTGACTCCGTCTCCATACCTGCTTCCAAGGACCAGCAGGCGCTCATCCCCTCCTCCGCAGAGATGACCCGTCAGATGGAACTGATGGCCAAGCTCCATGATTACAGCTTCGTCGATTCCAAGAAGTGCTACACTCTTCCCGAGTTAGTCGATCTGGCCCAGCGGCACAATCCTCTGACCAGAATCTCCTGGGAGATGGCGGTTCAAGCTGCCGCTTCCACAGGGATGAGCGAAGCACAGTTCTATCCCACCCTCACGGTGGAGAGCAGTTACGGAGGGGGATACTGGAGTCAGGATCTGACGGGAGCGAAAAGCCAGTCCGGAATTATCGTCCCTGTGAACTTCAATGATAAGGCCAGTGGTGACTACAGCAATCTGAGCGCCGGGGTGAACCTTCGTTACACCCTCTTTGACTTCGGTCAGAGGATCGCAAGCACCAAGGCTGCGAAGCACTCGCAGACCGCCGCCAACCTCTCCTTTAACGCCACGCACCAGCAGATCACCTTCCAGGTTACCCAAGCCTACTACTCGCTGGAGACAGACCGTCGCCTCATCGAGGCAGCAGAAGTCTCTGCAAAATCCGCCGAGGATATCCTGTCATCAACTCAGGCCAAGTACGACCAAGGGCTCCTCACGGAACCAACTCTTCTTCAGGCGAGACAGTCGAAAGCGCAGGCTGCCTTCGACCTCGTCAATGCACGCTCCAATTGGGAGGTAGCACGACTCAACCTGATCCAGGTGATCGGTGCCCAACCGGAATGCGGACTCAAGGTCGCCCCCTACGATTTCTCACGTCTCGACAGCCGACTCCAGACCCCACTGGATCAGTTCGTCCAAACATCCCTGAAGCAAAAGCCCGACCTGCTGGCCAAGGTGGCCCAGGCTCAAGCAGCGGAACAGTCCTTGCGGGCCACAAAAGCGAGTACCTTGCCCCAGTTCTCACTTAAGGGCGTACAGAACTACCAGGATTTCAACACCACAATCAACGGGGGTGCCATCCATAATGTCGGCCTGAGCTTCCAAAACTACGCCGGATCGGTGAATGTCGAATGGCCATTCTTCGACGGAGGACTTAACAGGAATAAGGTCAAGCAGGCTGATTCCTCATGGAGGGAAGCGAACGAGGCCGTTCTTCTGGCACGCGAAGAAGCCGTCGCCACCGTCTGGCGCTCCTACACCACGGCTAAAGCATCGCTTCAGAGAAAGCAGTCCGCGGACGAACTGATGAAAGCCAGTCAGGCCTCCTACGACTCACTGATGGCCAGTTTTAACCTCGGCAGGACACAGATTCAGGATGTCCTCAATGCCCGCACCTCCCTAGCCCAGGCCATGGCGACGAAAGCCGAATGTGATCAGTCGATTGCGGCTAGCCTTGCCACCCTTGCCTACTCAAGCGGAAAACTCTAAAGAGCGCTCACGAAAACCCAAAATTGCCAGCAACCTGCAGAGGGGCTAGTTTAGCCCCCATGCAACGCCGCTGGATCCTTCCCACCATTCCCGATGCGGTCATGACTCGGCGACTGGCGGTGGAACTAGGGATTCCCGATGTGGTGGCGATTCTCCTAAGTGCAAGGGGATTCTCAACCCCCGATGAAGCAACACTTTTTCTCGATCCCCGTCTCGCAAGCCTTCACCCACCAGAGGAAATCCCAGGTATTCCCGAGGCGGTTGAACGGATCATCGAGGCCGTACGCTCTCAAGAACGGATCACACTCTACGGAGACTATGATGTCGATGGGGTCTCCTCACTGACGATTCTTTGCCGCTACCTTCGCGCAGCAGGTGGATTGGTGGAATGCTTTATCCCGGACCGTGCTACCGAGGGATACGGTCTTAGCACGACTGGCGTCGCCCGCTGCCTACGGAAAACCATCCCAAGCCTTATTGTTGCAGTCGACTGCGGCACCAACTCCCGTGCCGAGGCGGAACAGCTGCTTAAGGCGGGCTGTGAACTTGTCGTTCTGGACCACCACGAACCTGATCCGGAAACCGTCGGCCCGCTCTGCGCTGCCCTGGTGAAT
This sequence comes from Chthoniobacterales bacterium, assembly GCA_036824855.1. Taxonomy (GTDB): domain Bacteria; phylum Verrucomicrobiota; class Verrucomicrobiia; order Chthoniobacterales; family UBA6821; genus UBA6821. The sequence goes on along the minus strand of DAISZK010000046.1, from coordinate 3,454 downwards.
CCGAAGCTTGGACCAGACTTCCACTACCTCTGCAGTGCCGGGATTGTCTTCAAACTCTGCCATGCCATGCAGAAGGCATCACCCGTTGAGAGACTCGACCTTCGTGATTTTCTCGACCTCGTAGCGATCGGAACAGTCGCCGACATCGTTCCTCTGGTTGGCGAGAACCGGATTTTCGTGAAGGCCGGACTACGTCAACTGGGACAATCACGCTGGACCGGGCTTCATGCACTGCTTCATGTCTCGGGAGCTGTCGCCCCCTATGACCCCTCCGATATCGGATTTAAGCTTGGTCCAAGAATCAATGCCGCAGGTCGCCTCGGCAGCGCCACTGAAGCACTCCTGCTACTCCTCACCGACGATACCAATGAGGCGACGCGCATCGCAGCCCACCTCGACCAGCAGAACCGGGAGAGGCAGGCCGTGGAGCGTGATGTCACTCTCCAGGCCGAGGAGTGGGTCGCGTCAAACTTTGATCCGGAACGCCATGCCACGATTGTCGCTGGAAAGAAGGATTGGCATCAGGGCGTGGTGGGTATCGTCGCCTCTCGGATCGCCCGTCGATGGCACCGTCCCACCTTGATTCTGGGATTCGATGAAACCGGCGCGGGAAAGGGAAGCGGACGCAGCATTGAGGGGCTCCCACTTGTCGAGGCCCTCGGCCGCTGCTCCGAACTGCTCGATGCTTTCGGAGGTCATGACATGGCGGCTGGTCTTAGCATTAAAGAGTCTCGCCTCGGCGAACTCCGCGAGCGCTTTGAGTCGGCGACGCGCGAACTGATCAGCGAGGAGGATCTCATTCCACGACTGCGCCTCGATGCGGAACTCGACCTCTGCCTCGCTGACGAGGAGTGGTTGGATACTCAGGACCGTCTGGCCCCCTTCGGGACATCGAACGCTCAACCATTGCTCTTCTCTCGCGGAGTCAGCCCCTCCTCCACCCCCCGAGTCCTCAAGGAAAAGCACCTGCGCCTTGAGCTCAAAAGCTCCGGTCGTCGCCGCGATGCCATCTGGTTCAATGCCTCGCTCGATGCCCTCCCCCGTCCCCCGTGGGATGTCGCTTACATCGTGAATAGGAACACATGGCAGGGACGCGACGAGGCCCAGGTGCAGATCGTCGCCATCAGGAGTTCCTCGGGTGAGACGGCCTGATCATGGCGTCTGATTCCCAAGCTCAACCAAAGCACTCGCCCTCGACCAAGGCGAAGCTTCCCAAGAAACTTAAAAAAGAGAAGCAGCCTGCTGCGCTTCCTCCCCATCGTCCGGAGACCGCGCTTGGTGAGCTGGGATGGATAAGACGCCCCCAACTCACCGCCCTCGGCAAACTCGGGATCACGACCCTTCGCGGCCTACTGGAGCATTACCCGAGACGCCATGAGGATCGGAAACGCTTTGATCATTTCCCGGATACGGAAGGCGATCGTTCCTTCTGTCTCAGCGGGACTGTGGGCAAGACAACCTTTCGCCGCTTTGGACGAATGCGCAGTTTCGAGGCCGAGATCGAAGAGGTTGAAGGCTCCGTGCTCTCCGCGAGAATCACGCTCCGCTGGTTCAATCTCTTCCATGTGCAGAAGAGCGTTGTGACCGGCACGCGCCTCATCATCTATGGAAAGCCAAGACTTCGTGGAAAGCGTCTCTGCATGGAGCATCCCGAGTTTGAGGTGGTGACCGAGGAGGATCGCCAGAGCATCCATCTCGACCGCATCGTCCCGGTACATCCTGCAGGCGAAGGAATCAGTGTGCGTGTGATCCGGAGCCTCATACACCGTGCCTTGGGCGAGACCGACTGGAGTGTGTGGATCGATCCACTGCAGCATCAGGAGACTGACTGGGGCACAGCCCTTCGGAACATTCACTTTCCAGAGTTACTCGAAACGCTAGAGCCCGCACGACGAGAACTTGCGCTGCGCGAACTCCTCGGAATCCAGACACTCGTCACCATCCGTCGAAACGAGGCGCGACGACCACGCGGCGCGGCAAAATCATCCCTGGGTGATCTGCTTTCTCACTTTCTTCAATCCCTCCCCTTCGCACTCACTGATGCCCAGCGGAAATCCATCGCGATGATCCATGAGGACATGGCCTGCGCTCATCGGATGCACCGCCTGCTCCAGGGGGATGTCGGCTCAGGAAAGACCGTCGTGGCAGCGGTGGCGATGCTCACCGCTGTTGAGTCGGGTCACCGCGCCATCCTCATGGCGCCGACACAGATCCTGGCCGAGCAGCATTTCAGGAATTTTCAGCACTGGTTGGAGCCGCTCGGCATTCCGGTGGAGCTGCTCACCGGAGCCAGAAAAGCGAAGTCGACTTCACAGGCACGGGCCCTTTCCAAGGCAAGGCATCCCGGCGTCGTGATCGGCACCCATGCACTGCTCCACAACGAATCTGCACTTGAGGGAGCCGGTATCGTCGTGATCGACGAACAACATAAATTCGGAGTCCTTCAGCGAACCCATCTGGCGAATTCTCCCTCGGCCCCCGATGTCCTGGTCATGACGGCAACACCGATTCCCAGGACATTGGCACAGACCATTTACGGCGACCTCGATCTCTCCATCCTGGATGAGAAGCCGCCCGGACGAGGCACCCTTCGCACGGCGGCACGCACCTCGGAGAAACTCCCGGAGATCATTACCTATCTTACCGGACAGTTGGAGAAGGGGCGCCAGGCCTACGTCGTCTACCCACTGATCGAGGAGTCCGAAAAGCTCGCCGCAAAGGCAGCCGAAGCTGAGATCACTGCCTGGAGCGAACGCCTCGCCCCCTTCCCCTGCAAGCTATTGCACGGGAGGATGAGCGCAGAGGAGAAGAAGGCCGTCATGGAGAGCTTCGTCCAAGGCCATACCAAGGTCCTCGTGACCACTTCGGTGATCGAAGTCGGCGTCGATGTCCCGAACGCCACCTTCCTTCTCGTGGAGAATGCCGAGCGCTTCGGGCTCGCCCAGCTTCATCAGCTCCGCGGTCGTATCGGACGCGGCACCCACACCTCGACCTGCGTCCTTCTTGAGGGAAGCGGCAACCCCGAGGCGATGGAACGGTTGAGGATTCTTGAAAAGAGCAGCGACGGATTCGTGATCGCCGAGGAAGATCTGCGACTTCGTGGATCGGGCGACATCCTTGGGACGGCACAGAGCGGACTACCCCCTCTTCGGATTGCCGATCTCTACCGCGATGCCGACCTGATCTCCATGGCCTGCAGGGAAGCAGAACGAATTCTGACCGCAGATCCCTCCCTAGCCCAACCCCACCACGCTCCTCTCAAGCAACTCCGGGTGGAGTATGCCCTCCGGCTCGCGACCACGGGCGGATAATGCGTTCCATTGTGCCTCCGTCCGTTTTGTGCATAATTTGAATGAATTGGATCATGGCGGGGTAGCCAAGTGGTAAGGCCGGGCTCTGCAAAAGCCCCATGCGACGGTTCGATTCCGTCCCCCGCCTCCACCTCCTAGAGCCT
>DAISZK010000009.1:65539-68050 GCA_036824855.1 Chthoniobacterales bacterium | reverse complement strand
TCGTGGAAATTCAGCGGATGATTAGGAGCCCCGTTAGAGTATTTCCGGTAGAATCGCCATTCTGCGATCTCCGTGCCCTTCACGATTCCAAGTTCGCGCAGTTTCACGTAGTCTTTCACCGCCTGCAGCAGCACTGCAAAGGCAAGCTGAACCACATTCTCGCATCGATATGTTTTTCCCATCGGAGTGTAGGCAAATGATTCCTCGGGATCCCCTCGGCAAAGAGGATCCCAAGGAAAGGTACTTAGGCCCCGGCAGGAGCAACTACCGAAAGCGTCACCTCATGGGTGATATCCTTGGTGACTGTCGAAACCGAATCCTGTACAACCTCCACAGCGACAGGTGTCGCCTCAGGCTTCACTTCAGACGTCGCCTCCGGCGTCACTTCAGGTGCTACAGTTGATGGCTTTCTGCTCAAAAGAAACTCATGCACATCTGTCACGATCTGATGTTCTCCCTTAAGTATGGAATTCGTTAAATGATCCCAAATGGTTCTTATGCGGCTCTCCGATTCGAGATAAACCACGTTCAAGGAGGACAGTTCATGAATAGCGAACTTCCGGATTGTCTTGAGCGTCTCGAGTGGCAGTTTTTCGATCAACGCAACGATTTCGGTTTTTGTCGTAGTGAGGTCTTCTTCAGGTGTCATAGTTTTGTGGGTTTTTTGGTTTTTTTTTGGTTTAAGTGCCGGTCTTTCCCGACTGTCAGCGGCATGATGAAAACAACCCGTGCCGCGCGAGCGGGGATCACTCGACCCCCTAAAGTGGTTATTCAGACCGCGACGGCCTCCTCTTCCTCTTTTTCAGCCTGTTTTTTGCGGGACAGCTTGGCTGCTTTTTTGAGTTCCTTGGCCTCACCGGCATGAGCTTCCTGAACCGTTTCGGAGATCGAACTCATATCGATACCGAACGACTCCAAGAGCTTGCAAAAATCATTCGGCACATTCCCCTCGCGGAGTTCGGATTGTGGTCCATACCGGGCAAGGATCGGAAGCAGGAGCACATACGGTGCGAGAGCCTCACGAGCTTTACCCACGGGATAACCCATCAAGGCATCGCGGACGGCTCTTTCATCATCGAAATCCTCAGGATCGGAAACTCCCAGATATTCTTGGATCAAGGAACCATCAGCCAGCGAAAGAACCGCATCGAAAACACGAGGCCAGAGGACGGCATCATGAGGAGCTTTTTCGGAGGCGAAGAGATCGACCAGCGCGCGGATACCGGCATGGAGCGTCTGCTTGGCAATTTTGCTTTCCAGCTTCTCTTCGGCACGCGATTGCTCCTTTTGCGATTTCTCCTCAGATCCTTGCTGGCTGCGGCCTTTCAGCGGTGATGGCTCTCCCGATTTTTCAGCCTCCAGCTTGATCGCTGCGAGAGCCTCCCGCTTGAGCACACACTCCAGCGGCCTGTGATTCCGATCTCGCAGCACCACGATCTCCGGCTTTACCGAGACATTGGCGAGCAGTTTCTTCCAGGTCGGAGGCTTCTCGGATGATTCCGCCAGCTCCTGGGCAGCCACCTTATCCGCGAGTAAGATATACTTTGAGTTCCAGGCTAGCCCCGATTCATAGGGAGAGATTTCAGCTTCCGATTCCTTGTCCGAGAGCACACGCTTTCCAGCCTTGAGCGCCTCAGCGCGAGTCTCCTGCCAGGAGGCTTCCAGCTTCTCGGAATAGCAGCCCGGGTGCATGCAGAGATCGGGATTACCACCGGAAGGATGATCTTCCGAAAGAGTACGCAGATTTCCAGAAAGCCAAGGGCAATCCGCGCACGCCCCGCCTTTCACCCGTTGCCCCATCGGATCGTGTTCGACGGGCACGAGATCCGCAGACGCCCGGTCGAAAGGAACTTTATTCATCTTGATCATAAAATGCTCACGAATCCATGAGGCCGCCTTGCGGGCAGTCAAAGGCTCCTCCTCATAGGTTGGATGAAGAACCTCATTAAGCGCCTTTTCACGCAGCGAAACCGACGGGATCACCGCGATCAAACGAGCTACTGAGAACGAGAGCTCTCCCGAGCGAAGCGATTCCTTGGCTGCCTCGGGAAGATGCATCAGGTTGAGCCGCTCGCGGATGTAGTGAATGCTCTTGGAAATTGCGGAGGCCAGAGACTCCATCGAGTGCCGCTTCACCCCGGCATCCTCCAGCTCGAGCAGGGCGGCATACGACTCAGCCTCCTCGAGGACATCGAGCTCCCGGCGCTGGAGATTTTCGATGAGCTGTAGCTCAAGCACATCGTTCGAGGAAAGATCATCTCGGACTAGGACAGGCACCTCGGAGAGCCCTGCCTGTTCAGCAGCACGGAGACGGCACTCACCGGCGATCAGCTCATACTTCCGAGCGACCGGCTCGGGCAGATCATCGGTGGAGCGAACCAGCAAAGGGGAAATGATCCCCTTCAGAGAGATTGAACTAGCCAACTCAGAGATATATTCCGACGGAAACGACTTGCGTGGATTGGTTGGAGATTTTGCGATCAGAGTGATCGGAACGATGTGGAATTGAGG
>DAISZK010000009.1:0-65439 GCA_036824855.1 Chthoniobacterales bacterium | reverse complement strand
GCAGGCAGAGGAAGATTTTTGCCAGGGAAGCTGGGTTCCATGACCCGAGTGAGCCATGATTGGACGATTCACGAGCTGTTTGATCCGGTAAGAGACAGAGGCTTTTGTTTCGCCGAAAATTGCCCCCACCTCCTCGCACGACATATTGAGGATGAGTTCGGGACGCAGGGCCTTGGCGAAGGCATAGACTCGGCGCATCACATCCGAAGGATGCGGTCCATCCGCGAAGAAAATACTCATGAGGCGACGGAATGCCTCCAGTCGTATCAGATGCTCCTCCAAAGCTTCCCCCTCTTCGCGGGCGACCATCTCATCCATGGGAGTGCGGGTGTAGACAGGATCGCGGCCGGCAGCCTGCTCACGGCTCCAGGCAACTCTCAGAGTCTCCGTGATCCGTTGTTCCTGGTGGAAATGATCGCTCATCGGATTTTTTGCGCCTCCAGCTTGCGACTCTCCCATGCGATACTCTTACGCCGCGCAGCCGAAGCATTACCCCCACGCTGGCCAAGAATACGGCAGCACTCCTGATACGATTTTCGGGTCTCGCGCATCATCTTCAAAAGCTTTTCCTGAAAGGATGGCTCGCTCATGACATCCTCCTCGAGTGCGTGGTAAAACTTCTTGGAGATATCGGGAAGAGAATCGGGTGACTCTTGAGATCCACGAACCGCGAACGGTCGAAAGGCTTGGGAGTCAGATGAGAATCCCAGCAATCGAAGCAGACACGCGACGCATCGTCCGCCTTCAGGAAATGCCTCTCTTGTGCCCCACAGATCGAGCACGAGCGAACAGCGACGGAACTCATGGCTGCCTCCCTGGGAGAGTCGTCGAGCGGAAACGAGGCCCCGAAGAACTAGGAGCCGTGTAACCAGTCAGTCGCTTATACCAATTCCAGATCCGGCGGAAAAACGAAGGCCGGATCGAAGCAAGAGCCGCATCGAGGCAAGGATCAGTGCTCATCGGCCACCTCCTTGGAATCGCTCCATCAGCCACGCAATGATCTCCGCAGCTTCCTCACGCCCGACCCACAGGATCAAAGCGATAACCGACAAACAGAGGGCAATCATTTTACACCCCCTTCATTTCCTTCGACTTGCCAGAGAAGTGTACTTCCTGCACACTGCCCTTCAGATCGACGTGCCAAATCCTCCGGATTTAGGGAACTCATGGGGAACCTCCCCGTAAGTCGTTGATTTTTAAGAGTATATCTTGCCCTGTGGTGTAACGGTAACACAGTGCCCTTTGGAGGCATTATTCATGGTTCGAATCCATGCGGGGCAGCTCTACTTTTTCTAAGCGGGTCTAGCTCTTAGTGTAGGGCAGAGTGCAGGAAAAAACCGATCTCCTATTTGTTTTCTTGGTTTGAATCCATGCGGGTCACTACGGTCATTTGTTCAATGTATCTTTGAGGTGAATGCCAAACAGGCACTAAAAAAGCCGGGCCGAATGAACGGCCCGGCTTTTAAATGAGATTGAATCATCCGGAATCCGGATAACCTCCCCCTTCTACAAGTTACTTGCTCTTGCCGACGGTGGCGGGAGCAGGTGCCTGCTTCTGGGCGCAAGCGCCGAGGGTGAGAGTAGCTGCCGCGAGAGCGACGACTGCTGCGATCTTGGTGATGGTCATGATAAATTTCGCCTCCTTTCTAAGCTGGTTGCTAAAGGAACATTTTAAGGTCTCAAGCCTCTCCCACAAAGCAAATTCCCACGGAATTTTTTCTTCTTTATGCCGGGTCACTAATCAGGGGGTGATAAGCACTTCCGTGCCGATTTTTACTCGGTCATGAAGATCGATCATCTCCAGGTTCTTCAGACGAATGCAGCCATGGCTGGCAGGGCTTCCGATCAAGGCCTCTTGATTCGTGCCGTGAATGTAGATGTAGCGGTCCTTGGTGTTTCTGTTTGCCTCGTCCAGTCCTTCTAACCAGAGGATACGGGTCAGAACATGATCATGCCCACCCCCAGGGAGAGCAGTTTCTCCGGTCGGGATGCGCCCTTTGAAGATCATCCAGGGTGGCGCACCCTCACCGAACTTTTCACAGATTCTGAAACGCCCCGTTGGTGTTCGAAAACTTCCCTCCTCACATCCCAGTCCGAACTGTGAACTTGAGACAGGATAAGTCGCGATCACATGACCATCATGATGCAGTTCAAGAGTCTGGCGCTTGATATCGATTAAAATTGATTGGGGAGGATCGCTCTCCTTGATTGAGGATGATATCATAAGTTCCCTTTTCTGGATGCTTGCAGAGCGAGCGCTCTAAAGGCAATTTTTACCTCACATTATGAGCAAGACAGACCACAGTAACAATATCTCCACTCCCAAACATCTTGCCATCGTCGGTGCGACAGGAGCCGTAGGCATCGAGATGATGAAGGTTTTGGAGAGAAGGAATTTCTTAGTCGCTTCTCTGCGACTTTTCGCCTCACCTCGTTCTGCCGGAAAAAGTTTGGAATTCCGCGGAGAACAGATCGTCGTGGAACCGCTCACCGAAAATAGCTTCAAGGGCATTGATATCGCTCTCTTTAGCGCTGGTGGAGGAATCTCTAAGGAATTCGCACCCCATGCCGTGAAAGCCGGTGCCATCGTTGTGGATAACTCCTCGGCCTTCCGAATGGATACCGGAGTTCCCTTGGTTGTTCCCGAGATCAATGCCGCTGATGCAGGCTCTCATTCTGGGATTCTGGCTAACCCGAACTGCACCACCGCGATCACTCTTATGGCGGTGCATCCGTTACACCAAGCATTCGGACTCAAGAGAATCATTGCGTCAAGCTATCAGGCTGTTTCAGGTACGGGAGCCCGGGCGATTGAGGAACTCCGTCAGCAGGTCGATGAGATTTCGGAGGGGAGACCCGTGACCAAGGATGTCTATCCTCATCAGATCGCCTTCAATGTCCTCCCTCATGTCGACTCTTTCTTGGAGGATGGGTACACGCGCGAAGAGATGAAGATGCAGAACGAGGGAAGAAGGATCCTACATCTCCCACACTTCACGGCTTCGGTTACCTGTGTCAGGGTTCCTGTTTACCGTGCTCACTCCGTGGCGGTGACCGCTGAATTCGAGAATCCCATTTCCCTTGAGCAGGCTCGAGAGGCGCTAAGAAAGGCGACGGGAATTATTTTGTATGACGATCCTTCCCGAGCGGTCTATCCCATGCCGATTGAATGCAGCGGGGAAGACAACTGCCGAGTGGGAAGACTCCGTCTGGATTGCGCCCTACCCAATGCCCTGACGTTCTGGGTGTGTGGCGATCAGTTGCTTAAAGGTGCGGCATTGAACGCCGTGCAGATCGCAGAGTTACTCTAGGTACCGAAACCCTTACAGACCTCACCTCATGCCTACCTACGAATACGAGTGCACCAAGTGCAAGAAGAGATTCGATGCCTTCCAGTCGATGAAGGATGAAGCCTATAAAACCTGTCCCAAGGATAAGTGCCAGATGAAGACCTGGGGTAAAGGCAAGGTCATTAGATTGATCGGTGCTGGTGCCGGGCTGATTTTCAAAGGATCAGGATTTTATATCACTGATTATCGCAGCGAGGGATACAAGAGCGCGGCGGAAAGCGCCTCAAAAAGTGAATCAACACCATCTGCAACTTCACCCCCTTCATCACCAGCCTCATCCTCAGCTTCCACAGGCCCCACATCTCCATCGAAGGAGGCCACGGCCGACTCAAAAAAAACCTCCCTACCCGAGTTCGCTAAGAGCAAGAAATCCCCCCCTAAAAAATCATGACGACCATCCGGTGTACTTCCTGCGGTCAGGATAATTCCCCAAATCAAGTCTACTGCTCTCACTGTGGGAGCATTCTTCCGAAATCCCCACAGAATGATGGGGATGATCCTCTTCCAACATCAGTTGCTGTCGCTGCTCGTCGTGTTCAGCGCGTAGAAGAAGAGCCTGAGCAAAAACTCACTCTCCTTTCGCGCCTCTGGGGATTTGTCCGTTATCTCCTCTCGGTTGCACTCACTGTCGCTGCTGTTCTTGCCGTGATGGATCCGAAAGTGCCTCTTCCCGATACACAGACCATTTCGAATGCCCCGTCAATTCTACGCCATCAAATCATCGGGTCTCGCGGGATTCAAGTGATGATATCACAACCAACTATCAATCAGGCGCTTGCTCAGGCAGGAAAGATCCAATGGACCGCTCCTTTTGATTTCATACCCCTGCCCGAGTGGGTAGACACATCGGTGACCCTTGCAAATGGTAGTTTCCGCAGTGCGGTGACACTCACATTTCTGAACTATCCACTGCATTTTTCAGAAACATTCCGCCTCTCAGGAGCCTCCCTTCAATGGAGTCTCATTCCGGAATCTGCGAGTATCGGCATGCTTCCCATTCGAGGGCCCTTTCTTAAGCTGATCACTCCCTTTATGCGCTCTTGTGCGGCGCCATTTACCCAGGAGTTGCAGATGATGAAAGAAGCAGAGACCGTTCGTATTCGTCCCGGTTTCATTGATCTCAGCAGCAAACCCTAAAAAAGTACTACGAGGAATCGAATGATCGGAGGCAACATTTGTTTCCGGATCCGACTAGCCTTCGTGCTTTGGATAGGCTCCTTACTGTTTATACAGCAAACCATTGTAGCATCTCCAATAGGAGTCACCACATCACAGGGGCTCTTTCATCTCCAATGCGAGGATCAGGAATCGACTCGCCGTGAGGTGCGCTGGTTGAGCGCCATAGAAAAACGTTTTTACGAGATCACCGGCTTTGATGCGCAGAACTTCCCTCCGGTGCTTGTCGTGCTCCATCGACGACAGCCCTCCGTTCAAGAACAGCCAAGTCTCAGAGTTGATTCTTTGGAAGGGGGAATGCCCAGGATTCAGATCGATCTTCACCAAGAACAGGGGCCGCAGTTCGGAGACCAGTCCGCTAGACTTCTCTCAAGTGCCATCCTTCTCCGGGAGCGTTATGCGGGCAAAGCTCCTATTGTTGGATCCTCTATTCCGGAGATCCCTCCATGGCTCTCGTATGGATTGGCCACTCTTTGTAATGATGCAAGTACTCAAAAAAATATCCAAGTTTCCTACCTTCAAGGTGGTGCTCCTCCAGGAATTGAAGCGTTTTTGGTGGAACGGCCTCCTGATGATGAAAACCACCTCTTGGAGGAGAATTACGATCGGAGGGCAGCTTCCCTTGTTCAGGCGGGATTGAAGGGGGATGGTAGTGCCGTCTTTAGAAAATGGATCCGAGGAGATGAGGCCAATGATTCGAAAAAGAACCATGATTCCATTGCTTCGCTGTCACGATGGCCATCAGGGTGGCCGATGCAGCGAATCGAGAGAGAGTGGTTATTGCTGATGGCGTCCTCTTCCCATGAAGAAAAAAATGTGACTGGAGTGCTGAACGCCAGTGAGAGCCTGCGTCAATACAATACAGTTGCACAATCAATCCCCATGGATGCAGTCTCCTTTGAAAAGCTTCGCAAGGAGAGGGGGGCGGACTTTACCTTCCAAGGGATCAACTCAAGACTCGGCGCCTTGCGATTTCAGGCGAACCCCTTGGTGATTCCTCTCATTGACTCGACAATGAATCTTCTCAAACCAACTAAGCATCTCTCTGGCAAGAAGCTTACAGAAAGTCTCTCCTCACTTACATTGCTTCGAGCTTCTATCTTAAAACGTTCCCAGGAGATCAATGACTACTTGGACTGGTACGAGGCGGCGAAGATCCCCGTGCCAAGCGGTCTCTTCGACGCATTGTTAAAATCTCCTGACACAACGCTCCGCAAGGGCCCAGTAGGTCGTTATCTTGATGCCGTTCAAAGCCGTGGATGGTGAGGAGCGAGGTACAGGGGTAAAAGACAGGATATCCACTCGTGACACTTGCACCTTCGCTCGTCCAGATTATCGTGTTGGTATGTTGAATCTCACACGGCAAGAGCAGGCAGTGATGATCTTCATTCTTGTTGCGTTGCTTATGGGAGCAGGCATCAGGCATCTGCGTTTGAATGCCATGCTTCCTGAACGGACTGCGACATACTCAGGTTCCACCCACTGATCCCATCGTCTCTATTACATGAAAGTTTCAGGATTTAATGAAGCAGTCGCCCTTGCTGTTGCAAAAAAAGAGAGTTACCGCCCCGAGGGATACCAATTCTTGAGGGAATCACTGGAGGCCACACTCAAGAAGCGCTCGAAGTCAAAGCAGCAACCAGTCTCTACGCATGTCTCTGCAGAGGAACTGCTTGATGGATTCAAGCGTATGGCACTTAAGGAATTTGGACCGATGGCCCCCACTGTTCTTAACTATTGGGGGATTACTTCTTGCCGAGATATTGGAGAGATGGTTTTTAACCTCATCGAAGCCGGAGCCTTTGGCCGCACAGAAAATGACAGGATCGATGATTTCGAGCGCGGATTCGATTTTCACGATGCCTTTATCGCCCCTTTTCTTCCTCCGCCTCTACCATCCCCGAATCCATTGATCCCTGCTGATTCCTTATTGGGTGATCAGCAGGTGCTTTTTACCAAATGAAACCACTCCTGCTACTCATGACGCTCATCTCTCTACCCATCCTCAATGCATCTCCTGATCAGTCGAACCATCAGGGGGCTTCCAAGGGTTCCGAGGGAACGAATGCCGGGGGAGGTGAAGTCTCGGCGATTATCAACGAGATCGCCAAGGTGGATCCGTCCCTTTCCGCAAAGCCGCAGGTCTTCACTTTCCCGAATGGTCTGACACTTATCGTCGAGGAGAACAAAGGGGCTCCCGTTGCCAGTGTACAGGCCTGGTGCAATACCGGATCCATTCATGAAGGGAAGCTCCTCGGGGCAGGCCTCTCTCACATTCTTGAACACATGCTCTTCAAGGGAACCTCCTCCCGGGCGCCCGGAGTGATCGCCAGTCAGGTCCAGGATCAGGGTGGGTATATCAATGCCTACACCTCCTACGATCGTACCGTCTACTGGATCGATGTTCCCGCCAAAGGTGCTTCCAAGGCAGTCGATATCCTGGCCGATGCGATGATGAATGCCACTCTCCCTGAGGCGGAATACAACAAGGAGCAGGAGGTTATCCGGCGCGAGTTCGCCATGGGATATGACAATCCCGATCGTACCGCTTCACTCCTTCTTTTTCGAACGGCTTACCATGTCAGCCCATTCAAGGAACCAGTCATCGGACACCTCGATATCTACAATAAGCTTACCCGTCAGGATGTCTTGGATTACTACAAGCGCCGCTATGTCCCAAACAACCTGTGCTTCGTTGTCGTCGGCGACGTGAATGCTGCCGAGATCCGTGACCAGTTGAGAAACTACTTTGAGAAATATCCCCGCATGCCGCTCGAACCCGTGACGATTGCCGAAGAGCCGCCTCAACTTGGCAAGCAGCAGGCTCGGGACACCTTTCCGACTGACCTTAGCCGTATGAATATCGCTTGGCGCGCTCCCGGAGCCACGAGCCCGGATGCTCCTGCCGTCGAGGTTCTCTCGGCTATTCTTGGGGCGGGTACCAGCTCCATTCTCAATGCCGATGTGCGTGAGAAGAAAGGCCTGGTGCATCAGATCGGAGCCGGGCTCTACACCCTCACGCCCAAGGAAGGACTCATCTATGTGGGGGCGATTGCCGATCCCGACAAGCGGGATGTTGCGGAGAAGGAAATCCTTTCCCAGGTTGAAAAAGTCGCGCGTGATGGCGTTACTCCTGAGCAACTCGCCAAGGCGAAAAAAGGCCTGCTCTCCGATCATTACCATGGACTGACCACCATGCGCGGACGCGCATCTGATTACGGTAATGGCTGGCTCATGACGGGCAATGCCGAGTTCGGCAAGCGCTACCTCGAGTCGATCGAGAAGGTCTCTCCTGAAGATGTTCGTCGCGTGGCGGCCCTCTATCTCAAGCCCGAGGGGCTGACGGTGACTTCACTCGATCCGATCAACCAAGAAAAATCGGCCGAGACAGCTGCCGTCAAACCTGCCGAGTCAGGAATTCACAAGGAGACACTCTCCAATGGACTCCGCGTCCTCATCCACCAGGATAACCGCCTGCCGCTTGTCTCCATCATTGCGGCCTTCCGTGGCGGTCTCCTGGCTGAGACACCGGTGAACAACGGCGTCTCCCAACTCACGGCCAGCACCATCGTCAAGGGAACAAAAACCCGCACAGCTCAGCAAATCGCGGAGACTGTCGAGCATGTCGGAGGCTCGATCGGAGCCACCTCCGGAAACAATAGCTTCTCCGTAGCCGTTGAAGTCATGAAGGACGATCTCCCGCTGGGGATGAAGATTCTTTCGGATGTCCTGCTCAATGCCACCTTCCCGGCAGAAGAGGTCGCGTTGGAGAAGGATTCCCAGCTCGCCGCCATCAAAGCCGAAGACGACCAGATCACCTCGACTGCGCGTAATTTGCTCAAGCCTCGTCTCTATGGCAATCACCCGTATGCCCTTCGTGCCACAGGTTCCCCAGAGAGCGTTGCCAAGCTAACCCCTGCGGAGTTGCAGGCCTATCGTGACAAGCTTGTGGTTGGAAAGAATGGTGTCCTCTCCATTTTCGGTGCTGTGAATCCCGACGAAGCGCTGGCCCTTGCAAAAGATGACTTCGGATCCCTTCCATCAGGTGAACTTGCACTGACTCATCCTCCAGTCTCCTCGCCTGTAGCCAAGTCGATTGAGACATCCGCGGAGCGGCAGAAACAGCAGGCAGTGATCATGAAGGGCTTCCTTGGCACGACGATCGATGCAGCAGATAAGCCGGCGCTGGAACTGATCGAAGAAGCCTCCAGTGATCTCGGTTCACGCTTCTTTGTCAGGATCCGCGAAAAACTCGGCCTTGCCTACTTTGTCGGCGCTTCCAATTCCACGGGTCTAGCCCCCGGAGCCTTCGTCTTTTACCTCGGCACGGATCCGAAGAAGGTCGATCTGGCCAAGCATGAGTTTAATGACGAGATCGATAAACTTGCTGCTGAAGGCCTTACTCAGGTGGAACTCGACAGGGCAAAGGCGAAGCTCCTGGGTGCCGAGGCAATCCGGAATCAATCGAGTGCCGCGCTGGCCGGTATGTGTGCCACCAACGAACTCCTCGGGCTCGGCTACGATCACGACAAGGTACGCAAGGCCGAGATCGAAAAAGTCACCCTTGAGGATACTAAGCGGGTAGCGAATAAATACTTCCGTGATGCCAAGAGCGTCGAAGTTGTTGTCGGCCCTCCTGCAGTAAAGTCCACAGCTCCCTTGCACGATCCTTCTAAAGCTCCCTAAAGCGATCCCCTTTATCGAGATCCTCAATCCCCATTACCCCAATCCCCTTAACCTCAACATCCCATGGCTGAAATCCAACAATCCACCAATTCCGCTGATCTCACCCAGCGCTTCATCGAACTTGTCATGATGAATGCCCAGCAAGCAGCCCTATGCCTCGGTCAGATGGCACATCCCTCAACCGGAAAAGCCGAGGTGAATCTCGACGCCGCACGGATGTTCATCGACCACCTCGAGATCATCAAGGAGAAGACCCGTGGTAATCTCAATAAGGATGAGGAGAAGATCCTGACCAGTGTCCTCTCGGAGCTCCAGTTGGCCTTCGTGCAGGTGGCTCAGGTAGCGCACAGCGGTGGTGCTCCCTCCGGTCATGTTCACGACGAGAACTGTGATCATGGTGATCACACCCATGACTCGGTGACTCCCGAATTACCTGCTCAGCCCGAAGTTCCTAAGACAGAAACAACTCCAGTTGCTGAAGACGAGGGTAAGAAGAAGTTCACCAAGAGCTACGGCGCTTAGTAATGAAGAGGGTATGGATCCTGCTTTTGCTCCTGATGAGTGCGCACTCAGCTCGCGCTCTTGAGATTCAGGGTGTGACTCTGCCTCCGACATCTCAGGTAGGGGGAGAGACTCTTCAGCTGAACGGCGCGGGTTTGCGGACATTCAGCCTCCTGATGATTCCCATCAAAATCTATGTCGCCTCCCTCTACACACCGACAGCGATACGGACGGACTCAGGGATCATGTCTTCTCCGGGACCAATGGAGTTCGACTTCACCTTCCTCAGGGCAGTGAACCAGTCGGATGTCACTAAGGCCTGGGAATCACAGTTTGCCGAGAGTGCCAGCTACACCTATCCCGGCTATGCACGGGATAGGGATGCGTTTATTGCCATGTTCGGCCCGCTTCAGAACCTCGGCGTTGAGAAGGTTCAGTTATTAGGAACGAACACCGTGATCTTCGATCAGGGCACGAAGAAAGGAACCATTCCTGGGCGTGATTTTCAGAAGTCTTTCCTGAGCCTCTGGTTCGGGTCTAACCCCGTAGCGACCGATCTCAAGAATGATCTCTTGGGAAAATAGCCGAACTCCGCAACAGCCTTCTTAGTTCAGTTCCTGCAGAGCTTTCAAGACGAGGCCCGTGTGCTCGGCTGGTTTTACCTTGGGGAAGATGGAGGCGATCTTACCCGTTGGGTCGATGATGTAGGTGGTGCGCTCTGTTCCCATGTACTTCTTTCCGTACATTGATTTCTCCACCCAGACGCCATAAGCCTCCACGATTGATTTATCGGTGTCGCTTAACAGGGGGAAGGGGAGGTCGAACTTGGTGATGAATTTCTCATGGGACTTGGCCGAATCGATGCTGACGCCGAAAAG
This sequence comes from Chthoniobacterales bacterium, assembly GCA_036824855.1. Lineage (GTDB taxonomy): Bacteria > Verrucomicrobiota > Verrucomicrobiia > Chthoniobacterales > UBA6821 > UBA6821. The sequence goes on along the minus strand of DAISZK010000009.1, from coordinate 54,848 downwards.
ATGGGCCCCCGTCGCCATGATCTCCGACCAGGCATCCCTGATCCCGCAGGCCTGAGTCGTGCAGCCCGGCGTGTCGTCCTTTGGGTAAAAGTAGAGCACGACTGGCGATCCCTTCAGGTCGGTAAGTTTGAGGGATGTGCCGGTGCCGTATTTCCCACCGACCGCGGTGGTGGTGAAGGAGGGGGCCTTTTCGCCGCTTTTGGGGTTATTCATGGTGACTGGGTATGGGAGGTTTTTCGGAAGGTGATTGGAAGGGGGAATGTCCCCTCTCTGCGGAAATACGGTGAGTTTGCATGGGATCAATCGCCGATCAATCCCAATTCGTTAACCGAAACACCTTCATCCGGTTGAACAGTGTGAAGGGCCTCAAAGCGGAAATAGCGCGCCCGCTTTTTGGGAAATGTCACTGCCTGCTCGATCGGTGATGCCTTGATATTCGCGAATTTCCCCTCGGCCACGGGCTTTCCCCAGTCCTTCCCGTCCATGCTTAGGAAGAACCGGTACTGATCGACGGCGGCGCCGGTTCGTCTCGGGTTGGGAAGATAGGTGAAACCGGACACCGTCGATGGCTCACCCATGTCCACCTCCAGGGATTGGGGTGCGTGATGGACCGTCCGGACATCACCTTTCTTTTCCACGGTGTACCAGTCGGTCTTCGGATCATCATCAATTACCTTCTCCGCGTCCTGTGTGTACGATCCCGAAACGACTTTCCATTTGCCCTTGGACAATCCGAATGTCTTGGCGACGACAGGGCTTTGCCTTCCACCCTCCAGGATGTCCCTTACCTTGACCATCCCTCCGTTGGGCAAGGCAAAGGGGGCGGTGTAGACGGGTGATGAGGCGTTCGGATCCTGCTCATCAAGCGTGTAATGTAACTTTCCCGTCGCGGATTTCGGGGTGATGGAGACCATGCCGGATCGATCGCGACTGATCTGGGGATCGCTCGGCAGTGCCGGCATGCGGTAAAGCCCGAAGCGTGAAACGGCCGGGCAGGCGGCGGATTCAAGAATACGGACACGAACCTTGGAGGCGGTGATGTCGGGAAGCCTGACGAGTCGCTGGCTGCCGACGGAAGGAATATGCGTCATCTCCACCCAGGCGTTACCATCCCATCTGTCGAAGGAGACCCGGCCCACCCGCTGACCCAGCGGGAGGTATTCACGGAGTTCGATCACGTTGAAAAGAACGGGTTTTCCCAGATCGACGATGAAGGAGGGGGACTTCTCCGCATCGTCTGTAGACCAATAGGAATCAGGGGATTTTTTCCGGCCCTCGATCATGTTTTCCGGCCCGAATCCCGCGGCATTACCGCGGACATTGGATGCGGTGATGACGGCATCGCGGGCCAGGTCAGTTCCGAAGGTTTTCTGCATCACGGCGTGCCAGGCCTTGAGGGCTTCCACGTCGGGTTCCGGGATGACTCCCCGACGGTCGGGAGTGAGATTCAGGATGAGGTTGGCTCCCCGTCCGACGCTGTTGAAATAAATGTCCATGAGCTGGGTGGGAGTCTTGATCGAGGCTATCTGGGCAGGGTTCGGGTTATAGAACCAATCGCGCCGCATCGAGACGTCCGCCTCCTTGGGTATCCATTTCTTCCCGTCGTGAAGGCCCGTTCCGTCGGTGGCCCAGCAGGGATCCTTGACCGTGCCGCTCTCGCTGCCGCCCCACTGGACATCTCCCTGGGTGTCGGGAGTCCAGATGATCGTTGTGGGCTGCAGTTCCCGGATCAGGGAGAACGTCCGGGGCCAGTCGTAATAGGTCGATGCATCGATGTTCCTGCGCCCTATTTTTCCTCCGTAATAACCGGAGCCCCCGTTGGCCCCGTCAAACCACATTTCGAACACGGGGCCGTAATTCGTGAGTAGTTCACGGATCTGGTTTCGGTAGTATTCGAGATACTTTGGATACCCGTATTCCGCGTGGTTACGATCCCAAGGCGAGAGATAGGCGCCGAAGAGGATGCCTTGGTGTCGGCAGGCCTCGGAGAGTTCCTTGACCACGTCGCCCTTACCGCCGCGCCACGGACTGTTCTTCACCGAATGCTCGGTGTAGGCGCTGGGCCAGAGGCAGAAGCCGTCATGGTGCTTGCAGGTGAGGATAAGTCCGGCCATGCCCGCCTCGCGAACCGTGCGCACGATTTGGTATGCGTCGAATCCGGTCGGGTTGAACACCGAGGGGGCCTCGTCACCGCCTCCCCATTGGTTTCCCGTAAATGTGTTCACGGAGAAATGGATGAAGGCATAGACATGGAGGCTTTGCCAGTTGAGTTGCCGGGCTTCAGGAACGGGACCGTATGGCGCCGGCGGGACAACGGTTTCCTGGGCGGCTTGGAGTGCAGGCAGCAAGCCCAAAGCCAAGGGAATGATCAGGGCTGTAAGGATGCGGTTCATGGTTATGATCGGAGGGGATGTACCGGGCACCTGGAGATGTCAGGAGGAAATCGGAGGGAGGAAGCGGACGCGGCGGTCATCCCGAGGGAGGCGGATTGTGAAGAGCATTCCCTGCCCCTGTGCACTCTGGATCATGATCTCACCCCCATGGGCCCGCACGATGCGCTGGACGATATTGAGTCCCAGGCCGGAGCCGTTTTCCTTGGTGGTGTAGTAGGGTTGGAAGATGGTGCCTACTTTGGAGGGATCGATTCCTCCACCTGTGTCTCCAATGCTTACCCATACATGGGAGTCATCACAGGCTGTGCCGATACGCAGATGTCCGGTGCTCCCCATGGCTTGGAAGCTGTTCCTGATGACGTTGTAAAGAGCCTGCCGGAACTGATCCCGATCTAGCGAGACCTTTGGAAGATGCTTTGCGGGAAAGAGGTCCACCGTGATGCCACGGTCCTCCACTTCGTTGCGGAGAAACTCTACTGTTTCCAGAATCAGTGCATTGAAGTCGGTCGGCTTACACTCGAGAGGGGCAGGTCGGACGGCTTTCAGAAACTGGGTGATGATTTGGTCAAGACGTTTCACCTCGCCGCGGGCCACCGCGACGGAGTCAGCCAATTCTTTCTGATCAACCTTGGAGAGAGAGGGCTTTCTGAGGCGACGCTCCAGAAGTTGAAGCTGGATATCGAGCGAATTAAGAGGATTTCCGATCTCGTGTGCCACGCCCGCTGCAAGGAGCGTCACGGCGGAGAGACGCTCGCTCTCGATCGTTTCCTGAGTCTCACGCCGTTCCTCGGTGATGTCGCGCAGGATAATGGCTCTGCCCACCAGTTCGCGCTGAGCGATTTCCTTTTCGTCACTCATCAGAGGACTGACATAGAAGTTGAGAAAGCGGTGCTCGGGGTAAAAGACCTCCAGGTCCCGACTCATGACATCACCGGGACGTGCTACCGACTTGAGTTCCAGGCCGGGAATAGCCTGAGCCAGACTCCGTCCCATGTGTTCAGCGCCATTCATCCCGAAGAACGAGCAGGCCGCCTTGTTCATGTAGATGATGTGATCCTGTGGATCGGTAACGACAACACCTTCCAAGATGGCGTTAAAAATGGTCTCCAGAAATCCTTTCTCTTTGGAGAGGATCTGAAGGTAGTGGCCGATATCGGCCGGTTCCACAAATCGGATCCGCTCGACAAGCCTGTCGATGAATCCCGCGTTCATCAGTTGGTCCCGCTGGAAACAGTGAGGAGTTCCTCAAGTTCCATGACCCTGCGCTCGAAGAGCGCCAGGGCGGCATGCACCGGTTCCGGTGAACCCATATTGACGCCCGCCTCGGCTAGCGTCTCAATCGGGAACTTGCTACCCCCGCTCTTTAGGAATCCGAAATAGCGCTCGGTGTCGCCGGTTTTGAGAACCTGATCCGCCAGAGTGATGGCGGCCGAGATTCCGGTGGCGTACTTGTAGACATAGAAGGCGCTGTAGAAGTGTGGGATGCGCAGGCACTCCAGTTCGAGTTCCTCATCGATCACAACACCACTTCCGAAATAGGTGTCCAATAGTTCACGATACATCTTGCGGAAGCTCTCGAGAGTGAGGGCAGCTCCGGATTCCTCGGCGGCATGGGAGATTTTTTCAAATTCCGCGAACATCGTCTGTCTGAAGAGCGTGCCACGCAGATCGTCGATTTGACGGTTGATCAGGTAGGCGCGCATGGAAGGATCCTTGGTCTGGGAGAGCAGATGCTCAGTAAGGAGAATCTCGTTGAAAGTCGAGGCCACCTCGGCAAGGAAAATGGGGTAATGGTAATTCTGGAAGCTCTGAGCCTTTCTTGAGTACCAGGTATGCATCGAGTGGCCTGCCTCATGAGCCAGCGTGTAGATGTCGGAGAAGACATCCTGCTTGTAGTTCATCAGGATGTAGGGGGGGGCCTGATAGGTTCCGTAGGAGAAGGCTCCGCTGCGCTTCCCCTTGTTCTCGTAGCGGTCACACCAGCGCTCTTCCCGAAGTCCCCGACCAAGAGTCTCGGTATATTCGGCTCCCAGCGGATGGAGTGATTGGAGAACCATTCCGATCGCTTCGTCAAAAGGGACATCGCTCTGAACCGCCGACACCAAAGGGGCGTAGGTGTCATAGACATGCAGGTCGGGTAGATTAAAGACCTGTTGGCGTAGCGCATAGTACTTGTGAAGCACGGGTAGTCGTGAACGGACTGCCTCGATCAAGCTGTCGTAGACGGCCACAGGAACATTGTCTGGGAAGAGCGAGGCTTCGCGGGCCGAGGGATAATGACGTGCTTTGGCAAGGAAAACATCCGCCTTGATCGAGTTCGCAAGTGAACTGGCGAGCGTGTAACGATGGGCTGTGAACTCTTTATAGAACTTATCAAACGCCTCCTTGCGGACGGAACGGTCCGGACGCTGCAACAGGGAGGAGAAGCTGCTCTGGGTCAGTTCGACTTCCTGCCCACGATCGTTGCGCACCGTGCCGAAGGTCATGTCGACATTCGTGAGTTGGGAGAAGGTCTCGTGATGCCCTCCGATCGTCGGCATCGAGAGGGAGATCAGGCGTTCCTCCTTGTTGCTAAGAATATGCGGTTTAAGACGGCGAAGTCGTAGCAGGGAGGTCTTCCAATCCGCTAGGAGCGGTTCTGATAGAAATTCTTCAAAGGTCGTATCAGGGATCTCCTGGATCTCCGGGGCCACCCAGGAGCAGGCCTCGCTGATCTTTGCACAGAGCGAGGAGAGGCGCCCATCGCGGTCCAGTGCCTGGGCATTCGAGCTATCCTCGGAGAGGCGAAGGCCTGCATATTGGGCAAGTCGTTCGGTGGAGCGGTCCAGTGAGCTTTCGAAGTTCAGTGCGGAGGCAAGATCCGAGGCACTTTTACCCAAAGTACCCTTGAAGGCATGGATCCTTTCGTAACGGGATGCGAGATCGGAGAATTCGGATTCCCAGTCCGCATCATCTGCAAAAATGGGTGTCAGATCCCACGTGTCACCGGCGGGGACTTCACTGCGGCTTTTGAGTGTGGAGAGCGGTGCATCTCCGGAGAGATCAGCGATCCAAGCGACCTGATGGTCACGACCGTGGACGAGAGACATGAGCTGTTACTTCTGAGCCTTGCCCTGTGAGGCTACGGCTGCCGCAGCGGCGGCAATAGCTTCTTGGTCGCCTAGATAGTAGTGGCGGATCGGTTTCAGGTTGTCATCCAACTCATAGACGAGGGGGATGCCGGTGGGAATGTTCAGGGCTAAGACCTCATCCTCACTCAGGTTGTCGAAGTACTTCACAAGCGCGCGAAGGGTATTCCCGTGAGCGGTCACCAGAACCTTCTCTCCGCGCTTCACCGCAGGGGCGATCTCGCTGTGCCAGTAGGGGAGAACGCGATCCACGGTGTCCTTCAGGCACTCGGTTTGAGGAAGTTCGGCTTCGGGCACATCCTTGTAGCGGGGATCATGACCAGGGAAGCGTTCGTCGCTCTTCTCAAGGGCTGGAGGGGGAACATCGTAACTGCGGCGCCAGATGAGAACCTGATCGTCTCCGAACTTTGTGGCGGTTTCGGCCTTGTTCAGTCCCTGCAGGGAGCCGTAGTGACGCTCGTTCAGGCGCCAGGAGCGCTCGATGGGAATCCAGAGTTCATCAAGTTCATCCAGGATCATCCAGTTGGTGCGCAGGGCGCGCTTCAGAACGGAGACAAACGAGCGATCGAAGGAATAACCCTCTTTCTTGAGAAGCTGACCGGCGGCCTTGGCCTCGCCAAGGCCCTTGGCATTGAGATCAACATCGGTCCAACCGGTGAAACGGTTTTCTTGGTTCCAAGTGCTTTCGCCGTGGCGTATCAATACTAATTTGTACATACGATCATTCTAATCGGGTTTCACCCGATTTGAAAAGCTGGGAGGCTTGTCCTTTTGAGCTCTAGCTCTGTTGCCCTGCGCTCGCAACGCCGAGTGGAGCGTCGAGATCGTAGGCGTCGAGGAGGATATTCGTGTCGAGGAATCTAGCGGCATGCATGCGCCTCTTCCCTGCTGAATGATTTGTTGCCCATGTGAAATCCCTGCCGTATTCGATTCAATGCGGCGTTGATTACTTGCGGGTGGCGATGATCTTGGCCCTTGCTAAAATTTGGGGAGGAAGTTCAATGGGGGCTTTCATCTGTTAATAACAGTAATAAGCCATAAAAATAGCTTGAATGTAATATTGCTGTATTAATCCTAAGGCTGGGAAGGCTCGATTGTAGGAAGCCTCCTCCGGTGGTCGCCGAGCCGCGGGATGCAGGCAATCAAGGCCTTGGTGTAGGGATGCTTGGGATCTTTGAGGACCTGCTCGGTTACACCGTATTCGACGATCTCACCCCGGTACATGACCGCCACGTGACTGGCCAGCCCTCGGATGATGGCGAAATTGTGGGTGATGAGCATGACGGCCATGCCAAGATCCCGTTGGAGTTCCCGGAGTTTATCGAGGATCTGCTTCTGGATTGTGACATCCAGTGCTGTGGTTGGCTCGTCAGCGATCAAGAGATCGGGCCGTGCAGAAAGTGCCATGGCAATCATCACACGCTGCAGCATACCACCGCTCAGTTGATGCGGATAGTCGTTGAGTCGCGTTGCAGGATCAACGATACCCACCGCGTCGAGCCATCTGATGATCTCGGCATTGATATCCGTCACGTCCGGACGATGGAGTTGGATCATCTCGGCCATCTGACTCCGGATCGAATAGACGGGATTCAGCGAGGTGGAGGGCTCTTGGAAGATGTAGGCGATCTTACCCCCACGCACTTTGCGGAGTTCTGCATCGGATGCGGAGAGCAAATCCTGCCCTTCGAATGTGATGCTTCCAGATTGATAGATGGCGGGGGGAGAGGGGAGCAGTCTTGTGATTGCTAGGGCCGTGACGCTTTTTCCGCTTCCGCTCTCACCAACGATCGCGAGGGTTTCACCACGACCGATTTGGATTGAGACGCCTTTGAGAGCAGGTGTGATGCCATTTTGAGTGGCAAATCCAATTTGGAGGTCTTTGATCGTTAACATGGGGTTCAGCTTCTGGATTCGGCGGACTCACGAAGGGCGTCACCTGCTAGGTAGAATGACAGTGAGGCAATCAGGATGGCGAGCCCCGGAAAGAGGTTCAGCCACCAAGCATCGAGGAGGTACGTTTTTCCATCTGCGATGATATTCCCCCAGGTCGCTTGAGGGGGTTGGACACCGAAGCCTAGGAAGCTGAGTCCTGCCTCCTGGAGGATCGCATCGGGTATTCCCAGGACTGCGGTGACAAGGATCGGAGCGGCGGCGTTAGGTAGGATGTGACGGGTGATGATATGCCACGCTTTCTGACCCAGGACTCGGGCGCTCTTCACATATTCCGTTTCCCTCAGCGTCAGGAATTCAGTGCGGACAAGGCGGGCTGTTCCGGTCCAACTCACGAGGCCGATCACGATGACAATATTGAGCAGGCTGGGGCCGAGGAGCGCCACCACGGTAAGGATGAGGAAGAAGGTCGGGAAGCAGAGGAGGGCATCAACCGCACGCATCAGGATCTGATCGGTGATGCCTCCAAAGTAACCTGCAATGGCCCCCACGGTTATGCCGATCCCGAGAGAAACCGCCACGGCGACCAAACCAACGGTGAGGGAGATCGAAGCTCCGTGGAGCATCCGAGAGAGGACATCGCGACCCAAATTGTCGGTTCCCATCCAATGCTGTGGCGAAGGCGGGAGGAGTTTTAGCTCGAGGTTCGTCTGGTTAGGATTGCAGGGCCAGTCATGTCCGGTTGCGGATAGAAGGACGATTCCCCCCGCTATGAGGGTTAAAAAGAGAATGATCGTCAAAGAGGGAATCGCTACCGGATTCGCCCAAAAACGCCGGAGTACCCGTGATGTCGGGGTTTCGGTGAGAGGTTGTGTGCCTTGCATGATTTTATTCCAGACGGACTCTTGGGTCGACCGCCGCGGAGAGAAGATCCGAGATGAGGTTTCCAAGGAGTACCAACGCTGCAACAACGAAGTTCAGGGCGACCAGCATGGGGTAGTCGCGTTCCAGCACGGCTTCGTAACCGAGTCTTCCCATGCCGGGGTAGGCAAAGATGGTCTCGATGACGACGGCACCACCAATCAACGCCGGCAGAACCATTCCGATCCCGGCTATGATGGGGCGGATCGAATTACGAAGGGCGTGTTTGTAGAGGATGACATCCTCGGACAGGCCCTTGGAGCGGACTGTGCGGATATAATCCTCGCGTAGCGATTCGATCATCGTGGCCCTCAAGTAGCGTGATTGCGAGGCGATCCCTCCGAGTGCCAGGATTGTGGCTGGAAGGAGAAGGTGCCAGAGTGTGTCCAGTCCAGAGGCAAGGGCATTGGGAAAATCAATGCCGTAACTATGTGTGCCGAGGATCGGGACGCCGAACCCTTTTACCAGGGTTATCACCACCACATAGGTGATCCAGAACCCGGGTAAAGCAATGAAGAGAAAGGCGATGAAGGATCCTGCGGCATCCTGCCAATGACCGCTGTATCGTGCCGCAAAGACGCCCAGCAGTGTTCCGAAGGAGAGTGAGATCACAATCGAGGTGAGGTTCAAGGCCACAGTCGCAGGCAGTCGCTCCAGGATTCGTGACATGACGGGGCGGTCATCCTTGATGCTGCGCAAGTTGCCGGAGAAGAGATCCCGCATGATGAATGCATACTGCTCATGCAGGGGGCGATCGAGGTGGAACTTCTTACGGAAGTTGGCCTTCACTTCCGCTGAGATCTTCGGGTTCAGCTCTCCCCACGGATAAGGACTTCCAGGAGTCAGGGTGACGATGAAGAAGGAGATGATGCTGATGATAAAGAGCAACACCATGCTGAGTAAGAGACGGCGGATGATGAAGGAGATCACTGGCAGAAAGGAAAAATGAAAAATGAAGAAGGAAAAATGAAGAAAGGCAGGGAATTATGGAATCAGGTGAATTGGATGGGGTGTTCCGATTAGGTGCAGTTTATCTTTTGAATTTTTCATTCTGCCTTATGACTTTCCACCTTTGGCGGATACTCGGGTCGGTAGAACCACTCCATGTCGTAGTTCCAACCCGCCTTGGTCATGGTGACCGGCGAGTCGATCCATTCCCCGGGCTTGGATCCCGGACGTCGGATGCGATAGCTGTTCTTCCACATGACGGAGGTTCCTTCCGGCACAAAGAGGAAGATGTAGGGTTGATCGGCATAGATCGTCTGCTGGAGTTTGGCAGTAAGTCTTAGAATCTCAGAACGGCTGTACTCTTGACGTAGGTCGGTCAGGAGGTGGTCGACTTCCGGGTTCTTGTAGTGGACGAAGTTCAGCTCCTCTGGATGGGTCTTGCTGGAATGCCAGATCGCATACTGATCGTAGTCATTGCCAAGTCCCCAGCCGAGGACGATGGCATCAAACTCTCCCTTGTTCACAAAGCGTTTGAGCAGGACCGACCACTCGTAGATCTCGACCTTCACCTCGACGCCGATTTTCCTAAGGTCATCCTGAACAAGCGTTGCTATATCGCGCCGGACATCGTTGCCGTTGTTGGCCAGGAGGGTGAAGGAGAGGCGTTTACCATCCTTCACGCGGATACCGTCCGTGCCCACCTTCCAACCGGCTTCGTCAAGGAGCGCCGCCGCGGCCTTGGGGTCATAGGGAAGAGGTTGGACCTTCGGGTCAAAGAACCACATTTTCGGGGTGAAGATGCCGGTCGACTGCACGCCCCGTCCGTAGAGGATATACTTGATCATCTGGGGGATATTCACCGCCTCGGCGAGAGCTTTCCGAACGCGTAGATCCTGAAACATCGGTCTTTCGAGATTCCACCCGATGTAGTTGTACATGTTGCCAGCCGAACTGAAGAGGTCGAAGCGTTTGTCATTCTCCACGCCTTGCACGGCCCACGGTTCGACGGCCCAGAAGTCGACCTGCTTTGTCTGGAAGGCGAGTTGCAAGGTGAGTGGATCGGGAAGAACGCGGAAGACGACGGAGTCGAGCCACGGGGATCCCCTGAAGTAATCGGGGTTCTTGATGAGACGGATGTACTCGTTGGTTTTCCAATTTCCGAATTTGAAGGGACCTGTTCCGATGGGATGGCGGTTGTAGATTTCAGCCCATTTGGTAGGTTCCACATTCTCAAGCAGATGCGCCGGAAGCATGCTCTGCATCCAGCTCAGAAGTGCCGGGGAGAAGGGTTTCTTGTAGCGGACGACGACGGAATAGGGATCGGGGGTTTCCAGACTGGAGACGAGTTCGAAGTCGGAACTGCTGGGGGAGGCAACCCGCTCGTCCATGATCGCATGGTAGGTGAAAGCGACATCTGCCGAGGTGAAAGGAGCGCCATCATGCCACCTGACATCCTTGCGCAGGGTAAATCGGATGATCGGCTCGGCTTTGAAAGGGCGCTCTTTGTCTCCTTTCTCAAGTGGAGGGAAGGGAAGGGGATTGCATCCGCTGTAATAAATGTGAGTAGATATTTCTTGAGAATCAACGAGTCCGGGTTCGCTGAGAATGATGACCAGATCGTTGGTTACGGTCTTTATTCCAGTGATAGGCCACGAAGGATAATTAGGAAGGAGCGATTCAAGAACAGACTTTGCATGGTTGGCGTCCGATGCATTGGCAAAGTGAAAGGTCGTCTCTTGAGAGAGTCCCCAGGATGCGGCGAGATCACCCACCACCTCGAGATCCTGATTGTACTTCAGGAGGCCATTGAACATGAATCCCGCTACTTGAACCGATGCAGAGTCAGCCTGCTGGATCGGGTTCAAGGTCGAGGGCTCCCCGATGGTACCGATCGACATCTCGTTCTTCTTTGCCACGGAGAGGAACGATGCATTCACAAATGCCGCGATCAGCAATAGGATCAGTGCGGCCGGAATCCCGTAAAGAAAGAGACGGATGGAGCGCATGAGGGTATCAAAAGGCTGTTAGGCTGAAGGCTTTTAGACTGATAGGCCAAGGAAGAGATGCTCGCGAGGGAATTTGGGCTTTGGCATGGAAGTCATTTTCTTTTCCTGACTTCCTGAGTTCTACACGAATCTTTCAGCTACCCAAAAAATCACCTTTGGAGATTGTCCGGTGCGGGACTCCCTGCTTTGCTACTCGGCTCATCATGAAAGTCACCACAGAACAGAAAGAGACCTGCATCGTCGACCTGCACATTGAACTTCCGCCCGAGCGCTTCCAGTCGGAGTGGAAGGAAGTCGGCAATGAATACCGCCGTCTGGTAAACCTTCCCGGCTTCCGCAAGGGCAAGGCCCCCCTCGCCATCGTCGAGAAGAAGTACGGACCTGACATCGAGCAGGAAGTGACCCGCAAGCTCCTCGACTCCGCTGTGCGCGAGGCGCTCAATGAGCAGAAGCTCTCACCTGTCCAGAGCCCGAATGTTCGCGATATCAAGTTGGAGGGGGACCGTTCCCTCCGCTTCACCGCAACGGTTGTGATCCGTCCTCCAGTGAATCTCCCCGAGTACAAGGGGCTGGATATCACGCTTGAAAAGCCTGTCGTCGACGAGACTCAGGTTGCGCAGTTCCTGGATGGATTGCGCGGGGATCTTGCCGAGTTCAAGACCGCTGAGGGACGCGATCTGGCCATGGGTGATTTTGCGGTTCTTGATTACGAGGGCTCCATCGAGGGGAAGACACTGGCCGAAACGTACCCCGATCTCCAGCCGACTTATCTCGGACGTAAGAATTTCTGGATTAAGCTCGAGGAGGATCGTCCGATCCCGGGCCTTGCCCCCGCCATGGTAGGTATGAAGACCGGTGAGACGCGCGATTGCACTGTCAGCTTCCCGACGGAATTCGGTGAGGAGAAGCTGCGTGGTTATAAGGTTACTTATAAAGTGACACTCCACGAGATCAAGGAGCGCGAGTTGCCTCCCCTCGACGATGCTTTCGCTGCAAAGCTGAGCCCGGGTAGCACGCTGGAACAGATCCGCGAGCAGGTGCGTGAGCGCCTGACGATCAATGCGACCCAGAACTTCGCCAGTGCTGTTCGCGGCGAAGCCGTGAAGCAACTGCTGGCCATGGTTTCCATCGATGCTCCTTCCACGATGGTTCAGCAGGAGAGCACCGCGATTCTCAAGGAGATCATTCAGGAAAACCAGTCCCGCGGTGTGAGTGAGGAGGAGCTTCGTTCTCATCAGGAAGAACTTCTCGGGGCTGCCCGCCAGAGTGCAGGCGACAAGGTGAAGCTAAACTTCATTCTTGGAGAAATTGTCACCAAGGAGAATATCCGGGTTTCTCGTGAGGAACTCGCCTGGCGCATCACCAACATGGCCGAGCGTTATCAGATGACTCCTCAGAAGCTCTTGAAGGAACTTCAAAAGCATCATGCCATCGCTGGGATCGAAGAGGAGATCGCTTTGGGCAAGGCCCTTGATGTGGTCGTTTCCCATGCTAGGGTGAACGGAGAAGATCCCAAGCCAATCGCCTCTAATCCAGAAACCACCCACTCTCATGATGAAGAACCCCATGTCCATGGCCCCGGTTGCGGGCATGACCACTAAAATGTCCAATTTCCAACCTCAATCCTCGATGCTCGTCCCGATGGTGGTTGAGCAGACGGGCCGTGGCGAGCGGAGCTACGACATCTACTCCCGCCTTCTCAAAGACAGGATCATCTTCATTGGAACCGGAATTGATGACTATGTCTCCAATCTGGTCATCGCTCAGTTGCTCTTCCTTCAGATGGAGGATGCAAAAAAAGATATTCACATTTACATCAACTCCCCGGGTGGATCCGTCACTGCTGGACTCGCGATCTATGACACGATGCAATTCGTCACGTGTGATGTGAATACCTACTGCATGGGAATGGCCGCGAGTATGGGGGCCTTTCTTCTCTGCTCTGGAACCAAGGGGAAGAGGTTTGCTCTCCCTAATTCGGACATCATGATCCACCAGGTCTCTGGCGGTGCCCAGGGTACTGCCAGTGATGTCGAGCGCAGTGTCGAGTTCATGTACAAGTTGAACCGCCGCTTGGCCCGCATCATCGCTGAGAATACCGGCAAGACAGAGGAGCAGGTTCGTAAGGACGCTGATCGCGACTACTACATGACCGCCGAAGAGGCTAAGGATTATGGCATCGTTGATGAGGTGGTGAAGTATCGTAAGGAACTCAAGAATCCTCCCGAGAAGGCCAAGGATTCTGTCGAGTAATCCACTTTCCTAGTTCCAATCTCCTGAGATCATGGCTCGAACCAGCAATCTCACGATGTGCTCCTTCTGCGGAAAGAGTCACGCCGAGGTCCGCAAACTCATTGCCGGACCCGGTGTCTACATCTGCGATAGCTGCATCACGGTCTGCAAGGGGATCCTCGACAAGGAGAGCGTCGAGGTTGGAAGTGAACACGGAATGCATCAACTCAGGGTTCCGAAACCCTCCGAGATTCGTCGTGAACTGGATGCTCATGTCATTGGTCAAGATCTGGCTAAGAGGACCCTTTCGGTCGCCGTTCACAATCACTACAAGCGCATTGCTCTGGAGCGTGAAGGATTCTCTCCCGGTCTCCTCTCCGAGGGGCTTGCCGATGTGGAGATCGAGAAAAGCAATGTCCTTCTGATCGGTCCAACCGGCTCCGGGAAAACCCTTCTTGCCCGCACGCTCGCACGCATTCTGGATGTCCCATTCTGCATCGCCGACGCCACGACTCTAACCGAGGCCGGCTATGTGGGTGAGGATGTGGAGAATATCGTCCTGCGCCTTCTTCAGAATGCCGATTACGATGTCAAGAAAGCCGAGATCGGCATTGTTTACATCGATGAGATCGACAAGATAGGCCGCAAGACAGATAACGTCTCCATCACGCGCGATGTCTCCGGAGAGGGTGTCCAGCAGGCTCTGCTGAAGATTCTGGAAGCCACTACGTGCAATGTGCCTCCGCAGGGGGGACGCAAGCACCCGCATCAAGAATACATCCAACTCAACACTCAGAATATCCTCTTCATTTGTGGCGGGGCCTTTGTGGGACTCGATAAAATCATCCAGAGGCGCACTGCTGGCAAGACCCTCGGTTTCCATGCAAAATCTCAAGATCACGAAGGGATCATGGATGAGCTGAAGATTCTGGAGTCTGTCGAACCCGAAGATCTCCTTTCCTTTGGCATGATCCCGGAGTTCATTGGTCGCCTTCCGGTTCTGACAACTCTTCAACAGCTCAATGAAGAGGAACTTGTTCGCATCCTTACCGAGCCACGCAATGCCCTGATCAAGCAGTTCACGAAGCTGCTAGCCATGGATGACATTTCCCTCAATGTTACCAAGGATGCACTCGTGGCCCTTGCCGAATTGGCTCTTAAGAAAGGAACGGGAGCCCGCGCCCTCCGCTCGCTTCTTGAGAAGATCATGTTGGATGTCATGTATGATGCTCCTGATCGCGAGGATCTTGCCGGGGTAACTCTCAACCGTGCTGTTGTCGAAGGTCGAAAATCAGCTCTGATCCGACGCCGGCAGGAAAAAGACGCCGCTTGATTTTGTGGTCAGGAAGGTAGATCTCGAAGTGGTTCCGACTCCCGGTCGGATGACGCCCAATCAGGATCTTAAGGCGGCGAGAGAGGAGCTAATTCTGAAGTCCCGACCTTTTTCCAAGGTCGAATGTGATTTTGGTGCTTCCAAAGGCAAATTTCTGAGCGAGAGCGCAATCCTTAACCCGACGGTTTTTTTTGCGGGGATCGAAGGGATTTCCGATCGGGTGAAGCGTGGAAACAAGAAGATCGAGCGCCTCGGAATCCCCAATGCTGCCCTCTGGAGGGGGTGGGGGAAAGAGTCCCTTGATGAGCTGATTCCTGACGGCTTTCTCGATACGCTCCATGTCTCTTTTCCCGATCCTTGGCCCAAGCGACGACATTGGTTTCGAAGGCTCGTGAATGTTTCGTTTCTGGAGGTAGCCGTAACCAAATTAAAGCCCGATGGTGTTCTCCGCCTTCAGACCGATCATCTCGGATACTTTGCCTCCATGAAAGAGCAGCTTCTCCTTCATGGGGGTTGGCTGGAAACATCTTGGGAAGATGAACTTCAGAGGCCCGTTACGGAATTTGAGACGATTTTCAGGGCTAAGGGAGATCCGATTGGCAGGATTGCGGTGAAGAGGTGCTAGG
This sequence comes from Chthoniobacterales bacterium, assembly GCA_036824855.1. GTDB lineage: Bacteria > Verrucomicrobiota > Verrucomicrobiia > Chthoniobacterales > UBA6821 > UBA6821. Next base: position 39,368 of record DAISZK010000009.1, on the reverse strand, counting down.
CGAAGGTTGATTAGAATGGGAGTGAATGACACTCTCACTGAAGTGATGGAGATTCCCCCAGAGTCCCAAAAGTTAGATGTGGCCCATGAGCCTCATGAGTCCCAGGAGACTGACGAGGAGTTGATGAAGCGTATCGCGTCAGGAGATACCTTGGCCTTCCGTCAGCTTGTGGAGCGGCATCAGAGTCTCGTCATCGCCACAGTTACCCGTATGATCGGATTCTCTGAGGCCGAAGATCTAGCCCAGCAGGTCTTTCTCAATGTCTGGAGATCAGCTCCCCGCTGGCGTCCGGAGGCCAAGTTTACCACATGGCTCCTGACGATTGCCAAGCGCTTGGTTTTTAACGAATCCCGCAGAAGGGGGCGTGCGCGGTTGCTTCCCCAGTCCCGCGAACCGGATGATGATCGCCCTGACCATCCCGATGAAACACCCGGGCCTGATCAACAGCTTCTTGGGAAGGAACTGCATCGGGCCATCGAGACAGCCTTAGCCTCTCTACCGGAGAAGGAACGGCTTGCGGTGATTCTACGACGCTACGAAGAGATGCCTTATGAAGAGATTGCTATCGTGCTTTCCCTGAGTCTTCCGGCTGTGAAAAGCCTGCTTTTTCGCGCTCGGAACACGCTCAGGGAAAAATTGAGCCATTATCTGGGAGAGTGATTTTTGGCGCTTGCCTAACCTTCTTCAGCCTTCAGTCTATCAACTTCATTATGTCTTCCACCGAACAAGTCCTCGTTATCCGCCGTTCCCTTTTTGATGCAATCGGTTCCTTTCACGGCCTCAATCCTGAGATCAGCCGCTACCTCCCGGTCTTTCTGCAACCGGGCAATCATTTCTTCGTTCCCCGGGTTGAGGCTGAGGAAGATCCGTCGCTCAAGCAGTTGATCCCCTACGTTGTCGTGACTGCCGGAGAGAAGATCCTTCATTACCGTCGCGGAAGCGGTTCCGGTGAAACCCGCCTGCTCAAAAAAGGTTCCGTGGGCATCGGTGGTCATATCAATGACGGTGATGGTCTGGGTGATGCCTTCGACACGGCTGCCTATCAGAGGGCTCTCATGCGTGAACTCCAAGAGGAGATCTCCATCGGCAGCCCCTTCATTGAACGCCCCCTGGCTCTACTCAATGATGATTCAAACCCTGTGGGAGCCGTTCACTTAGGAATCGTCCATCAGTGCCATCTTGCCGAACCTGCCGTCACGGCCAATGAGGAGGCGATTGCCGAGCTTGGATTCCTAAGCCGTGAGGAACTATCCGAGCGTAATGATCAGCTCGAAAGCTGGTCCCAAATCGTGATTGAGGGTTGGGGGAACCTCAGAACGATCGGGTGATCTGAGAGGTTTGATGCCTGCTCTTTAGGGGATTTTTACCAATTCTTGATCCAATGAGTGGGATTGGTGTCACTGGTATTACCCGCGGTTGACCAGAGATCGTAGTTGTTCGAGCCATTGTTCGGGGCTCCATTCGTGTAGATGTAATTGTAGGAATTACCGAAGGGGTCCAGATAGTTGTTACTGGCATCAAGCCACTTGGTCTTGAACTCGTAGTAGACCTTGCCTCCATTAGTTGGCATGAGGCTGGTCACAAGACATGCTGATGAGTTTGAGAGACTGTTGGTTGGATAGTCACCGTTATCAGCCTTGAAACTCTCCATGGCGGCTACAATAGCAGCAATTTCGCCCTCGGTGCGCGAGCGCGCACCTTTCTTCTGAACGCCTCCGGCTGCTGCCAAGACAAGCGAGGCAAGGATCGCGATGATCGCGATCACGATCAGTAATTCAACAAGGGTAAATGCTGATTCAGGGCGATGTTTTTTAAGGAATGTCATGATGGGTCTTATTGCTGCATGCCGCTAATGATGCTAATGAGCGGCAGGAAGAGTGCGATGACGATCGATCCCACGACAACAGCGAGGAAGACGATCATGATCGGTTCCATCAGTGAGGTGAGTCCGGCTACGGCACTGTCGACCTCATCATCGTAAAGGTCGGCTACCTTGAGAAGCATCTCGGGGAGCTGACCTGTTTCCTCACCAACGTCCACCATACTGATGACCATTGCAGGGAAGACGCCGCTGGCTTCCATCGGACGAACGATGGATTCGCCCTCCTTTACTGCGTCATGGATCTTGGAAATTGCGTTGGAAATAATCGCGTTGCCGGCAGTTTCCTTCGTGATATTCAGAGCCTGAAGGATCGGAACGCCGCTGGTTACGAGTGTTCCTAGGGTTCTTGTGAACCGGGAAATACCGTTTTTGCGAGTCAAGTCACCGAACAGCGGGGCCTTGAGCATGAAGTGATCCAAGGCGATCGCTCCTTTGGGCGATGCGGCCATGAATTTCAAACCAAAGACGAGGGCGCCGACGGCCACCCCGATCAGGATGAATTGATGCTGAACGAATCTGCTCGAGCTAATGACAATCTGTGTCAGCAGGGGAAGTGGCTTGCCGCCGAGCATGTCGGCGAAAATCTGCTCGAATTTCGGAACAATGAATACCAAAAGGAAACCCATGATGATCACGGCGATCACCATGACGATGGCCGGATACATCATTGCTGATTTCACCTTGCCCTTCACCTTCTGGGCCTTCTCCTGGAATTCTGCAAGTCGGTTCAGAACAACCTCGAGCACACCGCCGAGCTCACCCGCCTTCACCATGTTCACATAAAGTTTATTGAAGATCTTGGGATGGGCGTTGAGGCCGTCACTGAAAGTTCCTCCGCCTTGAACGGCCTCGGCAAGCTGGGTGATGGTTTTTTTGAGGACGGGATCAGGCTCCTGTTTTCCAAGAACTGTCAGGCCCCGCAACAGGGGAAGACCTGCATCGATGAGTGTGGCGAGCTGTCTGGTGAACACCATGAGCGTCGCACTCTTGATCGTCTTCTTTTCGAGGAAAGGTATCGTAATACTCTTGCCCTTGGCAGAGGAGCTCTTGGCGGCTTTTGCACCCTTTCCTGCTTTGGCCTTGGTGGTCCTGGCCTGCTCTTTGACGCTTGTCGGAAAGAGCCCTTGTCCTCTCAGGGTGTTGACCGCCTCAGATTGGTTGGCGGCATCGATGTAATCAGTGACTTGTTGACCTTGGGCATCAAGGGCTACGTACGCAAAGGAGGGCATCCCATTTCACTACTGCAATGGGAATCCCTCTGTCGAGCTGAGATCGAGTCAGTAAGCAATTCCCGCAAGCACGACACCATCCTTATCAGTTCCCCTGCAGGTAAGGGTTATTTGTTTTTTCTTCGGCGATCGTTGTCGAAGGACCATGCCCCGGAAGGACGATGGTATGGCCGGGGAGGGGGAGCAGTTTTTTGGAAATACCCGTGAGGAGGAGTTCGCGGTCACCTCCCGGCAGATCCCAACGTCCGACCCCGCCGGCAAAGAGCACATCTCCGCCGAAGAGCAGATTCGATCCAGTATCGTGAATGCAGAGGCTTCCCGGGCAATGACCGGGCACCTCGAAAATGTCGAAGGAGTGCCCGAGCAGCTTTTGAGAAGGACCCTCGAGGAGTTTTAGATCGGCTTTCACAGGCTCCACTTCAAGGTCGATTCCAAATCGCTTCAGGAGATTCCTGTCCGCGAGCATTGTCTCAGTGATCGGATGCATGGCCACAGGGCACTTATGGTGACGGGCCACGGCGGCGGCATCCCAGACATGGTCATAGTGACCGTGGGTCAGCAACAGCATGGCGATCGGAATGTCCCTGAATGCCTCGGCCGCACCTTCAGGAGCATCGATCAGGATGTTACCTTCGGGGCAAGCGAGGAGATAAGAATTGGTCTCCAGCGCTCCTCCAGTGAACATTTTCAATCCTTGGTGTGTCTGATCTCTATCCATTTCATGATGTTTGCTTTTCCTCTCACTCTCTGCAACGGTTCTGTTTAATGAGTTTTCTCACGAAGAAGTTATCATCAGTGCTGCTGATCCTCCTGTTTTTATTTTCACGGGGTGAAGCGTCACCGACCAATGAGACCGCCTCCACAGACATGGCGCCAGTCGCAGTAACCGTAGCGCGGATGCTTGAACAGGGGCATTATCTTCATCCGCTCTCACTCTCGGAAAAAAATCCCCCGAGACTTGAGTCCGAGCCACCTGAGACAATGTCAGAGCGCGTTTTGAGGAACTATTTCAATATGCTCGATTACACCCATCTTTACTTCACAAAGGGGGATATTGATGAGTTTACCCAGCGTTTTTCCCCGACCCTTGCCTCAGATATCCTTCATGGGGACCTGACGGCCCCCCGTGAGATTTTCACCCGGTTTCGCCAAAGGGTTAATGACCGAGTAGCCAAAAACCGAGAGTTGGCTGCGGCCCCTCATGATTTTGCTAGCACGAACAACGTCGAGATTGATCGTAAGAAGGCACCATGGCCCGCCGACCTTCAGCAGGCGGACAAGCTCTGGGCGGACAGGATCGAGGCCGAACTGCTTGGTGAGAATCTCATCGAACATCCCCTGAATCCTCCGGCCAAGGTTGTTACCAAGAGATATGATCAATTCCTTAAGAGCATCAACGAACAGAGTGACGAGGATGTGATCAAGACCTTCCTGGTGGCGCTTTCTCAGAGTTACGATCCTCATTCCGAATACATGAGCCCCTCGGACATGGAGAATTTCAACATCCAGATGAGACTCTCCTTGGTGGGAATCGGTGCTGTGCTGCGAACTGATGATGGTTATGCAAAAATTGTGGAGGTCGTGCCCGGGGGGCCTGCTGACAAAGATGGGCGTCTGAAAGCAAATGATAAGATTGCGGCCGTCGCCCAGGGTGCTCAGCCCTTTGAAGATGTGGTCGACATGAAACTCGACAAGGTCGTGGAGAAGATCCGCGGATCCAAAGGAAGTCAGGTACGCCTGCAAGTGATCCCTGCGAATGCCACCGATCCTTCCAAGCGTAAAGTCATCGAGATCACCCGTGAGGAGGTGAAACTCAAGGAGTCGGAGGCCAAGGGTGAGGTGATTGATTCCATCAATCCTGAGGGAAAGCAGGTCAAGGTTGGATGGCTCACCGTTCCCTCGTTCTATGCCGAGATGGACAAGCATGGAGAGGGGGATGCCAAGAGCACGACCAAGGATGTTCGTCGCATTATTGAGCGCATGAAGAAGGAGGGAATCGAGGGCCTGGTGATCGATCTGAGGCGGGATGGTGGTGGATCCCTCGAGGAGGCGATCAATCTCACGGGTCTTTTTGTCGGCAGCGGTCCAGTCGTGCAGGCGAAAGATGCGAACGGCAAAGTCACCGTGGCGAAGGATGAGGAGGGGCAACCCTTTTACACGGGGCCTGTCATTGTCCTAGCCAATCGGCTAAGCGCTTCTGCCAGTGAGATCTTTGCCGCGGCCCTCCAGGATTATGGAAGGGCGGTCATCGTTGGAGACCAGCGCAGTTTCGGCAAGGGAACCGTTCAGACGCTTCTGGATGTTGGCAAGTTTATGCCGCTTTTTCATGACGAGGGTTCCAAGGCCGGATCGCTCAAACTCACGATCCAGAAGTTCTACCGCGTCTCGGGTGGGTCCACGCAGCATCGGGGAGTGCTTTCCGATATCGTCCTTCCTTCGCCCACGGACACTCCTGAGATCGGTGAGAGTTCCCTTCCCAATCCGCTTGCATACGACGAAGTGGATCCACAACCCGTGAACAAGTTCGCCTTCACTTCTCCCTTCATCACGACTCTTAAAGAGCGTTCAGCGGATCGAGTCTCCAAGGACCCCGAGTTCCGGTACATCTCCGAGGATATGAAGCGATTCCGTGAGAAGCTCGACCTGAATCAGCTTTCACTTAATGAGAAGATTCGCAAGGAAGAGCTTGCGCAGGAAAAAGCCCGCAAGGCGGAACGCAAAAAAGAGCGTAAGCTCCACCCTGTTATCGAACCCGTGGCTTACGAGGTGTCGCTTGACACGGTCGACAAGCCCGCTCTCCCCAAGGTTACTATCAAGAAGAAGCCAGCGGGGGATAAGGTGACCAAGGACCCGGATGCCGAGGAGGATGAGACCGATACCGCCCAAGCACCCGATCCCATACGCCACGAGGCCATCAACATCATTCAGGATTTGACTTCGGATATCCAAAATCTTCGCACCGCCAAAACAGCCCAAGGGGGCTAGCCGGGAGCGTTTTTCTTTCGTGAGTTGAACGCCTTCTGCTCGGGTTATGCTCTGTCTCCTTGGTGCATGATTGACAGGAGCAGATTCGACACATAAATCTTCTGACTCAATTTACTACTACCGTGAGCGACACCCCATCCCCGAACACCCCTCCGGCTTCTGACTTGCCTGCCGGTTCACCCTCTCCAGTGAAGCTTCCTCCGTTGAAGCTACCACCTAAGCCCGTTCCCACAACTGGAGCGCCACTGCCGGCAACGGGATCGGTGCCTCCCGCACCGCTGAAACCTCCTGTCCCTACCGGCTCTGCACCTGCCAGCCCTTCAGTCCCTTCCATCCCATCTTCTGCACCTGTTGCTTCCCCCGCGGGGGGGCCTCCTAAGCCTTTGACTCCCCTTGCTCCGTTGAAACCACTCGGTGGAGCGCCTTCGGCTCCTCCACTAGCATCGGGAGTACCCAGTTCTCCTGTAGTACCTAAGCCTGCTTCAGCAGTTCCTCCAACTGCAGCTCCCGTAGCTGCTGTTGTGCCTTCTCCTGCGGCTCTTAAGCCTGAGCCCGTGGCTCCGAGTGCCGCAGCAGCCAAGCCAATGCCTCAAGCAACGATCAAGCTGCAGCCTGCGCCTGCTGCTGCCGCCCGCAAGGTCGGTGACACAGCCCCTCCTGCAGCAACGTCGGCCCCTGCTGTTGCTACTGCTACACCTGCTGCAGCCTCAGCTGCTAAACCAGCAGCCAAAGCGCCTGAGCTCTCGGAAAATCTCGCTGAGACTTCGGATGTTGAGACGAATGAAGAGGAAGAGTCCTCCTCCTCGTCCGAGTTGCCACTCCCATTCCTTATTGCTGCTGCTGCGCTTGCTCTCATTGCTTTCGGCATCCAGCTCTGGACTTTTCTCGCTTAAGTATTTCTTCAATCCACCAACACTGACTGATTATGGCTTCCGAACACGTTCTCGATCTCACTGATGCAACCTTCGACCAGGCGGTTGCTTCATCTCCCGTTTTACTTGTCGATTTCTGGGCTCCTTGGTGTGGCCCCTGCCGCATGATTGCGCCGGTCATTGAGGAACTCGGTAAGGAGCTTGCCGGCAAGGTAACGGTGGCCAAGGTAAACGTGGATGAGGCTGCTGGCGTTGCCGGAAATCATGGCATCACGGCCATCCCGACACTGATGATTTTCCGTAATGGTGTTCTTGCCGAGCGCATGACGGGACTTGCCTCCAAGGCTGCTCTTCTCGAGAAGCTTCAGGCTGCCTGATTGTCTCTCCGCCGGAGGCTCTACTCGCTCCTCTTCAATCCCGGTTCGTGTGACGGACTCTTCCGCAACGCCACGTTCTCTGGGCTACTCCATGCCCGCGGAGTGGGAGAGACATGAGGCCACTTGGATCTCCTGGCCGCATGCGGATGGGCAGAGCTTTCCTGAGAGTTATGACCGGGTTGTGCCGACGCTCGTCAAGATGGCCGTCGCACTTGCGGAATCTGAAATCCTAAGAATCAATATCTCCAACCCTGATCAGGAGAGGGAGGTAAGGAGCCTCTTGGCCTCCAAGGCTCCGATGGAGCGCATTGAGTTCCATGCTAACCCGACAAACGAGCCATGGTGCCGGGATCATGGTCCGATCTTTGTCAAGAGGGACCAGTCTCCGACCATTGCCATTAATGATTTTGGCTACAATGCATGGGGAGGTAAGTATCCTCCCTATGAGGCCGATGATGTCGTTCCGACCAGGATTGCACAGTATTTCGGCTTACCTCTTTTTCATCCCGCTTTCATTCTTGAGGGTGGGTCGATTGATCCGAATGGCGACGGAACCTTACTGACCACCGAATCGTGTCTGCTGAATCCTAATCGCAATCCCTCCCTCTCCAAGGAACAGATCGAGCAAGGACTGCGTGATTACCTCGGGGTGGAACAGATTCTCTGGCTCGGAGACGGAATCGAAGGTGATGACACCGATGGCCATGTTGATGATATCACACGTTTTGTTTCCCGTGACACCGTGGTGACCGTGGTGGAGCCGAATCAGGCCGATCCCAACCACCTCCCTCTGCAGGAAAACCTGGAGCGACTGCATGGAATGAAACTCCACGACGGGACGCCGCTCAAGGTGATTGAAATGCCGATGCCGCCCCGAATCGACCGTGAGGGGATTCGTTTGCCGGCCAGTCATGCGAATTTCTACATTGCCAACGAATCCGTTCTGATGCCCGCATTCGGGGGGGATTCCGATGTGGAGGCCGTGGAGATCCTTGCGGAGCTTTTCCCAACACGGATGATCCGGCCGATTGATTGCAGGGAATTGATTTGGGGGCTGGGGGCTTTCCATTGCCTTACCCAGCAGCAGCCAGCGTAATCGTTCAGGAATTCTCTCTGGGCGAGAATTTGGCGAAAATGTCTCGGATGGAAGCTTGCAAAAGGCTCTTCCGATGTCTGTGCTATCACTTCTATTTATGAATAACGCAATCCTCCAACTAGCTGCCCGCGATGCCCGCGGACTCGCCATCGATGCTGTCACCGCCTGCAAGTCGGGACATCTTGGTCTTCCCCTTGGTTCGGCTGATATCGGAGCCGTTCTCTTTGGTGAGGCTCTCCAGATCGACCCCGCTGCTCCTCGCTGGATCAACCGCGACCGTTTCATTCTCTCCGCCGGTCACGGCAGCATGTTCCTCTATGCATGGTTGAACCTGTCCGGATTCGACCTCTCACTCGATCAGGTTAAGAAATTCCGTCAACTCCACAGCATCACCCCGGGTCATCCTGAGTTTCATGAGACTCCCGGTGTCGAGGCGACTACCGGCCCTCTCGGCCAGGGTGTGGCCAATGGTGTCGGTATCGCAATGTCCCAGAAGATGGCCGCAGCCCGCTTCAATACTCCGCAGCACACGATCTTCAACAACCATGTCGTTGTTCTTTGCGGCGATGGTTGCCTTCAGGAGGGTGTCTCTGCCGAGGCCTCCTCGCTTGCAGGTCACCTTGGTCTCGACAACCTGATCGTTTTCTTTGATTCCAATAACGTCACCCTCGACGCCATGCTGAACGTCAGCCAGAGCGAAGATGTTGGCGCGCGTTACACCGCCTATGGCTGGCATGTCCAGATGATCGATGGTCACAATCTCGATGAGATTCTTGCCGCCTTCAACAAGGCCAAGTCGACCAAGGGCAAGCCCCATATGATCATCTGCAAGACGATCATCGGAAAGGGTATTCCTCAGGTTGAGGGAACGAACAAAGCCCACGGCGAAGCCGGTGTGAAGTTTTCAGACGAAGCCCGCAAGGGACTCGGCCTCCCCGACGAGAAGTTCTTCATTTCGCCCGAGGTCACCGCTTACTTCGCCTCCGTCAAGGCGAAGCGCGCTGAGGCGCACGCCGCTTGGCAGAAGGAATACTCTGCTTGGCGCTCAGCCAATGCGGAACTTGCCGCCCTTCTCGATGCCGGTATCGAGCAGAAGGTCCCCGATCTTCTTTCCCTGATTCCTGCCTTCAAGCCCGATGAGACCCTGGCAACCCGTAAGGCCGGCAGCATCGTCCTTCAACCCATCTCCAAGGCAATGCCTCTTCTTGTCAGTGGAAGTGCCGATCTCTTCGGATCCACTCTGAACTACATCGAAGGGGGAGGAGACTTTACCGATCAGAACCGTGAGGGTCGGAATATCCATTTCGGTATCCGTGAGCATGCCATGTGCGCGATCATGAACGGCTATGCCTATGACGGTATCTTCCGCATCGCCGGTGCTACCTTCCTGGTCTTCAGCGACTACGGACGTCCCTCCATCCGTGTGGCTGCGCTCTCCAAGCTGCCGACGACCTACATCTTTACCCACGACTCCGTCGCGGTTGGAGAGGACGGACCTACCCACGAGCCTGTTGAGACCGTTGCAGCTCTCCGCGCGATCCCCGGTCTGGATGTCATTCGTCCCGCCGATCCGGAGGAAACCGCCGGGGCATTCGCTGCCGCCATGGAGCACACGGATGGGCCGACACTTCTCGCGCTCTGCCGTCAGAATCTACCGAACCTTAACCAGATCCCCGTCGATGTGCGTCGTCAGGGTGTTTTCAAGGGTGCCTACATCGCCCACAAGGAGACGGCGCCTCTTGAGCTCATCATTCTTGCCTCTGGCAGTGAGTTGAATGTCGCTCTCGATGCCGCCAAGACTCTTGGCGCTGGAGTGCGTGTCGTCTCGATGCCTTGCATGGAGCGCTTCGAGCGTCAGGATGCCGCTTATCGTGAGGAGATTCTTCCTGCGAAGTGCCGCAAGCGTGTCTCCATCGAGGCTGGTATCTCTGATCCTTGGTTCCGTTATGTCGGTATCGATGGCAAGACCGTGGCCATTGATCGCTTCGGTCTGAGCGCTCCCGGAGGCACCGTCCTCAAGGAACTCGGCATGAGTGTCGAGAACCTGGTGGCCGTGGCCAAGTCTCTCTAAGGCTTCCTTCGGAAATCTTCATCAGTTGCAAGCCGGAGGGGTGACTTCCTCCGGCTTGTTGCTATCTTGGTACCGTGATGCTTGCCATTGCCTGGTTCACGTTCAGCTTTCCCGACTTTCAGTATGCTTTCCTGAGCATACTGCTCGAGGGTTTGCCCTTCCTGCTCGGGGGGGCGATCCTTTCCGGTTTGCTGGAGGAATTCTTGCCGCAGTCGCTGATGACACGCTTGCTTCCGAAGAATCCACGAGTTGCCATCGTGGTCAGTGGACTGCTCGGAGTGATCTTCCCTGTCTGTGAGTGTGGCATTGTTCCGGTCGTGAGGCGTCTTCTTAAGAAGGGTCTGCCTGTTTCGTGCGGCGTCACCTACATGCTTGCCGCCCCAATCGTCAATCCATTGGTGATCCTGAGCACACTTGCGGCATTCCGAGGGCAGGGGGCTTGGGAGATGACCATTCTCAGGTTTGGACTTGGACTCTCGGTTGCCATCTTGGCTGGTTGGGTCGTCAGTTACTGCTCACCTGCATCGATTCTCCGACCAGGTCTCCTGAGTCCCGACCACGACCATGATCATCATCATGGCGGATCGGGAGGGATGCTTGATCGACTGCAGAATGCCTCCTTGGTTGCAACGAAGGATTTCCTCGATGTGGCGGTCTTTTTCGTCATTGGTGCTGCTGCCGCCTCTCTCTTCAGCACGGCGGTGAATCAGGAAATCATTCTTCCTCTGGCGGCGAACCCTCCGCTGGCCATTGTCTCCCTGATGGGACTCGCCTCTGTCCTCTCGGTTTGCAGCACAACGGACGCCTTCATTGCGGCGACGCTCACCACGTTCCCGATGGCTGCCAAACTCGCCTTTTTGGTGTTCGGCCCGATGCTCGATTTCAAACTCCTCTTTCTCTACGGAGCGGCCTTCTCCAAGCGCTTTATCATCGTGCTCGCGCTTGGTCTCTTCGTGGTAATTGGTCTTCTCTGTTGGAGACTCTCCACCCTGAATCTTGCTTGGTGATCACCTCATGAATCACTCCGACACAGCCTCATTCTCCATCAAGGGACTCCGGGATTCCCTCCTACTCCTGCTCTGGGGTGGATTCGTTCTCTGGCTCTCCTTCTCAGGACAGCTTTCCATCTATCTCCACCCCTCGCTTCAGCCTTACACCACGGCTTCCGGTGTGGTCTTCCTGTTGCTTTCGATTTTCGGGTTCAGCTCAGTTTTTCCTCTCTCAAGACATACGTATAAGCATAAGCATCACGAGTGCGGCTGTGATCATCACCCCCTTGGGGAGCAGCATGGTCTTCACGGCCATGGTCATGGCGAGACTGAATCCCACGAGCATCATCATCACGGCACTGGGGGTGGAGTGGGAGCGATGATTTTCAAGACCATCCTGCTGCTTCTCCCTTTGGCAATCATCGTTTCGGGGAAGGCCACAGCTTACTCAATCACCACGGTTCAGAACCGGGGCGTCGTCGATAACATCAATAATCTCCCCTCGGCAAAGGCTGGAGCTTCGGCATCTCCCGCTTCCTCTTCCGCTAGCAAGAGTCTGGCCCTCGCTACTCCTTCAAATACCTCTTTGAATAACCCTTCGACAGATCAGGTCACCAACGCAACTCCATCTGATCAAACCTCCTATTCCGGAGGTCCGATGCCACTTCAAGTCATCGATATGCTCTATGCCGTGCAGATGCCTTCGTATCGTGGGGAGTTTGAGGGCAAAGATGTGGAAATCGTCGGTCAGTACGTTCCGATGACCACGGGTAATCCGAAGGGAGACCGCTTCCAGGCCATCCGAATGTTCATCACTTGCTGTGCCGCCGATGCCAAGCCAGTAGGTGTCACCGTTCAGTACCCGAAGCCGATCAAGGTTTCCGAAATGGGATGGCTCAAAATCACAGGCAAGCCGACCTTCCCCATGGAGGGTGGTAGACGTACGGCAGTGCTTGAGGCAACCAAAGTCGAGGAATGTCCTGCTCCCTCAGAGCCCTTTGTCTACTAGTCCCACTCCTCCTCGCTCCGCATCTGATTCGCGCCGAGGAGAGTGCGATCAGTGAGGGGTGGAAGAGTGCTCAACCCGGTTGGAGCTACGAGTTCCCAAGGGATCATGGGCCGCACCGCTCCTTTAAGACTGAGTGGTGGTATGCCACGGGTAATCTCTCCGATGAGCAAGGGCACGAATACGGCTTTCAGCTGACCTTCTTTCGACAAGAAATCCGTCCCGGGGAGAAGCCTGCCGGTTCCTCCCGATTCCGGGTGATGGACCTTCCTTTCGCTCATTTCGCCTTCACGGATGTCTCGGGGAAGACTTTTCGCTATTATCAATGCTCTTCGCGGGGTGCCTTCGGTGAGGCTGGATTCGGATCGCCTTCTGGAAATGGGGGATCCGGTCGCCGCATGGCCTGGATGGAAGGCTGGCTCATGGAACAGCTTCCCGATGGCTCCTTCCATCTCAAGTCCGACGGAGTGACTAAGGCCGGAGTCGAGAGGTCCATTGATCTAGTGTTGGTTTCTGATCGTCCCCCACTCATCCATGGGCATGATGGAATCAGCCCCAAGTCATCAATTCCTGGTCATGCTTCCCACTACTACTCCCTCACCAGGGTTCGAGCCTCGGGTTCAGTGACAATTGATGGCAAGGTTTACAAGGTGAGTGGACTCGTCTGGTTTGACCACGAATGGGCTACTAACTCTCTCGAGGCGGGTGAGGCAGGCTGGGATTGGTCGGGACTTCACTTAAGCAACGGGGATGATCTCATGCTCTTCCGAATTAGGAATTCCGAGGGGAAGACAGTCTTCCTCTCCGGCACCCTCCGCGATCCTCAAGGTGTGGTGACCGATCTGCATGATCTGGAGATAACACCTCAAGGCACCTGGAAGAGTCCTCACACCGGAGGGCTCTATCCGGCTGGAATGGAAGTCAGTATTCCCTCAAGGAAACTAACTCTTTCACTGACTCCCAAACTCAAGGATCAGGAACTCGTCCTGGCTCCCTTCGCCTACTGGGAAGGTGCCGTTCGGGGAGAGGGGAGGTCCGGTAATGATCCCGTGACCGCGGAGGGTTATCTTGAACTCACTGGGTATGGTGGGAAAGTGATCGGAGTGAACGGGAAGTGATGACCTCAGAGAACGTGAGTTGGCTGACCTATTCTTCAGCCATCACTCCGATATCCGGAAGATTTCGGTAGAGGCCCGCATGATCGAGTCCGTACCCGACGACGTATTTATCCGGGATTTCAAATCCCAAGTAGTCTGCCGTGAGATGCCGGGATGATTCCTTCCGGAGGAGAACGCAGGTGCGGATGGTTTTGGCTCCAAATTCGGTTAACTTTTCCCTCAAGACATTCAGAGTCAGCCCCGTGTCGAGGATGTCATCCACAAAGAGAAGATCTTTCCCCTCGATTCTTTCAGGGATTCCAAACGGGAGTGAAACGGCGCCGGAGCTTGCGGTGGCATCACCGTAACTGGAGGCCTTGATTGGAGTGATCGCGAGGGGAAGATGGATCTCTCGTACAAGATCAGCCGCGAAGATCATGCCCCCATCCATGACCGGCATGACACAGAGATCGCTTCCGGAAAGTTCCTTGGAGATCTGAACGCCCAATTCTTCTACCCGCCTCTGGATGGCGGCACGATCAAGGAGGATTTTGAGAGGGGATTCTGAACCAAGGGACATCACGTAATATCAATGCCGCGATCAAGCAGCTTTTATAATCAGACGTGGGGTGATCCTCCTTACTGGAAGCCTAGCCTTGCAATCAGATTCAGACCGAGCGCAAAGAGAGCTGCCCCTAGGAAGACGCAGACGGGAAGCGTCAGGACCCAAGCCATGAGAATATTCCTCACGGTCGCCATCTGAAGTCCGGATCCGTTTGCTGCCATGGTTCCGGCCACTCCCGAGGAGAGGACATGCGTTGTACTGACGGGAAGCCCCAGCATGTCCGCAAGACTGATCGTGAACATGGCGACGAGTTCTGCTGCCGCCCCCTGACCATAGGTCATGTGAGTCTTGCCGATCTTTTCACCCACAGTGACCACAATGCGCTTCCATCCGATCATCGTGCCACACCCCAGCGCCAGTGCCACGGCCACCTTCACCCAGACAGGGATGAAGTTGGTGACACTGCTGATGGTTGAGGAGATTTTTCTAGCCTCTTTTTCAGCAGCAGGGGAGCCGAGTTGATGGTTCCTTGCCAGCTTGGAGGATACTGAGGAGATTAAATAGAGATCCGCCCTGAGAGAACCGCGATCCTGTTCCGGAACCTGGCTGAGTGATTTAATGCCGCCCAGCTGTTGAAGGCTTCTGGAGGCGATCGTTTCCACGGAGCGGAAGAGTTCCGGGGATGTTGAGTGATGGCCGCGCAGGAAGGTGGTGATGACATTTGCCGGATCATCTTTCACATAGTCAGGATCCGCCCCCTTTTCCTGATTGCTGCAATAGGAGACACAAGCTTTCAACTGACTCTTGAGTGCAATGAGTTCATTTTCGGTGCTCTCGCTCTTGAGTGCAAAGGTTGTTGGGAGAAGTCCGACTAGGATCAGCATAATAAGACCCATACCCTTTTGTCCGTCATTGGATCCATGAGCAAAGCTCACACCGGTGCAGGTGAACATCAGCAGGGCTCGGATCCATCCTGGTGGGGGATGATGGGCATCGGGGGCCTCATAGAGCTTCGGATTCTTGATGAGGATCTTCATCACGATCAGCAGGAGCGCAGCCATGCAGAATCCGATGACCGGTGAGATGATCAGGGCCATGCCGACTTCCTTGGCCTTCGACCAGTTGACGCCATCACCCCAGTAGTGGGAATCACTCATGAGGGCGTTGGCGACACCGACACCGATGATCGATCCAATAAGGGTATGGGATGAGGATGCGGGCAGGCCGAAGTACCATGTGCCGACATTCCAGATGATGGCCGAGAGCAGTAGGGAAAAGACCATTGCGAATCCGGCGGCCGAGCCCACATGAATTACCAACTCCACAGGAAGGAGATTCACGATACTGAAAGCAACCGCTCCTGTGGAGGTGAGCACACCGAGGAAGTTGAAGAACCCTGACCAGATGACCGCCGGCACCGCAGGAAGCGTGTGGGTGTAGATGACGGTCGCAACCGCATTGGCGGTGTCATGGAATCCGTTGACGAACTCAAAGGCTAGGGCAAGGAGAAGAGCTATTCCTAGAAGCGCCCAGGTTCCAAGACCCACGGATGCGAAGTCTGCGAGTAAGAAATGCATTTGTTTAGCCTAAGTGTGGAGGATAACCTCGGAGAGTCTTATTTCACCTCCTTGGGTTACAAATTCGACATACACTGCAGCCGTAATGAATGTTCACCTGTTGCAATTTAAAAACACTACTTTTGCTCTAGTTCAAGTTTTTGGATAATCAGAGAATGCCAACCAGTAGCATAGGTTTCAAAGCCTGGTGAAAAGGCATGGGCAATGAGTACGGCTTGATTTTTGTATTTTTCAACCACATGGCCTTTTTTGCCTGCAAACAGCTCATGCTGGCCCGGTAGACTCAGGGTCTCCCTGATGATTTGGTTATCGCTATCGGCCAGAATCAGGCCCTTTTCGTCCACGATACAGATTCGGGTGCTGGCTTTCTCCGTCTCACTAATCATGGTATTACAGACAATTGATTGTCCGAGTGCTTCCCAGTTAAAGAGGATGCCAATGACACCGATTAATTTACCGCGAGCATCGCCCTTTTCGCGCACACCGCATGAATAAGCCAGGATGTGCTGGCCATCTGCAAGGGTGGGGGATCGGTGGACATTCTGGAACCCAAATTCTGTTCCTTCGGTTGTCTTGATGGCGGATTGGAACCATTCGGTGTGCGTCTGATCGCTGCCAATACTATGGTATTTTTCTTTGCGACCGTTCGCGACCACCCGGCCCGAAAGGTCACATAAGACGATATCAAAATATACCGTGTAAGAATCCAGAATCACGCCCAGTCGCTTGCAGGCATGTTCGCGGGCGATCACTGAATCGCTTGAGAGAGCATCGACCGCGCTACTGTCAGTCGCCCACCAGCGGACATCGCAGGAACGCTCGTAGAGATTCCGATCGATGACATCAATATTCATCATCGCCAAATCGGAAAGGCGCGTACCACGGATATCCCGGCCCAAGTCATCGATCACCTTGTTCAGCGATGAGATATTCCATTGTGTCTCTGTGGCCAGCGTATTTGTCACCTCGGCGGTCTGACCTGAAAGATTGACCATTTCCATTGCAACCACTCCAAAGGCATTGCCTACGGTACCAGCACGGGCAGCCTCGATCTGAGCGTTTAGAGAGAGGATTTTGGTCTGAAGGTTGATGCGTTCAATTTCATTGACCGCCTTCCGAAATTGGCCTGCCACTGATTCGGCTAAATCACCTATCTGCCGGAGACCATCGGCGACCCCCTTTGTGCGGGCGGATGATTTTTCCCCGACATCCTGTCTAGGGAAAGTTTTGCTTTCAGGGGTGTTCATCGTGTTTTCTGTTTCAGATTTGAGGGATTACCAACTTTGAAGGGAAAAGATTGCATCGTGCTGGGCTGCTCTTAAAGCTTTTGCCTTTTTCCCCCGACTAACTCGAGTAGTTCCTCGACAGAAGATTCCATGCGGTTCGCCTGCTCGGCGAGTTGTTCCGAAGCATTCGCAGATCTTTTTGCATGATCGGCGGTGCTCTGAGTTACACGCTCTATCTGGTTCATCGCCGAGCTGATTTGGGTGATGCCCCGTGCCTGCTCCCTGCCGGCCGAGACGATCTCATCGACCGCGTGTCTGATTTTTTCGGAAAACTCCACGTTGGATGTAAATCCTTCCTGAGTCAGGACGATGAGTTCGTTTCCATGAAGGGCAGCTTTTTCGGCGGTCGATATCAATTCGCCTGTCTCTTTCGCCGCTTGGGCGCTTCGCATGGCGAGATTTCTCACCTCGTCAGCGACGACAGCGAAGCCCAGACCGGCCTCTCCGGCGCGTGCCGCCTCGACGGCTGCATTGAGGGCTAGAATATTGGTTTGGAAGGCGATTTCATCGATTGTCTTAATGATTTTGCTTGTGGCCTCGCTTGAGCGGTTGATTTCGGTGATCGCATGGCCCGTCTCACGGAGAAGTTTGTCCACCTTGGCAACGACTTCGCTGGCGTCGCTCATCCAATGCTGGCATTTCTGGGTCTGGTCCTCGTTGTTCTTTGCCATGCTGGACATCTCCTCCAGGGAGGCCGACGTTTCCTCCAGTGCGGATGCCTGCTCATTGGCACCCTCGGCCAGCAAGAGGCTCGATGTGGAGACATCCCGTGAAGCTTGGGCAAGAGGTGCTGAGATATCCTCCATTGTCAGCGCCGTATGACGGATGGATCGGGTAATCCTTGCCGCAATCCAGAAACCGGCCAGACCGCATCCGATCATCACGATCGCGATGGCGACGATGCTTTCCCAGATGGATGAGGTGATCTGCCTGGAGGTCTCCTGATGACTTTCGGTAAGGGTTTTGTTCAATTCCATTTTGGTGGCATCGCTCTCCTCATTGGCATGGGCCACCACCTTGTCGATCTCCGCCCGCTGGGTGTTGTATTTTTCGAGAAGACCTTTTTGGGCGATTTCCTTGGCGAGGGCATTGTTCCCCGAGGTCACTGCGGGTATCAGCTGTTTTTCCAAGATCTCAAAAAAGCTCCTTCCGGCCTCCGCAGAGTTGAGAAAGGAATCCCTGAGTTGCCCCTTGGGGAGGTCTTTGTTCCAGTGCTCAAAGGATTCGTTGAATTCCTTGTGCAGGCGGCCGATCTGTCCGATGAGCATTTCCTTTTCTGACTTGTCTGACGAGTCGATCAGGCGAAGGGCCATGAGGTAGCTTTCGATCAAGTAGGCTGGCGGTGGAAGGACATCGGCCAGAAGGTCCTTGGTAAGCACGATCCTGTTGTAGATGTCGCCATTGACCCGTGCCTTCGCTTCGGCTGCGGAAATCTTGGATGAGGTGCGAATCAGGCAATAGTTCGAGTAGATGCCGAACGCGATCATACCTACGAAAAAGGCCAAGAGAAGGGCCGCCAGCTGATGGGACAATTTTTTCATGACAATGTGTCAGAATATGATGTGGCTTATTCCTGTCAGGAACGAAATTTTACGGATGAAGGTTCCATTTCCGATACACGGCATGATGATCCATCATTATTGGCTTGTCATGTGAAACCCTTCGTCATTTTCTCCCTACATGAATCCAGCAAACCTCTTCTCCCACGACACGGATACCACGAATCTAGCCCCCGGAGAGATCCTCTTCAGTGAGGGGGAGGCTGGAGATTGCATGTATGTCCTGCTCGAGGGATCCGTGGATGTCATTGTTGGTGGCAAAGCCGTCGAGCACTCTGAACGTGGTGCGATTCTGGGTGAATTGGCCCTCATCGACCAGTCTCCAAGAACCGCCACCGTGGTTGCCAAGGACTCCGCGAAGCTCGCCAAGGTCGATGAGCGCCGATTCAACTTCATGATCGGCCAAAACCCGTTCTTCGCCACTCATGTCATGAAGGTTCTTGCGGATCGTCTTCGTCACATGAATAAGCTTCAGAAAGAGGCTGCAAATTCCTGAGTCTCAGAAGAGCCAAAGCGATCCAGAGATGACAACAAGTGAGTCTTCTCTCGAGCGGTTGGTCGTCTCGGTCGATCGTCAGACCGATGAAGGAGCTGCTTTGGCATGGGGTCTTGAGTCGATCAAGGATATTCAGGGAACGATTCGGGCTGTCGATGCCAAGATCGGTATCCTTCTGGCTGCCTTGGCTTTTCCGCTCAAAGATGTGGCCGAGCGCTATATTGAGGCACATTCCAGCGGTATCTCTTATGCTTCCGTCTTCTTTACCCTGGCCATTATCTCTTATGGGCTTGGAATCCTTCTTTCCGTGCTCACCTTGAGCGGTATCGGAGGGACGCACTACCATGCGACAGGAACCGGGCATTTTAATACCTTCTACGCCGCAGGATTGTTTCGTCTGAATTTCATCGATGCCTTGTTCAGGCGTAAGGAGGTCCGCTCCACGATGAGTGTTGAAAAGTTTGTCGGCGAGATTCCCAAGACCTGCGATCGGATGCTGCTGGATCTTGCAGCCGAGATCATGCAGCTCGCCTACATCCGTGATCTGAAGATCCTCAGACAGCGCTATGCATTTCTCTTCACCGGTTTAGCTTTCCTGCTCGGATTCATTGGTTTTGCCCTGATGAAATAACTCTGAGGTTCTCTGCCTCATCGCAGCCTATTACCCCCGCCAAGGGTTCTAAAGCGGGGAGAGAGACCGTAAGTCATGCTAGCCTCCTTGTTTTGTTCCCACCGTTACATTTTGGATTGGGACAAGCGGATTTTCTTTTTTTTGCTCTGGATTGGTAGTAAATTTGAAACTGCACGGGAGATACCCGTGACCCCTAGAACTGATACACCATGATCGTGAGAAATCATCATGCCTTGGAAAAGAAGTTCAGGATTCAGATCCTACAGCAGGTGCTATCGCGCTGAAGGTACCGAAGAATCAAACCCAATCACAGAGGCTTCGGAATCCCTCGTTGGAGATGAGCCGATGAGTGTAACTACCCAAGTTTCCGTTCCTCGCGAACCCCTCGGCAAGGAATCCTCCGAGGATCTTGGTTTTTCAGCGCAAGAGTGAGGAAGAATTAGAAAAGTCAATTAAGGTTAGTTGATTGATTCAATGACATTGTCCCTTGTGACTTGAAAAACTTAGCCTAGTTTTCACAATGATCTCTTCATGCTTTGGGGACCTTCCCCGGACCGAGAGGCCACGTGAACGACTTTTCAGTCATGGGGCCTCCGTGCTTACTGATGCCGAGTTGCTGGCTCTGTTTCTTCGAACTGGCAAAGTCGGGTTGGATGTCATGTCTCTGGCCAAATCCTTGTTGGTTGAGTGGGGGAGTCTGCGACGATTAGCGGGATGCTCAGTAGAGGAGCTTTCCTTGCTTCCCGGCATGGGGCCAGCCAAGGCTGCGGAACTCAAGGCTGCTTTTGAGATGGGTCGTCGAATGGCACTCCCCGAGGTGGAGCGCCCCAGAATCGACCGAGCCGGGGTAATTCACCGACTGCTAGCTCGTGAGATGGAAATACTTCCTTACGAATCCCTGCGAGTGCTTCTGCTCGATACCCGTCACGGCCTTCTGGAGCATCGTGAAGTCTCTCGAGGTAGCCTGAACGAGAGTATCGCCCATCCGCGTGAGATCTTTCGTCCAGCCATCGCCAAGGGAGCGTATGCCATTGCTATTGTTCATAATCATCCCTCGGGAGATCCTCAGCCAAGTGAGGCGGACAGACGTCTTACACGCCGACTGACGGAAGCCGGCACGCTATTACAGATTCCGCTGGTTGATCATGTCATCATTGGGGCGGTGAGGAGGGATCAATCACCATATTTTAGTTTCCGTGAGGCGGGACTGATTTAGGGGATCGGGAACCAATCCCGCGCGGAAGAGCATGGTTTGCCGTAGGGAACTGCCCTTGGGGAGGAGGAAGAGAAGTTCAGGATCTTTTCATTCTTCATAATTTATCCTTTATCCCTCATAATTTATTTTTGATGTCTAAGATTCACCCCTCCGCTTTCGTTGACCCTGCCGCCGAAGTTTCCTCCGATGTGGAGGTTGGTCCAGGGGTGATCATTGAGGCCGGAGCTGTCATCGGCGAGGCATGTCAGATTCAGGCTCATGCTGTGATCACAGGCCATGTGCGCATGGGTGCCAGAAATACCGTGGGATATGGGGCCATTGTTGGAGCTGATCCTCAGGATTACGATTTTAAGCCCGGCACGAAGAGTGAGGTGGTCATCGGTGATGACAATGTCATCCGCGAATACGTCACCATCCACCGCGGCACCAAGGAGGGGTCAGTCACCCGCGTCGGAGACAAAAACTTCCTGATGGTGGGGGTCCATCTCGGTCACAACAGCTCGGTCGGCAACAAGGTGATCATTGCCAATAATTGCCTCCTTGCTGGGTATGTCGAGGTTCAGGATGGAGCGGTTCTCGGGGGTGGCTCGGTTTTCCACCAGTTCCTGCGTGTTGGCAAACTCTGCATGGTCAGGGGAGGGGAGCGCTTCCCGAAGGATATCCCTCCTTTTGTCTCTGCTTATGGGACCAGCATGGTAGCCGGTATCAACGCTGTCGGCCTCAAGCGCGCCGGGATGAGTTCCGAGACGCGTCTTGAGATCAAGCGGGCATTCCGCCTGATCTATCACAGTGGCCGGAATATTTCTCAGGCTCTTGAGGAATCGAGAAAGGAAACATGGGGTCCCGAGGCACAGTACTTTCTCGATTTCATCGCCTCTGCCAAGAAGCGTGGGGTCTGCGCAGCTAAACCTGTCCGGGGGAATGGCGGAACGACCGAAGACGAGGAATAGGAGTAACGATTCTTCTAATCTTCGGCTAGGGTGCGCAGAGCGGCTTCATAGACCAGTCTGACGGCCACTTGATGGTGAACTGCAGCCTCCGCGCAGGAGGAGAACTCGGGTGAACGCTGAATGACCTCACCGCCAAGTGTACCCACCTTGACTCGGATATTTCCATAGCGTGTCTCGGCCTCTTCGAAATGCCGCTCGAGTTTCAATCGCTCCATGTGGTGTCGACGGATACCGAAGGCGCTTGTTTGGCGCAGCATCAGTTCGGATAGATCCTCAGCTTTCTCCGCCACGGTAAGAACCTCCAGGATCCAACCGGAACGACCCTTTTTCATGACTGTCGGCGTGAGCGTCGCATCGAGTGCTCCCGCTGTGATCAATGCATCGAGTGCACTGGAGGCATGCTCGGGTGTGAGGTCATCCAGATTGCAGCGTAGTTCGACGACCTCTTCCAAGGTTGCATGATCGGATTCTGTGGATTTGCCCAGAATCAGACGGAGAACATTGGGGCGATTCGGGGTGTTTCGCGAGCCGAGTCCGTATCCGATAGCGTTCACCTTCATCTCGGGCATTGGCACAAAAGCCGTGGCAAACTCTGCCAGAATCGCTGCACCTGTTGGAGTGATGTGCTCCCAAGGTTCATCGACCTGTCGAAAAGGTATTCCCTTGAGAATCGCCAGGGTGGCTGGTGCTGGTAGGGGGAAAGTTCCATGAGCGCAGTGGATATGCCCGGTGCCCTCGATCAACGGACCGCACGTGATCTTATCGATCTTTAAGTAATCAATTCCTGCACAAGCACAAACGATATCGGCGATCGAGTCCTCCGCCCCGACCTCGTGAAATCCGACATTTTCTGGGGGGACTCCGTGCACTCCTCCCTCTGCGATGGCGATCCGCTGGAAAACGGCAAGGGCGCGTGTTTTTACCTTCTCTCCGAGGTTACTGCCACTGATCAAAGCTACGATCTCGGCGTGATTACGTCCATGGAAGTGATGACCAGCAGAGCCATGGTTATGATCATGCTCATGGTGATCTCCATCGCCGTGATGGTGGTGGTCGTGCACCACATGATGATGCTCATGACTGTGCTCGTGATGGTGATGATCAGCAGGTGCTCCCTCGTGGCCGTCATGTCCACTTACCAAAAAGCGCCAACCTGCGATGCCATTTCTTTCGCTGCGCTCGAAGCAGCAGGGTGGCAGATCGATTGGCAATGCCTTCAATGCATTGCTAAAAATCTCCTCCGGAACTCCGAGATCTCTGAGTGCCGAAACGGACATGTCGCCACTAATCCCGGCAAATGCATCGATATGAAGGAGTTTCATGATGGTAAGATTCTGGTTGTCGAAGGGATTCTTCCGAGCACCCATTCACATCTACTGTCATGGGAAACGGCAATGCAAAAAAACTAAAGCATCATGTCGCCAAGACAGGGCATGTTTGTTTTAATTTTTACTCATCAATTTATCCTCAATGTCCCAAGACTCCGCCGGATCCATCACTGCCCAGAATTCATCGCTCTACAACGTGGAGGGATGGTCCGAGGGATACGTCAGAATCAATGATGCTGGGCACGCCATCATGCTTCCTCGCCGCAGGGAAGGGGAGGAAATCGACCTAATGGAACTGGTCGAGGAGGCGAAGGATCGAGGTCTCCGTTTTCCTCTGCTGGTCCGGTGTCATGACCTGCTTCGTGATCGTGTGCGTCGGCTCAATGAGTCATTTGCGAGAGCTATTACGGAGTGCGGATACAAGAATAAGTATCGCGGGGTTTTTCCCATCAAGGTTAATCAACTCTGCGAAGTCGTTGAAGAGATCGTGGATGCGGGCCTCCCTTATCATTTTGGCATCGAGGCTGGAAGTAAGCCCGAGTTAATAGCCGCTCTTGCCGTCCATTCTGATCCCGAGAGTCTTGTGGTCGGTAATGGCTACAAGGACGATGAGTTCATCCGCGCTGCACTCATCGGGATCAAGCTTGGTAAGAAAGTCATTCTCGTCGTGGAGAAGTTGGAGGAGTTTCATCAGATCCTTGCCGTTGCGAAGCAGGTGGGAGTAAAGCCCATGATCGGTGCCCGCGTACGCCTTCTCTCGAAGGGAGCTGGCAAATGGGCCACCAGCGGTGGAGAAAATGCCAAGTTTGGCCTCTCGACAGCAGATCTTGTCTCGATGAGTGACACGCTCCATGCCGAGGGGATGCCCGATGCTCTCGTTCTTCTTCATTACCATGTCGGTTCGCAGGTCCCTGACATTCAGACGATAAGTCGCGCTACGCGTGAGGCCGCCCGCTTCTACGCGAAGCTCAAAAAGATGGGCCATGCCCTCGGCTATCTCGACGTGGGTGGTGGACTCGGAGTCGACTACGATGGATCGCGCACCAGCTTCGACAGCTCCAGAAACTACTCACTCCACGAGTACACTCGAGACATCGTCTACAACATCATGGAGATCTGCGACTCAGAGCAGGTCGAGCATCCCGTCATCGTGAGTGAGAGCGGACGATTCATCGTGGCTCCTCATTCCGTACTCATTATCGAAGCCTTCGGTTCCATCGAGAAGCAGAGTCATACGGGTACGATTTCTGCCTCTCCGGAGGATCCCAAGTTGGTCTCCGACATGCTTGAGATCATGGCTGGCCTCAATGAGAAGCGTCGCTTGGAAAATCTTCACGATGCCCAGCAGATCAGGGATCAGGCTCAGTCGATGTTCGACCTAGGACTCCTTGACCTCCGCTCCAAGGCAAAGATTGACACCCTCTACTGGCAGATTGCCGCTGCGATCGTAAAACTGCACGCCGGGATGAAGCAGGTTCCCGAAGAGGTGAGGGAACTCGAGGTTGCTCTTGCCGATCAGCTACTCTGTAACTTCTCCGTGTTCCAGTCCCTGCTTGATCATTGGGCATTGGGTCAGCTCTTTCCGGTCATGCCGATCCACCGACTCAATGAGGTTCCTGAGCGTAGTGGCACCCTGGTCGACATCACCTGTGATTCCGACGGCAAGATGGCCAAGTTCATCGATTTCCAAGATGTGAAGGAGACTCTTCCTGTCCACACCGTCCGTCCCGGCGAGCCGTATTACCTCGGGATTTTCCTTTCCGGAGCCTATCAGGACATCATGGGTGATCTGCATAACCTTTTCGGTAGGGTGAATGAGATGCATGTCTTCCTCGATGAGGATGAGGATGCCGGGTACTACATCGAGGAGGTGCTCCCGGGCAATACCATCGACCAGGTGCTGACTCTGACTCAGTGGGATACCAAGGAGCTGGCCCGCAGGATTAAGTCCCAAGCTGATGCCGCCCTGAAGGGGGATCGTCTCAAACCCAACGAGGCGATGCGCCTTGCTGATGAATACGAGAAGATGTTCCAGTCCTACACATATCTGGATTTCAACGCTCGCCGCCCCAACGGCTCGATGAGTTCCTCTTCCACAACAACAGATAAGGCGTAATGAGTGATCCCACGCTTCTAAAACATTCTCCTCTCGAAGCCGCTCATATCGCCTGCGGGGCCCGCATGGTCGAGTTCGGCGGATGGCTCATGCCTGTCCAGTATTCTGGAATCATGGATGAGCATAAAGCCGTGCGATCCGCCTCCGGTATGTTCGATATTTCCCACATGGGAGAGGTCACGGTTTCAGGTCCCGCCGCTTTGGCTTGGCTTGAGAGTCTTCTGACCAACCGCGTTGGCAAACTCGCCGTCACCCGCGGTCAGTACACCCTCATGCTCGATGAGAAGGGAGGAGTCATCGATGATCTGATCATCTACCGCACGGGAGAGACCTCCTACTTTCTGGTGATCAACGGCGCCTGCCGTGATCTCGATCTGGAATGGATGCGCTCTCAACTTCCTGCCGATGGATCTATCGTTCTTGAGGATCAGGGGAATGACTATGCTGCGATTGCCCTCCAGGGGCCCGATTCGGAAAAGGTTCTGAGGTCACTCTTTCCTTCATGCGATGTCCCGAAGAGGAATGGTATTGCCCCGCTTGTCGATTCTGAGGGGGCCATCCCATCCCTTGTGGCCCGCACCGGATATACCGGTGAGGATGGATTTGAGCTTTTTGTGCCTGTGAAAGCTGGCATCGCTCTCTGGGAGAGCCTTCTTTCCGCTGGGGTCAAGCCGTGCGGACTCGGTTCCCGTGATACACTAAGGCTCGAGATGGGTTACCCTTTGAACGGATCCGATCTCTCCCGTGAGCGTACACCTCTTCAGGCGGGCCTTGATAAATTCACGGGTATTGATGATCCCGAGAAGGGTGAGTTTTCCGGCCGCAAGGCCCTGGAGCAGCAGCGCGCTGGCGGTCTTTCCTCTCGTCTCACCCCGCTGAAGCTTTCCGCCTCCGGACCTCCCCTCCGTTCCCATTATCCTGTTCTTGCCGAGGGAATTGCCGTGGGTGAAACCTGCAGCGGTGCTCTCTCGCCCAGCCTCGGCGAGGGGATCGCCATGGCCTACCTTCCTCCTGCACTTCATGCTCCCGGCACGTCTCTGGAAATTGAAGTGCGTGGACGTCGTTACCCCGCTACGGTAACGACACTCCCTTTTTACAAGAAACCCACCCTCTAAACCCTCCGTATTCTTTGAATCCATGAACGTTCCCGCTGATCTTCGCTACGCCAAAACCCACGAATGGATCCGAGTCGAGGGTGACACTGTGACCGTCGGCATCACCGATCACGCTCAGGCTGAGTTGACGGATATCGTCTATGCAGAGCCACCGAAGGTCGGTGCCGAGGTGAAGGCTGGCGCGACTGCTGCCGTCGTTGAATCAGTAAAAGCTGCTAGCGATATCTATTCACCTCTCTCCGGGACGGTGACCGAGGTGAATGAGGAGCTCTTGGGTAACCCGGCTCTGCTGAATACCGATCCCTTCGGCCAAGGCTGGATCTACCGGATGAAATCATCCGATGCCGCTGAGATCAGTGCTCTCCTGATACCCGAAGCCTACAGCGCCCAGATCGGTCAATGAGTACGATCGGTTCTGATCTTCTGGACTCGGTTTTCATTCGCGGTCGTTTCTCTCGTCGCCATCTCGGTTCCCATAATAGGGATGTTGAGGTGATGCTGGAGACATTGGAATGCGCCTCTCTTGAGGAGCTCATTTCAAAAACGGTTCCCGAGGAGATCCGTCTTCGTTCCTTCCTAAATATTCCTGCAGCAGCCACCGAGGAGGAGGCTTTGGCTGAACTCCGTGAGATCGCCGCTAAGAACGAGCTTCGCACCAATCATCTTGGAATGGGTTATCACGGAACCCACCTTCCGACGGTGATCCGCAGGAATATTCTTGAGAATCCAGGCTGGTACACGGCCT
Organism: Chthoniobacterales bacterium; assembly: GCA_036824855.1. Taxonomy (GTDB): domain Bacteria; phylum Verrucomicrobiota; class Verrucomicrobiia; order Chthoniobacterales; family UBA6821; genus UBA6821. The sequence goes on along the minus strand of DAISZK010000009.1, from coordinate 12,180 downwards.
ACACCCCTTATCAAGCCGAGATTTCACAGGGACGTATGGAGGCTCTCGTGAATTTCCAGACGATGGTCTGTGACCTGACCGGCATGACGATTGCCAATGCCTCGATGCTCGATGAGGCCACAGCCGCCGCCGAGGCGATGGCGATGTGTCATGATCTCAAGGGGCAGGGTAGGAATGAGAGCGCTCCGCGATTCTTTGTTTCCGAGGGATGCCATCCTCAAACAATTTCGTTGCTCCGTACACGCACCGAGCCCCTCGGCATCGAGTTGATCGTGGGCAGTGTCGACCAGATTCCGGAGTCCGGGCTGTGTGGCGGCATCCTCCAGTATCCTTCGACCGATGGGTCGATTCATGATCCCTCTTCTGCTTTAGCGAAGATCCATTCTGCAGGTGGACTCGCCATTGTAGCCAGTGACCCTCTTGCTCTTGTATTGCTGAAGCCACCTGGAGAATTCGGGGCCGATATCGTGGTGGGTTCCACCCAGCGTTTTGGTGTCCCCATGGGGTATGGCGGACCGCATGCCGCCTATCTGGCTGTCCGTGATGAGTTCAAACGTCGTCTCCCCGGACGCCTCGTCGGTATCTCTCGTGACGCAGACGGTCATCCCGCTTACCGCCTGACACTTCAGACTAGGGAGCAGCATATACGTCGCGAGAAGGCGACCAGCAACATCTGCACCGCACAGGTTCTGCTAGCCGTGATCGCCTCGATGTATGCCGTCTATCATGGTCCGAAGGGACTCAGGGAGATCGCCGAGAAAATTCACCTTCATGCACTGAAGCTTGCGGCTTCACTTTCCAAGGCAGGATGGTCTTTGGGTAATGCCCCGTTCTTTGACACCGTCCGTGTGAATCTCACTCCCGCCGAGTCCGCTTCCCTGCGCTCTCGTGCTGAGAAGGAGGGTATCAATCTCCGTTTCCTCGGTGAATCCGCCGTGACCATCTCGCTGGATGAAACCTCTGGTCCGATCGATCGCCTTCTCGAGCTTTTTGGCAAAGGATCGAGTGCTCCTCAGAACGATCCGCTCACCTGGCAGACACCGGATGATCTGCGTCGCAGCTCTGCATATCTTACCCATCCCGTCTTTAACAGCTACCATACCGAGACCGAGATGCTCCGTTACATGCGCCGTCTTGAGTCCAAGGATCTCTCGCTCACCACATCCATGATCCCGCTTGGATCATGCACCATGAAGCTGAATGCAACCTCCGAGATGCTTCCGGTCACCTGGGAGACCATCGGAGGTCTTCACCCCTTCGTTCCCACGGAGCAGGCCCAGGGGTATACTGCGATGTTCCGCCAGCTTGAGGAATGGCTTGCGGAGATTACGGGATTTCATTCTGTATCGCTCCAGCCGAACGCCGGATCGCAGGGGGAATACGCCGGCTTGCTCGTCATTCGCGCCTACCACCGTTCCCGTGGCGATCTGAACCGAACCGTCTGCCTCATCCCTGTTTCCGCCCATGGGACAAATCCTGCCAGCGCCGCCATGGCCGGCATGGAGATCGTTGGTGTTGCCTGTGATGCGGACGGAAATGTTGATGTGGCTGATCTGAAGGCCAAGATCGACCTTCATCGTGACCGTCTCTCGGCTCTCATGGTCACCTATCCTTCGACGCATGGAGTCTTCGAGTCCCGGATCAAGGAGATCTGTGCGATGATCCATGAGGCCGGAGGTCAGGTCTACATGGATGGAGCCAACATGAATGCCCAGGTCGGCCTTTGCAGTCCAGGAGCTATCGGAGCCGATGTCTGTCATCTCAATCTTCATAAGACCTTCTGCATCCCTCATGGTGGTGGAGGTCCCGGTGTGGGGCCGATCGGTGTGGTCGAACATCTCGCCCCGTTCCTGCCAGGGCATTCCGTGATACCGACCGGAGGCTCCCAAGCTGTCACCGAAGTCAGTGCAGCCCCATGGGGGAGTGCAAGCATCTGTGTGATCAGCTGGATGTATCTCCGCATGATGGGGCCCGATGGACTGGCTGCCGCTAGTGCTCTTGCCATTCTCAATGCCAACTACATGGCCAAGCGTCTCGACGCTTATTTTCCTGTTCTCTATAAGGGAGAACAGGGAACCGTGGCTCACGAGTGCATTCTGGACCTCCGCGAGTGGAAGACCCGTGCTGGTATCGAGGTCGAGGATGTGGCGAAGCGCCTGATGGATTACGGATTCCACGCTCCGACTATGAGCTGGCCCGTCCCAGGAACGCTGATGATTGAGCCGACCGAGAGTGAGTCGAAGGATGAGTTAGACCGTTTCTGCGATGCCATGATCGCCATCCATGGCGAGTTGACCTCGATTGAGAAGGGTGACCTTGATAAGGCAGACAATCCCCTCAAGCGTGCTCCTCATACTGCCCTCACCGTCACCTCAGACGAATGGATCAGGCCTTATTCCCGAAGCCAGGCCGCATGGCCCGCTCCATGGCTGAAGAATCATAAGTTCTGGCCATCGGTATCGCGTGTTGATAATGTCTACGGCGATCGGAATATTTTCTGTAGTTGCTTGCCGGTTCAGGAAGCCTAGTTCTTCCTGAAACCGATAGTTATTAAGGACAGTTAGCTCAGCGGTAGAGCGGCTCGCTTACACCGAGTTGGTCGGGGGTTCGATCCCCTCACTGTCCACCATCTACTTCTCTAGCGAGAGATGGAAAACGAGTTGGTAAGTGGTGTGGCGTTTGTCCAACCAGTATTTCCAAGTTGTGATGCTATCACCTTGAAACTGTTGGTTGAGAAAGATCGTACAATAATTGAATTTGAAGTAAGCAGCACATTCGTCACTGAGGGGTTCAAAGTATAAGTTATAGGCAATCCTGATGAGGCTGTTGCTGAAAGGGTATTGGTGGTACCAATTGTTAACGTTGGAGGGAAATTGAAGTTAATAATCTGCGCACCCTTTGACACAGGAATGTTGGTCGTAAGGGATGTTGCTAGATAATTGCTGTTGCCTGCATTGGTGGCGGTAATGGTCAAGATTCCAGCATTGGTGAGTGTCACAATCCCATTTGAGAGTCGCCCTACGCCAGAGACAATCGGAGTGCTATTGGTAAGGTCTGAACTGGCTGAGGGATTGGTCAGTCTGAAAGACATTCCGTTGGAAAGTTTCGTGGGAATCCCAGTGAAGGGGGAGATTGTCTGGGCTGCCTTAGACACAACGAATGAGGTGGTGACTGGAGTGGCAGGGAAGTAGTTGCTGTTACCTGCTTGGTCAGCCTGAAGCGTTAAGGTTCCCGCTCCGTTGAGAATAATGGAATTGGAAGTAGAAACTGTTGCCGGACCAGACTTCACAGATAGGGTGACGGGGAGTTTCGAGGTGGAGGAAGGAACTGCAATAGTCTGTGAATTGGTAGAGTAAGGACGATTGGTGATGGTTCCGAAGGCCGAGATGGTTTGGTTGGAACGGGTCGTGTAGTTGTTCGTGATGGGAGTTGCAGCAAGGTAGTTGCTGTTCCCAACTTGTGACGCCACGACAGCAACTGTTCCCGGTCCTGAGATCTTCAAAGAATTTCCTGTGAGAGTAGCCGTTCCACCGACTAAGGAGTAAGAGACAGGTAGACTCGATGATGATGTGGCCGTTAGAGAGACTGTCTGACCCACCGAGAGATTCGTCGTGCTCTGGGGAAAGGAAATACTCTGGGGAGACTTTGCCACAGTGAAGCTAGTGGTCACCTGGGGAGCAGAGGCGTATCGTTCATTGCCAGCCTGATTTGCTGCCAAGGTGACTGAGCCTGCTCCAGTTACTGTAATGGTTGCGACACCATTGCTAGAGGTGATGGACGCAGAACCCGAAAGCACGCTTGCCGTGACTGGAAGTCCCGAGGTGCTGGTTGGGAGCAAAATCTGGAAAGGGAGATCTCCATAGGTCGGCTGCTTCAGAAGGGACGGAAAGGCTGTGATACTCTGAGCAAATTCCTTTACCACGAAGCTATTTGTCACAGGTGGAGCTGGTACATAATAATAATTTACAAGAGGTGTCCCATCGCTGAGGACATAACCTAGATTCACAGGATTAGTACTGGAGTAAGTTGTAGCCACGAGGCTAATTGTACCTGTACCTGTGAGGTTGAACTGTGTGCCGCTAAGAATCCCGGTTTTCTGATTCGTATTCGCCGTCACACAGATCGGTCCGGAGACTATCTTAAGAATGACCGGCACATTTGCAGATGACGAGGGGAAAGTGGGGATGGTGAAGCTGGTGCGAGTGTTTGTTGTGAAGTTTGATACGCCTCCCACATGGTTGGTTGTGATGGTGGTGATGTCATTTGACAATGCCTGCTGGGGAATAGGGGGAAAGGTGATGGTCTGATTTCCCAGAGTAGTAGGATAGATAATGATCCCCGTGTCATTGGTGGATCCGCTGAACGAGTTGTAGAGGCCCGAGGGGTTGTGTCCGTTTGTGTCAGTCACGGAAAATGTGACATTGACACCGGCGATCGGATTGTTGGTGGGATAATGACGGAAAGTCACTATCAGGTTCGTTGATGAAGGGGTGGTAACGATATCCGCAGGGAAGGCGTCGGAATCGGAACTAAAAGCGAAGTAGGGAATAGGCGCGATTCTGGTGAATGTTACCAGATTGCTCAAGTTGAGTGAGGTTTGATTACTTGCCACTCCCATGAGGGGAGTTTGGGTGAATGCAGCATTATAGCTGTTGAGATTATAGGTCTGGAGGGATGCAATGGGATTAATCACATTGCTCATTCCATTGCTACGAACTTTGGCAAAGACCGTGAATCCCCCGTTATTGTTGGAGCCTAGAGTCAAACTGTTATCCGAGACATTCACGAACCATTGGGAGGTTGCGCTATTAGGATTTCCTCCAAGTTTTGCCATCGCAATAGTCCCTGCTACGTTAGGTAGTGAGTATTCGTTGGTGATTGGGGCAAAGGTGGGGATGGCCGAAAGGGTGGGATCGGCAGTGAAACCACCTGCCTGAAGGACAGCTAAACCATCATTCGTCAAGGAAGTCGAACGATGGATAATCGTGCTTTCATAAGCTCCGTCGCGAACGTAAGATAGAAAATTGGCAACTGTTTTAGGTGCATTCGTGGGAAGCAACTCAATAAGAAAACCACCATATCGAGTATCCGTGGAGACCCAGACCAGGTTGGTGCTTGAGAGCGGGTCAACCTTGCAGTATTGGCCAAGCGGCAATGTCATCGTCGCTCCTGCCGTTGGGGTGATCGGTTCAGCAAAAGGTAAATTTGTAAGCAAGGAGTTGGCCGCTCCCGAGATTGCGGTGATGAGCAAATAGATAACTGCTACTAAGGATTTTTTCATGAAAGGAAAATGATAACATAAAACTAGTTCTGACTTAGGAGCTGTCAAAGTGAAAGATTGTTAATTCTAATCCATTCTAAAACCTCCTGTTTGGAGGTTAAGATTCCCTCCAATTGACGAGTCTGAACGGCTTGGAGGATTTCCGCGAATTTGGGCCCCGGTTTCCATCCAAGAGCAATGAGGTCGTTCCCCGTGATCAGGGGAGGGGGGATGAGTGGTTGATGGGAGAACTCTTCGCGCTTGGCGATCAGTAGTGCGTGGTTATCGAGCATGCCATGGCTGCCAAGGCAATCGACACGATGGAGTTCGAGTTCATCGTCGAAGGTGGGGCGTGCCATCATTCGCTTCAGAGTAGCAACACGCATATTCGGGACATCCTTGAAACTCATGTGAAGGCGCACGGCAGGCAGGACCGCATCGATCACTTCATTCGAAAAGCGAAGACGCTGCAGGATTCGCAGGCTCATCTCGGCACTGACTCCCTCGTGACCATTAAACCGGATGCGTCCGGTCTCATCGACCATTCGCGTCGGAGGTTTGCCCAAGTCATGAAAAAGCACCGAGAGAACAAGGGGTAGCGATACCCTCTCTGGGAGCAGAGAGAGCATGAGGCGCGTGTGGACGAAGACATCACCCTCCGGATGGAACTCCGGCGGTTGATCGCACCCTTTGAGGGTTTCCATCTCGGGCAGAATCATCCGTAAAAGGCCGCTCTGATCAAGCAGATCGAATCCCCGCAGGCGATTCGGAGAAAGAAGAATCTTGCAGAATTCGTCCCTGATTCTCTCGGCGCTGACGGCATGGAGTTCAGGAGCCCATTCCAAGAGGGCGCTCCAAGTTTCTGAATCGATCGAGAATCCAAGTGTCGTCGCGAAACGGACAGCCCGGAGCAGGCGAAGCTTATCCTCGGCAAAGCGTTCCGAGGGATTCCCAATGGCCTGGATCACGCTCTTCTTCAGATCATCGCGGCCTCCAACGAAATCAAGAATCTCATCCTTGATAGGGTCATAAAAAAGCCCGTTGATGGTGAAATCCCGTCGACGGGCATCCCCTTCGGCATCCGTGTAATGAACGTTCTCGGGATGGCGGCCATCAAGATACGCACCATCTCCGCGGAAGGTGGCAACCTGGATTTCCGAGCCCCCCTCCAGAACGATAATCACGCCGAACTGAGCGCCGACAGGCACTGTTCGCGGAAAGAGCGCTTCCACTTGTTCGGGGCGAGCACTGGTCGCCACATCATAATCGTGGGGCTCCAAGCCTAGGAGTTTGTCACGCACGCACCCCCCCGCATAAAGAGCCTCGAACCCCTTGGCACGCAGGCGCTCAACGATCGATCGTGCGGCGGCTTCACTCATGTTTCTATCGTGACTTTTTCAGGTGGAAAGGCAAAATGAAGAAGGAAAAATGAAAAATAATTCAAAGAATATGGTCTGGATTCTTTCCTAACAGTCTTCAGCCTTCAGTCTAACAACCTCCTTCTCAGCCCCCCTTTGCCCCAATACTGCGGCGTAGGGCGTCGCCGAGGCTGTAGAGAGCCAGAAGCGTTGTCAGCAGGGCGATCGAGGGGAAGAGGATGAGCCACCAGGCTCCCTTGAGGGGATTGATGGCGGAGGCCCCCTCAGCTAGCAGCGAGCCCCAGCTGGACTGGGGAGCCTGAACTCCGAGCCCCAGGAAGCTCAGGAAGGCCTCATCAATGATAACGGAGGGAACTGCCAGGGTTAGGTAAACAAGGATGATTCCAGCAAGGTTAGGAAGCAGGTGGCGCCAGAGGATGGTCCAATACCCCTCACCTAGGACCCGAGCAGCCGCAACATAGGAACGCTCCCTTAAGGTGAGGGTCTGTCCCCGCACGATCCGGGCCATCGTTAGCCACTCAATGATCCCGAGACTCACAATCAGGATCACCAGTCGTGAAGAGCCCACCAACCAATCCCAGCCATGGTTGCTCGCCATGAGTTGAAGCCTCTCATTGAAGGCATTGATAAAGATCAGGATGAAGATCAAGCGCGGGACAGAGTAGAGAATATCAACGAAGCGCATCATCGAGTTATCGACTCCCCGGCCGGAAGATCCGGCGATGAGGCCGTAGGTGGTGCCGATCAGGAGGCTGATCGCCGCGCCGCAAATCCCGACAAGCAATGAAATGCGGCCGCCCTCAAGGATTCTCAGCAGCAGATCACGACCATTGAGATCGGTTCCGCAAAGATGGCTGAGACTGGGAGGTGCATAGGTCTGGTCTCCAGGCAGGTCGTAGACATGGGGAAAAAGAAAGGGGCCAAGTAGGACGGTAAGGATCATTCCGGAGAGAATGATAGCCGGAAATCTGGCTCTCTTGGGGAGTTGGTAAATCATGATTCCCGGATCCTCCGGTCAAGCAAGCGGTAGGAAAGATCCACCAGCAGGTTGAAGATCACCAAGAGTACGCAGTAGACGATGACGACTCCACCGAGCAAGAAGCCGTCACGGTTAAGGATCGAATTGACAAAGAATCCCCCTGCTCCGGGAATGTGAAAGATCGTCTCCACAACAATGGACCCTGTGAGGAGGTTGGCCGCTAGGGGGCCGAGATAGGAAATTACCGGCAAGATCGCAACGCGGAGAGCATGGCGGTAGACCACCGAGCGTTCGGAGAGGCCCTTTGCCCGAGCCGTGCGAACGAAATCCTCTGCTAGTGTCTCCCTCAGGCTGTCATGGAGCAGACGTGCGATCACTGCTGCGTAGGGAATCGCCAGCGTCACGGATGGCAGAATGAGCTGCAGCGGGGTACCCCAGCCACCGACGGGCAGCCAAGCCAGCTTGATCGCAAAGATCAGGATGAGGAGAGGTCCTAGTACAAAGGAGGGGAGGGAAATTGCCAGCAGCGTCATTGCAAGGGCTCCCGTTTCTGAAAATGTTCCCGGTCGCGCCGCCGCAAAGGCACCCAACCAGACGCCGATGGTGACGGCAATCAGTAGTGCCGTGGCACCGAGGGTCAAGGTAACAGGGAGTGTCTGGGTGAGGATCTCGTTGACCGAGCGGTTTCGGTACTTGGTCGAGAGACGGAGATCTCCATGGATCAGATCCTTGAGATAACCGCCATATTGATCCAGAAGCGGACCATCCAGCTTGTACTTTGCCAGAAGCTGCTTCTCGATGGCTTCCGGGATTTTCCGCTCAGTATCAAAGGGTCCGCCCGGGGAGAGTCTGATCAAAAAAAAAGTGATCGTCACCACGCAGAACAACACCACGGGGAGTGAAGCGAGGCGACGAAGCATGATCCCGAAAGGATGAAGGCAAAATGATGAATTATGAAGGAAAAGCCGTTTGATGAATCAAATCACCAAACGGCTTTAAGTCCCCCAACCCTGAGGCTTTGCGCTAAAAAATAACTATTTATTCCACAGGAACCGCCGCCACCACAATCTCTGCAAAGCTGCGGGGATCTAGGCTAGCACCCCCCACCAGGGCGCCGTCGATATCGGGCTGGGTGAGGAGTTCGCGGGCATTATCCGCAGTCACGCTTCCCCCGTAGAGAATGCGGGTCTTATCGGCAATTTCAGTTCCGGCCGTAGTCTTCAGATAGTCGCGGATGAAGAGATGAGCCTCCTGAGCCTGAGCAGGAGTGGCGGTGAGTCCCGTGCCGATTGCCCAGACGGGCTCGTAAGCGATCACGACCTCTTCAAGCTGTTCCGTGGTCAGTCCTTTCAGCGCCCCTTGAAGCTGAGCTTCAAGTATAGCTTTTTCCTGACCAGCCTGTCGCTCTTCAAGTGTCTCACCAATACAGAGGATGGGTCGAAGCTCGGAATGAAGAGCGGTCACGACCTTGCGGTGCACGAGCTCATCGGTCTCGCCGAAGAGGCGGCGGCGTTCGCTATGACCTACCAGTACGAAGCGTACGAAGAGATCGCGAAGCATCGCCGCCGAGATCTCGCCGGTGTAGGCCCCCTTGGCCTCCGGGGACATGTTCTGCGCGCCAAGCCGGATCTTCTGGGAACCCCCCAAGATCTCTGAGGCCTTGGCGAGGGCCGTGAAGGGGGGGATGATGGCGATATCGACGTTGTTGACCTTTTCAGTCTCCTGACGGAAAACCTCCAGATAAGGAGCGACCTCCGAGGAGGTCATGTTCATCTTCCAGTTACCTGCAACGAATTTCTTGCGTGGGAGTGCCATAGTAATTCGTGAGATTAGGCCTTATCGTCGAGTGAGGCAACTCCGGGAAGAGTCTTTCCTTCGAGGAGCTCCAGGGATGCGCCGCCCCCCGTGGAGGCATGGGTGACCTTGTCGATGACGCCGAATTTCTTGGCGGCTGTCGCCGTGTCACCTCCACCGACGATGGTGATGGCCCCTGCAGCTGTGGCAGCAGCGACGGCCTCAGCCATGGACTTGGTTCCCTCGGCGAAGATGTCGAACTCGAAGACGCCGCAGGGGCCGTTCCAGACGATGGTCTTTGCGGAGGCGATGACCTTGGCAAAAAGCTCGCGTGTCTTTGGACCGCAATCGAATCCCTCCCAGCCATCGGGGATTCCGCTCTCGACGGTGGCCGTGCCAGTGTTGGCTGTTGGGGAGAAGGCATCTCCAGTGATGAAGTCAACGGGGAGGTGGATACTTACACCCTTCTCCTTCGCCTTGGCAACAAGTTCCGCCACGATCTCGGCACCGGCCGGATCATAGAGGCTGTTACCAATCTGCATACCATTGAGTACCTTCAGGAAGGTGTAGGCCATGCCGCCGCCGATGATGATGTCGTCAGCCTTCTCCACGAGGTTGCGGATGAGGGGGATCTTGTCGGCGATCTTGGCGCCACCGAGGATCGCAAGCAGGGGGCGCTTAGGATTCTCAAGGACGGCTGCGAATGCGCCCAGTTCCTTCTCGACCAGGAATCCGGCAACCTTGTCAGGAAGATCGACCCCAGTGACGCTGGAGTGTGCGCGGTGGGAGGTCCCGAAGGCGTCGTTCACATAGACGTCAGCAAGCTTGCTGAGGCTGGCGCGGAAGACGGCGACCTTGGCTGGATCAGCTTTTACGCTATTTCCCTCTGAATTCTTCGCCTTGCCCTCCTCCTCAATGTGGAAGCGGACGTTCTCGAGCAGGATGACTTCACCTGGTTTGAGCGCAGCGCACGCAGCCTCGACCTCGGATCCGACGCAATCGTTCAGGAAAGTCACGGGACGACCAAGGAGCTCCTGGAGTTTTTCGGCAACAGGCTTGAGGGTGTACTTGGCGACGCGCTCACCATTGGGGCGTCCGAGATGGCTTGCAAGAACGACCGAGGCTCCCTGATCCAGCGCATGCTGGATGGTGGGCAATGCCGCGGTGATGCGCTGGGTATTGGTGATTTCGCCAGTCTGCTTGTCCTGAGGGACATTGAAGTCGACGCGGATGAAGACGCGTTTACCGGCGAGGGAGAGGTCCTTGATTGTTTTTTTAGCCATGGTGATTGGGAAGTTGGAGTGTGTTGGTGAAAAGAAAGAGGGCAGGAAAGTCAGGAATGCACCTGCTTTACCTGCCCTCGAGAGTGATCTTAGTTTTTAGGCGCTGATCTTCTTAAGCAGGTCGACACAGCGGTTGGAATAACCCCACTCGTTGTCGTACCAGGAAACGAGCTTGAAGAACTTGTCGTTAAGCTCAATGCCCGAACCTGCGTCGAAGATGCTGGAGCGGGTGTCATGGATGAAGTCGCTGGAGACAACTTCGTCCTCGGTGTAGCCAAGAATACCCTTGAGGTAGGTTTCGCTGGCTTTCTTCATGGCGGCACAGATCTCCTTGTAACTGGTGGCCTTGGTGGTCTTGACCGTGAGGTCAACGACAGAAACGGTCGGGGTCGGTACGCGGAATGACATGCCGGTCAACTTGCCCTTCACTTCAGGGCAGACAAGGGCGACGGCCTTCGCGGCTCCGGTGGTGGAGGGGATGATGTTGATGGCTGCCGAGCGGCCTCCCTTCCAATCCTTCTTGGAGGGACCATCGACAGTCTTCTGGGTGGCGGTGTAGCTGTGCACCGTGGTCATGAGACCCTCCTCGATGCCGAATCCCTCCTTCAGGAGAACATGGACAACGGGAGCAAGGCAGTTCGTGGTGCAGCTGGCGTTCGAGATGATGTGGTGCTTGGAAATGTCGAGTTTGTCATCATTGACACCCATGACGACGGTAATGTCCTCGTTCTTGCCGGGAGCGGAGATAATGACCTTCTTGGCACCTGCGGTGAGGTGTCCTTTTGCCTTTTCACCTTCGGTGAAGAGGCCGGTCGATTCGATGACGACATCGACGTTGAGATCTTTCCAGGGAAGAGCGGCGGGGCCCTCTTTCACTGCGAGGCATTTGATCTTATGACCATTGACCACAAGCGTGTCGTCCTCGGCAACCTCAGGAGATGATTTTTCACTGTGGACCTCACCCTTGAAGACGCCCTGGGTGGAGTCGTATTTCACGAGGTAGGCAAGGTTGTCGGCAGGGACGAGATCGTTGACGGCAACGACGTTGTACCCTTTCTCAAGGAGGCCCTGTTCGGCGATGGCACGGAAGACAAGGCGGCCGATGCGGCCGAACCCATTGATGGCAATATTAGGCATGGTGTTGGTGTTTGGTTGCCGGCGTCAGGGGTCGCACGGAGTTCGAAACTATTAAAAAGACGGGGCTTCTCCGTCAATTTTAAACGGATGAGGTGTCGTTTATGAAGCTTCGGTGGAGACTTTTGGAATCCCACCTAGGGCAAGCACTCGGATAATTTCATCCACGGTCTGTTCGTGGGGAAGTCCCGTGGCATCGACTTGAATGTCGGCCGTTGCTTCGTAAATGGGAATGCGCGATTCAAGAAGTGCATTAAACGTGCTGCGGGGATTCTCCACGTCGAGGAGAGGGCGCTTGCGATTGCGGCTTGCACGCTCAAAGAGTGTCTCCGGATCCGCATGTAGCCAGAC
>DAISZK010000084.1:0-6262 GCA_036824855.1 Chthoniobacterales bacterium | reverse complement strand
AACCCACTTCGGCTCGATCTCCGAGAAGCTCGGTAGCGCCCCAGTGCTGACCAGCTTCGACCGCGGGATTGCCGGATTCACCTGGCTCATGATCCGATTCATGCTTGTGATGGTCAGTGTCGTCTTCCTGATCATTGGAGTGACGAAGCATGATTGGTCCGGTGCACTGATGTTCGGTCTGGCCGTTTCTCTCGGAATGACCCCCGAGATGCTCCCGATGATGGTGGCGGTGAATCTCGCGAAGGGAGCCCTTGCCATGTCCAAGAAGAAGGTGATCGTGAAGAAACTTCACGCGATCCAGAACTTTGGCGCCATCGACATCCTTTGCACAGACAAGACCGGCACCCTGACCCAAGACCGAGTCATCCTGGAAAAGTATGTCGATGTGACTGGACGTCAGAGCGAGGACGTCCTCCGTTACGCCTACATGAACAGCTACTACCAGACGGGTCTGCGCAACCTGCTGGATAACTCCGTTCTCTCCCACACCGACATCGATGTCGATCGCGGATGCAAAAAGGTCGACGAGATCCCCTTCGACTTCCAGCGCAAGCGGATGAGCGTGGTGGTCGATTACGAGGGAGATCACGTGCTCATCTGCAAAGGCGCCGTCGAGGATGTCTTCAAGTCCTGCACCCACTACCAGGTCGATGAGGAGGTTTACATGATGATCGACCTCATCAAGAATGATCTGCTTGAGGAGTTTGAGGCACTCAGTCGCGATGGTTACCGCGTGCTCGCCATCGCTTACCGGGAGTTCCCTCAGGATAAGGGAACCTTCTCGATCGCTGACGAGAGCGATTTGATTCTTCTCGGGTACATCGCTTTCCTGGATCCGCCGAAGGAGTCGGCGCAGAAGGCCATCGCCTCGCTCGCCAGCTATGGCGTGACCACCAAGATCCTCACGGGAGACAATGCCCTCGTTACTGGAAAGATCTGCCGCGACGTGCATCTCGACGCAGGCACGATCATTACCGGCGACATGATTGTAGGACTCGATGAGAAGACCCTCGGGGAACTTGCCGAGAAGACCAGCGTTTTTGCCCGCCTCTCCCCAGCCCAGAAGGAGAGCATCATCGTCGCCCTTCAGAAGCGTGGTCACGTGGTCGGTTACATGGGAGATGGCATCAACGACGCCCTCTCGATGCGCGTTGCAGACGTTGGCATCTCGGTTGACACCGCTGTGGATGTGGCCAAGGAATCGGCAGACATCATCCTGCTCGAACGCAGTCTCATGGTGCTCGAAGACGGCATCCTTGAAGGACGCAAGGTTTTCGCGAACATCATCAAGTACATCCGCATGGGGGCCAGTTCCAACTTCGGCAACATGTTCTCCATGGTGGGGAGCAGCTACTTCCTGAAATTCCTCCCCATGATGCCCGTCCAGGTGCTGGTAAATAACCTGCTCTACGACTTCTCCCAGATTGGTATTCCTTACGACCACGTCGATGCCGAGTACATGTTGAAGCCCCGCAAGTGGAACATCGGAAACATCCAGAAGTTCATGATGTGTGTCGGGCCGACCAGCTCGATCTTTGATTATACGACCTTTGCCGTGATGCTCTGGTTCTTCAAGTGTAGCAACCTGAACCTCGCTGCCCCCGCCGAGTTGCTCCATCGCTTTGCAGGAGGTCCTGGAGTGGCTAATGATGACACCTACGCCGCCTCGCTTTTTCACTCCGGTTGGTTTGTCGAGTCGATCATCACCCAGACACTCATTGTTCATGTGATCCGTACCCGCAAGATCCCGTTCTTCGGAAGCTGTGCGAGTCCCGCACTCATTCTCTCCACGCTGATCATTATTCTGATCGGTTCCGCAATTCCTTACATTCCGCCGGTTGCCGCCTATCTCGGCATGGTGCCGCTTCCACCGATTTTCTGGGCCTTCATTGCCGCCACGATTCTCTGCTACGTGACGCTCACCCATACGGTGAACGCCTGGTTTGCCAGAAAGTTCGGTATTGATTAAGACATAGTTCCCCAACCCAACTGATTTTCATGAAAGCTTTACTCAATGCACTCCAGGAAGGCCGTCTTGTCGAACTTCCCGACAATATCAAGAACGACGCCCTGGAGTTCCTCGGCACCCTACTCGAGGCTGTTCCCGAAGTTAGTGACGAGGGCATCAATGAGAAGGCCTTGGCTCGTGAGAACCAGCACAATACCGGCATCGGCAGGGGCTGGGCCTGCCCTCACGCTACGTCGGATTCAGATGGTGAATTGCTTTGCTCCGTCGGTTGGAGCCCCAAAGGAATTGATTACGGATCACCGGACGGCGTTCGAGTGCACCTGGTGGTCATGTATCTGGTTCCTGATACCCAGAGGAATTCGTATCTCAAGGAGATCTCCCAGCTTGCCAAGGCGATCCATCAGAACGAAGACCTGCAGAAGCTCCAGGAACTCGAGGATCTTTCCGACGTTCGCCATGCCCTCCTCGATGCCATCACTCATGCCATCGAGTCGGTGACTCCCGAGGCCCGTGCCCGGATGATCCAGCTCGAGGTGCGTCATGCAGAGGCCGCAGCCGTGGCCGAGGAGACTGCCGACATCCTAACGCTTGACCCGATCGCCCGCTCGATACGTCCTCTTGCCATTCTCATCGTTCCCGGAGCCAAGCCTGTCGTCCTCTCTCAGGACAAGACCCTGGTCGAAGCACTCGAGCACTCCACAACCCTAGCCGACGATCTCGCCAAGGGGGCCCACTCCGTTGTGGGCGATGTGAATGTGGTGCTGCGTTCGAGTGAGCATTTTGCCGGGGAGAGAGTGCTGCACGAGTGCGTGGCTTTCAGGGGCAAAGCCTCCTAATGCAGGAGCCTTGGGATTTTTGCGCCCCGCGGCGTTCTGCTGCGCTCGCAGTATAAGTGATACAGCTTCGAACAGAATTAGCTGGTTCAACTGCCGTATCACGATCAGCGGTATTTGAACTGACTGAAAGGCTTAAGTAGAGCCTTTCGCAGAAAGAATAATCCCGCCAGCCCGAGTCTCGGTTTTCTTTAAGCTTTGTAAACGTAAGCAACTCTTCCAGTGATCCCACAGAAGAGATGCCAGGGGATGGTGTCGGCTTTTTGAGCCACTTCGGTGGCGGTGATTTCCTGCTTTGCCTGTTTGCCGACTAGGACGGCTTCGTCTCCGACTTTGATCCCTTTGACGGCTGAGACGTCGACCATGATCTGATCCATGGTGACGCGACCGAGGAGGGGGCAGCGCTTCCCTTTGATTAGGACGGAGGCGTTCTTTCCGGAGAGGTGTCTGGGGTAGCCGTCCGCATAGCCGACCGGCAGGACGGCGACCTTCATGGCCCGTGGCGTGATATAGGTGCTGCCATAGCTGATTCCATGGCCTTTTGGGAGGTCGTTCAGAAAGGTAACGGAGGCCCTCCAACTCAGGGCGGGCTTGAGGAGCTTCTGGAACTTCGGGACAGGGGAGACGCCGTAGAGGGCTAGTCCGACACGTACAAGGTCATGGGCATGCGCCGGGAAGAGCATGGTCCCTGCGGAGTTCAGGATATGGATCGGGACCTTTGGTTCAAATTCCCGAAGGTAGGAGAGCAACTCCGCAAAGTTCTTGAGCTGCTCTTTGGTGGCTTTGCCGTCGCTGTCAGCTGAATGAAGGTGGGTCGAGATGCTGTGGAGGGTGAGGGGAAGCTCCCTTATCTGACGGAGGATGGCGAAGGCTTGCTCAGGATCTGCTCCAAGTCGTCCCATGCCGGTATCGATTTTGAAATGAATCGGTGCCCCGGCTGGGGCGCTCTGTGCATAGAGCTCTGCTTCCGTCGTTGAGGAAATGGTGGGGATGAAACCATGGCGGCCGATCTCGGGATACTCGGTAGGGAGGGCGGCACTCAGGAGAAGGATCGGCTTCTTTTTCTCGGTGACACGAAGCTGGATCGCCTCGCCGAGAGAGGCCACGGCGAAGACCTCGATGCCGGGACTAAGTGTCGAGGCGACTTCATTGAGGCCATGGCCGTAGCCGTTGGCCTTCACAACAGCCATGATGCCCGCCCTCCCAGCCATCTTACGGACAGCTTTGAGATTATGCCTGAGGGCCGCATGATCGACCTCGACCCAGGTACGCATTGGAAGAGTGGCTGGGCGATGCGACATTTAAGTATTATGATTCAGGTTAAGATCGAGGAAAAGTTGAAGTGTAAAAAATTAAATAAGTGTTCCGAGGCACCCTTCTAACTTTTCAACTTTTTAACCTTTTAACTCAAGGTATGATAAATCCATGAAGATCATTGTGACAGGAGGGGCCGGCTTTATCGGATCCCATGTGGTCCGTAATCTCCTGGGTGAGGGGCATGAGGTCACAGTGGTCGATGACTTCAATAACTTCTACGATCCCGCCATCAAGCGGGCGAATGTCGCATCCTTCGCAACCTCCGGAGATCCCGTGGAAGTTGCTGAGATCGATCTGAAAAACTGGGATGCCGTTCAGAGTGTTTTTGAAAAGGTTCGTCCCAATGCAGTGATCCATCTCGCGGCCCGTGCCGGTGTGCGCCCCTCCATCGCCGATCCGAAGCTCTACATCGATACGAACATCACCGGGACGTTCAATGTCCTGGAGGCTGCACGTCTTTCCGGGTGCCAAAAGATCGTTTTTGCATCGAGTTCCTCGGTCTACGGGCTCTCAAAGACCGTTCCGTTCCGCGAAGATCTGCCAATCCTTCAAACCCTCTCTCCCTACGCAGCCACCAAGATTGCCGGGGAACAGCTCTGCGGAAACTATGTGAACCTTCACGGGATGCGGATCGCCTGCCTTAGGTTCTTCACTGTCTACGGCCCGGGACAGCGTCCCGATCTGGCAATTCACAGCTTCACCGATGCGATCGAACATGGTCGCCCCATCAAGCAGTTCGGAGATGGCTCCACACGCCGTGACTACACCTACATCGATGACATCGTCCAGGGAGTGCTCGGAGCTCTTTCCTATCTCGATGGGGAGGGGCCGCTATTCGAGATCTTCAACCTCGGGGAAAATGAGACGACAACCTTGGCGAAGCTCATCTCATCGATTGAGAAGGCTCTGGGTAAGAAGGCGCTGATCGAGCGCCTGCCCGAGCAGAAGGGGGATATGCCCCTGACAGCAGCTGACATCACGAAGGCCCGCACTCTCTTGGGGTATATACCACGAACCCCGATCCGCGAGGGGATCCCCAAGTTCGTTGCCTGGTACAGAGATCTTCACTCCAAGGAAGCCGCGTCAAATTCCGGGAACTAACCATGAATCCTCTCAATCCAGTTTCACTTCTTCAGGATCTGATCCGCATTCCAAGCGTGAACCCCGAGGGAGATCCCGGGGTGAGCGATCCGGGTGAGGCACGCATTGCGGTTGCACTTGAGAAGCCTCTTCGGGAAATCGGTGCCGAGGTGAGCTTGCGGGAGGTTCTTCCTGGACGGCCCAATGTGGTGGGGCGTTTCCCAAGCAATCGTGAAGGAAAGCCACGCCTGCTCCTGGCTCCCCACACGGATACGGTAAGCGTCATCGGAATGACGATCGATCCCTTCAGTGGAGAAGTCCGAGAGGGGAAGGTCTGGGGCCGTGGAGCGAGTGATACGAAGGGACCGATGGCCTCGATGCTCACTGCCTTGGCTCGAGTGCGTGAGGAGATTCCAACGCTGAGCCACGAGATCTGGTTTGCAGGTCTGGTGGGGGAGGAGTCGGGCCAGCATGGGGCAAAGGCTCTGGCGAGTGAGGAATCCTTTGATTTCGTAATCGCGGGTGAACCGACCGATCTGAAGACAGTTCACGCCCACAAGGGATCGCTCTGGGTGACCCTCACGGCTCACGGGAAGGCGGTCCATGCCTCGGCACCTGATCGTGGAGAGAATGCCATCTACAAGATGACCTCGGCCATTGAGAGAATTAGGGAGTATGTCATTCCTGAGCTCTCCAAGACGGAGCATCCCCTCCTAGGCCACTCCACGCTCAGCGTAGGCACGATCCGCGGAGGGTCCAAGACGAACATCGTTCCTGATCATTGTGAGGCAACCCTCGATATCCGAATCATTCCTGATGCTGATCCCTTGCAGATTATCAACCTGATTGAGAATGTCGCACAGGGAGTGAAGGTCGAACATCAAGGATCCGCCCCACTCTATACCGATCCTGCGCATCCTCTGGTGGCAAAGCTCTCCGCTCTCGGGGCCTCTCCCGTGGGAGCCCCCTGGTTTTGTGATGCAGCTGTCTTCGCCGCGAAGGAGATCCCGGCCGTTGCGCTGGGACCCGGATCAATCGCTCAGGCGCACACGGCCGATGAATT
>DAISZK010000083.1:0-6283 GCA_036824855.1 Chthoniobacterales bacterium | reverse complement strand
TTTTATCCGTTTCTCTCCTCATTCTTGAGTTCCTGAGTTCCAGATAAAATCTGCAGTTTCATTCCTTCTTCACTAATCCCGAGATCATTACATCCGAGCCAATCCTGGTATAAGTCACATCGGCAAGATGTGCTGGAGAGATACGTGCGCTGACAGCGCGGACGTTCCCTCCTTGAATCACCGGGGCGATGAAGAAGCGGATCTCGTCCACGAGCTTACGTTTGAAGGCTTCTCCAAGGGTTTGCCCGCCCCCCTCAATCAAGACGCTGGAGATGCCGTGCTTGCCGAGTTCCTGCAGGACTTTCCGGAGTGTCATACCGCTGAAAACCAGCGTGCGCTCGCATTGAGCGTCGCTGAGGAGTTTGCATTCCTTGGAAACCTTCCCGGTGCGGGACCAGACGACGCGCCACGGTTGCGGGTGTTTTTTTGGTAATTTAAGTCCGCGAATCGTCAGAGAGGGATCATCGGTTCTGACGGTGCCTCCACCAACAAGGATAGCCTCAACCGATGCTCGCAGCAGCATAGCTTCCTTACGGCTGGCAGCGGAGGTGATCCATCTCCGATGAGGGGGGGAATCGATCCGACCATCAAGGGAGAGAGCGGCCTTGGCAATCACCCAGGGCATTGCCGTCGTGACCCGATGATTCCAATGAGTATTAAGAGCCGCGCATTCCTCCTCAAGGATGCTTTCCGTGACTGAGATGCCCGCTTTTTTGAGAATCTTGGAGGCTCTGCCGCGATGCCTCTTATCAGGATCTGTGGCTCCATAAACGACTCGTGAAATACCACTTGTCATGATGGCCTCGGTGCAGGGGGGGGTACGGCCGCGGCTGGAGCACGGCTCTAGTGTGACGTAGAGTGTGGAGCCTGCGGCTGGGAGTTTGGAGTTAGGAGTTTGAAGTTGGAGAAACTTTTTGGCTCCTTCTTGTTTCTTACCTAGTTTCCAGCTTCCAACTTCCAGCTTCCTCAAAGCCTCAATCTCCGCATGAGGGAGGCCTGCAGCGTGGTGGTATCCCTTGGCTATGACCCTGCCATTTTTCACAATCACGGCGCCAACCGCAGGATTCGGAGCTGTTAGACCAAGTGCTCTGGAGGCCTCCTTGATCGCCAAACGCATGAAGCGCTCGTCAGATTTCGTAACTGCTCGTGATTTCATCCTGTATTTCGTTCTTTAGGTCGGGGCTGCCTTTGCACGATCCTAAGGAATGACCAATCAGGAAAACAGCCCAGAGACATCCGCCGCCCCAAAAATCCGAGTCGGTCAGGAGATTGTTGTGGAAATCAACGACATCGGCTTTGGAGGCAGGGGTGTTGGCCGTGTCAATGGAATTGCCTGCTTCGTCCCGGGTGTGATCGAAGGGGAAAAGGTCCGTGTCAAAATCGCCAAGGTCAAGTCACGTATGATGGAGGCATGGCTTCTTGAGGTACTGGAGCCATCACCTCAACGGATCGGGGCGCCATGCCCGGTTTTCCTCCAATGCGGGGGTTGCTCCTATCAGCATATCGACTATCCCCATCAGCTCCTGATCAAGGAGACTCAGCTCCGAGAGGCTCTGCGAAGGCTTGGTGGGCTGACTGATCCCCCGGTTGCGGCCATGATTCCGTCACCAGAACCCTACGGCTACCGCAACCGTATCGCGGTCCATGTGCGTGACGGTAAGGCCGGATTCTTTGCCGAGGGATCGAACCGCGTAGTTCCTGTGAGCAAATGTCTGATTGCTTCGCCTGAGGTCGATGCCGGATTCCAGGATCTGCTCAAGGAGCGCCCAAGGGATGGTGACTACCTGATCGGCGAGAAGAAGCGCTACGGGGGATTCCGCCAGGTGAACAATGCCGTGGCGGAGATTCTCAAGAAGACAGTCCGCGAAGCTGTCAGGCCCTCCGACGAGGCCAATCCGATTTCAGGCCTCCTCGTTGATGCCTACTGCGGTGCGGGATTCTTTGCCCATGAGTTGCAGGCACTCTTCACCAAGGTGATCGGCATCGAACGCTCGATTGCTTCGGTTGCGATGGCAAGCCGCCAGGCTGCCGAGAACGAGGAATATCTCGCAGGTGATGTGGAGCTGAAAATGGGAGAGGCACTGGGTGCTGGCAAGTCTGAGGAAACCGTACTCCTGCTCGATCCTCCTTCCGAGGGATTGGCCGAATTGGCGATTGAAGCCATTCTTGATCAGCCTCCCGCCCGGATCGTCAATGTCT
Source organism: Chthoniobacterales bacterium (assembly GCA_036824855.1). Lineage (GTDB taxonomy): Bacteria > Verrucomicrobiota > Verrucomicrobiia > Chthoniobacterales > UBA6821 > UBA6821. Next base: position 4,084 of record DAISZK010000083.1, on the reverse strand, counting down.
CGTGCAATCCCGCGACGCTTGCTCGAGATGCCAAGAGACTCGCCGAGCGCTACAGGATTATCCAAGTGACCCCTCTCGACATGTTCCCTCAGACGGCTGAAATCGAGTCAGTCTCGGTTTTTGAGCTGATTTCATAATCAAGCGGTGTTTTGTCAGAACTGATTTTTAATATGGAACTCAAGAACTCATGAATAAGAGTTTGATGAGAAAAAACGATGATCCTAACGCATTGGGACTAATGATCCGGATTTTGGTTTCTAAGAGTTCTCATGATGATATTGGCTCTCTTAGGTTCTTACCTGCATTCCTGATTTCCATATTCATTGCCTTGAGGTTGTCATGATTGAAACACAAGTCATTCGGATCAAGGGGGCTCGTCAGCACAACCTGCGGAACCTCAACGTTGAGATCCCTCGCAACAAGTTTGTTGTGATCACGGGGCCAAGCGGCTCCGGAAAGTCATCGCTCGCATTCGATACCCTCTTCGCTGAGGGGCAACGGCGCTATGTCGAGAGTCTCTCCGCCTATGCACGTCAGTTCCTAGACCAGATGCAGAAGCCGGAGGTCGATCATATTGAGGGACTCTCTCCTGCAATTGCAATCGAGCAGCGTATCGCACCACCGAATCCCCGCTCGACCATCGCCACCACGACAGAGATCTACGATTACCTTCGTGTTCTCTATGCCGCCATCGGCACACCCCATGACCCTGAGACGGGTGTGCCCATCCGCCGTCAGTCGCCCCAGCAGATCGCATCGGAGATCTTCTCATGGCCCGAGGGGACTCGTCTCATGCTGCTGGCTCCGCTGGTGAGGAATGAGGCAGGAGAATTCCGCGATGTCATTGATCGTGCTCGCCGTGAGGGATTTGTCCGTCTGAGGATCGATGGCGAGATCATCGATCTGGGGCGACCGGAACCGATAAAACTTTTAAAGTCGAAAAAGCACACGATCGAGGCGGTGGTTGATCGTTTGGCACTAAGGGCTGAAGGAGAAGGTGAGGGGATCCGTGAACGGCTTCTCGATTCTCTGGAGACTTCACTGCGTTGGGGGAACAACATGGTGACCGTGCTGTATCAGGAGTACGGCTCCTCACCCGATGACTGGAAAGAGAGACCCTTCTCCACGGACTTCTGCAATCCCGAGACCGGATTCACCATGCCGCGTCTGACGCCGAGGCACTTCTCTTTTAACAGCCATCTGGGAGCATGTCCCGCCTGCCAAGGTCTCGGAACGGAACCTTTCTGCGATCCCGGATTGCTTGTTGATCCCGAGATGACGCTCACTAAGGGAGCTATCCGTCCTTGGAGGACTCCTGACAAGCGGATGGGGCAGTATTACAAACTTGTCCTGGAGGCTCTCTGCGAGATGACGGGTGCTTCCCAAGAGCTCCCCTTCCGGGAGCTTCCCGAGGAGTTCAAGCAGAAGCTCTTTTACGGATCAGGTGGAGAGATGCTGGAGCTTGGAGGAAAAACCGGAAAAGGAGGTCGGGTACCCCAGATCAAGGCCTTCGAGGGACTCGTTCCGATGGTGGAGCGCCAGATGCACTCCTCCGAGAGCGAACTGAAGAAAAACCGGCTGAAAGCCTACTTTGCCCGCAAGGCCTGCACAACCTGCGGGGGAGCCCGCCTTCGTCCTGAGATCCTGGGGGTGACGCTTGAGAGCATCGTTGAGTCTGAGAAAAGAGAATGGAATATCGAGGAGTTCTGCGCCCTTCCCGCTTCCCGAGCCTGTGAGGTGATTACGGGACTACAACTCTCCGCCTTGGAACGTAAAGTGGTGGAGGATCTGATACGCGAGATCGCCGCCCGTCTTGGTTTTCTCGTGGAAGTGGGCCTCGGATACCTGACGCTCAATCGTGAAAGTGGCACCCTCTCCGGAGGTGAGGCCCAGCGCATCCGCTTGGCCACGCAGATCGGTTCTGGGCTTGCCGGGGTGCTCTATGTGCTCGATGAGCCGAGCATCGGCCTGCACCAGCGAGACAACGATCGTCTGCTCTCCACGCTCCGAGGTCTCCGCGATCTCGGTAACTCGGTCGTCGTCGTTGAGCATGATGAGGAGACGATCCTTGCCGCAGACCATATCCTCGACATGGGACCTGGAGCAGGTCCTCGGGGAGGGGAGATCGTGGCCATCGGAACCCCAGCTGAAATCCTGGCGAACCCAGCCTCGCTGACGGGACAATTCCTCTCTGGCAAGGCGAAGATCTCGGTTCCCAGAATCCGCCACCGTCCCCCTGGAAAACCAGCCCCCGGTCCTGGATGGCTAACTGTGGTCGATGCCGCCGAAAATAATCTCAAGAACCTGACAATCGGTTTTCCCGTAGGACTCTTCACAGTGGTGACTGGAGTTTCTGGAAGTGGGAAGTCGACTTTGGTGAATGACATCCTTCACCGCGCCTTGGCTCGTCAGTATTACGGGGCCAAGGATATTCCCGGTGCCCACGGGCGGATCTCGGGTGACGAGGCCTTCGACAAGGTCGTGGTGATTGATCAGAGTCCGATCGGGCGAACCCCCCGATCGAATCCCGCCACCTATTCCGGAGTCTTCGGTCCCATCCGTGATCTTTTCAGCGGACTCCCTGCCGCAAAGGTGAGGGGATATGCGCCGGCCCGCTTTTCCTGCAATGTGAAGGGTGGTCGCTGCGAACAGTGCGAAGGGGACGGAATGATCCGGATCGAGATGCATTTCCTAGCCGATGTCTTTGTCGAATGCGAGCTCTGCCGCGGGCGTCGCTTCAACCGCGAGACACTCGAGATCTCCTACAAGGGAAAGAATATCGCCGATGTGCTCGAACTCACGATCGATGAGGCCGCCGGATTCTTCCGATCCATCCCGGCCATCCATGGCAAGCTCGAGGTCCTTCAAGAAGTGGGTCTCGGTTATCTGAAGCTTGGCCAATCAGCCACAACACTCTCCGGAGGAGAGGCCCAGAGGTTGAAACTGGCATCCGAACTCTCCAAGAAAGCGACCGGTCGGACACTCTACCTGCTGGACGAACCGACGACGGGCCTTCATTTTGCTGATATTCAGAAACTGCTGGAAGTGCTCCTGAGGTTGCGCGACGGCGGAAATACCCTCATCGTCATCGAACACAATCTCGAAGTTATCAAATGCGCGGACTGGATCATCGACATGGGCCCCGAAGGGGGCGAGCAGGGGGGCAGCCTAGTGGTCTGCGGAACACCCGACGAGGTGGCAGAGCATGCCGGCAGTCATACGGGATCCTGGTTGCGACGTGTCTTGCAGCGGTAGGTTTTTCTTATCAGGGGCTGGTTGCCCAAGAAAGCGCTACCAACGCCCCCGGTGATCTGGCCAAAACGGCTGCCCTTGAGCATCTCCCGCAGGTTTCGGCCGCCCTGCTGCGCACCCAAATTCAGCAGGAACAGGATCCGGTCAAGAAGACTGACTTTACGCGGCGGCTGGCCGCCCTTCTTGTCTCCGGTGGCCGGTTTGATGAAGCCTTGCTCCTGATCACTCCCTTGGATGCCACGAATGACCCGACACTGGCCTATTGGGAGGGAATTGCCCTTCTCGGCAAAGGGGATCCCAAGGCGGCCAAGGATCTCTTTGCCAAGCTGATTGATGCCAAGGCTCACGTTCCCGGCGTCTCCGACGATACTCTTTCGCTCTGTCTGGCCAGAGCTCTCCGTGGAAGCAATGATCCAGGCGGGGCGCTTGCGGTGCTCGAAAAAATCCCTGCTTATTCACCACTCGCGGAGGATCTGCTCTTGGAGAAAGGGGCCGATTTGATGGCTCTTGGAAAAAACGAAGAGGCATTGAAAGCGATCTCCGGATCGGGGATCCGAAGCGACGAGGGCAAGGCATCAGCCACCTACCTCAAGGCTCTTGAGGCGTGGCGATCGGGTAAGACCGCGGAGGCAAAAAAACTCTTCTCATCGATTCCTCCGGCCTCTGCCTGGATCGTCTCGGCGTCGACCCTCGGTGAGGCACTCTGCCTTGCCTCGACGACAAATTCCGCGGCGACGCTCAAGGGGATAGAACTCTTGGAAAAGCACCTCGATGCCGTCGATCAAGCCCCCCTCCTGAATGATCAATTCCGCTTGCTGGATCAGTTTTACAC
>DAISZK010000082.1:0-6384 GCA_036824855.1 Chthoniobacterales bacterium | reverse complement strand
GCTTTTACATTGGCGGCCACGGCTCCGCTCCCTGACGGAATTGATGAGATTCTCTTCGCGGGATTCGCCCGTAAGAAGTCGGTCGATCTTGTCAAATGCGTGACCCAACCGCTGGAGGTGCCGGCCGAGAGTGATTTTGTCATCGAGGGATATGTGCAACCGGGAGAGATGCGTCCCGAGGGGCCCTTTGGCGATCACACCGGATTCTACACTCCGGTGGACGACTACCCCGTCTTCCATGTGACGGCGATCACCCACCGCAAAGAGGCCATCTACCCGTGCACCATCGTCGGGGTGCCGCCTATGGAGGATTTCTACATGGGGGAGGCGAGCGTCCGGATCTTCCTGCCTATCTTCAAGATGAACTTTCCGGAGATCGTCGACATGGCGCTTCCGGCCGAGGGAACCTTCCACAACCTCGTCTTTGTCTCGATCAAGAAGCAGTACCCATGGCAGGCCTTTAAGGTGATGCACGGACTTTGGGGAATGGGGCAGATGATGTTTGCCAAGTACATCGTCGTCGTGGATCACGACTGCGATGTGCAGAACACCTCGGAAGTCCTCTTCCGATGGATGGCCAATACCGATCCTCAGCGCGACAGCATTCTGACCAAGAACCCGCTGGATAGCCTTGACCATGCCCCGACTATTCCGAACATGGGTGGTCACATGGGTTTCGACGCGACCAAAAAAATCCCGGGAGAGGGCTACCTGCGAGGTTGGCCCGATCTCGTCACCATGGATCCGGCTACCAAAGCCTGGGCGGATGGTTTTAGAGGATAGGGAAAGATTTTCCCGCAGAGGCGCAGAGGCGCGGAGAAAGAAAGGTGTCTCTATGGGAGCGGGACCATCGAGGCCATGAAGAGTTGATGGGAGGGGTCAGTCATGAATCTTTTGATTCCCTCTCTGCGTTCTCCGCGCCTCTGCGCGATAAATTCTGCAGTCAGTTCCGTGCACTCATGACTCGGATCAGGATCAGGATCTTGTGGATCGTGCTGACCCGGTAACGAGCAGAAAAGACATCGTAGCGGTCGCGGTGCATCTGGAGCAGAAGATCGCGGTAGATGGCGCTCATGAATCGGGCGGGGCGCATCAGTCGGCGCTGGTTGGCAGTCATCTCGGACCAGGCGAGTTCGGCCTTCGCGAAGTACGAATCAGCCCGCTCGGCTTGGTGATTCAGAAGATGGGTCATCTGGGGTGAGGGGATGGATCCCAGGACCTCGCCTTCACGGACTCCGAAGCGTGCCAAATCCTCCAAAGGGAGATAGATTCTGCCCATAGCCGCATCCTCGGCGACATCTCTCAGAATATTGGTGAGTTGCAGGGCGATCCCGAGTTTCTCGGCGTAGCACTCGACACTTTTTCCCTGGGCTCCAAAGATTCGTGCACTGAGAAGACCCACGGCCGAGGCAACGCGACGGCAGTAGATTTCGAGATCCGCGAAGGTCGCATAGCGGTTCCTCTCCGTGTCCATGATCATGCCGCGAACTATCTCGCACAGGAGGGCTGGATCCAAATGACGCCTCCGGATTATGGCATCGAAGTCCTTGGGCAGTTCTCCTTCAGGATCGTTTTCGTTCTGTAATGCCAGCAACCAAGCCCCTAGGGCTTTCTGCTTCTGAGTGACTTCAAGTGATCGGTCGTCTGCAATATCATCCACCAGTCGGCACCAGGCGCCGAAGAGTAGTGCATCCGATCGTCGATCCCCGGGTAGCAAGAGCAGTGCCGGAATCAAGTTGGAAGAGGGACGACGCACCGAACCCCGAAGCTTCCGGGGGATGCTGAGCGCGTCGGTAGGTGATTTCATGGAGAAGATGGAGACGAGAAGTATCCCTACCCCTCCTCAGACAATCTTTCAGCTTTTAACTTTTTGCTCCGCCACGGAATGTGAGGGAAGCATGACGCTCCCGAACCAAATCACCATTGCCCGGATCCTCCTGATACCGGTCTTTGTCGTGCTGGCGATCTATTATGGAAAGACCGCCGCCACGGGTCATCCCGACGAGAATTTGAGGTTCGCCACGATTGCGGTCTTTCTTGTTGCCGCCCTTAGTGACGGGATCGATGGGTGGCTTGCCCGCCGCTATCACCTGAAATCTCGGCTTGGTGCCATCTTGGATCCGATTGCCGACAAGGGCCTGATGCTGACGGCGATCATTACCCTGAGTGTCACCAAGTGGCCCTATGAACTTCCTGTCTGGTATCCGGTTCTTGTGATCGCCCGCGACATGATCATTGTGGTCGGGTGCGGTATTCTGCGACTCCTGAACGATCATCTTGAGGTGAGGCCCTCTTTTCTTGGGAAAATTTCCACCTTCCTTCAGATGCTGACAGTCGCCGTCGTCATGTTGCAGTGGAGTCACTGTGATCCGGTGGTCTGGGTCTCCGGAGTCGTCACCTTTTTGAGCGGCATCGGATATGTCGCAACCGGCATCAAGCAACTCCAGGATGGCGGTCACACGGTTCCCGTGACACCCTCGAATTCGTCAGCTCAATGAGCAGGGCCAATACTTTATTTTTTTCATGAGACGCGTCGCCATTATCGGTCGCCCCAATGTGGGTAAATCCTCCCTCTTCAACCGTCTGATGGGGCGTAGGGTAGCCATTGTCCATGACCAGCCTGGAGTAACGCGTGATCGGCTGGCAGGGATCTGCAAGAATGGCCCGGCGCCCTTCGAGATCATCGATACCGGTGGTATCGGCGATGCACCGGATCCAGATTTTGCAGAAGCCACCCATGTGGCGGCTCAAGCGGCGATTGCCAGCGCCGACCTGCTTCTCTTCGTGGTGGATGGACGTGCTGGGTTGACGCCGCTTGATCGGGAGTTGGCCCGGATGCTGCGATCCGGAGGTCGCCCGCTTATTCTGATCATTAATAAGATCGACCAGGAGATGCATGAGTCGTTGGTTGCGGATTTTTTTCAACTCGGTTTTCCCGAAGTGCTGACCATCAGCGCCGCCCATGGGCGCGGTACCCATGACTTGCTTGAAAAAATCGGTCAAAAACTCGCCGAGATCGGAGGGCCGGGAGACGAGGAGAATACCGAGGAGACCAGCGCCCCACGACTCGCGATTGTCGGTCGTCCCAATGTCGGCAAATCCTCCCTTCTGAATCGTCTGCTCGGTGAAGAGCGGAGCATTGTCAGCAATATCGCGGGAACTACCCGCGATGCGCTCGATGTGAAATGCGAACTCGGCGGATCACCCTACGTTCTGGTGGATACTGCGGGACTCCGCCATCGCTCGCGACCCGACACCTCGGTGGAGATTTTCAGCGCCATGCGATCCGAGGAGGCGATCCGCCGCGCCGATGCCGGCCTGCTCTTAATCGATGGTCAGAGCGGTGTCACTGCTCAGGACAAGCGCATTGCCGGAATGCTGCAGGAGTCGCAAAAAGCCTGTATCATCCTGCTCAATAAATGGGATCTTGTCCGCAAGGACGATGGAGGCCGCGCCTCGCAGGGTGATCAGTCGGAGGTGATCCGGAAAGACCTCTTCTTCCTCGATTACGCCCCGGTGGTTTGCATCTCTGCCAAGACAGGCCAGGGATTCAGCAGGATTTTTTCAGCCCTGAAGAGCGTCCGTGAGCAAGCCGAGACTCGAATTCCGACCGGTGAGCTGAATCGTTTCTTCCGCGATATCTTCGAGCAGCATCCCCCTCCGACAAAATCAGGAAAGCGCTTCAAGCTCTTGTACGCCACCCAGGTGGTTCCCGAGGTGCATCGTCCCTTCTACCCGCCCGAGTTCCTGCTCTTTGTAAACGACCCCGACCTGATTATAGACTCTTACCGCGAGTACCTCTTTAACCAGTTCCGTGAACGCTGGCCCTATCCCGGGCTGCCGATCCGTCTTCGCATGAAGGGGCGCGAATCCCGCGAAGTGCAGGATCGTAAAAAGGAGAGTCGCGCAGCGACTGATGCCGCCCTAACTGAGCATGAGGAAGGTTTGGTGCCGAAAAAAAAGCCAAAGGCACCTCGCCGCCCACCGGTGAAGGCGGTGCCTCGTCCCCGCCGCGCTCCCTCGCACAAGCCGCAGACACGTCTTGGCGGAAAAAAAACCGCCGCTCCCCGTAAGGGAAGGGCTCCGCGACGGTAAGTTCCACTGGTTAAAATAGACAGGCATTGACTCAAGGTCGGGCGCCCGATACTTCAGTTCTCTATGAAGAGTTTTCCTTTCCCCGCCGAGCCCTCCGAGAAGCAGAATGTCATCGAGGGGGCCATCGGTCGCTGGCTTGTCGTGGTCTTGCCGGTCGTGCTGATTGGTCATCTCTTGGGCGCCCTCGCCATCGTGGCTGCGCTCATGTCGGCCAACTTCAATATCCTCAACTGGGTCGAGTAACGCTCTCGAGTGATCGGGGGACAGTGAATAGGGAATAGGTGATCGGGGAATAGGGTAAGATCCAAAACAAGGTTACTCCACGCGCCCCTATAGCCCCTATCACCAATCCCCGATTGCCAAAAAGCTCCCTTGGAGATGAGCTATGGTTCCGGATGGATCTCGTGATCTCCGTGTGAGCCGATCTGGCTGTGATTGATGTAGGCATGGCCCTTGAGATGAGCCAGCGCGGCGCAGAGACATCCCCCGCCGATGATGATGACGCCCGCAATGTAGACCCAGAGTAGCAGAAACATCATGCCTCCCATTGTTCCGTAAATGGCGCTGTAGTTGATCAGCTTGGGGACAATGTTCACGAAGAACGCCTGCCCCACCTGCAGGAGCACCGAGACGGCCAAGGCCGGGATCCAGATTTCGGCGAATTTCGTTTTGTGGCGCGGCGCAAGCATGAAGAGGATGCCGAAGGAGTAGAAAAGCACGAGCGTGCCGCCCACGTAGCGACTGAAATCCACCACTGCGAGCGCGTGAGCGACATTGAAACGCGGGAAATGTTCACTGAGTAAGGTGTCCAGTGAATGCAGAATGCGGGCCACTCCCTGCAGAATGGCGGGAACCACTGTACCGATCAGAAGGGCACCCGACATGGCTAGGATCATGACGAGGTTCTTAAGAGGCATCTGCCACCAGGGTAGTCGTCTAGTGCCCCAGGCATGATTGATCGAGAGCACCAGGGCGTGGAAGAAGCGGAGAGACGCCCAGGTCAGGATGAGGATCGAGACGATGCTGACACTACCGCGCTTGTTCTCCAGACTGGTGACCATACCCCAGAGAACCTTCTGCTGCTCTTCGCCAAGCGGCACGAAGCGGTGGATCGTTGTGAGGGCGGTGTCCCCGGGAAAGAAATAGGATCCTATGGTCAGCAGCAGGGCGACAAGCGGAACTAGTGAGAAGAGGGCGTAGTAGGCGAAGGCGGCCGCACTCTCTCCACCGCCGATCCGTCCATAAATCGTTACGGTCTCACGGGTCAGTCGCCAGAGGAATAGAATGGGTCTCTTCAGACGTGACATGGAGCAGACCGAGATCAGTTGAATGCGTTCAGGGACTCAGTCTCTCGATGACCCAGCCATCACCCTCCGGGCGGTACCTGAACCGGTCATGAAGCCTGTTGGGACGGCCCTGCCAGAATTCGAAGTTTTTTGGACTGACTTGATAACCGCTCCAGAACTCCGGAGTCGGGACTTCCTTTCCTTCGAAGCGCTTTTCCAGCTCCGCGGCCTCCCGATCCAGCGTCTCGCGGTCAGGGATCACCGAGCTTTGGCGCGAGGCCCAGGCCCCGATCCGGCTTCCTCTCGGACGACTGGAAAAATAGGCGTCCGTCTCCGAGCGCGGCAGGAGGGAGGCGATGCCGTTGATCTGGATCTGGCGCTCCAGCGGCTCCCAGTAGAAAAGCAATGAAACGGAGCTGTTTGAGTCGATCTGTCTTCCCTTGCGACTGCCGGTGTTGGTGAAGAATCGGAAACCCGTCTCGTCATAGCCTTTCAGCAAGACGATGCGTGAGGAAACTTCGCCCTCGGCGGAGGCAGTGGAGAGCACCATGGCTGTTGATTCCAGGATGGCGGAGCAGGCTGTGGCCTCATCAAGCCAGCGGTGGAATTGGAGAACCGGATCCGGTGACAGGTCAGCCCTTCGCAGATCTGCGTGTCGGTAATCACGCCTCAGGGATGCGACATCCAGGATGTCAGGGCGCTCGATTTTGTCCATGGAAGCATCATGCACGATGGTGAGGGAGGGAGGCACCCCTAAAATTGCCCACAAATTGCTTTTGACAGAAGAACGCGGGCGAAGCATTCTAATTGTCCGCTTTTTTCAGGAAAGCATCGTCGTGTCGCGTCCCTATGAAACGGACGCCGCGTCGGTTGGAGCTTTCAAGAAGTCTGCGGAATCGATCCGGTTCGTCCGGGTCTCTGTTCTTTCAACAACTTGGCCGGTCTTCGGACCGGACAGGCCCATGTAGCTCAGTTGGTAGAGCACGTCCTTGGTAAGGACGAG
>DAISZK010000008.1:6694-69475 GCA_036824855.1 Chthoniobacterales bacterium | reverse complement strand
CCGGCGGGGCCGCCGCCGATGACGATGAGGTCGTAGGGTGTCGTGGACATAAGTAAAAAAGAGATTCTTTGCGGAGGGGCCGTGCGTCAAAAAGATTCTCGCTGATCCTTTGCGTTCGCTCATTTCCAAGAGACTTTTCTATTCCGTGGGGTATCGTGAATTCATGGAAATAACCCTGTCCTTGATCGGAGATATTCCGGTCTTTCAGCTCAATGGGCGCCTCGACATGACGTCGAGTCCGCTACTGGAAGAACGCCTCAAACCACTGCTGAAGGAGCCAGGACAAAAATTGATCTTTGACTGCGCTGGGCTGGCCTACATCAGTAGCGCGGGGTTGCGGGTCTTTCTCTCGTCCATGCGTCATCTCTCTGCCCAGGGTGGAGGTGTCGGTTTTGCACGACTCAGTGCCCCAGTGGGCGATCTTTTCCGTCTGGCGGGCCTCGAGGACCTCTTTCTCATTACCCCTACGGTTGAAGAAGCCGCCGCACGTCTGCAGAGCTAATCACTCACAGCAGGGAGTTTTTGCTCCTTCTGTTTGCTTTCGAATCCAAACCGAGAGCACCGAAATGTCGGCCGGCGTGATGCCGCTGATCCGCGACGCCTGTCCCAGAGTTTCCGGTGCGAATGCTGTGAGTTTCTGACGAGCTTCCAGACGAAGGCTGGGAATCGTGTCATAGGTCATCGTCCGAGGGATCTCGGATTCCTCCTGATGACGCTGGCGCTCTATTTGATCCTCCTCCCGGCGAAGGTAGCCCTCGTACTTCAGGTCGATTTCCAATAAGCTCCAAATTTCCGCTGCATAGCGTCCGTAGAGATCCGAAGGAAGTTTCTCTGGAGTATTCTCGGAACGCTTCAGCCATTGGGCGAGGGGGATACCCTCATGATGGATGGACAGTGCTTCCCCTCGCAGGGAGGAAAGGGCGAGGCTCTTCATGGTGAAGGCCTGCCTCCGGTAATCGCAGGCCATTCCTATATCTAAAGCCTTACCAGTCAATCTGATATCACAATTATCTTGTCGCAGTCGCAGGCGGTATTCTGCACGGCTAGTGAACATCCGATAGGGCTCTGGAGTTCCCCTGGTCACGAGATCATCGATCATGACACCGATGTAGGCCTCTTCACGTCCGAGGATCAGGGGCTCTTTTTTCTGAATCTTCAGGGCCGCATTAATGCCAGCCATCAGCCCTTGGGCTGCCGCTTCTTCATATCCCGAGGTTCCATTAATCTGACCGGCAAAGTAGAGACCCTCGACCTTCTTGGTCTCAAGGGTGGAATGGAGTTGGTGAGGCGGACAATAATCGTATTCCACCGCATATCCCGGCCTAAGAATCTCTGCCTTCTCCAGAGCGGGGATGGACCTGATGAACTCGTACTGAATCTCGTAGGGGAGGCTAGTGGAGACCCCATTCACATAGACCTCTCCGGTATGGCGCCCCTCCGGCTCCAAGAAAATCTGATGGCGACTCTTATCGGCAAATTTCACCACCTTATCCTCGATAGAGGGGCAATACCGAGGACCCACTCCCTCGATCGCTCCCGCATAGAGAGGAGATTGGTGGAGGTTGGATCGGATAATCTCGTGTGTCTGTTCTGTGGTATAGGTGATCCAACACGGGATTTGTTCCACATGGAACATTCCTTCATGAAAATGATTGAGTGTATGGAGATCATCCTTCGTCCGCGTAATGCTTTCGGAGATGTAGGAAAACCGTGGTACTGGCATCTCTCCGTCCTGTCTTTCGCACTTTCCGAAATCGATCGATTTGGCTAGGAGGCGGCAAGGAGTTCCAGTCTTGAAACGACCTACATCAAAGCCAAGTTCCTTAAGATGATCGCTCAGTGTGGAGATAGTATCTCCCATGCGACCACCGGCCTGAGTTTGCATTCCCACATGAAGAAGCCCCCTCATGAAAGTTCCTGTGGTAATAATGACCGCTTTCCCTAGAAAGCGTAGCCCTAGATTCGTTTCTACTCCGGACACTTGATCCCCGTCGACTATCAGCCTGGTGATGTTGGCTTGTTTGAGCGAAAGATTCGGAAGATTTTCCAAGATCGCCTTCATGCGAAATTGATAGGCCTTCTTATCGCATTGGGCACGAGGAGCACGAACACTGGGGCCCTTCGATGCATTCAGCATTCGGAACTGAATCCCTGTGGCATCGGTATTCAAACCCATCAACCCGCCTAAGGCATCGATCTCACGAACCATGTGGCCCTTCGCCAATCCACCGATGGCAGGGTTACAAGACATTTGTCCGATAGTATCAGCATTCTGAGTAAGAAGTAAGGTATTTGCTCCAAGACGTGCGCATGCATGGGCCGCTTCGATGCCAGCATGACCGGCACCAATAACCACAACATCATATTGCTCTGGATAGGTGTACATTTGCTATGTTCCACATGGAACTTTAATATAAGTTTCTATATTATAGATACTTGTGTATTATTTATTGAAATTCTTTGTTTGAGAACTCTTTTGGGGATTCTTTGTGGATGAATGGCGTTCTCTGCGTCTTCTTTGTTCCATGAAACATTATTTGATCCACTTCACCACATCGGGTCGTTTTTCATTCACACTCCTCGTTCTAGGCGTAGGCACCGAAGATAGAATGATTTGCAAGTGATGAGATCCTCTTGTTCACACAGTTATTATTAAGAAGAACCTGAACCAAAGAAATTTTTATCAATCCATGATGTGAACAAGCCAGCGTCTTGGACGTTGTCATTAAAAGGATCTCGAAGAATTCTTTCAGTGTCGGCTTCAAGCAAATAGAAAAGAACCTCTCATGGGAAGCGTATCGTTAAAAAGACCGCGGGCCGTAACAAGATCTCTTTTCGTGTGGATCTTTGTTGCCTGCTTCTTCTGCTCCCTCCTAGTGCATCTTCTGTTTCTGAGAAAATCAAGGACATGGATCCTCCCCGGATTCTCTGCTGCCAATTACGATACGATCGTGCCGAGAACCTTCCGAATGAAACGCCTCGAGATCGATCCAAAAACTTTGGAGGATACTGATCCTATCATGGAGAAGAAGGAACGGCATGAACCGGTCGTCATTTCCCAGGATCGTCCAGCGAGTGATAAAAAGACTCTCTTGCAGGATCAGCCACACGTCATGCAACAGCCCAAAGAAAACCTCCCTGAGGTGGGGGTGAATAGGACAGTAGAAAAACTTCCAGATTCAGAAAGCATGGCAAACACAGCGCTTTCGAAGGTTCCTTCCCTTCCTGAGACTCTGTTGGAGCCAATGCCTATAGTCGATAAACCAGCACTCATTACCTCGACGAAGGACCGAAGTCAGGATCGGGCCGGAAGTATGGCACAAGAGGGACAAGCAAGTGGTGAAAGATCATCAACCAATTTCAGCAATCTTGATGAGTTGTTGAATGGAACGACGTCGATCTCTCCGACGACAGCTCCTATTCTTATGCCTACAGATTTGCTGTTTGAGTATGACGCTGACTCGTTGCGAAAGGAAGCAGCGCAGTCCCTTTCAAAACTCGGTGACCTGATCAGAAAGAATGGACAGGCATCGTTTCGGATTGAAGGTCATACCGATTCCTTTGGAAGTGACGACTATAACAATCAACTCAGTCTTAGACGCGCTGAAGCAGTCAAGGCTTGGCTGATCCAGAATGCCGGATTGAATCCACAACAGATCACGACGGCGGGACTTGGGAAAAAACATCTCCTGGCACCCGCGACCGGCAGTGTTGCTGAACAACAGCTCAACCGGCGCGTGGAAATTGTCATCACCACTCAGTAACTAAGAACCACTTCATGGAAGGAATCATTCCGCTTTCGGAACATCGCGCGAGAATACAGAAGGAAGTTGCGCGCAAGCTCTCGGATGTCCTCGAGGGGGAAAAAGAATTACCCATTGCCAAACTCCAATCCTTTCGCAAAAAGGAAGAGCACAGACTGAAGATTTGGCATCGCGCTGGTGGAGGTGGAAAAGAAATCGCGGGGAGAAGAACTGAAATTGTCGATATTCTGGTGAGGGAGATTTTTCAGTTTGCTACGAGCAAGGAATGTGGAGAAAAGGAAATTCCGGGATTTCTCGTCAGTGCATTTGGTGGGTATGGACGAAGAGAACTCAATCCCTTCAGCGATGTGGATATCACGTTCCTTCATGAGGGGAATAAACCTACCGAGGGAATGGAGAGGATCATCTCGACCTGCCTCATGGCATTATGGGACCTCGGTTTTAAGGTGGGTCATGCCACAAGATCGGTTCAGGGAGCGCTGAGTCAGGCGAACGCCGACATGATGACCAAGACGGCGATGCTGGAGAGTCGATGGCTTGCCGGAGATAAAAAACTGTTCCAAGAGTTCCGGAGTCAGTTTGAAGTCACCTGCGTCAAGGGGAAGGAGAAGGATTACATCGCCTTTCGTATCGATAATCTCAAGGATCTACGGGCGAAATACGGGTCGAGCGTCTTTATGCAGGAGCCGAATATCAAGTCTGGTTGCGGCGGCCTCAGAGACTATCAGAACCTTTTATGGACAGGGATGTTTCATTCGGGAGCCTATACGGGTAAGAAACTCGTTGAGGAAAAAATCCTGCGGGAGAGGGAGCGGAAGTCGCTGGAGGAAGCACACGATTTTCTTCTACGCGTACGCATGGAGATGCACTACCAGACAGGGCGCGCCTCCGAACAACTTACCCTCCAACTCCAGGGTAAGGTCGCAACGGCCTTGGGCTACCCGGAAAAAAACATCCTACGCCGCTGTGAGGCATTCATGAGGGATTATTATCGCCATACACGCGCGATCCACCTCATCAGCACGCTGGCACTCGGAAGAATTCGCGAGCAGCAGGGAGGCACCCTGAATCTGCTGAATAAACTCCTCGGCAGACAGCAGAACTTGGATGAACTGATCATCAGAAACGGGGAACTATTTCCCAAAGCCAGGGATATTTTCAACAAGGAGCCGGCACGCCTCATGCGGGCATTTCAGATCGCGCAGACACGCAATGTGAACTTCTCCGCGGAGCTGGAAGATCTCGTGAAACGTAGGCTAAACCTCGTGGACCGAACATTTCAGTATGATAAAGAGAACCGCACGGTCTTCCTATCCATCCTCTCAAGGAAGGGTGAGGTAGGGCGTATCCTCCGTCTCATGCACAATCTCGGGTTTTTAGGCAAATACTTGCCGGAGTTCGAACCCCTTACCTGCTTGGTTCAACATGAATTCTTCCACCGGTACACGGCCGATGAGCACACGCTCCTCTGCATCGACAAAATTGACGCGCTCCTTTTGACGAAGGAGCAAAAGCTTTCCCGGTACCGTAAGCTCTTTAGAAACTTCGAGGATCCAGCGATCCTGTATCTTGCCATGCTGCTCCATGACACGGGCAAGGCTGCAAATACAAAACATCATGAGGAGGCCAGCGCGCTTGCGGCCCAACGTGTGGCCAGAAGACTTCAGCTTAATCCGACGCGAAAAAAGATGCTCATCTCGCTCGTCGACAACCACGGGGAGATGAGCGGAACCGCACGCAGTAGAAATGTGGAGGATCCAGCGACGGTTGAAGAATTCGCCGAAATCATCCGCGATCCCGTCATCCTTGATGCGCTCATGGTGATCACGCTCGCCGATGGCATGGGGACAAGCGATGAAGGCTGGAGCGATTGGAAGGAGCAAATGGTCTGGTCGCTGTACAACCAAACCCGCGGATTGCTCACCGACAGCATCGGATTCCGAGAAGAGCAACAGCAACGTAGGGAGGAACTCCGACGGAAAGTCGCAGCAGCATTGCCTGATTTGTTTGAGGAGGAGACCACCGCTCATATGGAGCACATGCCGGATCGGTATTTCCATACGAAGGATGCCGCGGAAATTTACCGCCATATTCGGCTTTTTCATCGCTTCTTTGAGGAGGGGATGAATATCGAAGGACCGAACCTCTCCACCGTCATCGAGTGGGTTGACCATCCGGAGGCGGGATATGCCGAGGTACTCGTCTGCGGCTGGGATCGGGAGCGCCTGCTCGAGAGGATAGCAGCCGCATTTCTCGAGGCCGGGATCAATGTGCTTGGTGCAGACATCTTTACTCGCAGCGACAATCTTGCCCTCGACATCTTCAAGGTTACCAACCATCGCAGCGAACCACTGCCGAGGGAGCGAGAGCGCAGAGTGTTCGAACAAATACTCCGTGAGTCCTTGATCGCCCCCGGACATCGGCTGGTTCCTATACCGAAAGAAAAACCAGGGATGAGTGCCGATAGGTCATTAGGAAATGAAGAGGACGAATTGCCCGTCTGGGTGGTGGTCAATAACAACGCTCATCCCACCTGCACGATTCTCGAAGTTCAGGCTCCCGATCGTATGGGTCTTCTCTATCATTTGCTGAGGGCGATTTCCCATGGCGGCATTACAATCGAGGCAGCCCGCATTGCCACCGAGCAGAAGGCGGCGTTGGATGTTTTCTACCTTCGTACCAAGGAGGGAGGTAAACTCGAGGATCATCATCAGCTGATGCGGCTCGAGCGCAGACTAAGAACAGCTGCCGCCCGCGCCGGCAAAAACAACGGATGATCGTGCAACCTCAAGGAAGAATCTTCTGGAGAGGGAGCATCCGTCCCATGCTGCTCCGTCCGCGAGCAGCGATGCTCAGCATCCTGAGTATCGCGCTCGGTGTGGCCGTCTTCCTGGCCATCACGATTGCCAACCGTGGTGCGGTCGAGAGCTTTCACCGGGCGTTCGCCATGATCACGGGTAAAGCTGATCTGGAAATCCGGGGACGTGTCCCCGAATCTGTATTACCAGAGGTGATCAAAACCACCGGAGTCGCTGAGGCCACACCAATGGTCGAGGCGATGGTGACGCTACCTGATTATCCCGGAGAGTCACTCCATCTCGTCGGCATTGATCCTTTCACAGCGGCGGGATTGCTCACGCTCGCACCAACTTTCGGATCCGGAGAGAAAGATGGAGAGGGGGACCTCGCGGAGTGGCTGGGCGACGATACGGGGATCGCGCTCCTTCGGGAATTCTCCGGGAGGCACCATCTTAAGCAGGGGGATACGATCAGGCTCCAGGGAGCAGGTCCACCCCGTCAGCTGATCTTGCGCCATCTGATCCGGACGGATGACGCCTCAGCAGAGGGGCGCGGAGGGATCGCGGCACTCGATCTGGCAAAGGCGCAGGAATGGGTAGGGGAGTCTGGATACCTCAGCGCGATCCTCATCAAGCTGCGTGATCCCGCAGAAAAGCAGGCTGTCACGGAACGGCTGCAGCAGCTTTTGCCTCAGGATGTCACGGTACAACCCCCGGCGAGGCGAACGCAGCAGGTTGATATCATGCTTGCGGCTTTCCGTCTCAACCTCACGGCGTTGAGTCTGGTCTCCTTGATGGTAGGGATGTTCTTTGTCGGCAATTCTGCCGCCGCATCGGTGGTTCGTCGCCGCGTGTCACTCGGGATCCTTCGGGCCCTTGGCACCAGCAGGCCGATGATTCTTGCCATGGTTCTAGTGGAGGCGGCTCTTAGCGGATGCATCGGATCACTCTTGGGAATTCTCGCCTCGCCTCTGATCGCTGGAATTCTGGCTGCCCCAGTGGCCCAGACCGTGACAGCACTCTATTTACCAGTTGATGCCCATGGCGGATGGCCCTCCCCTCTGGAGGCGGTCGCCGGAATAGTCGCTGGAATTTTGGCTGCTCTGGTGGCGGCCTGGATACCTGCCCAACAAGCGGCGGCGGTCGATCCCACCAAGGTCCTTCATCCAGGAACGGCACCCGAGATCTTTCCCATGCCTGCCCTACCCCTCGCGTGCTGGGGAGCGGGTGTACTGCTGCTTGGATGTCTCTGCTCTCTCGGCGCTTTGTATGGAGGGGTGGCGTTGCTTGGATTCGGTGCAGCATTTTTTGTCCTGGCAGGGTTTTCGCTGATGGTTCCGTTGGTGGCGGTAGCGGCGGCCGGGCTCTTGCGGAGGGTTTTGGCCCGTCCCCTCTTGGCGCGAGGGGCCATCCTGAGGATAGCCCTCGAACAGACCATGCGCTCTCTGCATCGGACGGCTCCGACGATTGCAGCGCTTGCAGCCGCGGCGGCGATGACCGTCGGTATCAGCGTCATGATTCATTCCTTCCGAGGGAGTGTGATCACTTGGACAGGACGGACGCTGACGGCGGACCTGTTCATTGCACCTGCGGCCAATGAGCTGTTGGGACTCGAGCACACGATGCCCGAAACGGCGACGGAGTGGTGGAGGAAGCAACCCGCCGTTTCCGCCGTGGGAACGTTCCGTGAGGTGGAGACCCGCAGCGTGGAGGGAGCACAGGTGACGCTCGGCGTGATCTCGGGGCCCGCGCGCGGATCCATCGATTTCCTCCATGGAGAGGTCACTAAAAAAACGAAGGCGCTGGGGCGCGGTGAGGGAGTGGCGCTTTCCGAGAGCCTGGCGCGTCGACTTAAACTCGGCCCGGGTGATAAGCTGGTCCTCTCAGGGCCGAGAGGACCCCTCACGCTAAACGTGATAGACCTCTATCGAGATTACACGCGCGATCGAGGCATCGCGATGATTGGAGCGGATTATTTTGCCAAGGTCTGGGGGGCCCAAGGGGTGCACTCTCTCGCTATCGAGTTCACTCCTGGAACACCTGAGAAAGTTCGAGATGATGTGATCGCGTCGTTTTTCTCTGCCTTTGGGGGCAAGGAGGCGTTCATCTGCTATAGCAACCATGCGCTGAAGGCCCGCATTCTGGAGATCTTCAACCAGACTTTTGCGGTGACGGCTGTGCTTAAAACCATTTCGATAGCGGTAGCGATCGGAGGAGTCATGTTGACGCTCGGCATCCTGGTCATAGAAAGGACTCGCGAGTTGGGCGTGCTTAAGGCCATCGGCGCATCACGTTGGCAGATAGTGCGCGTCATGCTTGCCGAGGCTTCGCTGATCGGCCTGCTCGCCAGTCTAGTGGGTATCGTGAGTGGAGCAGCCCTTGCCCTGGTACTGACATGGGTCATCAACAAAGCATTCTTTGGATGGAGTATTGATCTTGCCTACCCGTGGCCCGATATCGCGGTGCTTCCGCTATGGATGACAGCAGCAGCTCTCGTGGCAGGATTGATTCCCGCCCTCCACGCATCCATCGTCCCCCCTGCCTCCGCGCTCAGAATGGAGTGATTTCCAGGCGATGAAGAAAAATGGTTAAAAACGAAGGAGCGCACAGTAAAAAATGATACTTTTTGAAAAAAGAACTTGCACAACGGTAGAAATTCTATAAGTTTTTCTTATCGAAAGATTGTTCTGGGGGGAACAACAGGCCGTCGTACCATATGGTGCGGCGGCCTGTATCTTTTAGTGCTATAACGGCTGCAAATAGGGTTTTTTAGGGTCTAGCTAGTTTATAAAGGCGGCCTGTGGATTTATTCAGCGGTTCCCAAGAGCGCAGGGAGTAGGCATACTATCATGATCAACGCCCAGATCCTTCATGCCCCCCCGTTTTAAAAACACCGAGGATCCAGAGCATCCTCCCGCCATGTCTGGAACACCGACGGCATGGAGAACTTTGGCTTTACTGGCCTTAGGAATAGCGATCTGGATTTTCTTCAACCCAATGTCCAGCGCAGTGCTAAGAGGTGGCCTTTCACTTGCTGCTTGGGGGTATGGAGGGGAGTTGCACATGGATCAACTCTCCATCGCTGACGATGGATGGATTCAAGCGCGGGGGATTACTTGGCTTTTAGGCCCGCCTAATCACCGAAGCAGTTTCAAATCGGATGCGATAGGGGTGCGACTCGCCTCGTGGAAACAACTGCTTCATATTTCGGAGGGTGGCCCGCAGAGATTGGTAAGAGAGATAATGGTGGGCAAGACCAAAGTGCTGCTGGATACCAGAAGCGGCACACGCGCAGTCAAGCCGCTGATGAATTTCCCTGTAAGGAACATGCTTTCCTTGATACGCCCCTCCCTTTTTCTTCCTTCGGCATCCTTCACGTTAGGATCTGCTGATTTGGTAATGATTGGAGATCATCACCGAGTTGCAGTAAATGGACTGGCGCTTCGTCTCCCGGATCGATGGGCCGGCCGGATTTCGTATGCGGATGGGTCGCTGGATATCGGGACCTGGCATCGCATCCTGCCCAAAACTTCCGCACCGGCTTCTTGGGAAGGTGGAACCCTCAGGCTGGGAGAGTTGGATTTGGGAAACGAGTTGCTCTTCAGAGAAACGACACTCCGACCGGTGAGCGACGGCATTGATTTTGGAATCCGGGGAACAGTAGGCCAAGGACTGATACGGGGTGACGGCACTGTGAGTTCACTTTTAAATCCTAATCATCTTGAGCTGACGCTTGTTGGGGAAGGTCTGGCGCTTGAAGCACTCCGTGAATGGGTGAAGGAGGAAAAGAAAGCGACCGGAGTCATCAGCCAGGCTCGTTTGACGTTTCGCGGTGATCCCACCAACCCAGTAGATGCCGACAGCTCACTACGCTTGATCGCCAGGGATTTCCGTTGGGAGGGAAAGGGATGGGAGTCACTGCGGTTAGTTGCCACCCTAACGGGGCGTAATCTCACCCTCTCCGAACTTCATCTCCAGCAGCAGGAGAATGAAGTGACTGCATCGGGTCAGAGCCATCTCCCGTCAGATTGGCACGCGGCGCTTCGTGCCCCGTTCGCGGGAAAGTTTCATGCGGAGCTTGAAGATGCCAGTGCACTGGCGGGACTGGCCGGTCCGGAGTTTTCCCAGCTCGGCGGAGAGCTGCTTCTCGAGGGCGAAATCCACGGAGCGGAGAACATGGCCGAGGGTTATTGTAATCTCACAGGCACGGGCATGACCATTCGGAAGCTGCCACTCGATTGGGTGAAAGGATGCATGATCTTCGCCGGTGATCAAACTCGGCTGACCTCGCTGGAAGCATGGAGCGGGCGCGATCATCTCAATCTCAGGGGGCAAGTGGCCAACAAAAGACCCCATGCTTATAAGGCCGAGGCACAAGCCGATGTCCGCGACCTGACCAAGCGGCTTTCGCAGTTGGGAGTCACCACCGCGTCCGTGATTGGCGGCGGCGCCGTGAAGTTCCGCTGGCAGGGTGAGGGCACTGCGGATGGCCACACGGGATCCTTCCAGATGGAGGTTAATGATTGGGTGAGCAAATGGACGACCACAGGGATGTCGGGAGCCTTTGAGGGAACCTATGCACCTGGCAAAGTCGAACTCTCCAAGGCTAATTTCAAGCAGGACGACTTGACGTTGGGTCTCAAGCTATCGGCAGCGGCGGCCGCTTTCCGCGCTTCGGACATCGTGGCTACACGTGCAGAAAAGTCGGTGCCGCTGGTGAAGGGAGATCTGCTGCTTCCATTCAACGCGCTAGAATTCTGGCAGAGCGGAGATCTGCTCAAGACCATCGCGATGGATGGCCCGGCAGAAATCAATCTTACTTTGCAGGGGATCAAGGCTGAAGAGATTGCAGGGTTGTTGGGGCAGCAAAATCCTTTTGTGGGAACACTGGATGGCTCGATCACTGCAAAGGGAAGCCCGGCGAAACCGGTGATTCATTCCGCACTGAGTATCCATAACTTTTCACCGAAGCAAGGCGGGCCGAAAGCAGACCTATCCATTGCAGTGGAGGCCGGGGACGGGAAGGCTAGTGCAAAACTCCTTCAGGAACCCGCGTCTGCGTCGCCTCTCTCTGTCGATCTCGAGGCGCCGATGCACTTGATCAAGGAACAAGGGACGATTCGCATGGGAGATACGGATCAGCCAATCCACGGATCCGCAACATTCCAGCATGTTCCTTTGGACGGGTGGGTCAGCCTGATGAGGTTGGACTCCTGGCCGCTTAAGAATGCACGCGTGGATGGGAAAATCCTCTTCTCCGGCGCTTGCCGACAACCCGTCATGGAAGGCGGCTTGCTGCTTGAAGCCGAGAAAGGACTACTGTTTGGCTCCCACACACTGGAGCATCTTTCCCTGCCCATAACGTTGTCTTCCGCCAAAGCGGTATTCGGATCTGGAAGTGCTGTCTACCGCGACAAGCCCGTGATGTTATCAGGAGAGCTCTCATGGGAACAATCCCCATGGAAAGGCGGACTTCGTCTCCAGGGAAAGGATCTACCGTTGACGCTTGGAAGTGGACTGGAAGCTTTAGCGGATGCCGATCTGGTGTTTGGTGCCACGACTCCGCAAACGCCCTTGTTGAACGGATCCCTGCAGTTGCACGGACTCACTGGAGTGCTGCATCCCGATCTCACACCCTCCTTTGCCCAGCCAGCTTGTCTCCTTTCCTCTTCAGCGGCTGAGAGTTCCCGGAGTCCGGCGAGTGACAACGGATTAAAAAATCTGCAAATCGATCTCTCGCTCCGCACCGATGGGCTGGTGTTTCTGGATCAGCAAACGAACAGCGCCATTGCCCTAAGTGTGAAAGCAGGTGGGGCCGCTCTTGACCCCTCTTTTTCAGGAACGGTCCAGGGAAAGAACATGGAGCTTACCCTTCCATGCGGCACTTTTTATGCGCCGCAAGTCAACGTGCTCCTCGAGGACTCGAGTTATACGCTCTTGGGTGACTACGCTTATGGACTTACCAAAGGTGGTTTCTGCCTCCTTTCCCTGAACGGTGTCTTTCCTCATCCGAAGATAGCTTTTGAAGGAGAGCCCGGGGTCATGGCTCCGGATCTTCTGATGGCTATGGCCGCCGGACGAGCCGAGTGGTTAAAGCGATATCTGACAGAAGGGTCATCATGGTGCCGGCAGAGCCTGATGTTTCCCCTCCCTGCGAAGAAATGGATGACCTCCCGCATGGGAGAGTACGAACCAGGAGCCCTCGGCTTCTACGGTGCGCCATGGGTCTGGAATTTTTCGACGGGAGGGAAATCTCAATAATAAAATTATGGAAAGCATGACAGGACACGGTCGCGGGAGTGCGCTCGCTGATGGTTGGCGAATCAGTGTGGAGTGCAGCTCGGTGAACCGGAAGGGGATCGAGATTGCGATCTCAATCCCGAAGCCCCTCTCCATGCTGGAGCCGAAGCTACGGGAAATAATTCAGAAAAGAATCAGCCGCGGGCGTATCAACATCACGGTATCGCTCGAGAATGCCACCAGCGCGGAGGCATCGCCAAGCGTCATCGACAAGCAAGCTGCCCGACGTGTTCTCAACGAACTCCAGGCCTTGCAGGCGGAGCTGGCTCTTCCTGGGGAGATTTCTCTGGAACTCTTGCTCCGATCCCCCGGTGTCGTCAGAAACGTTGGAGAGGAGACCCCGGATGCCGAGAAGCTCTGGCCTGTAGTGCAGCAAGCACTTGGCGAAGCGCTGGATCGGATGATTACGATGAGGAAAAAGGAGGGGGCCCACCTCGTCACGGATACGCTCAAGCGCATCAAGCTTCTTGAGTCCGCCGCTAAGGCCATTCGAACCCGCGTTCCCGGAGTCCTGAGAACGCGGCGAGATCACTTGAAGACACGGCTTGAAGAATTGGGCCTTCCTTTGCCGGCGAATGATCCGGCACTTGCCCGCGAACTCGCGTTCATGGCCGAGCGTAGCGACATCACCGAGGAATTGACCCGTCTGGAGAGTCACTTCACCCAATGCAGAGAGTCACTGAACGGGAGAGAGCCCGCCGGAAGAACCCTCGATTATCTGGCGCAGGAAATGTTCCGCGAGTTCAACACCCTCGGCAACAAAGCCGGTGATGCCTCTATTTCCCAACGGGTCGTGCAATCCAAAGCAGAACTTGATAGAATACGAGAGCAGGTCGCCAATCTTGAGTAATCCTCGTGAATAATTCATCCCAGCACTTCCTTCGCTCCGGCATCCTTTTTGTAATTTCCGCGCCCTCTGGCGCTGGAAAGACCACGCTCTGTACCGCGCTCAGGCAGAAGCCCGATTTCGTCTGGTCCGTTTCTTGCACGACCCGCTCCCCCAGAGCCGGTGAGATCGATGGTGAGGATTATCACTTTCTATCGCGTGAGGAATTCACTCGGCGTCTCGCCTCAAACGAATTTCTGGAGCATGCCGAGGTGCATGGAAACCATTATGGAACGCTGAAAGGGCCCGTGCTTGAAAATTTGAAGAATGGCATCGACGTCCTCCTCGATATTGATACGCACGGCGTCGACAACATCCGTGCCTGCGGGGATCCCATCATCCTTCAAGCCCTAGCCGATGTTTTTATCATGCCGCCAGATCTTGAGGAGCTCCGCCGCCGACTCATGCGCCGTGGCACAGAAACAGCCGAGCAGGTTGAGATTCGGATGAGCAATGCAGCACGCGAGATGGAATGCTGGCGTGATTACCGCTACACGATCATCAGCGGCTCGATGGAAGAGAACATAGAAAAGTTCCGGGCGGTCATGCGCGCCGAGCGATATCTTAGCCGACGGATGTCCGTCGTGACGGAGGGGACTGCGTGAACGGAGAGCCGAAGTCCACGGGGAAAACGATCGTTCTAGGAATCAGCGGCTCGATCGCTGCGTATAAAGCATCCGAGATTGTCAGCCAGCTTCGTAAAGTGGGCCACGATGTCTTTGTGGTGATGACGCGTCGCGCTACCGAATTCATCACACCCCTTACGCTGGCGATCCTCTCGCGTCATCCCGTGCTTTGTGATCTCTCCGAAGAAAATGCCGGCGCATGGAAGCCGGGTCATATCGAGTTGGCGGATCGCGCAGATCTCCTGCTGATTGCTCCTGCGAGCGCGAACACCATCGCACGACTCTCGCATGGATTTGCGGATGACGCGCTCGGCGCTGTTGCGCTTGCAACACGCGCACCGCTTCTCATCGCACCGGCGATGAACGGAAAGATGTGGGATCATCCTGCGACAAGAATGAATGTCGAGACGCTGAATAACCGCGGAGCCGCATTTGTCGGGCCTGCGGAAGGCATGCTTGCTTGCGGGTACGAAGGTCTCGGAAGGCTTGCCGAGGTTTCGGAGATCATTATGCACGCGGAAAAAATTCTCGCTGCGCAGTAAGCGAGCGATCACTCCTCACAGTCGAGGGGCAAGTGTGAAGAAAAATTATCAGAAAATCCGTTGACGCACATCATCGAGCAACTTATTCACATTCAGCAGTGACTTATTCACAAACTTTTCACACAAGCCGCCCATGCGGAACAAAGGAGGTGGATTGAAATGCCCGTTAAGAAAAAAGCACCTGCAAAGAAAGCCGTCGCGAAGAAGGCCCCTGTAAAGAAGGCCGTCGCGAAGAAGGCTCCTGCAAAGAAGGCTCCTGCAAAGAAAGCCGTCGTGAAGAAGGCCCCTGTAAAGAAGGCCGTCGCGAAGAAGGCTCCTGCAAAGAAGGCCGTCGCGAAGAAGGCTCCTGCAAAGAAGGCCGTCGCAAAAAAGAAGTAAGTCCCTCCCGCCGGAACACCCTTTCGGCGACGAGCTAGAACTTGGGGGAAGCGCTACAAACGCTTCCCCCAATTTTTTTGTATGGAGCAGATGAATCGTGTTCTCTGTTCTCGCCGTTCCCTACTCGACCACACCCTATCCCTCCGCTAATTACTTTTCATGGACGAACTGATACTCACGACCGCGCGCGACGCGGCACTTGCCGCCGGTGGAATGATACGCGGCCACTTCGAGAAGGAACTCAATGTCGACGCGGCTGAAGCGCACGATATCAAACTCGAACTCGACCGCCGTTCCCAGGCGCTGATTGAGGCCCTCGTTTTAGGGACCTTCCCCGACCATGCGATCTATGGGGAGGAGGGGATCCGCGGCGATCAGAGCGCGTCGGATCAGTGGATCATCGACCCGATCGACGGCACGGTGAATTTCTTCTACGGCATTCCTCACTTTGCGGTCTCCATTGCCCATCGTCGTAATGGATCACTCACCACAGGAGTAATCTATCAACCCATGACCGATGAGCTTTGGATCGCCTCGAGAGCCACCGGACAAGTCACGCTCAATGGGCGGCCCATTCACGTCAGCAGCCGCACCAAGCTCGCCGATGCGATCGTCGCCGTGGGAGTCTCGAAGACCGAGGCTGCTATTGAGAAGGGCCTGCCTATTCTGGGAGAGATGATGCGCTCGGCTCGCAAGACCCGCATGATGGGCAGCGCCGCACTCGATATAGCCTTTGTCGCATGCGGGCGTCTCGATGCCTACATCGAGAGTCAGATCAGCCTCTGGGACATCGCAGCCGGAATGCTCATGGTGGAGCTCGCCGGTGGCAAGGTCGACCTAAGGCCTCATGACACGATCCCTGACAAATACTCCTGCGTTGCCTGCGGAGGCGGAATCCCATTCGACCATCTTTAAATCTCGCGCAGAGAAAGATAAAGACGCTGTTAGGAATCATCAGAGAGCCTCAACTTCTAGAAAATCATCAACCTATGCCCGAATTTAGAATCACCCGCAGCGGCATCGGCTACGACGTTCACCGTCTTGAGCAGGGAGAGTCTGACCGCCTGCTCGTGCTTGGTGGCGTGACGCTCCGGCATCCGCAGGGACTCACGCTCTCGGGCCACTCCGATGCGGATGTCCTCTGCCATGCTATTGCAGACGCACTGCTCGGGGCTGCAGGCCTGCAGGACATCGGCCATTACTTTCCGAATACCGATGCCTCCATCCGCGGCATCTCCAGCTTGGAGATCCTGCGTCGGGTCTCCGCGATTATTGCCGATGCCGGAGGAACGATTATCAATGTTGACTCCACGCTGGTAGCCGAAGAGCCGAAGATCGGGCCATATGTCCTTGAGATGAGGGATAAGATCGCAGGAGCAATCGGGCTCGACTCCTCGCGTGTGGGTGTGAAGGCAACCACCAACGAGTGCTTGGGATTCCTGGGACGCGGGGAAGGTATTGCCGCACTGGCCACAGCATCCGTGGAGACCGCTGCCGAATAGAGCTCATGGTGACCGTTCAGATCCTCAATACGCTCACCAAAGAGCTGGAACTGCTCGAACCTCGCGAAGGCGAAGGAAAAAAACTTTCCCTCTACACCTGCGGGCCGACGGTTTATGCCTACGCGCACATCGGGAACTTCCGGGCCTATGTTTTCGAGGATTTACTCCAGCGTCACCTGCTGGAACGCGGCTTCACCGTACGGCGCGTGATGAATCTCACGGACGTGGATGACAAGACGATCCGTGGGGCCCATGCCGCCGGGATCGCACTCGCCGACTACACACGCCCTTTCAAGGAGGCCTTCTTTGAGGATTCTAAGGCACTCCGGCTTCTTCCTGCCGAAGCATATCCTGAGGCCACAGACTCGGCGCAGATCGCCCGAATGATTGAGATGATTGGGACGCTGATGGAAAAAGGCCATGCCTACCAGGCCGAGGATGGGTCTGTTTACTTCCGCATCGCCTCCTTCCCCGGTTACGGGAAGCTCGCCCGCGTCGATCTGGAGAACCAGCGGAGCAGTCAGCGCGTTGCGAGCGATGAATACGACAAGGAGGCCGTCGCTGACTTTGCACTCTGGAAAGCCTGGGTCCCCGAGGATGGAGCTGTCGGGTGGGAGAGCCCGTGGGGCAAAGGGCGTCCCGGATGGCACATCGAGTGCAGTGCCATGGCGACAGGTCTGCTCGGTGAGACCATCGACATCCACTGCGGAGGCGTCGACAACATCTTTCCTCACCACGAGGCCGAGATCGCCCAGTGCGAGTGTGCCGGTCGTGGCAGCGGCCCCTTCGTCCGGTACTGGATGCACTGCGCCCATCTCATGGTCGAGGGATCGAAGATGGCCAAGTCGTCGGGAAATTTCTTCACCCTCCGTGATCTCTTGGACAAGGGATGGACCGGTCGTGAAGTTCGCTATGCCCTGATCTCCGTTCACTACCGTGGCGCCTTGAATTTCACCATGGATGGTTTGGGAGCCGCGCGGGTCGCACTGGGTCGCCTTGATGCCTGGCGGGAACGACTCACGGAGACTGCGGGAACAGAAATCACCGCAGAGACACCCAATCCTGCGACGGAGGGATTCTTTGCCTCACTTGATGATGATCTGAATATCTCCAGCGCCCTCGCTGTGCTCTTTGAAACCTTGCGCGAGAGTAATCGTCGGATGGATGAAGGAACGCTGTCGCCCGCCCAGGCCCGTGGTCTTTTGAACTGGCTGGCTCGTGTCGATGGTGTCCTTGCCTTGGAGCCCGAGGCCAGTCAATCGATTCCCCCCGAGGTTGAGGAACTGGTGGCCGCCCGTGCCGCTGCCCGTGGCGCCAAGGAGTGGAAGAAGAGCGACGAGATCCGTGATCAAATCGCCGCACTCGGCTGGATCGTGAAGGATACAAAAGACGGACAGAAAGTGATCCGCGGCTGAAGCCACAGAAAGTATGAGGGATGAAGTATGAAGTATGAAAAAAGGCCTCCATCAGGCGGACCTTTGCCGAAATCCCTTCATAATTCCTAATTCATAAATCATCATTTCTCCCATGTTCTCCCCTGACGCCCTTCTAGATCTCGACCGCACCGAGCACAGTGTCATCTTCGAGAATGTTACCCATGCCTGGGAGGCCCTCGCTAAAATCTCGACCTACCTGCAGTTCCGTCTCAAGCCGGGCATTCATGGCAAACTAATCGGCAAGCCCTTCATTAGCGGAGCGGTTTATATCGGAGCCGGTACGATCATCGAGCAAGGGGCGATGATCAAGGGACCTGCTTGGATCGGCGAAGGATGCGAGATCCGCAATGGAGCCTACATCCGGGAGAATGTCGTCGTCGGTAACGGTGTTGTCCTTGGGAACTCCTGCGAGTTCAAGAACTGCCTTATCTTCGACGAAGCGCAGATCCCGCATTTCAATTATGTCGGCGACTCCATCCTTGGTCACAAGGCGCATCTCGGTGCCGGAGCGATTCTCTCCAATGTCCGTTTGGATCACGCACCTGTTGCTGTCCATTCAGCAGAGGGTCCAATTAATACGGGATTGAAAAAATTCGGTGCCATCGTTGGCGACCGAGCCGAGATCGGGTGCAACTCGGTCTTGAGCCCTGGTTCCATCATTGGACGCGACACGATTATCTATCCGGGAACGTCCTGGAGGGGAGTACTTCCATCCAATTCCATCGCCAAGACGGAGCCTCAGACGCTGCGCATTCTCCCCCGCCAGACTCGGGATTAGGGAAGGCTTGGGATTTTGGCGCAGGGCGTTGTTCGCCTGCGCTCGCAGTAGTTCACTACAGCTTCGCTTGTCGGCCTAGCGCTGCATCCAAACTTCCAAGCCCTACTGAAGAGAACAGAAAAAGATCAGCGACGACCGAAGGGCGTTCGCTTCATCGCTTGGTTAGGCGCTTCGTGGTTGGACTTTGGCATTGCGAAGTTCTGGG
The DNA here is from genome assembly GCA_036824855.1 of Chthoniobacterales bacterium. Lineage (GTDB taxonomy): Bacteria > Verrucomicrobiota > Verrucomicrobiia > Chthoniobacterales > UBA6821 > UBA6821. The sequence goes on along the minus strand of DAISZK010000008.1, from coordinate 50,260 downwards.
TCTGCGAGAAAACCCATGTGGTATCGCCGATGCTCGTAACAGTCGCGGAGAATTGCGTGGCGGCGCTGAAAGTAATCGGAACACTGACGAATGACCTCGGCTACTTGGTCGATGGTCGATGGTAGGTTTTTCTCGGTTATGTTGTATTCGGGCATTGCGGCTGCGGTAATAAGTGGCCCGCTCATCCATGCGTGTGTATGAGGAAAGTTTCCGTCTGGCTTCCGACGAGGTAACCCTTCAAACGTGATGCCGCAGTTGAGATAGAAACGCCAAGGGTGGTCAGGGCTGTTCCATGCGCTGCCTTGGAGTTGGAAGCGCTCGGTGTAGCCATCGTGAGAGCGTACAAAGGTGCGCCCAGTCTTCTTGAAGCCGAGAGGCTTCAGATGAGTCGTATGAAGTTCCAAAGTAAAAGCGTCGCCGAGTGTGTTCATACGCCTAACTAGAAATAGGTGAAAGCCAGGTTCGGCTATTACAGTAGGGGTTAGAGGGAAGGAGTTGAAAAAGTGAACGCACGGTTGGGACTCGGGCCCGCAGAATTACATGCCTATTCTGCGATATCGCCACACAGCGAAATCGTTGGTTTCTAGCACTTTAGTTCCTGTATTGAATTGTGATTCGAAGTCGGGGAAGTAGGTGTCGCCCTCGATGACACGGGGGACTTTGGTGACATAGAGTTCCTGGATCCGTGGAAGGAGCAATCGGTAGATCTCCTCGCCGCCGATCACAAAGAGGTCACGGCCATCATTTGGTTCCTTGAGATCGTCGAGGGAGCGAATGACCGTGACCCCTGTGGTCTCAGGCATGGTGCGGGAGAGGACGATATTCTCACGTCCGGGTAGGGGCTTGCCGATCGATTCGTAGGTTTTCCGTCCCATGAGGATCGCATGACCCATGGTAGTGGCCTTGAAGAATTTGAAATCCTCGGGTAGATGCCACGGGATCGTGCCGGCATTCCCGATGACCCGGTTTTCCGCCATCGCCACAATCGCCTTAATCATCTGGCTTGTTCTTTTGCCGTCATGCGGCTTTCTCGTCCTTCGCGGTATGCCCTATACCGCTACCAGTCCTCGGCCTAGCCTGCTGCCAAAACTCCTGCGCTATCGGGCATGATCTGAATCCCATTCCTGAGTTCCTGAGTTCCATATTCATCGCTGCGGTCTTCAACCTAAACGGCGATAGGGGCCTTGATCGCGGGGTGGGGATCGTACCCCTCGAGGATGAAGTCTTCGTAACGGAAATCCTCCAGCGTTTTAACCGCAGGATTGAGCAGCATTCGAGGCAGCGCACGCGGTTCACGAGAGAGCTGTTCGCGTGCCTGCTCCAGATGATTCACGTAGAGGTGGAGGTCACCGAAAGTATGGATGAATTCCTTCGGTTTCAGACCACAGACCTGCGCGATCATCATCGTCAGTAGGGCATAGGAGGCGATGTTGAAGGGGACTCCGAGGAAGAGGTCTGCACTACGCTGGTAGAGCTGGCAGCTGAGTTCGCCATTCGCCACGTAGAACTGGACGAGGGCGTGACAGGGGGCCAAGGCCATCTTGTCGATCTCCCCGGGATTCCAGGCACTGATGATGTGGCGGCGGCTATCGGGATTCTTTTTCAGATCCTCAACGACGCGTGCGATTTGGTCGATCTCCGCTCCTTCGGGGGTACGCCACCGGCGCCATTGGGCACCGTAAACTGGACCGAGATCGCCGTTGGCATCGGCCCACTCGTCCCAGATGGTGACGCCGTTCTCCTTCAGGTAGCCGATATTGGTGTCGCCTTTGAGGAACCAGAGCAGCTCGTGGATGATAGAGCGGAGGTGGAGCTTCTTGGTGGTGAGCAGGGGGAAGCTTTGTGTCAGGTCGAAGCGCTCCTGGGCACCGAAGACAGAGAGGGTCCCTGTTCCGGTGCGGTCTTCCTTCCGCGTTCCATGATCGAGAACGAGTCGTAGAAGACGCAGGTAGGGGGTCATCGGGGAAAGAAAGGATGAATTACGAAGTTTGAAGGACGATGGGAGGGGTTGGAACGCAACATCCGATGAAAAAACTTAGGCCTTATAGACGCTGTTGGGATTGAAGAGCGGCTCCTCCTGCGGTGGGAGGTCGTTGCCTTGCTTGTCGAGCTCCGTGTAAAAGCAGCTCGCATAGCCGGTGTGGCAGGCGCCGCCGATCTGCTCCACCTCGAAAAGGAGAGTGTCCCGGTCGCAGTCAACGAACCAGCGAAGGATCTTCTGTGTGTGGCCGCTCGATTCGCCCTTCTTCCAGAGTTTCTGACGGGAGCGGCTCCAGTAGTGCATGTAGCCGGTCTCGACGGAGTGCCTCAATGAGTCTTCGTTCATCCATGCCATCATGATCACGCGGCCACCTTTTTCGGCGCTTTCTTGCACGATCGCGGGAATCAGGCCGCGGGCGTCATACTTCAAGTTCAAGTTCATCGGTTCATTTCGGGGGGGAGGCGCTTCCGGCGCAAGAAGATTCTGGGGCATTGATTCTCGATTGCGGAGTGGCCTCACTTTCGGGAGGATCAGAAGGTGGCACTCGCATCCAGTATCAGCTCGGCACCCCGGCATCGTTCCCATCGTTTCTTCGAGGAAGCGCCGACGATGATCACCGTGCCGCTGGCCGAGTTACTGGACAGGTTGCCCGCGCAATATCGCAAGGAGGCTCCCGCCGACCAGACAAGGGGACGCATGGTGGAGCTGCCGTGCAGTGATCTCCTCGCAGGGAACACGCCACGTCTTTCTCTAGGCCAGCTGAAGGATCTTGTACCAGACCTGGTGGTCGTTTCGGAGGGGGATGACCAATCGCAGCGTGTGATTCTCCCATCCGGCTGGCTGGCTCTCCATTACCGACTGGTGACGAGGTTTGAGGAGATTCTCCCGGAAAAGCAGAGTTCGCCGCCGACTGCCATTCCGCAGGCTGCTCCCCTTCGCGCTGAAGAGAGCGCCAAGAAAACAGTGCCGGTCAGAGTGCTTGAGGCCGAGGTGATTGCGAAGATAAAGAGCGAAGACGCATCCTCCATGGAAAAATCAATCATGGAAAAGCCGTCAGCGCGGAACGAGCAGTCCGATAAGACGGAGCAGGTCGGTGAGATAAAGGAGGGCGATAAGGCCGCCTCTCAAAAAAACAAGCCTCCACAGCCCGACACCCCGGAAGAGGTACCAAGTGCTGAGCCGAAGCGCGGGTTCTTTGCCTCGCTCCCGATCTTTCGCCGGAACGTTAACGCGAAGCCTCCAGCAGAGGAGCGCGGGCTTGTTGTTCTCCCCACCGACACAACGGAAACGACCAAGCCGCGCTCTTTGAAGTCCCGAGAGCCCCTTGAGTCCCTAGATGCCTTAAAGCCACTAACCCCCCTTTGGAAACTCGATCCTCTCGATCAGCTTGCCGACCCGGCGGCGCTTCAGGCCCTTTTCATGACGGAAGAGAAGCTGACCTTGGACCGTGTTATTGCCATGGCAGGTCAGCTTCCGGGCCTCCGGGCCTGCATCCTGGCCCACGGCGATCAGGTAGTCTGTGCCTCGAATACGCCTCCTGGGGTCGATCTTCAGAATCTGAGCGGCCAGGCGATGACGATGCTGGCCCAGATCCGTGAGTCCTCCTCGAAGATGGGTTTTGGGAATGTGCCCGGGGTAACGTTGCACGCTGATCAGGGGGCGCTGAGTTTCCTGCATAATAAGGAGCTCTGCCTACTCGTCCTGCATGGGGACCGGGGGTTTTTACCGGGGGTGCGAGAACGCCTTCAGGAAATGCTGGGGCATCTCTCCTGTGCCGAGGCGCTTCCTGGCGGACCCTCCCCCCAAACCAGTTTGCCAATCTGAGGAAGCGAACTGGCCACAAGTATTCTTTAACCTTTTTAATGCTTTCTCTCCGCAACTAGTATTTCGCCATGCTTGAACTCTTGCAAAAAGGCGGTCCCCTCATGTGGATCATCCTGCTCTGCAGCGTGGTGGCGCTAGGGGTTTTCTTTGAACGACTGGTCTTTCTCCACAAGGCTTCCATCCGTGTTGGAGAGTTACTCGGGGGTCTCTCGTTGCTTATTCATAATGGTCGCGTGGACGAGGCGCTTGCCGAAGCATCCGCAAGTCCGGGCCCGGTGGCCCGTGTCCTTCAGGCTGCGTTGCTGAGGCCTGCCGCTGAGCGAAACACCCTGCAGTCGCTGACTACCGATGCCGCGCTCCTTGAGATCCCAAAGCTTGAACGAAACCTTCCGATCCTGGCCACGCTTGCCTATGTCACGCCGCTTGTGGGGCTTCTCGGCACGATCCTTGGTCTGCTCGATGCGTTCCTGATTCTCTCGGCCCACGGAGGCTTTGCCACAGCTGCGGAACTCTCCCGAGGCGTCTATGAGAGCATGCTTGATGCGGCGGCGGGGCTCGGCGTGGCGATCCCTGCCTTCATAGGACACAGTTACCTGACCGCGCGGGTTAATGATATCATCCATGACATGGAGCGAGCGGGCATTGAGATCGTGAACCTGCTTGTTGATGCCGCCGACCGGCGGAATGGCCCCGCCAACGGATGAGGCTTCCCCGCAGCAAGGGAGTGGGAGAGCCCCTGCTTCTGATGGCACCGGCGCTCGGCACGCTGCTGAGCCTCGTCTTTTTCCTGCTGCTGGGCGGCTATTTCATGCTCCAGCCGGGCATCACGCTGAAAGTTCCCGATTCGCCCTTCCTACTGCTGCCACAACAAGATCCCCAGGTGGTCAGCGTGACCGGAGCGCCGCTGCCGCAGATTTATTTCGACCGCCAGGTGGTCACTACGGCGGAGCTGGAGACCTCGCTTCACAACCTGCATAGAACGGGGAGCCTCATCATCAAAGCGGATCGACTTGCCCCCTATGATCTCCTCCTCCAGATCATGACCATCGGAGCACGCTGTGGCTTCACGGTTGTGCTGGCCACCGGTTCCGGCCCGTCATGACTCAGCGGCTCCCCCTGATACCCAAGGTTCTCCTCTCTCCAAGGGAGCTGGGGGAGTTGGCCCAGCTCGCTTTTGAATGGCCTATCCGTCAGGCTCCGCGCCTCATGCTGCCTCTCTGCATTCTGCTAGCAGGTATTCTACAGGCCATGATGATGGTGCTCTTTTCGATCAGCTACCGGGCTCCATCCGAGAAAATGCCGGATGTGCCGCTCTTTTATTTCCTGCCTGCTGATAGTGCTGCCGCTCGGCAGTTAGCACCATGGTTGGAAGCCAATGACCCTGCGGTCTTCTCTCCTCTTCGTGCCGCTCGGGCTGCTTTGCCCGCCCTGCCTCCCCTGAAATACAGGCCAAGTTATGAAGAGCCACCACCCGCCCTGCGTCCGCTGCGAAGTGAGTCTGTTGAAGTGATTAAGCCACCGTTGCCCCCAGCGACGGCTTCATACCAGCGAGTGACAAAGACTTCGGGATCAACCGGTGTAGGTGAGACAGGATCAGGGTCACAACTCACCACAGTCGTTCGATGGCAGGATGATCTTGCTGCACGACGCTTGGTCGAGGGTCCCAGCCCTGTGCTCGGACCAGTCGCTACGTCCGGGAGTATTCAGCCAGCTCTCTATGAAGTAGGCGTCAACGCAGATGGAATCCCCTTACACTGCGTCCTGATGGAATCCTCCGGAGATCCCGTCAGTGACGAGGGTGCTCGTGTCTGGATCATGGCGCGGCGTTTTCAGCCACAGTCCCAACCAAGGGAGTCCATTTCGTGGGGACGGGCGCTCGTACTCTGGGGGTGCTCAACGATTTCCAAGGAAACGCCAACGGCTCATCCCAGTACGAATCCCATAGCCAATCCCACGGCCAAGCCATGATTCCCATCACGCTTTCTTGGTTTGTCTGTTTCTATCTGGCCCTTTTTCTGGCGGGTGTATTGATCCTTTGGATTGGTTATGAAATTGTCCGCAAACGTCACGCCAACATTCTCGCGCGGAACCGTGTTTTTTGCAGGATCTGTGGCTCGCGTTATAACGACATATCGAGCGCCGACATCCTCCACTGCCCCGTCTGTGACAGCCTGAACGAACGATCCTCCTCCAAGAGGTAACGAGATGAAAAAACCTCGTGACAGATTTCAACATGGTTACTGGATCGTCCCGTTGATCCTCCTTACGCTGACCCTTGCCTTCCTCTTGGTGCTGATTGTTAGGTGGCTGGAGGGTGGGGAGTTCCGCTCCTTGGTGGAGCTTAAGACAACAGAGCGCCTGCACGCCAAGGCAGTGCTTGCACCGATCCGATGGGGTTGGTCCGAACTCTCGTCGGACAGTCTTCGTGCACTCGGATCGGCCGCCACCGTACTGAAGCGCATCGAATCAACCGGCGTGCACGCAAAGCTCCATCCAGCAGCGCTTTTTCAGGGCCAACTTGTGGTTGAGGAGATTGCCATGGACCGGATTGAGATCCATGTTGGCCCTGTCACGGAATTCGGTAGCGAAGTGATCGAAACGGTTGCCGAAAAACCGTCTGGTCTGCCGAAATGGCTCCCCACGCAGTTCGAGGTTCGGAGGATTCGGAGTGGCACAGCCGATGTGTTGATCGAGCAACCAAGGAATAGATCGTTTGATATCCTGGGAACCAGCTTGGAATCCGTACCGGAGGGAAATGAGATCCGCTTTGAGGCCCATGGAGGGCGGTTGGTAAGCGCTCGTTTTCCTGATATGAAAATCGGGATCGATTCAATCCGATGCCGACTTTCCGGCCAAGGACTCGATCTTACAGGTGCCGATCTTTCGTTTCCGGGCGGGGGAGCCCTTCGCTTGGAGGGAAACTTTCCGAGCAATGGAACAGAGGCCCGTCTGAAGGGGCATTGGGAGAAGGTGAACCTAGCCTCCCTGATGCCGACGCTTGAGGGCCATGTCTTGGGCAGCTTGGAGGGACGAGGTGAGGCCGCATGGGGTCGGGATGGGATCCATTCGCTTTTAGGCACGGTCAGTGCGAAAGACGTTACCCTCTCGGAGCTTCCCAGCCTCGAGAAGTTGGCACTCTGCACGGGCATGGATCAATTTCGTCACCTTCCGGTTCAAGAAGCGCACGCCTCCTTTTCCGGAGATGCAGAAAAAACCTTGTGGCGCGACATCGTGATCGAATCCAAGGGACTGCTCAAGCTCACCGGAGAGGTCGAGGTAAGTAAGGAGGGATCCCTTCAAGGCTCGTTTCAGGTCGGCATCACCAAGGGGCTCGTTTCAATCCTTCCCTTTGCCCGGGAGGTACTCGGTCTGAGCGAACATGATGGCTTTATCTGGATGCCGATGAAGGTCGAGGGAAGCCTCTCCCATCCCAAGGAGGATCTTACGCCACGGCTCGCAACAGTTATCGCTGCCCGGGCTGAAGGTATGGTCAAGGAGGGGATCCAAGAGGGTCTGAATCTTTTGGGTATCAAGTCGCCGGATGCTACGCACGGCGCTACCAATACGACGGCAACGAACCCCGTCAAATCGCTCGAGCAGGATGCGGGGAAAGTAATTGATACGCTTGGCGGCCTCCTAAGGTAGCCATCTCCTTAGGAGGCTTGCGATTCAAGCAATTGCAGGGCCTTGGCGAAAGCCTCCTCGGGATCTGAAAGCAAGCTGAGGTTCAGCTCCTGAAAGTCATGCTGATTACGGAACCATGTCATCTGCCGTTTGGCATATTTTTGGGTGGCTGAGATGATCGACACGATCGCCTCCTCCCTCGAGGTTTCCCCGCGAAGGAGCGCTTGGACTTCTCGCAGGCCGAGCGTCATCGAAGCTGTTGGGCCGATGGCGGCATCCGCAAGAGCCGCGACTTCGGCGACTTCGTCCTCAACCCCTTGGTCAAACATCCCCCGGACATTCGCCTCAATTCGCCCACGCAACGCCTCCCTATCGCGTGTGATAAGCAGTGTAGCGACATTGGTCTGGGGGGGGGTTAAGCCCTTACGGGATTCGGCAAGCGGCTTGCCTGTCAGCAGGACGATCTCGAGGGCACGCTCAACACGCCGCCGGTTTGCCAGATCAATTGACGAGATGGCAGCAGGATCGATGGACTGAAGGCGGGCGAGGAGATCCTGCAACGTCGAGGACTGGAGTTCTTCGCGGAGGACCGGGTCACCCTTGGGAAGCTCTTGAAGACCACCTAGCAGGGCCTTGAAATAAAGTCCCGTTCCCCCAACCACGATGGGTCGTTTTCCCCGGCTAGCGATCTCACGAATGAGAGGAAGAGCCTCGTGCAGGTAGCGACCAGCATCATAAGCCTCCGCAGGATCCACCGAGCCGATGAGGTGATGGGGAATTTCCCCACGAAGCGATTCCGAGGGTTGGGCCGTCAGGATAGGGAGTCCGCGGTAGATCTGGAAGGCATCCCCGCCCACGATCTCACCATGAAGGTGTCCGGCAAGCCGGAGAGCGAGATCGGTTTTGCCGGCCCCCGTGGGGCCGGCAAGAAGAATTGTTTCCGCAGGAAGCACGGAAACGGAAACCGATGATAACGAACTAGGCCGCTGCGGCCTCGGACTCGGTGGAAGATTCCGAAGAGCTCGCCGTGTCACGTCGCTCGGAACGTTCGCTGCGGCTCTCGGCCACGGCTTTGGCGCCACTGACCACCAGCTTACGACCCATGTATTCCTTGTCGTGAAGCTCGTCGACGGCACGCTTTGCCTCTTCGACGGAGGAGAGCTGGACGAAGCCGAATCCCTTGGAGCGCTGGGTCTCGCGGTTGCAAACAACCTCGACGTTCTGGACAGAGCCAACACCGCTGAAGAGCTCTAACAGGTCGCTTTCGCTTGCATCGAAGGAGAGGTTGCCGACGTAGACGCGGGGAGTCGTCACCTCGATACGCTCGGGCTTCCGGGACTGGCGAGAAGAAGAGGAGCTTTCACGGCGCTCGGAATGCTCGCCACGGGGCGTGCGTTGTGGCTTTCCGGAGGACTGGGACTTCTTTTTGCCGCCGAGTCCGAGGACGGAGAGGAGCTTTGCGAGGAAGCCCTGCTTCTTGGCTGGCTGGTGCTCGCGGCGAGGACGGTCTTCGCCGTGGGAAGCGCCTTGGGAGCGACCCTGGGATCCGGAGGAGCGGCGGCGGCCGCCACCGCCACTGCGGGAACGACCACGATTAGGGGAATAATTTGAGGACATGGGATGTGTTGTGTTAAGGGATCCCCGCGATTAGCGGTCCGGGACACTGGGCCGGTAGGGACGGGGATCAGGACTGGGTATGTTTATCGTTGCGTTGTGTTTTTGTGCCCGTGCGACTCGCCGTATGTGGCCTCCTGTGTGTCCCATCCCTGGAATCTTGCGAAAAGGGGCGTTGTGGAGGCTGTTTCGGCTTTCAATGCCGGGGGAGGTAGCGGAAATCCGCACCACCTTGCGACGGTCGCCGATATCGGACTTATCTCTCTCTCGCACCGAACCGACGGCGAGACAAGGCAAATCGGTCGGCGTGGAAAGAGAGAGGTTTCACTTTGCCGGTGAAGTTTGCTGCAACTTCCTTACCTTCGTGGTGTTGTTACCAGTTAATGATCTTTTTTCTCTCAACCTTTCCGAGACGGCAGCTCTATCTAGGTGGGATCGCCCTGTTGCTGGCCATCCTCCTAATCGTGCGGTGGATCGCGAATTGGGGGCTGGTCACCATTCATGTCAAGGATCAGCCGCTCTCCAAGGTGATCGCCTCCATTGCCCGTCAGGGTGGAGTTCGCATCGAGACTTCACTTGACCGCACCAAGCTCGTGACTATGGAAGTGGTCAAGGTCACCCCAGCGACGGCGCTGGAGACCCTAGCAGTGGCGAGCGATGCCAGCTGGTGCGTTGTATATCTTGCGGCACCTACGAAAACCTCCCTTAATGAGGCGATCATATCGATTAATGGCACCGGTAAAATCGACAACTGGACTACCAGCTACTATCCGGGTCCAGGTGGAGGCTGGGGAGCTGAGTATGGGCAGGTGATGGATCCCGGATCCCTAGAGATCACCATGGAGGGAGCGGATCTGGAGCTGGGCAAATTGCTCGATGAGGCGGCCCAGAAAAGCGGAGTGATGACCTCCCTTCCCAAGGAGTGGAATCCCGTGGCCAAACTTCCCAAGCCGCAGAAGTCTCTCAGTGTTCGCAAGGCCGTTTCCTCACTCGTCAGCTCGGCGCATGGGAAAATGGCGGAGTTTTTCTTCCTTTCGGAACGGCGACGTCGCGGCTGGGGAGATGGAGGGCTCGGAGAAGGAGAAGGGGGTCCTGATGGGGCTAACGGATCTAGTGGAGCTGCGGGCCCAAGACCATCAGAGTGGGGGGCCCAGACATCCAGCACATCTCCAGCAAACAGTGACAACCATGGTCGTGATGATAGCCGGCCCCATGCTAATCCCGAATGGCTGGAGCAACGCCAACAGGCCCAGATTAAGAAACTTCCATCCGAGCAACAGGCGCAGGCCAAGAAGGACCGTGAAGAGAGGAAGGCCTTCTTTGAATCCCTCAAGGGACTCCCTCCGGCGGAGCGTATGGCGAAAATTCAGGAGATGATGGCCAATTCCGAGATGGGTCAAAAAATCCAGGATGCACGTCTTCTGCAAGATGCCAAACAAACCGTAGAACGGCGTATCACCAGAGCGGTTAATTATCTCAATCGCAAAGCGGCTGCAAGAGTCTCTCAATAATAAGGATCCTAATGACGAAATCCATCCTCAACGCTTGGAAAGGTTCCCGCGCTTTCTCCTTGGTGGAGTTATTGGTTGTGATCGCCATCATCAGCATGCTGGCCTCGCTACTGTTCCCCTCGATCGAGTCAGGTATCCAGAAAGCCCAAACTGCAAAATGCCTTAGTAACCTGCGGCAGATCGGGGGAGCCGTTCAGCAGTACGTTGCTGACCCGGAGAACGGCCATCAGTTTCCCCCTATTTATAACGTCAGCAGTTCCAATGCCTCTTCCCAATCCGGAGTAAACTCAAACGCACCATCCGGCGTGCTCCTGCCTCTGCAATGCTTGGGCGCGTATGGGGTCACGATGGGGCTCCTTACCTGTCCCATGGATAAGACACCTGACACCAATTACGGCAGCTATCTCTGGTCCCCAGTCCTCCAGTCGGAGCACCCCGAGGATGTGCATGTTTATACGCGCGGAGGCGTCTTTACGATCAGCAAACTCAGCACCATGACCGTTTGTACGGATAAAGGAATGCCGCATCTTGGGAAACTGAACGTCCTCCGTGCCGACGGCCACGTAGAAACCAAGCCCTAAAGAATCCTTAGATTTCTTCCTCAGGTCGCAGATCGCGTCCCATCAGAGATTTCATGGCCTCCGCAGACGTTTTCCTACCCTGAAGAATTTCGGAGACCTCGTTGATGATGGGAGTCACCACGGAGAGGCGACGAGCCGCTGCCTGAGCGCTCATCGTGGTAGGAATGCCCTCCGCCACCATGCTGCCCATCGTGGTGATGATCGACTCGAGTGATTCCCCACTTCCGAGTCTGAAGCCTACCTGATGGTTGCGACTGCGCGGGCTAAAGCAGGTGACCATGAGATCGCCGATACCACTCAGTCCTCCGAAGGTGTCACGACTCCCCCCCATGGCGATGCCGAGACGGGTCATCTCGGCTAGCGAACGCGTGACCAGCCCCGCCCGGGCATTTTCTCCAAGACAGAGGCCATCCGAGATACCAGCCGCGATCGCAAAGATATTCTTCAGAGCTCCACCTAACTGGATGCCCCTCACATCACCACTCGTGTAGGCGCGGAAACGCGTGCCAACAAATAGTTCCTGAACACGTGCACGTGCCGTAACATCATGACAGCCAATGACTCCAGCTGCGGGAATGCCCTGGGCGATCTCCCCCGCAAGATTCGGGCCTGAAAGGACAGCAATAATGGCAGAGGGCATCTGCTCTGAGATGAGTTCACTCATCAGAAGGCCCCGTTCCAATTCGATTCCCTTGGTACACGAGACCAGAATGGGGCTGCGGCTTCCGCAAAGAGCGGCAAGTTGAGAGACAATCCCAGCCAGATATTTTGAGGGGATGGCTAAAAAGAGGATTTCTGATTGAAGAGCCCGAGCAAGATCCGCTGTTGGCCTGATGGAGGAGGAAAGCACCACCCCTGGGAGATACTTTGCATTGGTCCCTTCCTTGGCCAGGGCTTCCACATGAGCTGGATCATGCCCCCAGAGAACGACTTCCCTGTCTGGGCCTGAAAGGAGCCGAGCCAAAGCCGTTCCCCACCCACCCGCTCCGAGAATGCTAACGGATGGCACGCTCATTTCTTTTTGCCTTCCGTCTTCCTCTCAAACCGAGGCTCCGTTCCTGTTCGAAGCCGAGCGATATTGGAGCGGTGACGCCAGATGGCCAGAGCGCACATCACCACAGAGACGCCGAGTGCTAGCCAATCAGTCCGGTGTGTTGCGAAGAGAATGCCTACGGCGACCGGCAGAGCAACCGCTCCTCCGATTGAGGCCACGGAGACATAACGCGTCGTGGAGAAGAGCAGGAGCCAGACTCCGAGACAGAGCAGGAAAGCCGCCGGAAAGAGCGCCACCATCACCCCAGCGGAGCTGGCGATCCCCTTCCCCCCTTTGAACCCAAGCCAGACAGGAAAGCTATGCCCCAGTAACACGAAGAGCCCGGCGAGGGCACCGGGGGCCGACGCTGGAAAAATACCCGCATAGGTTCCCCACTGGCCAGCCAGTATCACGGGCAGCAGACCCTTTAGGAAATCGCATAGGAACACTGCATAGCCCCACTTCTTACCGAGCACGCGGAGTGCGTTCGTCGCACCGATGTTACCGCTGCCTTTCGTGCGGATATCGATACCGCAGATTTTGCCTGCCAGAAAACCGAAAGGGATCGAGCCAAGAATGTACGAACAGATCGCAATCAGGAACCATGGAACGAGCGAGGAAAGCACCCTGAGATCTCATCAGCCGATACGTACGGAACAAGTCAAAAGAATCGATATTAATATGGAACTCAAGAACTCAGGAAAAGCCGCTGCAGCATTCCAGTCATGGAGATGATGAAAACCATTAAGATGTAAGAAGAGGCACAAATTGAGTCGATGCGTGTTTGTTTGTGCCATTCCTGAGTTCTTGAGTTCCATATTTTTCAGATCCTTGTGCTATGGTCTATGCATGCATCTCCGTCATCTCTTGCCCGCGGCCCTGCTGCTTTCTATTGTTCCGTTCATGTCAGCTCAGGTCCCTTCAAACGATACCAATACTGTCGCCGTCCGCCTCATTGGAGCTGACGGCCAACCAAGCGCTGTCGTGCAGAGCCCCCGTGTCGTGAAGACCGATGCGGAATGGGAGAAGCAATTAGGCCCCTCGGTCTATCGCGTCCTGCGAGCCAAGGGAACCGAGGCACCCTTCTGCGGCAATCTCCTGGATAACCACAAGGATGGCATCTACTTCTGCGCTGGATGCGCTCTGCCGCTCTTCGCTTCCAATTCTAAGTTCAATTCCGGCACAGGGTGGCCCAGTTTTTACCGCCCCTTTGCCTCGGAAAACATTACTGAGATCCGCGATGTCTCCTTAGGCATGGTCCGAACCGAGATCCTCTGCGCCCGCTGTGGAGGTCACCTCGGCCATGTCTTTGAGGATGGTCCAGCCCCGACGGGACTCCGCTACTGTCTCAACTCCGCCGCCCTCACCTTCAAGGACGAAGCCGAGGTGAAGAAGATGGGTGCCGAGGCTGCGAAGTAGATTTCCTTAAAGCCAATCGATGTGGCGCGAAAGCATCAGATCCTCATCAAAGTGGAAGTATCCGCGGAACCGCTTTCCCTCAAGCATCCCCGGCAACCAGTACTGATCATCCTGCCACATGTCGTGATAAGGAATGGTTGAGGGTTCCATCCAATGGGGGATCGCTTCATCGGTTTCGATCGGTTCGCCAAGGCATCCCTCGGCAGTAAAAACGATACAATGAAGGGCAAGCCCATCGATAAACTGGAAATGGAGCTCTCCTCGCTCCGAGAGATTCAGGGGGGTGACGCAAATCTCCTCCTGAGTTTCGCGGATTGCGGCCTCAAGAGCCGTCTCGCCGGTTTCCAAGCGACCGCCTGGCCCATTGATCTTGCCAGCGCCCAGCCCTCTTTTCTTTCGGATCATCAGGATCTGACCCTCTCTTAGGATAAAACAGAGAGACGCTCGCATGGTCGGCTGCCAATTCTGCCAGAAGGCTTGGTCGAAGGAATCCATCAGTAATGAAAGTGTTAAAATGTTAGAAAAGTTACAAGGGGAGGGATGCAGGTTTTTGCCAGATCCCGCCATTTTTAACGATGTACTCTTTTAACCCTTTTAACCTATGACCGTATTGAATGTCGCCGCATTGTCACAAATCCCCCCTTGACCCTGCCATCAGACATCGCACCATAGAGGTTCATGGAAAAAGGGCATCACTCGCACTTCATCAACCGGGGACTTAGCTGGCTGGAGTTCAACCAGCGCGTGCTCGATCAGGCGCTCGATAAGGAGAACCCGCTGTTGGAGCGGCTAAAGTTTCTTTGTATCGTCAGCTCGAACCTTGACGAGTTTTTCGAGGTGCGCGTGGCCGGTCTCAAGCAGCAGGTGCAGATGAACTCCATCGCGCTCGCCCCGGACGGCATGTCGCCTAAGTCGGAGCTTGCGGCGATTGCTAAGCGTGCCCGCAAACAGGTCGACGATCAGTACCGCTGCTGGAACGAGGAAATCGAGCCCGGTCTCGCAGTGGAGAACATCAAGTTTCACAACTTCCCCGAGGTTCCCGAGTCGGAGCGTGCTCACTTCGAGAAGTTCTTCCACGAGCGCATCTTCCCCGTGCTTACGCCGCTCGCCATCGATCCTTCACACCCCTTTCCCCAGCTTCTCAACAAGAGCCTGAACATCATCGTCCATCTTGAGGGAGAGGGTATTAATACCGACCTGGCTGTTGTCCAGGTGCCGCGTATCCTGCCTCGTGTCGTTCCCTTCTCTCAGCAGACCGAGGAGCAGGGCCACGATTTCGTCTTCCTTGGGAGCATCATCAAGCACTACGTGGGAACCCTCTTTCATGGAGTCAAGGTGCTTGGTGCGCATCTCTTTCGCGTCACCCGTAACAGCAACCTCTACATCGATGAGGAGGAGGCCGAGAATCTTCTGCATGCCATTGAGGAAGAGTTGCGCCATGTGAACCGTGGGGCTGCAGTGCGTCTGGAGGTCCAGGATGATTGTCCCGATGCAGTGGCCAATCGCTTGCTCGAGATCTTCAACCTAGGTCACGGAGACCTCTATCGGCATAACGGACCCATCAATCTCACGCGCCTCATGCCTCTGGCGCTCTCGATTGACCGTCCCGATCTCCGCGACAAGAGATTCACTCCCGCGACCGTCGTCTCCCTGAATGAGGAGGCCGACATCTTCTGGCATATCCGCAAGGGCGATATCCTGATGCAGCATCCCTATGATAGCTTCCAGACCGTGCTCGACTTCCTCGGACAGGCTGCCGAGGACCCTCATGTCCTGGCGATCAAGCAGACACTCTATCGTACCAGTTCCGACTCGCCCCTCGTGGCTTCCCTCATCCATGCGGCGGAGAACGGCAAGCAAGTGACCGTCATCATCGAGCTGAAGGCCCGCTTCGACGAGGCTGCCAATATCAAGTGGGCCCGCCTGATGCGCGAGGCCGGCGTGAATGTCATCTACGGCATCGCGGGACTCAAGACTCACGCCAAGGCGATGCTTGTTGTTCGCCAGGAGGGAGAGATCATCCGCCGCTACGCGCACCTTGGAACCGGCAACTACCATCCCTCAACGGCGCGGCTTTACACCGATCTCGGTTTCCTGACAGCTCGCGATGAACTCACCTCGGATGTGGCCACGATGTTCAATATCCTGACCGGTGTGTCCAAGTTCCCAGGCATGAAAGAGCTTCTCATGGCCCCTTACGACCTACGCGAAGGAATGCTGGAACTCATGGACTGCGAGATCGAACACGCGAAGGCGGGTCGCCCAGCAGGTATTTTCGTGAAAATGAATGCCTTAGTCGAGGAGAGCATGATCGAGGCTCTCTATCGTGCCTCTCAGGCAGGCATCAAGGTGCAACTCCTGATTCGCGGCATCTGTTGCCTGCGACCCGGCATCCCCGGAGTGAGTGAGAACATTGAAGTGCGCAGCCTCGTTGGGCGCTTCCTGGAGCACAGCCGCATTATTCGATTTGAGAATGGTGGAACACCCGAGATCTACCTTGGTAGCGCTGACTGGATGCCTCGGAATCTCTTCCGCCGCGTTGAGACCGGCTTTCCTATTCGTAACCCCCGTGTGCAGGAGCATATCCAGGAAATCATTGATACCTTCTGGAAGGATAACGTGAAGGCTCGCGTCATGGACACCGACGGCCTCTACCATCTACGACCCGTGGAGGGAGAAAGGTTCAATGCCCAAGAAGAGTTTGTTGCCGACTCGCAGCGGCGACGCAAGGCAAAGCCTGCGTTGGCGCAGTAGAAAGTCAGGCTGAAGCGGTTTAGGCTGAAGGCTGTTAGGAAGAAGATGAGTTAGCGGCAAACGCTTTGCTCAAGGAGTTGCAGACAGGGGTTTGAAAAATCTGGCCAACAGCCCCAGACACAACCATTCACTCCCGCCTCGCCACCTGCCTCTCTGACCGTTATCTGTCAGACACCGTTTTCCCCCATGGCACGCCCAAAGAAATCCTCCTCTTCCTCCACCAAGGACTCCTCCGCCAATATCGGCTTCGAGGGGAAACTGTGGCTCGCCGCCGATAAGCTCCGCAACAACATGGACGCGGCCGAGTACAAGCACGTCGTCCTCGGCCTCATCTTTCTGAAGTACATCTCCGACAGCTTCGAGGAGCACCATGCCAAGCTCATCGCCGGAGAGGGCGAATACGCCGGGGCCAATCCCGAGGACAAGGACGAGTACCTCGCCGCCAATGTCTTCTGGGTCCCGAAAGAGGCCCGCTGGTCCTTCCTCCAGGCCAATGCGAAGCTCCCCACCATCGGCAAGCTCGTCGACGACGCCATGGTCGCCCTCGAACGGGACAACCCCCGCCTCAAGGGCTCCCTGAACAAGAACTACGGCCGCGCCGACCTCGACAAGAATCGCCTCGGCGAGCTCATCGACCTCATCGGCTCCATCCAGCTCGCAGATGCCGCCAGCCGCTCCAAGGACCTCCTCGGACGAGTCTTCGAGTACTTCCTCACCCAGTTTGCCAGTGCCGAGGGCAAGAACGGCGGTCAATTCTACACCCCCTCCTGTGTCGTCCGCCTCCTCGTCGAGATGGTCGCCCCGTACAAGGGACGCATCTACGACCCCGCCTGCGGCTCCGGAGGCATGTTCGTCCAGAGTGAGAAATTCGTGGAATCCCACGGCGGCAAGCTCGGCGACATCAGCGTCTACGGTCAGGAGAGCAACCCTACCACCCGCCGCCTCGCCATCATGAACCTCGCCCTCCGGGGCATCGAGGCAGACTTCGGACCCGAGCACGCCGACACCTTCCGCCGACCACTCCACCCCGACCTCCGGGCCGACTACGTCTTGGCCAATCCTCCCTTCAACGACTCCGACTGGTTCCGCAAGGACGACGACGTCCGCTGGCAGTACGGCGTCCCGCCGAAGGGGAATGCGAACTTCGCCTGGGTCCAGCACTTCATCCACCACCTTGCACCGCAGGGAATGGCCGGCTTCGTCCTCGCGAATGGCTCCATGTCCTCGAACCAATCCGGCGAGGGAGAGATCCGGAAAGCCCTCATCGAGGCTGACCTCGTCGACTGCATGGTTGCGCTCCCCGGACAGCTCTTCTACAGCACCCAGATCCCCGTCTGCCTCTGGTTCATCACGAGAAGTAAGAACGACGGAAAGCGCCGCGACCGCCGCAAGGAAACCCTCTTCATCGACGCCCGGAAAATGGGCACCCTCATTGACCGCGTCCACCGAGAGCTCACTGATGAGGACCTCGGCAAGATCGTCACCACTTACCATGCATGGCGTGGAGACAAGCCCTCGACACTCGACTCTGGACCCTCGACCCCGTCGGCGTATGCCGACGTGCCTGGCTTCTGCAAATCAGCCACGACTGCAGAGATCTCTGCCCATGGCCATGTCCTGACACCGGGCCGCTACGTCGGAGCCGAGGAGATCGAGGATGATGGGGAGCCCTTCGAGGAGAAAATGCCCCGACTCATCGCCGAGCTAAACGCCCAATTCGCCGAGTCTGCCCGACTGGAGGCCTCAATCCGCGCCAACCTGAAAGGACTCGGGTATGCCCTCTGAGAACGCCATTCCCAGAAAAGAAGAAACCCCGGTCCCTAGCACCGACACGAAGTCGGGAGAAGGTCACACGGGGCTTACGGGGATACCAATCGTGGAATGCTTGCCATAATGCAAGAGTCTTTTTTCACAGCACTGCGACAGACTCTTTCTCAGGAGCGCCTTGAGGTCTACGGTTCCGATGGAGCGGCATCGGCCACGGTTGCCGCACGGTATCTTCTGAACATGGCCCTCTGCGAGAGCCTGTATTCACCCCTGCAACTTTGCGAAGTAGCCCTGCGCAATAGTATCCATCGGGAGTTAACCTCTTTTGTAGGAACCGAGTCATGGTATGACTCATCGAAGTTACTACTGACCCCCTGGGCTGTCGAAGAGGTCGAGCGGGCAAAAGCCAAGATTTGTCGACTCAAGAAGCCGATCATTCCCGGTCGGGTCATCGCCGAACTCCAATTCGGCTTTTGGACCTCCATCTTCGAAGCCCACTACGAAGAGATAGCCCGATTTTTACCGAAAGGAATCAAAGGCGTCTTCCTGCACATGCCAAAGCAGTTGCACAACCGCCACCGAATCAAGCGGCGACTCGAGCAGATCAGAAACCTCCGAAACCGCGTTTTTCACCACGAGCGCATCATCCACTGGACGGACCTCGAACAACAGCACGAGGGCATCCTGGAAGTCATTGGCTGGATCAGTCCGGAACTCTCCGAAATGGCAAAAACCCTGGATCGATTTCTTGTTGTCCGTAAAGCCGGGATCAAACCGTGGAAAAACAAACTCCTTAGCCATTGGCCGGAGAATGCCTCGCGGGAGACGTCCTCCCGGAATCAGAAAGCCGCGATCCACACCATTCCCGCACCCTTTGATGCCACCAATGGAGCCGAGACACCCTTCGGCCACCGCTGGGGAGGGGATATCCTGGAGATCACCGAGGAACACCTCATGTCACTCCAATCGGGCGAGACCCTTCTCCTCGATATCCAAACCGAATATGTCGCCTTCCTCAAAAAGTCGGATGACCCCGGCGCAAACCTGAAAGGATTGGGGTATGGCGAGTGAATGGGAAGCTGTTGAACTTGGGGAAGTAATCACGCTTCAACGTGGGTTTGATTTGCCGTCGCAAAAGCGAAAACCCGGTAAAGTGCCTATAGTTTCTTCATCTGGTGTTAGTGACTATCACTCCGAATCAGCAGTGAAAGGACCCGGTGTTGTGACTGGGCGGTATGGTACGATCGGGCAAGTTTTTTTAATAAAAGAGGACTACTGGCCACTGAATACAACACTTTGGGTAAATGACTTTCACGGAAACGATCCGCATTTCGTCTCGTATCTGCTGCGGACGGTCGACTTCCAATCGTGTAGCGATAAAAGCAGTGTCCCCGGCGTAAATCGGAATGACCTACACCGCATTCCAGTTTTGTGCCCACCCCTCGCAGAGCAGAAACGGATTGCCGAAGTGCTGGGGGCATTGGATGACAAGATCGAGTTGAACCGGCGGATGAATGCCACCCTCGAGGCCACCGCCCGGGCACTCTTCCAGAGCTGGTTCGTCGACTTCGACCCCGTCCGCGCCAAGCTCGATGGCCGCCAACCCTCCGGCATGGACTCAGCCACCGCAGCCCTCTTTCCCGACTCCTTCGAGGAATCACCTCTTGGCCACATTCCCAAGGGGTGGGAGGTTGCCACCATTGAAGAGGCCACCTCACTCATCATCGACTATCGAGGCAGGACCCCGAAAAAAATGGGAAGCGATTGGTCACCGACGGGTATTCCGGCTGTCTCAGCGAAGAACGTGAAGGGCGGCAGGCTAGTGCGGCCAGACACATTCAACTTCGTGAGCGAGGAACTCTATGAACAGTGGATGAAGGACAAACTCGCGCTAGGGGACATACTTATGACCTCCGAGGCTCCACTCGGTGAACTCTACTATCTGGCACTGGATGCCCGCTATTGCTTAAGTCAGCGCATCTTTGCGCTGCGGGCCAATCCTGCGGTGTGCGTCTCCGCCTTCCTCTATTACTGGCTCGAATCTCCTGCCTGTCAGACTGACATTGTCAATCGAGGAACAGGAACAACCGTTGAAGGCATCAGACAGTCCGAGCTTCGCCGAGTGTCAGTGCTTCTGCCGCCGCTCCCCATTCAAAAAGCCGCCGCAAAATTCCTCGAAGCCTGGACGGAGCAGATTCACCGCAACGAAGAACAATCCCGCACTCTCGCAACCCTGCGCGACACCCTCCTCCCAAAACTCCTGAGCGGGGAGCTTTCTCTCAAGGAGGCGGCATGCGCCTGACTGATCATTAGGAGAATCCCATGAGTGACGAGACCCCTCAGAAAGAACTCACCCGCGAGGAACTCTACGAGAAGGTCTGGTCGACACCGGGGACGAAGCTAGCCGAGGAGCTGGGGATCTCGGATGTGGCGATCACGAAGCGCTGCAAGAAGCTGAATGTCCCCCGTCCCTCCCGCGGCTACTGGGCAAAGCTGGCGGCGGGGAAGAAGCCCCGGAAGCTCCCGCTGCCTCCCACTCAGGATGAAGTTTTCCTCAAGTCGGCGGAGCAATCGGTCGGTACAGAGCTGCCCATGCCGGGAGTATCGGAATCTCTCCATGAGCTTGCGACCGCGCTGATCGCTAAGATCAAGAAGGCACATGTCGATTCTGACAAGCGTGCCAGCTTTTACGGTGAGCGCACGCTACCCGAGGTCAAGGTGTCGAAGACTCAGGCGGAGCGGGCGGCACAGGCATTCCATGTGATTCTTCAGAAGGTGAAGCCGCTGGGGATTCCATTCCGGAAGGCGCAGAGTTCCTATGGCCCCGCTTATTTCCAGAAAAGCCATGACCGGCTGTATCTCAAGATCGAGGAGGAGATGGTCGAGAAGGCTCCCTCGGCGAGGCGGGGTCGGTATTCCGGATATGGCTATGGACTGAGGGAGGAGAAGGTTCCCTCGGGGCGGCTGATCTTTTCACTGAAGACGGATCGCTACGGATCGCGTGATGAGAAGGAGTTCACCGAGAGCGAGAAGCTGCCTCTCGATAAGGTTCTCGCGCGTGTGGTCAACGAGATCCGCAGTCACTATGTCGCCGCGCAGAAGCGGCGGAAGGCCGAGGCGATCCAACGGGAGAAGGATCGGATCGAGTCGGAGATCCGCCATAAGAAATATCTGGAGCAGCGAGCCATCCAGGAGGCGGAGGAGGCGAGGAAGAATCATGCCAAGGCCCTCAAGAAGACCGCCAAGAAGCGGCAGGATGATTTTCTGAAGGCCTCCGAGTGGTGGAGGATGTACGAGTCGGCGAATGCATTCACCGCGGCATGTGAGCAGCGCTGGAAGGAGGGGCAGGGTGGGGAACTAACCGCCGAGCAGGTGGAGTGGCTCGCCTGGGCACGGAATATCTCCAATGACCTTTCGCCTTTTGCCCTCGGATACCCTGAACCATCGAAGGACGGAGCCTTTGACCCGGATGAGGTGCCCTTCGGAGGTCCCTATCCCGAGATCCGCGATTTCCCCCGGCCCCCGACGATGCCCAAGATCCCACCCCCGGTCGTCCAGCAGAGTGGATACGGCTACTCCTCAACCCCCGCGCCTGCTCCAGCCCCGTATCCCTTTTGGCTGAAACACCAAGGGCGATGACCAAGCAACTTCCTAAACCACTGGGAACCAATGGAATATGACACAACTACTAATTATAAACGTTTTAGTAGTTGATTGCCAAGATGGCGGGATCTACTAATTGTAAACGTTTTAGTAGTTGATTAACCATATCCGATGAAGATCCCCCAGACACCCCCGCCGCTAAGTGAGCTGATGACTCGGCTTCAGAAGCCGGATCGGATGATGCAGCTCTTCTCCCTGATGCAGGCCCAGAAGACTCGGGGGGAATACCTGCACTGGGACAAGCTGAGGAGGCATCCGGTACCGGACGGCTTCACGCATGAGGAGTGGTGGCTGGCGACGAAGCTCTCGCGGATGGATGCGCTCCGCCCTATCGGTCTGAAGGATAAGCAGGGAAGGCCGTTCTTTTTCTCCGTGCCAGAACTAGTCATGGAGGAGCTGCACCAGATCGATCTGGGCTCGGGAGGGCAGGTGAGTCTGCCTGATCAGATTACCAATCCACAGACGAGGGATCGGTATCTGGTGAGCTCGCTGATGGAGGAGGCGATCACCTCAAGTCAGCTGGAAGGTGCGGTGACGACCCGTGAGGTGGCTAAGGAGATGATCCGCACCGGGCGGAAGCCGAGGGATAACAGTGAGCGGATGATTCTGAACAACTATGTGACGATGCAGCGGATCCGTGAGCTGAAGGATCGGGATCTGACACCGGAGCTGGTTCTGGAGATTCATCGGCTGGTGACCGACGAGACGATGGAGGATCCGACGGCTGCGGGGAGGTTTCGGCTTCCCCATGAGGAGCGGGTGGTCGGCGATGACTACGACAAGATCGTCCATATTCCCCCACCTGCGGAGGAGCTAGAGGAGCGGATGCGGGCGATGTGCGCCTTTGCGAATGCCGAGACCCCGGATTACTTCATCCACCCCGCTGTGAGGGCGATCTTGCTGCACTTCTGGCTGGCCTATGATCACCCGTTCTATGACGGGAACGGGAGGACGGCGCGAGCGCTCTTTTACTGGGCGATGATCCGCAGGGGTTACTGGCTCTTTGAGTTCATCTCGATCTCAAAGATCATCAAGAAGGCTCCCATGAAATACAGTCTGTCATTCCTGCACACGGAGACTGACGACAATGATCTGACCTATTTCCTACTCGCGCAGACTCGTGTGATCCGGCAGGCGATCGCGGAGCTGCACGCCTACATCCGGCGGAAGACAGAGGAGTTTCATGATGCCGAGTCGCATATGAAGGCGCTCGATCTTTTCAATCACCGGCAGGTGGAGCTCCTCCTCCATGCGATCAAGCATCCGAATCATCGCTATACATTCGCCAGTCATGGAAAGAGTCACGGGATCGTTTATCAGACGGCCCGGGCGGATCTCCTCGATCTGGCTGAGCGAAAGATGCTGGAGTCACAAAAGAAGGGGAAGCAGTGGATCTTCATCGCACCATCGGATCTCTCGGAGCGTCTGATGAAACTTGCTAAGGAAGCGGATGCCCAAGCCTGATTTCAAACCATGTCCCTGAACGAATCCCATATTGAGGAGGCCACTCTGGAGTGGCTCGGTGAGCTGGGCTATGCCATCGGCCATGGTCCCGAGATGGCTCCGGGGGAGTCTGCCTCGGAGCGTGACTCCTTCTCCGATGTGTTGCTGAAGGGGCGGCTGCGTGAGGCGATCCATCGACTGAATCCAACCATCCCTGAGGAGGCACGGGAAGAGGCACTGAGGAAAGTCCTGCGCCACGAGACCACTTCGCTGATCGGGAACAACCGCTCCTTTCACCATCATCTGCGTGACGGGGTGCCGGTGGAATATAAACGCTCTGACGGATCGATCGCGGGGGATCGGGTGCGTCTGGTGGATTTCGCCGATGTGCAGGCGAATGACTGGCTGGCGGTGAATCAGTTCACCGTGATCGAGGGGCAGCATAACCGCCGCCCCGATGTGATCCTTTTCCTCAATGGTCTGCCACTGGCGGTGATCGAACTGAAGAATGCTGCCGATGAGGAGGCGACGATCTGGAGCGCCTTCTCCCAGCTCCAGACCTACAAGGCGGAGATTCCCTCGCTCATGAGCTACAACGAGATCCTCGTGGTCTCCGATGGTCTGCAGGCGAGGATCGGATCGCTGACGGCGAATCAGGAGTGGTTCAAGGTCTGGCGGACGATCGAGGGGGATGGTGATGCTCCCAAGAGCGCTCTGGAGTTGGAGGTGCTGATCCGTGGGGTCTTTGAACCGCAGCGCTTCCTCGGACTGCTGGAGCATTTCGTGACCTACGAGGAGGATCCTGACAACGGGGCGATCTACAAGATCATGGCGGGGTATCACCAGTTCCATGCCGTGAATGCGGCCGTCGAGGAGACGATCCGGGCGAGTGGCATGGCCGAAGAGGGGCGAACCAAGGAAGATGATGGAGCCTACTGGTCGGGACCTATGGAGGAGGGAAAACCGGGTGATCGCCGTGCCGGTGTCGTCTGGCATACGCAGGGAAGCGGCAAGAGCTTCTCGATGCTCTTCTATGCCGGACGGATGGCCCGACATCCGACGATGCAGAATCCTACCCTCATCGTGCTCACGGACCGAAACGATCTGGATGACCAGCTCTTTGGGCAGTTCCAGCGGTGCCATGAGACGTTGGGACAGATGCCCATTCAGGCAGAGAGCCGGGAGCATCTCAGGGAACTCCTCAACCGCGCCAGCGGCGGCGTCATCTTCACGACGATCCACAAGTTCGCCGCCGAGAAGGACTCAGCCAACAAGGCTCTTTCCGAGAGACGCAATATCGTCGTCATCGCCGATGAAGCCCACCGGAGCCAGTATGACCTGATCGATGGCTTCGCCCGTGACATGCGGGATGCGGTGCCCAACGCGTCGTTTATCGGATTCACCGGGACCCCGATCGAGAAGACCGATGCCAATAC
This sequence comes from Chthoniobacterales bacterium, assembly GCA_036824855.1. Lineage (GTDB taxonomy): Bacteria > Verrucomicrobiota > Verrucomicrobiia > Chthoniobacterales > UBA6821 > UBA6821. The sequence continues at coordinate 25,610 of DAISZK010000008.1, read as the reverse complement.
CAGGGCGATCTTCGGGAATTATATCTCCGTCTATGACATTCAGCGGGCCGTGGCCGATAAGGCGACAGTGCCGATCTATTATGAAAGCCGGATCGCCAAGCTGGGGCTCAATGCCTCGGAGCTGCCGAAACTGGATAAGGAGTTCGAGGAAATCACCGAGGGTGAGGAGGAAGGGAGCCGCGAGAAACTCAAGACCAAGTGGGCTGCTCTGGAAGCGTTGGTTGGTGATCCCAAGCGGATCGCCTTGATCGCCAAGGATCTCGTGGAGCACTTTGAGAAGCGTCTGGAGGCGATGAACGGCAAGGCCATGGTCGTCTGCATGAGCCGCCGCATCTGCGTTGATCTCCACGAGGCGATCCTGAAGCTCCGTCCCGACTGGGCCAGTGCCAAGGATGACGACCCTGATTCCGAGAAGGGAAAAGCCTGTGTGGTGAAGGTCGTGATGACTGGCAGTGCCAGCGATGGCCCCGAGTGGCAGCAGCATATCCGCAACAAGGAGAAGCGCCGGAAGCTCGCCAACCGTTTCAAGGACAGCAAGGACCCCTTCCGGATCGTGATCGTCCGCGACATGTGGCTGACGGGATTCGACGCTCCCTGCCTCCATACCATGTATGCCGACAAGCCGATGCGAGGTCATGGACTGATGCAGGCAATCGCTCGGGTGAACCGGGTCTTCCGTGACAAACCGGGTGGCTTGATCGTCGATTACCTTGGGCTCGCTGATCAACTGAAGCAGGCACTCGCCACCTACACCGAGAGCGGAGGCAAAGGCCATCCCACCTACGATGAGAAGCAGGCGATCGCGGTCCTCCTTGAGAAGCACCAGATAGCCTCGGACATGCTTCACCAGCCTGCGCCGGTGCCGGAAAGTTCGTACTACGTCTATGCCGTCCTGTGCTCTAATGGCAGCGTTTATATAGGGCAGACAGACAATCTCATGAAGAGATGGGTGGAACACCGCAGTGGAAGAGGAGCTGAGTGGACCAAGAAGTATCCGCCAATCCGGATAGCCCATTACGAACAAGCAGCGACTCGAGAGGAAGCTGTAGCGATGGAGAAGGAGTGGAAGACGGGGTTTGGTCGAACACGGATCAAGCGGTTGATTGAAAATGGAACGGCGCGGCAGGCAGGTGGATACGACTGGAGCAAGTGGACGACTGGCAACTCCACGGAGAAGCTCCAACTCATCCCCGGGGCTCAGGAGCACATTCTTCAGCAGGAGGATGGGAAGAAACGGTTCATTCAGGTCGTAACGGAACTCTCCCGGGCTTTTGCCCTCTCTGCAGCCAGTGACGAGGCCACGGCGATCCGGGATGACATCTCCTTCTTCCAGACCCTTCAGGCTGCCCTCAACAAACAGGCGAGCAAGAGTGGCAAGAATCCAGAGCAGCTCGACGCTGCGGTCCGTCAGCTGGTCTCCAAGGCGATCACCACCGAGGGACAGGTCATCGATGTCTTTACCGCCGCAGGACTGCCCCGGCCTGACATAGGCATCCTTTCGGACAAGTTCCTCGCCGAGGTGCGGGGGCTGAAGCACAAGAACGTCGCCGCCGAGCTACTGGAAAAACTCCTCAAGGATGAGATCAAGGTCCGCTCCAAGCGGAACTTCGTTCAGGCGAAGCAGTTCAGCGACAAGCTGAAGCAGACCCTCAACGGCTACCACAACAGAGCCATCTCCACGATGGAGGTGATCGAGGAGCTCATCAAACTGGCCAAAGAACTCGACTCCGCCACCAAGAGAGGCGTCGATCTCGGACTTACCGATGACGAGGTGGCCTTTTACGATGCCCTGGCCGCCAACGAGTCAGCCGTCAGGGCTCTGGGCAACGATCAACTCAAGGTCATCGCCGCAGAACTCATCACCCAGGTCCGCAAGAGTGCGACGATCGACTGGACCCTCCGTGAAAGTGCCCGGGCCAAGATCCGGGTCATCGTGAAGAGGATCCTGAACAAATACGGGTACCCTCCCGACCTTCAGGACCAAGCCGTCCAGACTGTCCTGCAACAAGCAGAACTGCTCTGTGCGGAGGTTGTATAAAATGAATCCAGAAGAGATATAGTACTTAGAAAACGCTCCACCTTCCTAAAACGAAAGGTGGAGTGGAGCGGGTAGAGGGAACACCGAGTGCCGGGGAGGCACGGTGTAGATTGACCGAAGGTCAACCCGTTAGGGCGAGGGTCGTGGGAACGAACGAACCAAGCCGATGGGAAGCGGCGCGGTAGATCCTGCGACCGCAGGACCCTGAGAGGGCTGCACGGCTTGCCGGGAGGCAAGTGCTGTCAATCAATCGAACCCATCGTGTTAAGAAAACGATCAACCCTTCTAAAACAAAAGGTGGAGTGGAGCGGATAGAGGGAATCGAACCCTCTTTTGGGTCTTTTTGAGACTTCGTGTGATTGCGTGATTTTGAACACAAAGTCCATAGAATCAGTATATAAAAGGCTCTTTGAGGTATAGAACCTCAATGAAGTCCAGCGCAGTCAAATACAGTACCCCGTGTCCCAAAGTGTCCCAAAAATATGAAGGCTGCGATTGGGTTTGTGTGGACGCTCCGTAAAATGGGGTTTAGGGCCGAGGATTTGCGGAGACGAGCATGAGGTAACAGAAGATAACGCAGGGTGCAGGGAGACCAAGGAGCGAGCTTGTCGAGCGAAAGGACTACCGTCGCACCCTTGTTATCTGCTGGATACCGGAAGCAGGAGGAGTGACGGCTATATGCAGGCACGACTCTGCGCGAGGTGACATTGTTGATCCCTAGGCCTTCCAGTTGGGCGTGGAGTTACCGACAGGGCAACCCGCAAGTGAGGCCGAAGGACGAGCGAAGCGGAGAGAAATAAAAGGATGCTTTTAGCATTGCCGGCCCCCTACGCGCACCCACTCCCTCAAAAAGAGCCTGGCGGGGCTATACGAGCCAGAAAAGTGGTCTCTAGACTTTTTCAGAATAACCGGAAGAAGGTAAAAAATCTTTAGTTGTGTATTTTTGTATGACGAGTAGTTGTGTTTAATCTCCCATGAACAAGAACATCTTAATTGTCTTTGCATTGTCATTGGCCTTGGTTCAACAAGCGCCTGCTATTGTTTCACCTATAACTTACAATGAATTTGGAACTCACGCTGGCAATACTTTTATGACTGGTTGGGGTAATACAGCCAATGGCACCCTTTCGCTCAATGCCAACACAACTGGCCAATGGAATGTTGCCTATGGAATCCATGCACTTTTTGCCAATACGACTGGATGGCAAAATGTAGCTATCGGTGCTGAAGCACTTAGCCAAAACGCAACAGGTGATGGAAATACGGCAAGTGGTTATGATGCGCTCCATCAAAACAGTACAGGATCGGGTAATACGGCTAACGGATTCTCGACTCTCTGCGTTAACACGACCGGCTCTAACAATGCGGCTAGCGGAGCTTCCGCGCTTTATTCTAACACGACCGGTTCATTCAACACGGCCAATGGCGCATATGCACTTTATGCAAACACGACCGGTTCATTCAACACGGCCAATGGGGACTCAGCACTTCAAAATAATAAGACTGGAACCGAAAATGTGGCCAACGGCGATCAAGCACTTATCAACAATACAACTGGTACATATAACTCGGCAAACGGAGCACAGGCGCTTTACAATAACACAACAGGGTCTTTTAACGCGGCAGACGGAGCTCAGGCGCTTTATAATAGCACAACTGGTTCGAGTAATATCGCCTTGGGTATGGGAGCAGGGCAGAATCTGATCTCAGGAAGTAATAACATTTATATTGGTAATGATGGTGTAAGTTCTGAATCAAAGACCATTAGGATAGGAACAAAAGGAGTTCATACATCAATTTATTTAGCGGGAATAGGAGCTAATAGCGGCGGTATTGTTACGGTAAATTCAAACGGAATGCTTGGAGTTGCTAATGTTAGTGCACTAACTGGCCCTGCTGGCAAAAATGGTACCAATGGTGCAACAGGCCCACAGGGTCCTGCAGGTAGCAACGCAGTTTTCATCCCATCAACGATTTTGACTAACACAGCATTCTTACAATCTTTAGCAACTAACAAAGTGTTTTTGAATGCTTTAAAGAATGCTTTAAAGTAAAAACACCCACTTTAAAGAAAGCCCATCTCTTTTATGAAGGGGAGGGGTTGTGTCACTCTGTAACCCGTGTTTTAACAGAGTAGATTACTGAAGAGTTACATTCCTCTACAGAGACAAACGCTTGTCATTGGTGTCACATGATCACTGATTTCTGTATCCCATGTCACGCTGTCACTTGTTGTATGGGTTTACTCTTTAGGGAGTGAAACGGATGCAATGCTTGGGCGGGTTACGAACGAACCAGTTCCCTAGGGAATCTGATTCGTTCGCTCCCAGTGAAGATCACTTTAGTTGGTAGTATCCGTCATCAGTAATTTCAAAGATGTGGGAGAATTTCCCATCCTCTTCTAGAGCTTTTTCACAAGTCCGTTTGCCAAGGCCAGACTCATCCACTAGGCGGGTGATTGCTCCTTTCCTGTCCACAGGTTCCGAGAGAGCGGTTCGCACAAAACCCTCTGTCATGGTAGCTCTCACTCTCGGCCCCTCGTCGAAGGCATCCCACTCGAACCCTTTAATCTGACTGAATCCATCCTCCTTCATCAGCCATGCCGACCTCTGGGATTCTAGACCATTATTGTTTTTTGGGTTGAACCACACCCTCCTTTTGTCCGTTTCATCAATCTCGTTGGCATGAATCATGATGAAGACCGAACGAGGCTTGCTGGAAAGGATGTAGCTCCCCGCCAGAAGGTTCATCATGTGATTCCCTCCGGTTCTGGTTTCCTCTGCCTTAGGCTTCCTTGTGTGGGCAACAATCCCAATAGCGGGCTTTTCAGCTCCGCTGGGAAGCGCCCCTAGAAGAGCCTCGAAAGCCGCTACATATTCCCTCATGTTGTCGTCCTTTGCTACCGAGTTCCATGGGTCTAAGATTATCACATCAGGCTGAAAGGATTTGATTTCCTTTAGCAATTGATTCCTGAAGATCGGATCAGTGAATCTCATTCCGTAGGGAGGGGGTTCGGATACTCGGATCTTGGAGTCCAACAGCGGAACCAGTTTTTCTCGGCTATTGAACTCATTCATCAGCCTTCTCAAGCCATTCTCATTCTGGATGATCATGGTTTTGAATGGGCAATGCACCTTCAATCCGAGCCAATCCTCTCCAGTCACCCCGCAGATCGCCAATTCCGTAGTTACCCTGGATTTGCCAATCCCCGGAGAGCCTCCAATCATGAAGATCTCTCCCTTCACGATGTGGTAATCACCGACCAGTAACTCATTGTCTGGAGGTTCATAGCGCACAATAGAACGTGGAGAATGAAATCTGATCATGGTTTTCTGATCCGAATTTCCGTCCGGGGTTTGTTGTTTCTGGGGGTCATCCCCGATGGGTAAGGTAATCATGCGATACCTCCCGTGGTGATGGCGTAGCGATCCATAAGTCCCAGAATGTGGGAACGCCTGAATCTCACTGCGCCGGTTGGCAATTTGATGAAGGGCAGGATACCTTTCCTCATCCACTCATCTGCTGTCCTGACCGAGATGCGAAGCGCATTGGCGGCCTCTTTCTTGCTCAGGATTTCGTCTACTGTTTCTTGATACTGCATGGTTCGTTGTTTGGGTTGTGGGCTTGGATTGTCCTTGCCCTTCCCATGCAGTTCACCGCGAACGGGCTCATGCCGAAATGTCCCCAAAAAAGAAACTTTTACCCCTAAAATCCCACTCTAGAAAATCGCATCGGCAGGGATGACAAAAAAATCACGGAGTGCTGCGTCCACGGTCTTTTTTGCCCGGGACCACTCCGGGGCGTTGGAGTAAAGTGGGCGGCGTTTGAGTCGATGCTCGAAGGTGTCGACAATCCCCCCAGCACTCATTTTGCTCATTGTCATTAGGCGATATGCGCCAAGTGCCTTGAGCAAGTAATAAGCCTTGTCTGTCTCGCTGGTTCTACCTCGTCGCTCCGCATCAACGATGCCAGCCCTTTTCCTTTCCTTATCCAACCACGCTTTAAAGCCCTTCAGAACGTCGGGAACCCTTGCCTTTAAATCAACGGCGAAAAAGCCACAGGTTTCCCTTCTCACGTCCATACCAAGGATTACGTTTGCTGCACGTACTGATTGGTTGAACTTCTCATAGAGTTTGCCGGGCTCATAGGGTGGATTTTTGAGCAGAGCCAACCCTTGGCCCCAGTATAGCAGCTCGTCTGACTCCTCTGCATCGCTCTTAAGGATTTCTGCAGTCACTCCTTTTTTGCCTTTGCCCAGGCTGGGACGCTGACGGACAGGCTTCCTCTTTTTGATCAACTCCTGTCTCTCTTTTTCCAACTGATGCTGGAACCCGATCCATGGCAACTCATCCATATACGGATAGACTAATGCCGAGCTGGAGGACTTTGTTTTCAAGCACGAGTTCATTTGCTGCCATAAATCCCAGTAGACTTCACTGTCACCGGATGCGTGAGCTGCTTGCAGTTTCTTGAGTGTGCTTGATGCCTCCTGAGATCGCCTGATCAGTTCCCGAGCGTACTCATACAGCAGACACTCATGGACAGATTTGCTGGGGATGGTTTTTTCGTTTAAATCCCACTCTGCGTTAGCAATCCCGAAAATTCCTTTTTTGCGTTCTCCACGGGGTTTTGAGGATGCATCGTTTTTCATGCCGCCTCCATCTCAATGATGTTCTTGGGTCGCTTAACAGGGACAATCCCAAACCATTCCTTCGCCTCCTTCTCCGTCACCAGTTCCAGATAATTTGACTGGATGACCCGAGGGGAATTTCCCGCCTCAAGGGATGTTGCCGCCATGTTCTTCGACTCAGCGACCCTGTAAGAGATGAAACTGTGACGCAGGGCATTCTTCTTCCAAGGCACACCCGTCTTTTCCGCTAACTTCGCCAGTTGCTCGTAGTACTCGCTCTCGATCACGGGCCATACCCGATTTTCATCACCTTCCTTTTTCTTTAAGCGCAACCATGCCGAGAGGTTGGTCTGGATTGGAATGAGTCGCCGGGAAGCGGTCTTGGCCTTCGATGCCGATACCTCAACATAGCCCTTACGCCTCTCCAGATCATCCCATGTCATCCGCATGAGTTCGGCAGTGCGGATGCCGGCGAAGGCCTGGATGGCAATGGCCGTTGCAAGGCGCGGGGTTGCCGCATGGAGGAGCTTACGGAGTTCCGATGGGGTAAAGATCTCTATGTCTTGTTTGGCTTGGTTCTTCTTGGTTACCCGCTCCATGAGATCGACATCCTTGGAGAGCCATTGGCGGGTCTGGCAGAAACCGAAGAAGGTGCGAAGTAGCAATGCCGTATTGTTGACTGTCCGAGCAGTGACATCCAAAGTCTCAAGCCAATCCGCGACATCCTGTGCGGAAAGTTGGCGCACCTCGCAGGAGAAGGCTTTCGCGAAGGTTCCGACTCGGAGTCTGATGTCCTTCAGGTAGAGGGGGCTTCTCTGTGCCTTAGTTTTTGCGTCCAGGAAAGACGCAAAAGCCTCGGAAACCGATTTACCCGTGATGCCATGCCCATGATGCCTCATGTAGAATCTGGCGGCATCTAGCAGGGAATTGTTCTTCAGGATCTTCCTTGCCTCGGCGTAATCGATGGCAGCTGCATCAAGAGGCATTTCAAGCGTTCTGATGGCTTCCAAGGCCCTCCCGTAGGCGAGACGATCCTTCCCGTTCAACTGCATGGCATCCACATCGCCTCGGGCAAGCTGGGCCGCTTTTGCCGCCGCCTCGTTCTTGGCTTCATCAAAGTCGGCGAAGGATGGTCTGTGGCGTTTCCCTCCGAGGTGGTACGAGAGCTTGTAGTAGATCGAGCTATCGGGCCGGCTCTCCCGGTAGATTTTTACGACGGATGACCCCGCCTTGATGGTCAGAGGGAACTTTTCGGCCTTGGTTTTCCTCGGGGCGGAATTGCGTGAAACCATGCAACGAATGTCCCAAAAGTGTCCCAGATTTCAAGAAATGCTTTCCTTGAGAAGCGCAACCCGCTGAAGCGAAGAGGGTTGTGGTGGAGCGGGTAGAGGGAATCGAACCCTCATGGCCTGCTTGGAAGGCAGGAACTTTACCACTAAGCTATACCCGCATTGACTTTCTGAAACTTAGCACAGGCCCCTGGCGCGGTCAACCAGTGATGGACGACTACTTGGAGGCCTCGGGTTGGGTCTGAATTCCAGCGCGCTCCAAGGCCTCGCCGAATTGCTCTGAAGCGCGGGTGATCACTACTGTTCGGTGCCCCTTGGATCTCAGAAAGCAGAACTCTGCAGCAGCTGCGCCCAGGAGCAGAAGACCAAGAACGATCAATACCTCGGGCTTTAGGAACAAGAGGCGACGGTCCAAATTATAGGAGGCTCCAGGACGAATGATGGCACTTTATTCCAGAGGGCCTTCCTCTTCCTGTCCTGTGGCAATGGCCACAGCTTTCTTTGCAAGTGAAGTAATGCCGGCCCAGTCACCGGCCTTGATGAGGGAGCGGTCGGCGATCCAGGATCCACCCACGGCGGCAACGCCGGGAGCAGCCAGATATTCTTTCAGAGTGGTGGCGCTGACTCCGCCGAGAGGGATGAACTTCACGCCCGTGTGGCCGTAGGGACCCGAGAGCGTCTTGAGCATCTTGATGCCGCCGGCGACATCAGCCGGGAAAAACTTCTGAACCTTGCAGCCGAGTTCGAGGGCTCGCTCGATTTCCGAGGGAGTCATCACACCGGGAATGAATCCCATGCCCCGCTCGTGGGCGGCTCGGACAACATTGGCATTCAATCCTGGAGCGAGGCCAAAGGTTGCGCCGGCCTCGGCTGCCTGAACAACCTGCTCGCCTGTGAGCAGCGTGCCTACACCGAGGTGAACCTTGTTTCCGAAGGCGGCCTTGATCCTCGCAACTGCTTCCGGCGCGGCTGGGGTGCGAAAGGTGACCTCAAGGGCATTCAGACCGCCATCCAAAAGGGCCTGAGTCAGCGGCTCGGCATCCTCGGCGCGATCGATGGTGATGACGGAAATAATGCGGTTGGCAAGGACGGGTGTGAAATCAAAGGATGGCATGAATCATCTTTTAAGGAGTAACCCCGTTTTATCCAAGCAAGCAATTGGGAGGGGATGTCCAACTCCCTCAAGAGATCCGCCCGAGAGATGTCCAGAAACCACTATATCTTGTGGTGGCGGATTGACTGAGCCCCTAGGTATTGTGTTTTTTGTTGTGACTTCGAGCTTACAGAGGGTAGGATTCAGTACCCCCATTCAACTCTTTTTCCCATGTATCTTCAATCACTCGAACTGATCGGATTCAAGTCCTTCGCCCCCAAGACCACCCTGCGGTTCCATCGCGGGGTGACAGCCATTGTCGGCCCGAACGGTTGTGGCAAATCGAACGTGCTTGACGCCATTCGGTGGGTGCTCGGTGAGCAGTCGGCAAAGGCTCTCCGTGGCGGCGAGATGGCCGATGTCATTTTCAATGGCACCGACACGCGCCAGCCACACAATATGGCCGAGGTCTCCATGACTTTCGCCGAGTGCGAGCAGGAGCTGGGAGTCGAGTGGAACGAAGTCCGCATCACCCGCCGCGTCTTTCGCGACGGCAAGTCGGAGTATCTGATCAATGGCACGCCCTGCCGACTCAAGGACATCCATAATCTCTTCATGGATACCGGCATTGGCCGAAGCGCCTACTCCATCATGGAGCAGGGTCGTACCGCCCAGCTGCTGAACAGTCGTCCGGAGGACCGCCGCGCTATCTTCGAAGAGGCTGCTGGCATCACGAAGTACAAGGCACAGAAGAAGGAGGCACTACGCAAGCTAGAATACACAGAGTCCAATCTTCTTCGTGTCTCCGACATCATCAAAGAGGTGAAGCGCCAGATCGGCTCCCTGCAGCGTCAGGCAGGGAAGGCGCGGCGCTATCAATCGCTCATGGAGGACCTCCGTGTTCTCGACACGCATCTTTCGCACCGCACCTATATCGACCTCGAGCGTTCCATTACCGAGGTGGCCGAGCAGGTGGAGAAGAGCGCTGATGCCCGTGCCCTATACGAGCGTGAGATTGGGGAGCAGGAGCTGGAGGTCGCAGGAGCGCGCGAGCAGGTCACAGCGCTTGATGCCGAGACAGGCGGGGCCCGTGACAGCTTGCAGACACTGCGGAACCGGATCTTCTCCGGTGAGAACCGCATCGAAACGAACGCTGAACGCTGCGGAGAGTTCCGGGAGATGGGCCTCCGCGCCCGTGCTGATATCGACGCCACGCATCTCCGCATTCGTGAGCAGGAAAACGAGATCGAACAGACGGATGCCCAGCTTGTTTCCTTGCTCGAGGTGCTTCGTGGGGAGGAAGAACTGCTCCAGGCTGGTGCTGCCCGTCTCCAGCAAGCCCAGCAGGAGCGCCAGTCTGCCGAGCAGGCCACCGAGTCGCTGACCGGTCGTCTCCATGGTCTCGAAAACCGACTCACCGATGTCCGAGGTGAGCTCTCTACCGCCAGTGCCCGCCGCGATGCCGAGAGGTCCCGCTCCCTCCAACTCCAGGAGCAAGTTTCAGTCGCCGGCCTTGCCGTGACGACTGCTGCTACACGAGCGGAACAGACGGGAGCGGCGCAGGCCTCCACACGAGCCTCTCTGGATGCTGCCGAGCAGGAGCTGCTCGCCGCCCAGCAGGGGCACGACGAATCGCAGAATGCACGCCAGACCGCCGAGACCGAGTGGAACAATGCTGTGAAGCAGCTCTCGGAGCGTGAGCATCGGCTGGAAATTCTTCTCCAGCTCGAGCGCGAGGGCGAAGGTCTCGGAGAGGGAGCCCAGGCGATCCTGCGCGGTCTTGATCGCCCCGAGTTTTATCAGGCCGGTATTCTCGGCACGTTGGCTTCACTTGTTGAGGTTTCTCCTGTCGAAATCCCTGCGATCGAAGCAGCGCTTGGAGCCGCCAGTCGAGCTATCGTCTTCGCAGATGCCGGGATGGCCGAATCAGCCCTTCAGACGCTTCGTGAGGCCGTCCAAGGACGCGCATCGGTCGTTGCCAGTGACCTTCTTCCGATCCCAACTGTTCATGGTGGACCGCTCCCCGAGGGCGCTATTTCGTGGGCAGTGGATGTTGTCCGCGCAACCGGTTCCGCACACGGACTCATCGCACGTCTTCTCGAGGGAGTGGTGATCGTCCCCGATCTGCAGACGGCTTTCCGTTTGAAGCGAGCCTATCCCGGACTTGCCTTCGCGGCACGCACCGGCGAGTTCCTAGGTCGTGATGGTGTTGCCCATGGCGGCGCCACGGGCGAGGCAACCGGTTCTGCCCTCCTGCGTCGATCCCAGATCGCCACGCTGGAGCGTGAGGTCTCGGTCATGAGGGAGAGTGCCCACCATTTGTCCCTTGTCCGCGAGGGGGCGCTTGCCTCCCTCGAAGCCGCCGTGAACCGTCTCCGTGATGCCCGTGAAGTTCTCGGCAATACGCAGGGACTGCTCGCGGCCGCGCAGGCTGACAACCTCTTGGCAACCCGTGAACTTGAGAATGCCCGACAACGCCACGAGTCGCTCGATGGAGAAATCTCCTCCCTTCAGGAACATATCCAGCTTCTGGAAGCACAGATTGCCGATCGCGAGCAGCAGCTCGAGACAGCCTCACTCGAGCTCAACACAGCGCGCGAAGAGCGATCTGCAGCCAGCTCCAGGATTTCATTCCTTCGTGATGCCGAGACGACCGCAGCGGCAGAGCTTGCCGAGGCACGCCTGCGTGTCGCCACCGAGCGTCAGCGTCAGCAGTCGCTCGCAAACCAGCGTGCGCCTATGGAGGCCCGTATCCGCGAGCTGGCCGAAACGATCGCAGTCCGCGAACGCGACATCATCACGCATGAGGAAAAGATCAAGTCGTTGGAGGCGGAGTCAACGGGACTTGCCGAGAGCGTGGAGACTTGGAAGATCGAAAGCGCCGAAGCCGAGGCCCGAGTGTTGGAACTCGGTGTGCGCCGCGCCGAACTGCAATCCGGCGTCGAGGCTTTGGAAATCGCCCTGCGAGGCGCCCGTAAAAACCTTTCCGACCTGCAGGATAACCGTTCCAAGAACGAGGTGCGCCTTGCCGAATTGAGGCTCCGCGCCGAGTCGATCCGCGATCATGTCTCCCGCCGCTACCAGCTCGACCTTGCTGGCTTTGAACCTGACCGCTACGCACTGCTGAAGGCCGTGGCCCAGCAGAAGGAAAAAGAGCGCCGCGCCGCTCTTCCTGAGTCAACCGAATCGTCAGCTGAGGGGGAGGTTCCTTCCAATGAAAACCCCGAAGTGGTCACGGTGGAGTCAGTTCAGGCAATCAGCGGTCCCATCCCCGCTGAAATCCCGTGGGACAGGATCGAACTGGTTGTTGCCGAGTTGACCGAACGCGCTGATTCGATGGGCCCCGTCAATCTTGATGCCATCCAGGAATATGATGAGTTGGAAGAACGCTATAAATTCCTCGAACAGCAGAATAATGATCTGATCAACGGCAAGGCCGAGTTGATGGAGGCGATCGCACGCATCAACAAAACGACCAAAGAACTCTTCTCGGAGACCTTTGAGAAAATTCGCGTCAACTTCCAGGAGATGTTCACCCAGCTCTTCGGCGGGGGTAAGGCGAATCTCCTCCTCATGGATGAGAGCGATCCGCTCGAGAGCGGCATCGAGATCATTGCCAGCCCTCCCGGCAAGAAACTGCAGAGCATCTCGCTCCTCTCCGGTGGAGAGCGCACGATGACGGCGGTGGCGCTGCTCTTCGCCATTTATATGGTGAAGCCCTCTCCCTTCTGCGTGCTGGATGAAATGGACGCCCCGCTCGACGAATCGAACATCGGCCGCTTCATCAAGCTGCTCGACCGCTTCATTGGCCAGAGCCAGTTCATGGTCATTACGCACAACAAACGTACCATGTCGCGTGCCGACTCCCTCTACGGCGTCACCATGGAGGAACGCGGCATCAGCAAACTTCTGAGTGTCAAGTTCACTGGTCGCGATGAACAGCTTCCGCCCGCCGCCGCTACGAACAGCACCCTGCGCGACGAGACTCAGGAAGTTGTCACGCAGTAAAGAGCACCTTCCCCCCCGCCCAGAAGCGGCGCAGGATTGATTTCCTGCGCCGCTTCTTCATTCTGTTAGACCATGATCGTCGAAGGCTCCGCCCAGTGGCAGCAGTACATCTTTATCGGGGCGACACTTTTCCTGCTCTGGGAGGTCTGGTGTGGCTGGAGGCTTGGAGCGGTGCGAGGACTCCTGAGATTGGCAGCTTTATTCTGTGCCTGGATCGGAGGCTCAACGGCTGCTGGAGCCACAGGGACGGTCGTTGCCTTTTTTTCCAAAGTGCCTCCGCTGATCGAGCCGGCCGTGGCGGGCCTGACTGTCGGAATTGGCATTTATATCGGCATCTCTTTTGTTGCCGGACTCCTCTTCAAGAAAACGGAGGATCATACGGGCGTGATCCGACTCGGTTTCGGATTGGGTGGTGCCGTTTGCGGAGCGATTTTCGGACTCCTTTTTCTTTGGGCCGGGATCACTCTGATCAGGGGCATGGGGGCTCTTGGGGAACTACGCGTCGTCCAAGCCCGGAATGAGGGGAGGTCACTCTCCACGGAAAACAGCGCCCTTTTTCTGATCAAGCTGAAGGAGTCTCTGGAGCTGGGAGTCACCGGCAAGACTCTCAAGAAGGCGGATCCCCTCCCCACGGCTTTCTACGATGACATCGTGAAGATCTCCATGGTGGCTGGTTCGCAGGATGCCATCGAGCGCTTCGTTCAGTATCCCGGCACCCTGAAGATTATCGCCAATCCTCATATTGCAGCCCTGATTCAGGATCCAGCGCTAGAAAAAGCTGCCGAGAAAAAGAACATTCTGCCTCTTTTGCAGAACAAGCATGTCCTGGCGGCGGCCAATGACCCCCAGTTGCTTGCCCAGTTGAAGGAGTTCGACCTGACCGGGGCCCTTAACTATGCTTTGGAGCCACCGACTCCTCCTCGGTATGCTACCGGCCCAAAGCTAACGGCACCCGCCTCTCCGAACTCGCATCGAGCGAAAACTCACGCTACAAACTCCTCTTCCCAATCCATCACGACTCCCCTCCCCGCCAACTGACTGAGAACATCACCCTATGAGTACGGAATACAGCGTAACGATCGGACTTGAAGTCCATGCCCAGTTAAAAACCAAGAGCAAGATGTTCTGCGGTTGCAAGGTCGAGTATGGAGCCGAACCGAATACGCACACCTGCCCAACCTGTCTTGGACTGCCCGGGGCGCTTCCGGTGATGAATGGAGAGGCGCTGCGTCTCACCGCGCGCGCTGGGTTGATGCTTGGCTGCAACATTCCCGAGGTCTGCAAGTTCGACCGCAAGAACTACTACTACCCGGACATGCCGAAGAATTATCAGATTTCCCAGTATGACCAGCCGCTCTGCCTCGGCGGCGGAGTCCCGTTGCACGAGACGGCCTATCCGAAGGATGCGCAGAAGACGATCGCGACTCCCGGCAAGACGATCCGCCTCACTCGCATCCATCTCGAAGAGGATGTGGCCAAGAGCTTCCATCTCGAGACAGCCAGCGGCATCGACTTCAATCGCGCCGGCACCCCGCTCATGGAGATTGTTTCTGAGGCCGACATCGCATCGCCCGAGGAAGCATTTGCCTACCTCACGGCGCTCCGGCAGATCCTTGTTTATGGCGATATCAGCGATGCCGACATGGAGAAGGGGCAGATGCGCTGCGATGTGAATGTCTCCGTCCGCCCTGTAGGCCAAAAGGAATACGGCACCAAGATCGAGCTGAAGAATCTCAATTCCATCAGTGGTGTCCGCAGGGCCCTTGCTTTTGAGATCGAGCGACAGATCGCCTTCGTTAAGGCTGGTGGCAAGCTCGATCAGGAGACCCGCCGCTGGGATGACGACCGTGGGGAAACTACTCTCATGCGTATCAAGGAATCGGCACACGATTACCGCTACTTCCCCGATCCCGACTTGCTTCCCGTCCGGACTGCCAATCTCGTCGAGTCTGCGAAGGCGGGGATGCCCGAGCTTCCGCAGGCGAAGCGCGACCGCTTCGTCGCCGACTTCGGCATCAGCGAGTACGATGCGGCGGTTCTTGCCGATGATGCAGCGCTGGCCGATTACTTCGAAAAAGCAGCGAAGGGGTCTCCCAAGCCGAAGAGCGTTGCCAACTGGATCATCAATGATCTGCTCAGTGCTCTTTCCACCGCATCGCTTGATCTCTCGGAATGCCCCATCCAGGCTGCCTACATCGGTGAACTCACGGCTCTTATCGAGGGAGGAACCATCAGCGGCCGCCAGGGTAAGGAGGTCTTCGCCGAGATGATGGTGAGCGGCAAACAGCCGGCTGTGATCGTCGAGGAGAAGGGACTCAAGCAAGTCAGCGACACGGGGGCCATCGAGGCATTCTGCGACGAGGTGATCGCAGCCAATCCGGCCTCCGTAGCCGACTTCAAGTCGGGCAAGGAAGCAGCGCTCAATTTCCTCAAGGGTCAGGTCATGAAGCTTTCCAAAGGCAAAGCCAATCCCGCTCTCGCTGGAGAAATCCTCGCAAAGAAGCTCCAGTCCTAGGCACCTACGACACCATCGATCTAGACCCGCAACCCAGATTCTTTCAGGGCTGCGGCGAGTCTCAGGATCTGCTCCTGGGGATGCGCACTGCTCAGCGTGATCCGAAGACGCGCCGTATTCCTTGGAACGGTCGGATAGCGGATCGCGGGGATAAAGAATCCTGAGTTCTGAAGCCGCGCTGTCTCGTGAAGCACACGCTCCTCGCTGCCGAGGATTAATGGGACGATGGCACTTGGAGATGCAGCGATCTTCATCTCCGAGGCAAAGAGAGAAAGGTTTTCCTGAAGACGGACACGAAGGGCCTCTCCCTCAGGTGACTGCACGATCCTCAGGGACGCCCGACCGGCGGCTGCGACAGCCGGTGAAGGTGCCGTGGAGAAAACAAAGCTTCGGGCGCGGTTGATTAGAAAATCGATCAAGAAACGTGATCCTGCGATGTAGCCTCCTGAGACGCCAAGAGCTTTTCCGAGAGTTCCCATCTGGATCTCAATTTGGCCTCCAAGACCGAGCTCACCTGCCAGCCCCTGAGCTCCCGTGCCGCGGACGCCTACGGCATGAGCCTCATCCAGATAGAGGATGGCACCATACCGCTCCTTCAGCTCAACGATTTCATGCAGGGGAGCGAGATCGCCATCCATGCTGAAGACCGATTCGGTAAGGATCATCACGCGCGCCCCGGTGCTGGTCGGATGTTTTTCACGGGCCCATTTAAGATGGGACTCGAGCTTTTCAAGATCGTTATGGGGATAGACACGGAGAGTGGCCTCGCTCGCGCGGGCTCCGTCGATCAGGCAGGCATGAGCGAGCTTGTCCATGATGATGACATCGCCTTTGCCTACCAGCGCGGGGATGGTCCCCGTGGCAGCGGCGACGCCTGTTGAGAAAACCAGAGCTGCCTCGGTTCCCTTGGCTAAGGCGAGTTCCTCTTCCAGCGCGGCATGCTCTGCAGTGGTTCCGGAAATCAGGCGGGAGGCTGTCGATCCGGATCCCCACCGTTGGGCCCCCTCTCCCATCGCTGCCGCAATGGCGGGGTGAGAGGCGAGCCCGAGGTAGTCGTTAGAGGAAAAGTTAATCAGCTTATGCCCACCGATCGTGATGCGTGTGCCGTCCGTCTCCTCAACCACACGTAGGGAGCGTAGGAGTCCCAGCTGTTCCAGCGTGGATAGATGCTCCTGCAGCTGCGAATTGAAGCCTTCCAAAGCGTCACCCTCTTTCTTCTCTGTCTTCTGAGATTAGATGCCTGCGGGTGTTGTGTGAGGCTTTGCCCTGTGCTTTGGAGAGGGAGAAGGAGAAGGAGAAGGCGCAGGAGTGGGAGTTTCCGTTGGAGTTGGCACAGGGGTCGGTGTCGGAACTGGGGTCGGAGTGGGAGTGGGTGTAGGAACAGGCGTTGGTGTCGGTGTCGGTGCAGGAGGCACCTCATGATGCCGCTGTAAGAGGCCGCCGAGGCGGGTGCTGCCGACGAACAGGAATCCAATGACTAAGACGGCCACGAGAAGGCCTCCCACGATTTTTCTAAGTATTGCCCGTTGCTCGACCTGTGGATTTTTACCCTCGAGGTAATTCCTTCCGCTCAGCGTCACGTAACGGACCTGTACCTTGGTGGGCTTGCCATCGATCCCCTTGATCACATTCGCCTCGATTAACCCAACCGATTTCAACCGGAGGATCTCCTCGAAAATTTCCTCCAAGGGGATTTCTCCATGGGGAAAAGGACATTGTGCCAAATCAAAATCCGCGGGCAGCTTATGTGCGGGCTGGGAGAGAATGTACTCCAGGACGCTGATCGAGAGACTCTTCGTGGTGGACATGACTTACTCTTCCCAGACCCAGCGCTCGGGTCGATCAATTTTCCACGCAACCTTCCAAGCGCGTGCTGAACCGGGAAAGAGGGGGGTGTTAGTAGCGCCGTGACTTTGTTGGCGCAGGCTTTGGCGTAACTGTTGGAGTAGAGCGGACAGCGTCGAGTTTGCTCATCAGAGGGGCATCGCGTTCGGTCACGAAATTGACCACGAGTCCCGTGCGTCCGGCGCGCGCCGTGCGACCCACGCGATGCAGGTAATTTTCCATCTGCTGCGGCAGGTGGTAGTTAATGACGCGTCCCACATGCTCCACATCGAGTCCACGGGAGGCGAGATCCGTGGAGATCAGCAAGGCGACCTCACCTTCCCGGAAAGCCTTGAGATTCCTACGCCGCTCGGCCTTGTCCATTTCTCCACGGTAGATCACGCAGGGCCAGCCGGCTTCCTCCAGTTCCTCGGCGAGCTTGTCGCACTGCTCGCGGGTATTGGCAAAGATGATGGTCCCTCCCTCCACCTTTTTGTCGAGGAGACGTTCGAGCAGTGGAAAGCGCTTGCCTCCGACGACAGGCAGCTGTGTGGTCGTGAGTGTCGGGACGACACGGTGGCTCCCTTGGCTGCGGATGACTTCCGCTCCAGTGAAGAGATCCGCAATGAGCTTCTCCACGGCTGGAGGAACTGTTGCCGAGAACAGGGCGAGCTGCCGCTCGGCAGGACATTCCTTCACGATCCGCCGGACATCGGGCAAGAAGCCGTGATCCAGCATCTGATCCGCTTCATCGAGAACAAGTGTATGGACATCACCCAGCGTCACGAGCCCTCCCTCCATCATCTTGATCAGACGTCCGGGCGTGGCAACCAAGACCTCGAAGGGGCCCTGAAGACTGCGCTTAGCCTGTTCCATGGTGGTGCCGCCCAGGAGCGCGCGCACGCGGAGACGCGTCGTATGCGTGAATGGCTTGAAAGCCTTGGCGACCTGCTCACCCAGCTCCCGGGTGGGAACAACCACGATGGCCCGGGGCTCACCATAAACCTTAACCGGTTTACCCTGGAGCTCGAGGGTCTTGAGTCGATGGAGAATCGGAAGCGCATAGGCCAGTGTTTTTCCACTTCCGGTCTCGGCCACCCCGACCACGGAATGCCCCGCGAGCAGTGCCGGCACCGCTTGGGTCTGGATATCCGTGGGAGTGGTCAGGTTCCTTTCGACGAGGGTCTCCTGAAGGGTGGGAAGCAGGGCGAGATCGGCAAAGGAGTTCATCGTTGGGGATGAAGGTAGCGGATTCTCAGCCAGATGGGAGAGATTATCCATGCCTTGGGCGAAGGAGGCCTGGTGATCGAACGGAAGTCTTTCATCCCTCAGAAGGTAATGTGTTGCTCTTCGAGCAAAGATCCGGATGGGGAGGGATTATCCCCAGCTTTGCTGAGGCTCGACAGCATGGCTTCGCAGAGATCTTTTGCCACTGATCGCGGCATGGTCGTCGAACTGAAGTTCTCATCCCTCAGAAGGTAATGTGTTGCTCTTCGAGCAAAGATCCGGATGGGGAGGG
>DAISZK010000008.1:2146-6594 GCA_036824855.1 Chthoniobacterales bacterium | reverse complement strand
ATTCGAACCCTCGTTACCGATAAAGGTAAACACGCTTTCCAAGCGTGCGCGATCGACCACTCTGCCACCCATCCTGGTTAGAAGAAAAAACCTAGGCTGTAACCCCGCCGGGTGCAAGCCGTGAGCTCTGTCCGGCAGTGGTTTTTCATTTCACGACATATTCACGAGGGCTTCTTCCTTGCCGCCGAGGGTCGCTGGGGTCATAAAAGGCGTCTCTTTCCCAACACAGGAAAACCTATTTCTAAAAAAACGATGAGCGCCACCGCCACCACAGCAGAGCCAAAAGTAGAAAGCGTTGCCCAGGCCGTCCCGATGATCAATGTTCAGGTCGACGGCGAGTGGAAGCAGTTCCCCAAGGGAACCCGCTTGATCGAGGCTTGCATGAAGGCCGGCAGCTACGTCCCGCACTATTGCTATCACCCGGCACTTAGCTCCCCCGGAAACTGCCGCATGTGCTTGATCGAGATGGGCACGCCCAAGATGACTCCAGACCGCAAGCCGGAGCTCGGAGAGGATGGGCGACCCCTCATCAACTGGAGCCCTAAGCCCGCGATCTGCTGCGCCATCGAGGTCTCCGAGGGGCTTGCGGTACGTACAAATTCCCCGCTCGTTGAGGATTGCCGGAAGGGCGTCATGGAGTTCCTCCTCATCAATCACCCCCTCGACTGCCCGATCTGCGACAAGGCCGGCGAATGCCGTCTGCAGGAGTTCTCCGTGGAATACGGCAACGATCACTCACGCTTCGAGGATCCCAAGGTCAAGAAGCCGAAGCATGTCGACATCGGCGAGCGTATCGTTCTCGATGACGAGCGCTGCATTCTCTGCTCCCGTTGCATCCGCTTCATGGATGAGGTGGCCAAGGACGATTGCCTTGGCTTCGTCGATCGTGGTGGCCACACCCACCTTACGGTCCATCCCGGCAAGCGCCTCGATAGCAACTACTCGCTTAACACCGTCGACATCTGCCCCGTTGGCGCGCTCACCTCCAAGGACTTCCGCTTCAAGATGCGCGTCTGGTTCCTCAAGGAGACCAAGACCATCGACACGAACTGCGGCACGGGTAGCAACATCGTGATCGGCAGCCGTGAGAACAAGATCCACCGCATCACCCCACGCGAAAACGAGGCGGTGAATGCCTATTGGCTCCCCGATTCCCACCGTCTCAATTACACCTACATCCACCGCGAGGATCGCCTCAAGGAGCCCCTTGTCAGCGGAGGATCCGTTCGGTGGAAGGATGCGATCTCAGCTGCCGCCGAATCGATCAAGGGCCAGTCCGGTGCCGCGACCGCAATTATTGCCTCGGGCCGCATGACCAACGAGGAGCTCTTCCTGGTAAGTCGTCTTGCCAAGACGGTGGGAACCGAGCTGATCGACATCCGCCCCCGTGCTCAGAAGGGCGACGGCTTCCTCGTCTCCGATGATGGCAATCCAAATACCCGCGGAGCCCAACTCCTCGGCGTAACCTCCACGACACCCGGCTCCCGACTTGCCGAGATCGCGACGGGCATTGCTTCCGGCAAGATCACATCCCTTGTGGTGCTGGGCGAGAATCCTCTCCATTGCGGCCTGAGCGAGACGGATCTCAGCAAGCTCGCCTCACTGGTGACGCTCGATATTCTGCCGAATGAATCGCTCAAGTTCTCCAAGGTCGTTCTGCCGGGTAGCGCCTCCGCCGAGAAGCGCGGGTCGATGGTGAATATCAATGGCCGCCTCCAGCGCCTCAATCGTGCTCTCACGGCTCCCGGCCATGCCCGCGACGATTGGGAAATTCTCAGTGACCTGCTAAAGGGACTGGGTGCCGAAGGTGCTTCCTCACTCGAGGATCTCTTCAAGCAGATGGCTGCCGCCACGCCAGCACTCTCCGGACTCAACCTCGGCAAGATCGGCGATCTCGGCGTCACGCTGTAAGCTCGCTTATTTCACCGATGGACCCGCTGGAAGAGTTAACGTCCTTCCTGCGCTTTCCCAGCGTCTCCACCCAGCCGGAGCATGCGCCGGATTTGGTTTCCTGTGCCGAGTGGCTGAGGGAAAAGCTCGCGGCGATCGGACTTACAGCAACGGTTTATCCTACACCCGGCTCTCCCGTCGTGGTTGCAGCAACCACGCGCGATCCCGCCAAGCGGACGGTGCTGATCTACGGCCACTACGATGTTCAGCCACCCGAACCGCTCGAGGGCTGGACCACTCCTCCCTTTGAGCCTCGGATTGCGGAAGGGCGCATCTATGCCCGAGGTGCCGCTGACAACAAGGGACAGATCCTTGCCCACATCCTTGGCGTTGCGCAGACACTTCGTGAAAAGGGCTCCCTGCCGGTCAATGTTATTTTCCTGATCGAGGGTGAGGAGGAGATTGGGAGTCCGAATCTTGCCGACTTCCTGCGTGAGCATCGGGAAGAACTCGCCTGTGATTTGGTGGCGATCTCGGATACTGCAATGGCACCCGGCAACAAGCCCGCCCTGACCTATGCTTTGAGAGGCATTGCCGCGATGGAACTCCTCGTCCGAGGTCCCGCTCGCGACCTGCATAGCGGTCTTTTCGGAGGCGCTGTGGCCAATCCCGCCACGGTGGTGGCCCGCCTGCTTGCATCGCTCCACGACGGCGAGGGGAGAGTCCTCATTCCAGGATTCTACGATGCCGTGCGACCACTGGAGCCATGGGAGCGTGCAGCTGCAGCCGACTTGGAAAAAGCCTCCGGAGGAGATGAAGCCATCAAGGAGCTGGCTGGAGTTACTGAACTCTTCGGCGAAAAGGATTTTACGACGATTGAGCGGATCGGAGCTAGGCCGACAGCCGAGGTGAATGGCATTGGCGGCGGCTATCAGGGAGCTGGAACCAAGACGGTCCTCCCCAAGGAAGCCTTTGCCAAGTTGACGTTCCGTCTGGTTGCCGATCAGGATCCCGCCGTGATTCTGGCCGCTGCCGAGGAATATCTCCGCAATCAAACACCTGCCGGAGTTCTCCTCGAAATCGTCACCGGTCACGCAGGCGCCGCCTATCAGTCCGATCCGAATTCCCCGGATGGTCTAGCCGCTCGCAAAGCCCTCGCCGGAGCCTTCGGCGCAGAACCCCTGCTCTTACGTGATGGGGGAAGCATCCCGATCCTGGCCACGCTCAAGGAGATCCTTGGCGTCGATTCCTTCCTGCTCGGCCTCGCCAATCCCGATTCCCGCATTCATTCCCCGGACGAGAACATGCTGATAGAGAACTTCCTGGGAGGCATACGCATGAATCAAATCCTTCTTGAGGAGTTAGCTCGGGATATCGGCGTATAGCTGTGTTGGGCTGCAGTCGGAGTAGTTCACTACACCTTCCTTTGCCCGCCTTGCTCTCCATCCTATCTTCCGAGCCTTTATATGTCCGAATTTGTGGAAATGCCCTACTCTAAACAGTAGTTTTTCCTGATAATGCTTAGCAAGTCTCTACAATTAAATAACTTTTTTAAGCACGTAGTACCCCACAGAGTCTATAAAATATCTGTAGCCTTTACCCTCACACCAACTAACAAGTAGGTTTTTGGACGTAAAGTGATTTGTAGTGGTCGGGTAGTCTGATCGGAAAGCTTGTTCCCATAATTTTACATCGATCCTCTGATCAATGAGATTGTTGATTTGAAGTCCATCCTCAATCGCTTGAAGAATCTTTTCGGTGCGTCTCATTACTTCTCTTAAGTTTCTTTCAAGATTGGTTGAAATAATTAATTTCGTTTTATTTAACCGTAACGCTACGGGTGGCATTTCCGGATGCGTAGTTTCCAGTTGCCGCGACTGTAGCAGTGATAGTAGCTGTACCAGTTCCCTTTACCAAAGCAGTGCTGCCAGAGATTGTGATCACATTGGAGCTACTGGATGAGTATGTTACATTACCTCCCGAAGTTGAGGTTGTGCTAAGTGAGAAAGACTTCCCTGCCGAGTAGGCCACGGGTGAAATAGGCTGCGTGAAGCTGATCGTCGGAATGATTGGAGTGACCGTGACTAAACAGCTAGCGGAAGCAGAAGTATAGTTTCCAGTTGCCGCGACTGTGGCAGTGATAGTTGCTGTACCAATTCCCTTTACCAAAGCAGTACTTCCAGTGATCGAGATCACATTTGTGCTACTGCTTGTGTATGTTACAACACCGCCTGATGTTGAGGTTGTGCTAAGTGAGAAAGACTTTCCCGCCGAGTAGGCCAAGGGTGAAATAGGCTGTGTGAAGTTGACCGTTGGAGTTGGTAGGGGCAAGCTGAATGCAAAGATTGCTCCGACACCACAGGCACCCCCACGCGATGTTGTTCCATAAAGGGTTTTTCCATCGGCTGAGAGGGTTAAAGCAGAAGGTGCTCCGACGTAGCCATTATTGTAATACTGGCTAAAACTATAAAGGGTTGTCTCTGTGCCAGTGCTGATATTGTAGGCAAAGATTGCTCCGACACCACAGGCACCCCCACGCGATGTTGTTCCATAAAGGG
>DAISZK010000008.1:0-2046 GCA_036824855.1 Chthoniobacterales bacterium | reverse complement strand
AGCCATTATTGTAATACTGGCTAAAACTATAAAGGGTTGTCTCTGTGCCAGTGCTAATATTGTAGGCAAAGATTGCTCCGGCGCCATATGCACCCCCATTCGATGTTGTTCCATAAAGGGTTTTTCCATCAGCTGAGAGGGTCAAAGCAGAAGGTGCTCCGACGTAGCCATTGTTGTAATACTGGCTGAAACTGTAGAGAATAGATTCGGATTGTGCTTCAGCAGAAGCCATAAAAAATAATGCTATAAAAATAGACAAGATCTGGATTGTTGATTTAAGCATGTCCACATGTAATATGAAATATGACTCAAGGCGACTAAAAATGCGTATGCCATTTTCAATACCGCTTACAGCGTGCTTTAATTCGGCCAACTCTTAGACTCTCTTCTAACGTAGTAAGGATTAATCAGGAGGATAGCGCAAATCATATAGCCGCAATCCCAATCCAACATTTTTTGGCGTGTTGTTTGCTGCATGCAGACTTGAACCACTCATCCCATTAACTATTCTTCACTGATGTCCGCCGATCCTACCGCTCTCTATTCCCGCAAAAATCCTTTTCACGCGAAGCTCAAGAAGAACCGTAAGCTGACTGCCGAAGGTTCCGCCAAAGATACTCGCCATTTCGAAATCGATCTCGCGGATTCAGGTCTTGCCTACGAGGTCGGCGATTCACTCGGAGTTTTCCCGACGAATAATCCCGCTCTTGTGGAGGAGATTCTCAGTGTCCTTGGCTTCAGCGGCGAGGAACCAGTGGTGGATCCAAACGGCAACACGGTCTCGATCCGTGAGGCCCTGACCCGTAGCTATGTGATCACCGAGAAGGACAAGAAGCTCCTGGCGGCCATTGCGGAGAAGGATTCCACAGCCGCTCACTTTATCCCGATGACGACCCCTGAGGGACGCGCCGAACTCGAAGCCTACGTCTGGGGCCGTGAGGTGATCGACCCTTTGCTCGCTCATCCCGCAGCGAAGTTCACCCCCGAGGAGTTCGTGAAGTGCCTGCGCAAACTCCAACCCCGCCTCTACTCGATCGCCTCATCGCAGAAGGCGAACCCGACAGAGGTCCATCTCACGGTGGCCGCCGTACGCTACGAGACTCATGGTCGCAAGCGCGAGGGTGTCTGCTCGACGTTCCTCTCCGACCGCGCCGATAACGCTCCTGTTCCCGTCTTCGTGCATACGGCCAAGCACTTCCGCGTCCCCGAGGATCCCTCGATCCACGCGATCATGGTCGGTCCCGGCACGGGAATTGCCCCCTTCATGGCCTTCCTTCAGGAGCGCAAGGCAACGGGCGCCACGGGTAAGAACTGGCTCTTCTTCGGCGATCAGAAATCCTCTACCGACTTCCTCTACCGTGAGGAACTGGAAGCCTGGCAGCAGGAGGGTGTCCTTCATAAGCTCTCCACGGCGTTCTCCCGGGATCAGGCAGAAAAAGTCTATGTCCAGCACCGCATGCTGGAGGAGGCCGAGGAACTTTTCGGATGGCTCGAGCAGGGTGGCTATTTCTATATCTGCGGCGATGCTTCCCGCATGGCCAAGGATGTCGACGCGGCTCTTCATCAGGTGGTCGAGAAGGCTGGTGGCAAGTCCCCCGAGGAGGCCGCCGCCTACGTCGAGGAGCTGAAGAAGTCGAAGCGCTACAGGAAGGACGTCTACTAGGACCTTCACGAGGGGAGTCGGTAGGAATTTTAGGCCGCAATTCCAGCAGCTCCTTCGGAGATCCTTCTTGTCTCTGATTGGCTGATGGAGTCATGCTCATGTTCTATGTCCTACACTTTGCCTCCACTTCCCTACGCTTTTGACGCCCTCGAGCCGCACATCGATGCACGCACGATGGAGATCCATCACGACAAGCATCACGCCGCCTACATTAATAACCTGAATGCCGCCCTCAAGGATCATCCTGAGCTTGCCGCCAAGCCGGTGAATGAGCTGATCGCTGATCTCTCCGCAGTGCCCGAGGCGATCCGCCTGGCTGTCCGCAACAATGGCGGCGGACACTCCAACCACACCTTCTTCTGGGAGATCATGGGTCCAGGCAA
>DAISZK010000081.1:0-6471 GCA_036824855.1 Chthoniobacterales bacterium | reverse complement strand
CCGTCGATAGACTTTCGGAGAGTTGCTCAAGCGGAACCCCTGGTTTCAGTAGGATATTCCTGAGGTTTCTTTCCTTTATTGCTTCCTTCAAGGAGGGGATCCCGGCACCACCGCCGACGATCAGAAAAACGACGCCGTTATCTCCCTTTTCTTGCAGCGATTCTGCGGCTTTAAGCATGCAATCCATATCGTGAGCCCTGCCCAGATTTCCGGAGTAACAGACGACGAACTGATTGCACCGGTCCAACGACTCCCTCATGGGATTGGCATCGTGTTTAATTGGGTGGATATCCCGTTCCATTCCAATGTTTCTGACCAGGCGGATCCTTTTGGGAGTAACCCCCTGAAGGGTGATTTTTGGTATCATGCAACGCCCAACAACGATTGCCAAATCCACATGCGGCAATATCAGCCGATTTAGTCCCGTGAGAAGACTCTTGATGAATCCCGATGGGTGAAATACCCCTGTGGCGGCGGCGATTTCGGGAAAAAGATCCTGTGCCCAGTATATGTGTTTTGCTTTTTTACGCCACGCGATCAATAAACCGAGCAGGTGCAGCATTGGGGGATCTGTCATCGACACTACGACATCCTGAGTTCCTGAATTCAGGGATGCCAAAAGAAGGCAAGGATAGAGCCGCAGATAGCTACGAAAACGCGCCCAAAGATTATGCTTGCTCACTCCTGCATCAGTTATCCTAATCTCGCTAACATCGGTCCTCTCATTTCCGGAGGACCCTCCTTGGAATGCATTTGTGTGGATAACGGTGACATCCCATCCATGATTCTGCAGGTAGACTGCAGTCAGCTTCAGAAGTCTTCCCGTTGCCTCATTTGACGGGGGGTAGACTCTGTTGATGAATAGAATCGATGGCTTTTTTGTCGTGTCACCCAGATTCGTAAAATGGATCACAGGGTTTGTGCAGATGGGATGAACGTTGAAAAGAGTTCCAATAATGCTCCAGAGATTCTCTCCAGAGAATGAGAAGAACGGACTTCCTGCGCCTGTGTGGCCAGCTCTCTGCATCTCTGTCGATCCGAAATGATGGAATTCAGAATAACGCTTAATTCATTGGTAGGAGAGTTCGCGCGGTGATCAAAGTACAATCCGTTGACATTCTCATGAATGTAATCCTTAAAGCATTCCATCCTTGGAACTACCGGCACGCATCCCCAAGCCATTGCTTCCAAGGGAGCGATGGGCATAGCCTCTCCATTCTCTGCTACGGTTGGATAAACAAAAACAGCAGCTTTTTTGTAAAAATCAGAAAGTTTCTCAGCGTCAAAGATCGGTTCGTGAAACTCTACTGGAGAACCGGCAGCAAGCTGCCTGAGCTTTGATAGGTACGAATAGCCTCCTCCTCCCTGGCTTTCCTGGTAAGGGCCAACGATCACCACCTTCCAGGGAGAAGGCAGCTTAGCGGCACTGCTGACCAAGAGGTCGAGGCCCTTCTCGGGATGAATTCGCCCCGTGTAAAGGATCATGGGTTGTTTCAGTGAGAAGTCGATGGATGCTTCAATCGCAAGAGGCAAGGGATTGGGAATCATCCGGACGCGTTGATCCCCAGGAGGGAGTTCCTTGCAAACGGCGGAAGCTACGACTGTAGAGCAAGCACGAAAGAGTGAGGCTCGTGGGTAAAAGCGCATTTGGCCCTTGGGCATTCGCTCCACGCTCACAATGATTTTTCCTTTTGCTGGATTGTTAGCAATCATCGGTAGCCAGAAAGTATTGCTTACCAAAATGTCGGCATCCGGGATTACCCGGATAGCCCTGAGCGTGTACCTTAGATCTCTGAACTTCAGGAGTAGGAGGTTATTACTTGATTCCTCTCCGCAGACCCGAAGGTAGCGTACTCCCCCATCCATTTCCTCCTCGGAAAAGCCCGGATGGGAGCGGGAGACATGGGTGACTTCGTGACCAAAGCGGGCGAACTCCCGTCCTAAGCCGTACCAGAGTTTCTCCACCGCACCACCAAGGACGGGCGGAACAGGGAAAAAAGCCCCTTGGAGAATGGTGATTTTCACGGGATCAAGTTGTTAGGGAAAATCTGCGTTTTAGCACGCAGTGATAGTTCGAAGCAGAAGACTCATGTACGGTCTCGTAACGAGTGAATCACGGGGCGCATCAATGTCCTCAGATTGGAGAGGCGTGCTAGCATCATCCATGATCGGAGAGGGGAGAGGAATCCACATTGTTCCTTTGAGAGATCATAGCACAATTCGACCAATCGGTGAAAGGAGACGGGTTGGCTGATCCACTTCTCCCATGCATCCCGCGCTGCAATTCCCATGGCCTCGCTTTCAGTAGCGCGCTCTTCCAGGATCCTTGCGAGTTCCGGGATATGACGCTCGGGAATCCTGATACTGAAACGATCCCAAGAAGGTCCCTCGAAAGGAATCCAGTCATCTGAAATGATAACCGGTGCTACGCCCAGTTCCATGCTCTCGAAAAGCCTGTAAGAGCAGGGGCTGATCCCTGCCGGGCAAAGAGAGAACCTCGAGGCAAGGATGGATTCGGAAAAACGTTTATGAAATGCCTCCTTTTCAGTGAGGGTTGGCAAATCCCAGAGCCTTCGATTTGAAGTGTCCTCCACAAGACCCATGGGATGGGACATGGCAAATAGCCTTTTACGAGGAAGGGAGTTATTTGACCCCAGGAACGAGTAAAGATGACTCGGTGATCCTTTGTGCTCAGGGAGGGAGGGCATCGTCGGTTGCTCAATCCTAGCGATGTACCAACCGCTGCGGCATCGATCCTTGAGATAGTCCCTACTTCTGATGGATGGATAAACACCCTTCACCAGCGGGATCGCGGTGTCGGCATCGTGATACAGAAAGCATTTTTCCGGATATTTGCGACGAAGGGGGTGAAAAACGACTTTGAGAAAGAATGGGTCGTCACCCGGATGGGATTCTACGAAGAGGATGAGGTCGGCTTTCTCCGGATCATTACAGAGGAGGTGTTGTCCGAACGGATCCAGGCTGGCACTTTCCCTAAGCCACTCCGCCGCGAAATTATATGGCAGTATGGGTGCTTCGGGATAGGCGCTCAGGAGATGGACTAGCATGGATCATGAAGACTGCTCTAACGGGGTGAATTCATCAGGCTAATGCGAGAAAGAAAAAGGAAGGGAATGCATATTGTCGTTCCTGTCATGAGGGTGTGTCGGAAGAGTACCGAGAGGGAGAGTTAAGGGGGGTAAGAAGGCCAGTGAGGGAGAGCAGTTGTTTGACGAGGCGGACTGTGCATCCCCAGATTTTCAACCTTGCTTCAATTAGTGGGCCGAATCCTGTCTCCACTGCCCAGATCCTTCTTTTAAGTGAGCGGCAGTCACCCAACTTAATGAGAAGAGTGATCAGTCTTGTATAATCCTCGGACTTCCGGGGAACATGGATTAAAAAAAGGGCATGTTTCATGGCAAGTTTTCGGCGTGCCTTCCGGAGAATCTCTGAATCCCATTCCCTGGTGGCATACGCGGGCTCTAGGGATTCTGCGAAAACACGACTGATGCCGGATAGCTCGATAGCCTTGCGGCCTTCCCTGTATCCAGCGTTATCGTTCCACACACGGTAGTTCGCTAGGACCTCGTTTCTGTAGACATTCCCCCATCCGGCATCCGCCAGACGTACGGCAAGATCCCAATCCTCCGCGAAATTCATATCATCTTTGTGGAATCCGACACTCCGCAGTGCCTCGGTCCTGAAAAGGCAAATATTGGCCGCAACTCGGTAGCCGCTCGCCATGGAGCGCAGGCTTTCTTCTGCTCCCTGATACCCCGAGGGTCTGGCAAGAAAGCGTCGTTTGATGACCTTTCCAGATGCGTTGATCTCGTGGACTGCCACATGCGCGTAACCGGCATGTGGATACATTTCCATGAGCGTCACGAGACGTTCAACATAAGCGGGCTCGAGATAATCGTCCGAATGAAGCACCGCAACATAGGGAGTGGTTACCTTCTCCAGCAGCCACCGATGATTGGCTGACAGCCCAAGATTGGCCTGTTGCCGTGTATATTTGATGTCGGGGCAGGTTTTTTTCAGAGCCCTCATCACACTCACTGTATGATCGGTACTGTCATCGTCAGAAACAACAACAATGCAGGGTGTCGTCTGATTGCATGCCGAGAGGACTGAAGTTCCTAGGTACTCAGCCTGATTGTATGTCGGGATGCAGATCGTGGCTTTCATGGAGTGGCAATTGTCCTCAGGTGACGTCTCTGGGAATAACGGTCGATGCAGATATAGACAAATGCCGAGAAAACGATGGCGCCCAGTGTGAGCAGAAGTGGATTGTGACATCCTTTCGATGCCAAGTAGGCAAAGATCCAGTAATGCAAGAGATACAACGGGTAGGAAACATCACCTAAGAAGCGCAGTAGGGTGCCCCCCCCTCCCTTCCGGAGGGCAGTTGAGGGAAACCGTAAAACAAGCCAAATAACAAGGAAAAGCCCAACATGGGCAGAAAGGAGCAAGAGATCGTGCAGGAAAAATAATGTCCAATCATGGTGCCGCGTATGACTAATCATCAAAACCAGCAGATCGACTCCGGGTACCATCATCAAGAGGATGAGGAGATCCTTTAAGGATTCGGATCTGTCACCTCGTTGGTCGGCGATCCTCAGGCCGGCCACCCAGGCATAGGAGAGGAACAGAAGGTTCAGTCCGCCACCCAGGCCGGAATAATACGGACAATGAAAGCCGCTCCTGCAGAAAGTGTAGAGTGCGTAGCAGGCGAAGGATCCGTAGCAGAGGAGGCGTAGCGTCCTAGGTCGGAGAACCAGCAGAAGAGGGCACAGGCAGTAGAGCCAGACCTCAAGCGCCAGTGTCCATGAGGGGCCGACGAAGGAATCCCGCGTGAAGATCTGGTTGAGAAAGCAGAGGTTCCAACCGATTGATGGCCACGAAGGGAGATGGTTTCCCAGATGCCAGCAAGAAACATAGGCCGTGAAGACGATGCTGAAAAAGTAGACGGGATAGATTCTCAGAAAACGGCGTCGTAGATATCCGACTGGCTCCCTGACATAGGAGCCCCCGACGGAATACCCGCTTATGACCAAAAACCCGAGAATGGCCTCGAATGCGCCGCAAGAGGCGATCCAGGAAAGACAACCCTGATTTTTAGTGAAGGGCTGGAGATGGGTTGCCGCCACCACCAGTGCCAAAAAAAATCGTAGACCACCCAGAATGCTCCACTGATCGATTGCGGAATATCTCACGGTCAGCAAGCGTTGGGAAATGCGGTCCGGAGTGCTGCCATGTGTCGCTCCGCCGCAGAAGCCACGCCAAACTTTTTAAGGAAACCGGCGGAAGCTGAGCGGGACATGGCGATTCTTTCATGAGAGTGCAATTTCATCCAACGGCGGAGAAGCAAACTTGTTCCTTGCTGATCGTCGATGCCCACCAACCCGGCCCCAACAGCTTCGATCTCCGGCGCGATATTGACTTGGTCTGAAATCAACACTGGCCTGCCGCAACTCAAGGCCTCTGCAACGGCGATTGCAAAATTTTCCTGATGACTGGGGAGAACAAAGGCCTCGCAGCCGTAAAGAGCCCCCCACTTTTCATCGCCCGACAGCATTCCTGTGAAATGGATCGCAGGGCGATTCATCGGTAATGAGTAATCAGTAATTGAGTGATCAGAGGATGTGTGAGGCAAGAAGACGGATCCGGGAAGGAGTCTCTTTGCTAGGTCGATCATGTCACGCGCATAGTCCGAATCAATCGGACCGGCAATGACCAATGCCGGAACCAGGCATTTTGCATCTGTAGGGTTATCTGAACCATCTAACTTTTCACTTTTCGCTTTTGAGCGATTTCCAAAGATCTCCAGATAGGCCCTGATCAGGAGATCCACTCCCTTCTTCGGATGGATCCTACCAAGGAATAAAAGGTAAGGTTGGGATGAGGGAAGTTTGGGAATCCGCGCGCGCACAGATTCCTTCATTGATTCCGAGGGGTAGGGAGGTGGGGGAACACCGTAGCCAACATCGATCTCCTTTTTAGGCTTATATCGGTGAAAGCTAGTTCTCGCCAGTTCCATTTCACGGCTGCAGGTGAAGAGAATTGCCTCCGCATCGTTAATTACGCGGTGCTCTGCCAGGTGCCAGTAAAGAAGGTTGCGGAGGGCTTTCCAGCCTCGTCCGGGAGCTCTTTGGAACCAAGGATCCAGCATCCCGTGAGGCATCACGAAGTAAGGGGGTATGTTGGGTGAGGGGAGTTGTGAGCCGGGAGATAAGGCGCTATGTTGCCGGACTTTTCTTCTGAGCCTTTGGATGACGATACGGACGGCAGTGCTCGGCCAGAGCCAGAGGCCGTGGACGATAATCGCATCATAGGAAGGGAGATTGCCCTCGAGCCAAAGTCGCAAAGAGTGATGATAACAAAGTGGTCCGGTGCCGAGTCCTAGCGCATGGATAACAAAGGGATCTTTCCCGAGAAAAGCCGCCCCCGGATCATCGAGGCACAATACCT
>DAISZK010000045.1:0-21423 GCA_036824855.1 Chthoniobacterales bacterium | reverse complement strand
GGGCAAAGGTGGCGCCCCTGTCGGCACGCTCGCCGAGGCGATCACCAAGACCTTCGGCAGCTACGACGAGTTCAAGGCCAAGTTCGAAGAGGCTGGAGTCAAGCGCTTCGGTAGCGGATTCGTCTGGCTCATCGTCAACAAGCAGGGCCAGCTTGAGATCATCTCTCTCCCTAATCAGGACAGCCCCTACATGGATGGCGATAAGCCCGTCATCGCGAACGATGTCTGGGAGCACGCCTACTACCTGAACTACCAGAACCGCCGCCCCGATTATCTCAAGGCCTGGTGGAACGTGGTCAACTGGGATCACGCCGAGCAGAACTATCTGACCGCCCTCAAGGGCTAGTTCTTCTTAAAACGTTTCAGATTACAAAAAAAGCCCCGCTCCGGAAACGGCGCGGGGCTTTTTATTTTTTAAAGGTCGGCTACAAGCTTCTCCCAGAAACACTACTTAGCCGACTATGATCTTTCGGGCCGCCGAGTCCGCCGCGATGAGTTCGTTCAGCGTCGGGTGCTCCACAAAGGGAACCGTATCCATCGCCAGTTCCACGCTTTCCCAGATGCCTGGGAACGAGAGTCGTCCGGCTAGGAAGGCATCCACGGCCGCCTCGTTGGCTGCATTCAGTACGGCGGGCAAAGTACCTCCCGCTGTTCCGGCGCGGCGGGCCAGATTGAGCGCAGGGAAGAGATCGGTCCGAGGGGCTTCAAAATCAAGCCTCCCTACCGAGGTGAGATCGAGCGGTGCGCAAGGGCCGGCATAACGCTCCGGATAGGTCAGGGCATACTGAATCGGCAGGGCCATATCGGTGGTGCTCATCTGGGCCAGAATCGATCCATCCACAAACTCCACCATGGAGTGGACGATGCTCTGGGGATGAATCACCACATCGATCTTCTCCATCGGGATATTGAAGAGCCAGCGCGCCTCGATCATCTCGAGGCCCTTGTTGAAGAGGGTGGCCGAGTCGATGGAGATCTTCCGACCCATGGACCAGGTCGGATGTTTGAGTGCCTGTTCCGGAGTGACTGAGGCAAGCTCCGTCGAAGTGGCCTTGCGAAACGGACCACCCGAGCAGGTAAGAATGAGCCTCTTCACCGTCGCCGGATCCTGTCCCTCGAGGCACTGGAAGATGGCGTTGTGCTCACTGTCCACCGGCAGAACCCGTCCACTCATCCGGGCGGCGGTCTCCATGACAAGTTCGCCAGCCATGACGAGGATCTCCTTGCTCGCCACGGCGAGATCCTTGTCCGATTCGAGGGCATGAAGCGCGGGCTTCAAACCTGCGGTTCCGACGATGGCGACTAGGACGAGTTCTGTCTCCTGCAGGGAAGCGAGTTCCATGAGACCCTGTTCCCCGTGAAGTACGGGACGACCGACCTTATGGCTTAGCTCCTCTGCTCCGGCAGCAACACCAGCGCAAAGACGCGCCGTGGGAAACTCATGGGCGAGATCCAGCAGGCGAGAGGTATTATTCCTTCCGGAGATGCCGACAATCTCGATCTTATCGGATAGGGCACGGGCAACGCGCATCGTGCTTTCGCCGATCGATCCGGTGGCTCCCAGGACGACGACTCGCTTCTTCATGGGCGCAGCAAGAAGATGAGCAGGAAGTAAAAGAGGGGTAACGTGAAGAGCAGGCTGTCGATCAGGTCGAGTCCACCGCCAATTCCGGGCAGGGCGTGGCCCGAGTCTTTGCTTTGCACCGAGCGCTTGAGCAGTGATTCAGCCAGGTCGCCCGCTACTCCGGCAATCGCGATAAGGAACGACAGACCACAGACCAAGTTCATGGAGAAGGGCGGCAGCTGATGAGCGAAGAAGTGAAATACCCCGATGCCGACCAAGACGCCGAGCACGATCCCCGCAAGGATCCCCTCGCAGGTCTTCTTGGGACTGATGTTTGGGAAGAATGGGGTGCGCCCGAAGATGCTGCCCCCGAGAAAGGCTCCCACATCGGTGAATTTCGTGACGGCGACGACGAAGAGCACCAGATATTGTCCGGTCAGATGACCATCGGGTGAGCGCGGAGTGAGGTAGAGCAGCTTCGCCATGAAGAGGAAGAGCCATGGAATATAGACCACTCCGAAGAGGGTGAAGGTAATCGCCTCAGCCGTGGCGCGACCCGGATCGTTACGGCCATATTCCCTCAGAAAGAGCGCCATCACGAGGAAGGCCATGACGAGCGTTTCCAGAGGGAAGATGGCGAATTGGCGGAAGAAATCCGTCGAGTGCAGCACCCAGAAAGTCATGCCGATCAGCACGACCGCCGCTGTCATGCCCATACCGCGGTGATGGGAGATGCCGCCTGATTTGAGCAGGGCGAAATATTCCCAGAGGGAGCCAAGTGCCGGAATGCTGATCATGAATGCAAAGGCGACCTCCGAGCGGAGAATATACGCCACGACAAGCGCCCCCCATAGGATCAGGGTGCTGATGAGGCGGGGCAGGAAAGAGGAGGGGAGTGAACGCATTCCGAGCCGCCAAAGGTAGAAAGACGCTTCATAAACGCAAGCCGCCGTTTTCCATTTGCGCCGTTGGCGCGGAAGTCTACCTTGATGATTCACCGAACCCACCCACTTATTTCCCGAACCATGGCCAAAGACGACGCATCCGCCGCAGAAAAATCCACTGACAAGGCAACCGACAAAGCCGCCACCGCGCGCGCCAAGAATCTCGACCTCGCGATTCAGGCAATCGCTAAGGACTACGGTGACGGAGCCATCATGCGCCTCGGCGAGGCCGCCGCCGTCAACATCGCCTCCATCCCGACCGGCAACCTTGTCATCGACCGCGCTCTCGGCGTCGGCGGATTCCCGAAGGGACGCATCATCGAGGTCTTCGGTCCTGAGTCCTCGGGAAAGACCACTCTTACGCTCACCGTCGTAGCCCAGGCCCAGAAGCGTGGCGGCGTCGCTGCATTCATCGACGTCGAGCACGCACTCGATCCTGCCTATGCCCGCAAGCTTGGCGTGAATCTCGAGGAGCTCCTTGTCTCCCAGCCCAGCTCCGGTGAAGAGGCCCTCCGCATCTGCGAGACCCTCGTTCGTTCCAATGCCGTCGACGTGGTTGTCCTCGATTCCGTGGCGGCACTCGTCACCAAGTCCGAGCTCGAGGGCGAGATCGGCGACTCAGTCGTCGGTGCCCAGGCCCGCCTCATGAGCGCCGCCATGAGGAAGCTCACCGCCTTCATTTCCAAGGCTGACTGCTGCTGCATCTTCACCAACCAGATCCGTGAGAAGATCGGCGTCATGTTCGGCAATCCCGAGACCACCCCGGGCGGTAAGGCTCTCAAGTTCTACGCCAGCGTCCGTTGCGATATCCGACGCATCGGCGCGATCAAGCAGACCGACGGTACCGTCACCGGCAACCGCACCCGCGTGAAGGTGGTTAAGAACAAGGTCGCTCCTCCCTTCACCGAGGCTGAGTTCGACATCATGTACAATGAGGGGATCTCCTCCACCGGCTCCTTGCTGGATCTTGCGCTCGAGAAGAACATCATCGAGAAGCGTGGTTCCTGGATGGGCTACAAGGGGAACAACATCGCCCAGGGTCGCGATGCCGCGAAGGATCTGCTCAAGACCGACACCGCGCTCTACGCCGAGATCGAGGAGGCGGTGAAGGCCGCCCTCGAGGCCGACGCCCTTGGGAAAAAGTAGCAAGAAGTAACTGCAGGTATTATTTGGAACTCAGGAACTCAGGATAAGACCTGAGCAATTCCGAGAATACAGGCCTCACTCGGTAAGCGGGTGGGGCCTCTTTTCTGCCATTCAAGGGTTTTTGATTGCATGCAGTTCCTGCATTCCTGAGTTCCATATTATCTCTTCTCGTTGATTGCTTCTGGCTTGCCGCCCGAGGCCGATTTCGGGATAGTTTCCGCTTGCCGTCCTCTCACCAGTGGATGGAAAAGCCCATGGCACGCACGCTTTCCCTACCTTCGAAATCCAAAAAGACCGCCGCTAAAAAGGTGGCCCGTCCCGCAGCCCCCAAGGTTGCCACCAAAAAAGCGACCCCGAAACCGGCACAAGCTGCTGCCAAACCTGTTAAAAAGGCTCCCGCCAAGGTTTTGGCTCCGAAGGCTGCCCCCAAGAAGGCCGCTGCATCCAAGGGCAAGGCTGCTGCCTCCACCACTGGGATTGCTGCACCCGCCAAGGTGGCATCACTCGATTTCTCCAAGTCCCCCTTCAACGCTTCCCTCAAGCCTGCACAGAAGGTAGGCTTCCTCCGCGAGATGCTTCGCATCCGTCGGTTCGAGCAGCAGGCGCTGAAATATTACAATCAGGGGATCATGGGGGGCTTCCTCCACCTCTATAATGGCCAGGAGTCGGTTGCCGTCGGCACTGCTTCATTGATGAATGGTCACGACGAGATCATCACCGCCTACCGCGACCACGGCCACGCTTTGGCAGTCGGCATGGGGATGAACGAGTGCATGGCCGAGCTCTTCGGCAAAGGCACCGGCTGTTCCAAGGGCAAGGGTGGATCGATGCACTTCTTTGCACCCGACAAGCACTACTGGGGTGGCCATGGAATCGTCGCCGGCCAGACCCCGCTCGGCCTCGGTCTTGCCTTCGCGATCAAGTACAAGAAGATCAACGGCTGCGCAGTCGCTTTCCTTGGTGACGGTGCCGTGAACCAAGGTGTCTTCAGCGAGTGCTTGAACATGGCCGCGCTTTGGGATCTCCCCATCGTCTATGTGATCGAAAACAACGGCTACTCCATGGGCACCAGCCTCGAGCGTTCCTCCGCCGTGAATGGCTCCCTTGCCAAGCGTGCCGAGGGCTTTTGCGTCGAATGGGCGACCTGCGGCGGTTTCGATCTTTACGAGCTGCGTGCCAACCTTGGCGCCGCCATGGAGCGAGCCCGCAAGGAGTCCAAGCCGATGGTTCTCGAGGTCTCCACCTACCGCTACTACGGCCACTCTGTCGCCGACGCGAACGCCAAGAAGTACCGCTCTCCTGAGGAGATCGAGCGCTACAAGACGGAGTATGATCCGATCACGATATGGCAGAATCAGCTCCTCAAGGAGAAGGTCGTGACCCAAGCCCAAATCGAGAAGATTGATGCCGAGGCTAAGGCCGAGGCGGCAGCAGCAGCCGAATTTGGGATCTCGAGCCCCTGGCCCACCGAGGAGAGCATTTTTGAGGACATCTACCACGAGGTGGATCACAAGACCGAGGCAGGCCAGACCGGCCGCTTCTTCTTCAGCGAGTAGGATGCCCGCCTAATAGACTTCAGCCGAAACCGCTAAACACCTTCCCGTATGCCAGTCATCACCTACCGCCAGGCCCTGAACGACGCGTTCGCCGAGGAGCTCACCCGCGACGAGAATGTCTTCCTCATGGGAGAAGAGGTCGCCCAGTACAATGGCGCCTACAAGGTTACCGAGGGACTCTGGGAGCGTTTCGGATCGAAGCGCGTCATCGACACCCCGATCAGTGAGGCGGCCTTCCTCGGTCTCGGCGTTGGAGCTGCCATGATGGGGCTGCGCCCGGTCGTCGAGCTCATGTTCTGGAGCTTCGCCTACGTCGGATTTGACCAGATCATCAACAATGCCGGCTGCATTCGCTACATGTCCGGCGGTCTCATCAATGTCCCGATGGTCGTCCGCGGCCCCGCGAATGGCGGTACAAATGTCGGCGCCACTCACTCCCACACCCCTGAGAATTTTCTGGCAAACACCCCGGGGCTGAAGGTCGTCTGCCCTGCCACTCCGTATGATGCGAAGGGACTCATGATCGCCTCCATCCGTGACAACGACACTGTCTGTTTCATGGAGAACACGCTCCTCTACGGTGACCTCGGTGAGGTTCCTGATGGTGCCTACACCATTCCTCTGGGAGTCGCCGAGGTGAAGCGCGAGGGCATCGATGTCTCCCTCATCGCCCATGGCCGCGCGGTCCTTACCTGCCTCGCCGCCGCCGAAATCCTCGCAGCAGAGCATGGCATCGAGGCTGAGGTCGTCGATCTTCGCTCCATTCGTCCGCTCGATGAGGAGACCATCCTCAACTCCGTGGCAAAGACCCACCGCGCGGTCCTCGTCGACGAGAACAAGCCCTTCTGCGGCGTCAGTTCCCAAATCGCAGCCCTCCTTGCCGAGCACGCTTTCGACGATCTCGACGCCCCCGTTCTCCGTGTCACCGCCCTCGATGCACCAGCCATCTACAGCATGCCGCTTGAGAAGCTACAGCTCCCCGATGCCCAGGCCGTCGTTGCAAAAGTTCTTTCATCGTTCTGATCTCGCATGAATAGCTTTTCTTATTCAGAGACCGAACAAAACATTCTCCCGCGGAGACGCAGAGGCGCAGAGAAAACGGAAACAAAAGATTCCCAATTCCTTTCCTGAGTTTCTGAGTTCCATATTAATTTTCACCCTTCTGCCCTAACAGCCTACCCTTCACGACCATGCCAGAGATCACGATGCCCAAGTTGAGCGACACCATGACGGAGGGAACCCTCCTGCGCTGGCGCAAGAAGAAGGGGGACAAGGTTGAGGTGGGTGACATTCTGGCCGAGGTCGAGACCGACAAGGCGACCATGGAGATGGAGTCCTTCGAGGAGGGGACGCTTGCTGATATCTTCGTTCCCGAAGGTGGTAAGGTCGTCGTTGGTGCTCCCTTGGCACTGGTTCTTAAAGAGGGTGAGAAAGCCAGCGATAAACCCAAGTCAGTACCAGCTGCGCCTGTCGCTGAAGCTCCTGCCTCGCGTCCGTCCATTTCAAGCGGTCGTCCGCTCACTCCTAGGGCACGCGCCGCAGCTCTCCGATCTGGGAATGGAGGTGGAGGTGGAGGAAATGTGAATGAGGGTGTTCGCGTCAAGGCGACTCCCCTCGCCCGCAAGATCGCCGACGCCCGCGGCGTCCGCCTCGCGGGACTCCAGGGCACCGGCCCCGGCGGTCGCATCATCGCTTTTGACGTCGAAAATGCTCCTGTGGGTGCAGGCAGCGTATCGGCTCCTGCAGCAGGCGGATCCTCTCCCGTGGCCGCCATTCTCCCGACCCCAATCGCCGGGATGTCCGAGACCCGCGTTCCACTCAGCGGCATGCGCCGCGTCATCGCCGAGCGTCTGCTCGCGAGCAAGACACAGATCCCCCATTTCTATCTCTCCATCGAGATCGATGCCGCTCCGATGATGGCTTTCCGCAAGGAATACATCGAGGCCAGCGGTGGCAAGATCACCTTCAACGACATTGCCCTCTCTGCCGTGGCCCGCGCCGCGATGCAGAAGCCAAAGGTCAACGCTGCCTTCGCCGGCGCCGCCATCATCGAATACGGCAGCGTGAACCTTTCCGTCGCAATTGCCGTCGAGGATGGCCTCGTTACCCCGGTCATCCGCGATGCCCAGAAGCTATCGCTCAAGGAAATCAGCGCCGCCGTCAAGGACCTCGCCCTCCGCGCCCGTGACAAGAAGCTCAAGCCCGAAGAATACGCGGGCGGCACCATCACCGTCTCCAACCTCGGCTCCTACGGCATCGAGCAGTTCTGCGCGATCGTGAATCCTCCCCAGGCCGCCATCCTCGCGGTCGGAGCTATCGTCAAGAAGCCCGTAGTGAATAGCCGCGACGAGATCGAGATTGGTCACCGCATGAGCATTACGCTCAGCGGCGACCATCGCGTTGTGGACGGAGCGGTGGCGGCGGAGTATATGGGGGCGTTGCGGAAGTTGCTAGAGTCTCCCGCCCTTCTACTTCTGTAGGAGGAAGGCTCGGGATTTTGGCCCAGGGCGTCGTTGCTGCTCGGTCGGCGTAGGACTACTACGCCTTCCCTCGCGACTTTTAGCCCTGCATCCAAACTTCCAAGCCTATACAGAGGCCGCGCAAGGCAACTTTTTCATTAGTACTTCCGAGAACTTAGAAAGATGCGGGTGCCATAGACCACTCTGAAAGGGGTAGAGCATAGAAGCAAAAGATTCCTTGCGGGGTGACCACCCTTTGCAAAAATTTAACACCAATGGGATCAGCCCCGGCTTTTAGATCATAAAAAGTGAGCACATCCACCCTCAAAAAATAGCTCCATTGAACTCACACTCTGTAGGCGAAACGATTGTCACCTTTTTGTTGCACTACCTTTTGGATTGTTTTTCAGCGCGGCGGCAATCGCTTGTCTTTTGTTCTTATGGAGAACTAGAAAGGAAAAGAAGGACCTTCAAGAGTGGCTGTTCAGCCTGGTGGTTTTACTAGAACTTGGCTACATTTCGGGGATCTTGGGCTTGGGTGGTATTAAGGAAGTAATCGCCTTTTTCAAATGAAGGTCCCCTTGCTGATTTGCAGTTTTCACGGAAAAAGGGAAAACAGGAAAAAGGGTCGGCCCGTGCATTGCTTCAAAATAATCCCTGAGAGGATGAAAACAGCGGGGTGCCAACAGTTTCCCCGATAGCTTCTGACCTAAGAGCCTACAGCCTAAACCGCTAACTGCCTCTGGATCTCCCCTCAGCTTCTTGCAAAAGCGAGCAGGGGGCGGTGATCGTGCTGATCCGCTGCTTTCAGGGAATCGATATAGCGTTTGCGGACATCGGTGGGCGATTCGAGGTTGGCGCCACCTCCCCAGGAGAATCGGTTGCCGCCAAGTTCCATCACGAGGAGATCTGCAGCGAGACGGGCATGACGTCCATTGCCATTCGGATAGCAATGGATCCAGACGAGTTTGTGATGAAAGCGGATCGCAAGTTCGTCAGCGGTGAAGACTTTTTCATCACGCCATGACGTTGCGTCACGGCAGAGGAGCTCCAGTTGGGAGCTGATCATCGGCCAGTGGACTCCGATGTTCCGATCGGCCTTGGGATAGTGTCCTGCCCATTTCCAGATATTGCCTAACATACGGCGATGGAGTGTCTTAAGAAAGAGCGGATCAAGGGCGCTTGCCCGCCTCTCTCTGGTCTGGAGCCATGTTTCAGCTTCGAGGATGTTGGCCTGCTCCAACTCGTTTAGTTCGCTACGCAGAGTGATATGGCTCGGGATCAATCCTTCCTCCTCTGCAGGCGTCAGAGGTGTGGCTCCTTCGGGATGGTCTTGGTTCATTTCCAAAGGGATGAAGGCTTCTCAAGAAAGGACTTAATAATGGTTTCACGCGACTGTTTCCTAGCTGCAAGCGAATCAACGCCCTGAGCCTACAGTCGCATGGTCTGGTTGACTGTATCGAGTATTTCGTCTGCTTTGGAGCAGGCACGTTGTTCCAAGGCTGAGGCAAGTTTCTTTCTCGGTACGAGTGCATAGACAAGGTCACAGTCCAGAACTTCTGCTGCTCTTCGAAGGCTCTTGAGTGAGATTGTTCCCGCGGCTTCCGATTGTTCCAGAGCGGAGGCGCTTGCTGGAGCAATTCCAAGACGATGTGCAAAATCGACCCCTTGCATCCCGAGACTCGTGCGGATGGACCGGATCCAACCGCAAGGAGGTACAGTCCGGTTGACGAGTGCCCTCCATGGGGTGAGCTTCTCGTCAACTTGCTGACGGCTCAGGGCTAGAAAGGCTGCTTTCACGCATAAAGATTAGACCAGGAGCTGAAAGATTCAACTTTCTTTTAGCCTATACCCTAAAGACTAACAATTATATTTAGACTGTAGTCTATTGATTTGTGAAAGTTGGTACGACTTGGGAGACCCTTATTTCAGAAAGGTGCGTTTTTTAAATAGCGGGTTCCGTTATGGCAAAAATTCACACTCTTGGGGGTAACAGTGGTCAGAAGAGGGAATGGCCGCTCCCTAATCCTCTATGACCTAAGAGCCCAGAGCCTAATCCCCTAAAAGCCTTCCGCAAAAACTGCACCGCACGGGTTTCCGCCCAGTATTCTTTCCCGAGGGTGAGAAAGCCGAGGTGACCGCCGCTCTCCGGGATTTCGAGATAGAGGTGAGGGTTAGCTTCGGCTTCTGACCTTGGAAAACATTCGGGACCGAGGAAGGGATCGTTGAGTGCATTCACGAGAAGTGTCGGCACGATGATCCCTGCCAGTGATGGCTTGCTGCTGGCTTTTTCCCAGTAATCTTCGGCACTCAGAAAGCCATTCAGCGTGGCGGTATAGGTTCCGTCAAATTCACGGAAGGTCCGAATGTGATCGAGTCCCTCCGTAGAGATCCCGTCAGGGAATGCCGTGGCCTTCTCACGGATTTTTCGACGGAGATCCCGCATAAAGTGTTTCATGTAGATGCTGTTGATACGCCTCTCCAGCGCCAAGGCACTCGATGCGAGATCGCATGGCACGGAGAACGCCACCGCTGCCTTGATGCTCGGGTGGATCGCTGCACCATGATCCCCCAAGTATTTAAGAGTGAGGTTTCCTCCGATGCTGAAGCCGACCAAGACAATGTTTTGGTAAGTACCAGCGGCATGGTTGATCACGCACTGGAGATCTTCCCAGACGCCACTGTGGTAGGTGCGAAGGAGACGATTCATCTCCCCGCTGCAGCCTCGGAGGTTCCAAGCCAAGGCATCCCATCCGGCTCGATGGAAGGCGGCAGCCATTCCCTGCACGGAGGCATTGGCGGAATTCCCTTCGAGTCCATGAGTGATAATGACAAGGGACTTCGAGCGCTGATCGCGGTTCCAATCAAGATCGAGAAAATCGCCGTCAGGAGTCTCGATGCGTTCCCTCTCGCAGTTGATCTGTGCAACCTGACGGAAAAGCACGGGCAGGATCGTCTGAAGGTGCCCATTCGCCAATCCCCATGGCGGTCTGTAGGTGGAGGATGCAATCAGGGGCATAAAACCTACACGCTAACATCCTTCCGCGATTTGACAATCTAGCTAGTCTGGCTAGACTAAAACCATGAACTGGCAATTACAGGATGCAAAGAATCAGCTGAGCGAGGTGGTAAACCGAGCTCTGACGGAAGGTCCGCAGACGATCACGCGTCACGGGCATCCCACAGTAGTGGTCGTCGACTTCAAGGAGTTTGCCCGCCAATCTGGCCGCGAGAAGCTCTCCACAGTTTTGCAAGAATGCCCTGTGAAGGGATGGTCCATAAGCCGTGATAAGGATACGGGTCGTACGATCCGATTCTCGTAAAAACTCATGGGCTATCTTCTGGATACGGATGTCCTGAGCGAGTCATCCAACACGCGGCCGGACAAGCGAGTAATCGCGTGGATGGATGAGCATGATCACGAAATCTATCTTTCCACGATTTCGCTGGGTGAAATCACCAAGGGGATCGAACTGCTCTCTACGGGGAAACGCCGCAAAGAGATCGAGGCGTGGTTTTCACGATTGGAGGAGTGGGCGGGGACGGGAGCCGGGTCCAGGCTTTTGGCACCAAATGAGCAGGTAATGCGGGCGTGGGGAAAACTCTGTGCGAGGCAAGAAATTCTGGGGCGCCGACTTCCCGTGCTAGACAGCATTATTGCTGCAACTGCGATCGCCAACGATCTGAAGCTTGTAACCAGGAATACCAGCGATCATCCGCAAGGAATCCCTATCCTTAATCCTTGGGATGAATAACTTTATTAGGACATAGCGATGGCCAAATCGCCCGTTCTTATTCTGACGCTTGGATTCCTAGCCCTCTTGGTAGGGCCGTTCCTACTTCCCCCGACAGCTTGGCTACCGGTGACGGCTTGCTATTGGATCTACGAACTCTTGGTGACGCTACTAGTGCTTATCTCGACCTTTTATGCACTGCGCAAAGAGAAAAGTCGCAGAATGGTTTCATCATCAGATATGGGAGTGAGGCCTTCAGCGAGTATTCTGATTGCAGCTCACAACGAGGCCAGCTTTATCTTGAAAACCCTGGAGAGTATTGCACATCTGGAGGGGGTGGAATGCGAGGTGATCGTTGCAAGCGACGGATCGACTGACGGTATGAATGAGCTGTTGGAGCTTCGACACGATATCACGCTCCTCAAACTCCCGAAGGTGGGAAAGGCTGCAGCGTTGAATGCCGCACTTGAAATCGCCCGCCACGAGATCGTGGTGACTCTGGATGCTGATACGCGTCTGGAGCCTCATTCGGTGGAAAGACTGATCAAGGCATTTCGTGGGCCGGAGGTTCAGGCCGTCGGAGGCTGGGTCTTTGTACGCAATCACGGGTCATCGTGGCTCACGCGCTGGCAGTTTTTGGAATACATCAGAAATCTGCTCTGGCGGAATGGTCTAGCTCATCTTGGAGTCCTGCTCCAGGTTTCGGGAGCTTTTGGTGCTTTTCGACGGGAAACTCTGCAACGGCTGGGAGGATTCGATCCTTCAAGCCTCACGGAAGATTACGAAATCATCTACAGGATTCACCGCGATTTTCGTAGTCGCGGCGAGGACTACCGGGTTCTCACAAGGAGCGACGCGATCGCCTATACCGAGGCTCCCGAGGGTTTTCGTGATTTCATCGCCCAGAGAACACGTTGGTTAGCCGGCTTTATCAGGACTCTCTGGACATACCGGGAAATGATAGGCAATCCGGCCTTCGGTCGCCTGGGATTTCTCATGCTGCCAATTAAGACGCTCGATGCTCTCCTGCCCCTCTATGCCGTGCTGACATGGTTTGCACTGGCGGCGGCCTTTATCCATCCGCAGTGGATGATGCTTGGCAATCGGACCAACGTTCTGCTGATCGGATCAGCTTTCCTCCTGAAATGGGTTGCCGACATGACGGTC
This sequence comes from Chthoniobacterales bacterium, assembly GCA_036824855.1. Classification (GTDB taxonomy): domain Bacteria; phylum Verrucomicrobiota; class Verrucomicrobiia; order Chthoniobacterales; family UBA6821; genus UBA6821. The sequence continues at coordinate 8,853 of DAISZK010000045.1, read as the reverse complement.
TCTGCATTGGCCTGGCAGTGGCATCTGGAGCCAACAGGAGAAAAAGAGGGTGCCCGGCGTGAGATCCCGTGGTTGGCGGTTGCGAGCGAAAGCTGGTTCTTTTCATGGTTTCGACAGATCGCCGTACTCGGATCCTACGGGATGGCCTTTGCAAAGACGGCTAGCTGGAAGCAGCGTCGGTGGAATGCCCAGAAGGTGCCGGTCTGGCCTTTGGACCAAAGACCTAGTGCCTAATCCACCCTATCTTCTCTACTCAGAGGAGCGGCCCAAGCGTGGCAATCAAGTTATGCCAGAGGCAGCGGGAGAGTGGCCACTCCTCCACAGCTTCCTTGGTGACGCGATGGGAATGAGCAAGGTAGTGCTGTTGGCGCAAGATCATCGACTCGGTGAGTTGTGAGTCAACCAGCAGGATGTTGTTCTCGTAGTTGAGATCGAAGCTTCGGCGATCCATGTTTGCAGATCCGATGAGAGTGACCTTCCCATCCATCGTCAGGGATTTGGCGTGCAGCAATCCCCCTTCGTATTCGTAAATCTTCACTCCTGCATCAAGCAGCTCTCGGTAATAGCTCCGGCTGGCAGCTCCCACGACCCAGGAGTCATTTCTGGCGGGGAAGATGATGGTGACGTCGATCCCGCGGTAGGCCGCCGTGCAGAGCGCATTCTGCAGCGAATCGTCGGGTACATAATAGGGCGTGGTGATGATGATCTCCCGCCGTGCGGCAAAAAGAATGGTTTCAAAGACTTCGGACATGGCCGAGGCTCGCACTGTCGGGCCCGTTCCGATGACCTGAGCGCTAAAGCCGCCGGGGAGTGGGGCGGGCAATGAGGCCGTGAGGAGGTGATCCAGATTCTCATTCACAAAGGTCATCCAGTCGCTGGCAAAGAGGTATTGGTTCTCGCGGACAACGGGTCCCTCGAACCGCATCACGGCGTCGACCCAGGGGGCGTACTTGGCCTTGATGAGGAATTCGGGATCTGCGCAGTTCTGACTGCCGCAATAAGTCGCCTTATCATCAATGACGACGATCTTGCGGTGGTTGCGGAGGTCGATCCTTCCCTGGAGCGGTCGCAGCAAGGGGTTGCCGATGGGATAGGCCACGGCAACTCGGACGCCAGTGTCGCGCATGGCTGACCAATGCGGGGAGGCGATGAGGATGCGGGATCCCAGGGCATCAGCCATGACCCTGCAGGTGACACCACGCAGGGCCGCACGTCGGACGGCTTCCACAATTTTCAGACCATTGTGATCAGGCAGCCAGATGTAGAAGAGCAGGTGGACATGATCCGTTGCGGAGTCAATGTCAGCAACCATCGCATCAATGGTGGCATTGGAGTCCGGCAGAAGACGGGCCGTGTTGCCGGCCAGGGGTGCGAATCCGTTAATCGACTCTCCGAGTTCAAAAAGATGCCGGTACGGTTCGGCATCACTTGAGAGCGGTGCAGGTGCCCTTTCAAAGGGAGGCATCGTTGTGAGGACTTCGCGCAGGCGTCTGGAGCGCTGATGACCGATATTCACCTCTCCCAGAAACAGGTAGGCGATGATCCCGATTGCGGGGAAGGTGGCTACAAGAATCATCCACGCGATGCGCGATGCAGGGTCGCGATGGGGCCGTAGTAGGATTCTCGCCATCACGACTAGCTTCAGCACCACGATGAGTGTTACCAGAAGGAGCGAGTGGTGGTGGGGTTGGGTCATGGTTGGGAAAACCTAAGACCATGCGGGTATCCGATCTTCTTCAAGACGAAATGACAAAGGATTGAATCACAGTATCGCCGTCCTGTACCCCTATCCCGTAATGAGCAATCCCCCAGCGTCATCATGCTTGCCGATAGGAAAAGGAGGGTTAAGTTGATGAACGATGTATCCCCCACTCGCCGAATTCATCGGCACGGCGCTGCTCATCATTCTGGGCAACGGCGTCGTCGCAACCGTCCTCCTCAATCGAAGCAAAGGCCAGAACTCTGGCTGGATCGTGATCACCGCGGGATGGGCCCTCGCGGTCTTCGTTGCCGTCTTTTGCGTTGCCCGCGTCAGCGGTGCCCATCTGAACCCTGCGGTTTCAATCGCCATGGCGATCTCGGGTAATTTTCCATGGGCACACGTTCCTGCCTACATTACCGCCCAAATTCTGGGAGCAATCTTCGGATCCTTCGTGGTATGGATCGCTTTCTATCCCCATTGGAAAATCACCGAGGATGCAGACCTGAAGCGCGCCTGCTTCTGCACTGCTCCGGCCATTCGTTGCATTCCCGCCAATCTGGTCTGTGAGATCATCGGGACCTTCATCTTGATTTTCGCAATATTTTGCATGAAAGGAGCCGTCGGCGCCCCGAAGAGTGATGCTGTCTTTCCGATCGATCTGGGAGCGCTCGGAGCACTCCCCGTCGGCTTGCTGGTCTGGGCTATCGGCCTTTCTCTCGGCGGTCCCACCGGATATGCAATCAATCCTGCGCGTGATCTTGGCCCCCGCATCGCTCATGCGCTGATACCCATTGCCAGCAAGGGTGGCTCCGACTGGAACTATGCCTGGATTCCGGTGGTCGGTCCCGTGATTGGTGCCGTGCTGGCAGCGGTCGCCTACATGGCACTCGGTAAGTTTTAACCCCCCCATGAAATACATCCTCGCCCTCGATCAAGGAACGACCAGCTCCCGCTCCATCATTTACAACGACCGACTGGAGGTCGTCGCTTCCGCCCAGCAGGAATTCACCCAGCATTTTCCTAAACCGGGATGGGTCGAGCACGATGCGCTCGAGATCTGGGAGAGTGTGCTTGCCACGGCACGCGAAGCAATCTCCAAGGCCGCAATCCAGGCATCCGAAATTGCGGCTGTAGGGATCACCAACCAGCGTGAGACTGTCGTCGTCTGGGATCGGAAAACCGGTGTGCCCGTTCACCACGCCATCGTTTGGCAGGATCGACGTACTGGGGAATCGATGAATGCCCTTCGCGAGGCGGGTAAGGAAGCACTCGTTCAACAAAGGACCGGTCTCCTGCTCGATCCTTATTTCTCCGCGAGTAAGTTTCGGTGGATTCTGCAGGAGATCCCTGATGGGCAGGAACGCGCTGAGGCAGGTGAGCTTGCGGTCGGAACCATCGACAGTTGGCTGATCTACAAGCTGACCTGTGGGGCTTCCCACCTCACCGATGTGAGCAATGCTTCCCGCACCATGCTCATGAATATCCGTAGCGGCGACTGGGATCCCGAGTTGCTGGCGCTCTTTCATATCCCTCGTTCCGTTCTGCCAGGCATCGCATCTAGTAGTGGTGATCTTGGCATTGTTGACACCTCGCTTTTCGGTGCCCCCATTCCTATTCGGAGCGCCATCGGCGACCAGCAGTCGGCGCTTTTCGGCCAACTCTGCACCAAGCCGGGACTGGTCAAATGCACCTTTGGCACGGGCTGCTTCCTTCTGGAGTTTACCGGACCCGATGCCGTGGCTAGCTCGAACAGGCTACTCACGACCGTTGCATGGAAGATCGGCGAGGGGCCACTGCAGTACGCGCTCGAGGGGAGCGTCTTCATGGGTGGTGCCTCCATCCAGTGGTTGCGTGACGGACTTGGCATCATCAAGAGTGCTCCGGAAGTGAATGCCCTGGCCAACAGCGTTTCGGATAGCGGCGGTGTCACGCTGGTTCCTGCCTTCACGGGACTCGGCGCACCTCACTGGGATGCGGATGCACGAGGCACGATCTTCGGCCTGACGCGTGGGTCCACCGCTGCCCATATCGCCCGCGCCACGCTGGAGGGGATTGCCTTTCAGGTCGCCGATGTGGTCTCCGCGATGCAGAAGGATTCCGGCAAAAGAATTTCCACGCTGCGGGTCGATGGTGGCGCCTGCGCCAGCGACCTCCTCATGCAGATCGAGTCGGATACTCTGGGATGCACGGTCGAGCGACCGGTCAATATCGAGAGTACGGCCCTGGGCGCGGCCATGCTCGCGGGTCTTGGTGCGGGGATCTGGCCCAATGTCGAGGCGCTCGCGAAGATCCGTTCCGTGGATCGGAAATTCGAACCCGAAATCACCGCCCAGACCCGACGCGCGCGTACCAAAGTATGGAAAAAGGCGATCAAGCGCGCCAAGAACTGGGAGACTCAACCATGAACCGCAACCAACTACTCAAGAAACTGGAGGAGACTCCCCGCTGGGATGTGATTGTCATCGGAGGAGGGGCCTCCGGCTTGGGGGTTGCTGTTGACTCGGCGACGCGTGGTTACAAGACACTGCTTCTGGAAGCCTCTGACTTTGCCAAGGGAACCTCAAGTCGTAGCACAAAGCTGGTCCACGGAGGTGTCCGCTATCTCGAGCAGGGTGACATTCCTCTGGTTCTGGAAGCGCTTCGCGAGCGTGGGCTGCTGCATCAGAATGCCCCGCAACTTGTTCATCATCTCTCCTTTCTCATCCCTCGCTATCAGTGGTGGGAGGGACCCTTCTTCGGGATCGGCTTGAAAGTCTACGATGCATTGGCCGGAAAACTGAACCTCTCTCCCTCTCAGCTCGTTTCCCGCGAGGAGACGTTAAAGCGGATTCCGAACATCGAGAGGGAGCACCTTCAGGGCGGAGTGGAGTATTTCGACGGCCAGTTCGACGATTCACGACTTGCCGTCACCCTGGCCCGGACGGCGGTGCATCACGGCGCCTGCGTTCTCAACTACACGAAGGTTACCGGCCTCACCAAAAAGGATGGGATGGTGAACGGAGTCACCTTTACCGATCTGGAATCAGGGAGAAGCCACACGGTGGAGGGATCCGTAGTGATCAATGCCACGGGAATCTTTGCCGACGAAGTCCGCACGATGGATGATCCGAAGGCGGTGCCCGCCGTTCAGCCGAGTCAGGGAGTCCACCTCGTCTTTGATCGGTCCTTTCTGCAGGGGGATTCCGCAATCATGGTGCCTCATACCGATGATGGTCGTGTTCTGTTCGTCATTCCATGGCATGACAAAGTTCTGGTCGGCACCACCGACACCCCGATGCAAGCGCCCGAGATCGAGCCGAGGGCGCTCAAGGAGGAAGTCGGCTTCATCCTCCGTAACGCCGCGCGCTATCTTGCCCGCGATCCCCAGGAGAAGGATATCCTGAGCATCTTCGCCGGCCAGCGACCGCTCGTCCGCAAGCCGGGCAAGGATGGCTCCGCCACCAAGGCGATCTCCCGCAATCATGAGGTACTTGTTTCCGACGCCGGCCTCGTAACGATTGTCGGAGGCAAATGGACGACCTACCGCAAGATGGCGGAGGATACGGTCGATCACGCTTCGATCATTGCGGGTCTGCCTGACAAGCCTTGCGTTACGGAACATCTTCAACTGCAAGGATGGAGAAGTCCCAACGCGTGGGTGTTGCCCGACTGGATTTCGGTCTACGGCAGCGATGAAGAGGGTGTGCGCGCGTTGATAGCGGAGAATCCCGCCTTGGGAGAAAAGATGCATCCCCGTCTGCCCTATCCTCTTGCCGCCGTGGTCTGGGGTGCTCGCTATGAGCAGGCTCGTACGCTTGAAGATATCCTTGCGCGCCGCACCCGTGCCCTCCTTCTTGATGCTCGCGCGACGATCGAGACCGCTCCGGTGGCCGCCTCGGTGCTGGCCTATGAGCTTGGCCGCGAAAAGGCTTGGGAGGAGTCGCAGGTTAAGGAGTTCATCCAGCTAGCTAACGGGTACATTTATGATCCCGAAGCCTAATGATTCGGGTGAGTTAGCTAAGAAAGAAGCGACGATCTCTCAACGAACGTTGGGTTTGATTGTCATTATCAGCCGCTAAATTCTGTTTACCGATGCAGGGAAAACTTCTCCCAGCTCTCCTTGCGCTGATCTTAGGGTTCTTGGCTCCAAATCTTTCGGCCCAGACGGATGCGAATAGACTGATTTATAATTTTTGCGTGCAACATCAGGGCCAACAGGTTGGGGATGGAATCTGCCAGACGCTTGTGGATTCCGCCCTTCGTTATGCCGGATTGCCGCCGAATCGCTACGGGCAGGAGGTCTGGCGCATTACTTCGGATTCCCGTGGCGTGGTGGTCTCCGGCGACTTCAACAAGGTCCGTCAGGGAGATATCGTCTACTTCCACGATATTTTTCCAGATCGATACCGCTATCAGGGAGAGACTGGAGTCGGGGGGACAGCGCTCCTTCCCGAACACCCGAGACAGAATCACATAGGCGTCGTCGATAGCATCACCCTCGACGGGGTACGCTACTTTGATCAAAACGCGGGACACCAGCAGATGGTAAAGCTCGATTACTTCTCCTTCAGGGACGACATCAAGGTCGTCGATTACGTGGTGATTTTCCGGCCCTAAAGATAATCCCATGACCCCATGACCGGCATCGTCACAGCATTCAGCCTCGGATTTCTCTATTTCATCAGTGCCATTCCAGCGGGGGTGGCTGCTCATGCGCCCGTCTGGTTTGCTGCAACCGCCGCGTGGCTCGGTTATTCGGGAGGTGGATTGGTAGTGCTGGTGGCAGGTGCCCCCTTGAGGGCGTGGATCACTAGAAAGATGAAGATCGACCTAAATCCCGATCCCGCAAAACTTTTCTGGAAGGTATGGCATCGCTTCGGTCTCTGGGGACTCGGGTTGATGGCACCAGTCACCATCGGTCCTCAAGTCACGGCGGTGGTCGCTCTGGCGCTCGGGGAGTCTCCCGGAAGAATCCAGATCGCCATATCGCTAGGCGTCCTCCCTTGGGTTGTGGCACTTGGCTTCCTTACCGCCTTTGGGGCTCACGTCCTAAAATAAAGCACGCAAGTCGTGGAGACTTAGGAAAATCATTTTTTGCATAAGCCCTCGGGCGGATTAATGTAAGGCTCGATCACCTATCCGATCTCCATGAAAACCATTCGTATCCTAGCAGCCATCACGATGGCGCTACTAATCAGTGCCTCGCTCGTTCCCAAGGCTCAGGCTTATCCCTATGGTGGATATGGGGGCGGCTATCGAGGTGGTTGGGGAGGATGCCGCGGCGGTTGGGGTGGCTATGGTGGATGTGGCGGTTGGTATGGCACCGGAATCCCGAATGGCTTGGGCTGGACCATGTTCGGTCTCGGAACAGCAGCTACCGCTGCTGCCATTGCCGCACCCGTGTATGCCTCCTATGCACCGGTTTATGCCAAGCCTGTCTACGGGACCCCTTATGGAGCCAGCTACGCAGCTCCTTATTACCCACCGGTTGCCTCCCAGTCGGTGGTGGTGGAGAAGAAGGTCGTTGAGGAGAAGGTGCAGGCTCCCGCGCCGAGCGGAACTTTAGCCAAGGCACAGGAGAAGCTTGCGGGACTCGGCTACTACCATGGGCCAGTGGATGGGAATTATGGCCCAGCAACTGCCCAAGCCGTGCAGCAGTTCCAGGCAGATAACAGTCTGCCGGTCAGTGGGCGGCTCGATCTCAAGACTCTTGCTAGCCTTGGAATCACTCTTTAGGCCCGACTCGGCGGAAGTAATCCAACGCAGCTACCACAACGCTCTTTCATAGCCGAAGTGCCCGGAGCATTCGGTTGAGGAATTTTGATTCAACGGTAGCGGGGCGAGCAGTGTCTAACTCATCGGAAGACAACCCTTCCGCTCCCCTCCCCATGAGAAATCACAAAACACCCGAAAGGGATTGGTTGTATGCTCAGACCGGCAATAGCGAGAGAGTCGTCTCCTGCTGGCATCCCGCTCCGCCAGGTCCTATTTCGGGTCCGATAGAGAGTCACCACGAACCCGATGAACCGTTGAGTGACTATCGAGATGAGCGGCGTTGGTCTGATGAGATCATTGCTTGGTCCAAAGACCACGCGCAGGAACTCAGTCTTGAACCCGTAACTTACGAGGAATAGGTGCCGCGGGCTGTCCTGCTTGATTACTAATCGAGCAGGATAACCGTGAGCCTTTTCGGGCCGTGTGCGCCGAGCACTAGAATGCGCTCGATGTCACCGGTGCGGGATGGGCCCGTGATAAACGAAATAAAGGAGGGAAACTTTGTTCCATACTTCTGCTTCACGTGCTCGAAAGCCGCCGTCAGATCAGGAACCATCTGAGAAGTCCGTGCGATCACGATGTGATGGGGTGGGAGGACAGAGAGAGCACGACCGCCGGCACTTTCCACTGAGACCATGATGCCGCCGGTCTGGGCAACAAGAACCTCACAACCAGTGACCCCGGCTTCGCACGACTCAAGATCGTCGATTGCATACCCTTTCTCGGTACGGACAACGGGGAGATTGATCCCTTCCAGCAGGGCATCAGTGTCGTGGTGGGAGTGGCTAGCGATCTTTTTCCACCCGCTTTCGGCAGCCAACTTCACGAGCAACTCACGGGCTGCGGTGATTGTGGGAACCCTATGAAACTCGGTCGTCAATCCCTCGGAGATTTTGGCGAAAAGATCAATGCGCTCGGGAAGCGTCTGACCGACCTTGGGTAGCCACTCGCGCTGAGCATGTCCGTTATGATCAGCCGCAGCTTCACTCTGGGAGTGAGAGGTATGCGGTCGCGGTGCGGGATTGTTCCGGAGTGCTTCGCGGATACGGCCCAAGATGATGGCGCGCCCCCCACTCATGGCTTGCCTCCTCGCTCTTTCTTCCACTGCTCATGGAAGGACTGCGGTGCCAGAGTCGGAAACTTACGGGAGCCGGTCCACGCACGAAGAGGATCGAGGATTGTCCCGTTCACCAAGTTCTGGAGTGGCTGGAAAATCCGTCCGAAAACCACGGCCAAGCGGTAGAGGGCCGGGTTGCCCATCATCAGGGAGAAGCCGCCGAAGGCGACCTTCTCGGCCGGAGATGGGGAGGCCTTCGCCCCATTACGGCGGTTCTGCAGGAGATGATGATGGAGATCGATCTTTACCGGGCAGGCCTCCGTGCAGGCACCGCAGAGGG
>DAISZK010000080.1:0-6552 GCA_036824855.1 Chthoniobacterales bacterium | reverse complement strand
GAATCCGGTGAACCAGCGGATCGTTCTTCTCGGTCCGCCGGCATCAGGGAAGGGGACCCAGGCCGATAGGCTCTCGGAAACGTTTGGTATTCCCCATGTTTCTACCGGGGCCCTTCTGCGTTCCGAGTGTGTGCGTGGCACGGCCTTGGGCCGTGAAGCCGACGCTGCAACCAGCAAGGGGTTGCTGGTATCTGATGAACTCGCAGTGCGCATTGTCGCCAACTGGATGCAGGAGCATGGACCACGATTTCTTTTCGACGGATTTCCCAGAACGGTCGGACAGGCAACGCATCTGGATGTTGCGCTGACTTCTCTCAAGGCTCCCTTGGATCTGGTGATTTTGCTCGAACTTTCCGACGAGGCCATCCGTCGCCGCATCCTCGAACGGATCTCATGCCTGAAATGCGGTGCGACCTACAGCACTTCCCTTCATGCACATTCCGAAGGTGATCCATGTCCTCGCTGTGGCGCTGTGCTGGTACGGCGCAATGACGATACCGCAGAGGCGTTGGAGCAGCGGTTGACAGTTTATCGCGAACTCACGCTGCCTGTGGTCGGGTATTACGAGGGAACCGCGCCCGAAATCATGCATCGCATCGATGCCGGCGAGGGGAGTGACGATATTTTCGTGAAATTGTCGGCCTTGGTTGCAGGCGAAAATTATGAAGGTTGAAGTATGAGGTATGAAAAAATCAATGTGGAGGGAATGAGGATCACCAATCGGTGGTCATTATCCTTATAGGCTTTCATCCTTCATCGTTCTTAATTCACTATTTCTTACCCATGGCTATACCCATCAAGACACCTGCTGAGATTGACAAGATGCGCGCAGCTGGTCGTGCTGCTGCTGCCGTGCTGGATCGCTTGGCGAAACTCGTCGTGCCAGGCGTGACTACCGGAGAGATTGACCACAAGGCGGGCGAATTCATGGCCGAACTCGGATGTCGCAGCGCGTTTCTTGGCTATCGGAAATTTCCCGGACAGACCTGCATCTCAATCAACGAGGAGGTGGTGCACGGCATTGGGGGCAAACGCCGGTTGGCTTATGGTGACATCGTCAAGATCGATACGGGAGTCATTCTTGATGGATGGATTGGCGATACCGCGACGACTGTTCCGTGTGGTGCGGTCGATCCAGAAACCGAGAGACTCTGTAGTGCAACAAAGCGCATTCTTGAGGGTGCGATTCCTTTCGCGGTTGCTGGGCGCAGGCTGGGAGATCTTTCGAACTACATCGAGACAGAGGCCCTCAGGCAGGGATTCGGCGTTGTCAGGGAATTTGTCGGACATGGAGTCGGTCGCAAATTGCACGAGGAACCACAGATCCCGAATTACGGAAGGAAGGGTTCCGGTCCGAAACTCAAGGCCGGCATGACGCTTGCAATCGAGCCCATGATCAATCTCGGGGTGGAGGGCGTACGGATTCTGGATGACGGTTGGACGGTCGTGACTTCGGATGGCAAACCTTCTTCTCATTTCGAGCACACGATTTTAGTGACAGAAAATGAACCAGAAGTGTTGACATGCCTACCTCTGATAGCTTAAAACACCAGGCCCTAGTCGTAGAAAGACTGTCCATGGCCCGCTTCCGAGTGGAGTTGGCCGGAGGCAGGAGAATGTTGGCTACGGTATCCGGTCGCTTGCGTCTGAAGTTCACGCGCATTGCTCCTGGGCACCATGTAGTGATCAGCGTTTCGCCCTACGATCTCAACCAGGGAACAATCATCCAGCGACTCCCGCAGTCATCACCCAGCCCTAGCCACTAACCCGACACAACCGACGCCACCCGCGCCGCTGTTTTCTACGCATGAAAGTCCGAGCTTCCGTCAAACGTCTTTGCGAAACCTGCAAGATCGTCCGCCGCAATAACGTGGTGCGCGTTGTCTGCAAGAACCCCCGTCACAAGCAGCGCCAGGGCTGACACTAGACGTCGAGCAATAAAACACTCCCTGCACCCACCTCAATAGACCAACACCATGCCACGACTACTCGGCGTAGAAATCCCAGGCGACAAGCGCATCGAAGCCTCGCTCGTTTACATTTACGGTATCGGCCCAAAGACCTCTAAGCGCGTTCTCGAGCAGGCCAATATCAACCCCGACACGCGCGCCAAGGAGCTATCTCCCGAGCAGATCGGTTCGATCATTTCGGCAATTTCAGCCCAAAAGGTCGTCATCGAGGGTGATCTTCGTCGTGAACTTCAGGGCAACCTCAAGCGTCTCCAGGCAATCAATTGCTACCGTGGCCTTCGCCACCGCCGTGGACTCCCCGTCCGTGGCCAGCGCACCCAGACCAATGCTCGCACCCGCAAGGGGCCTCGCAAGACCGTCGGCGTCGTCCGTGCAAAGGATTAATCAGTCCCAGCTCCTAGCAACGAATAGCACGTACCAAGTTCATGTCCGAAGAAACGCCCGCAACACCTGAAATCCCGGCAGCAGCCGAGGTTCCTGTAGAAGTTCCCGCCACTCCAGTAGCCTCCACGGAGGCAGCTGCTCCTGCCAAGGCTGAGAAGCCCAAGGCCAAGAAGAGCAAGGAGAAGAAAGTTGAGGAGGCCGCTCCCGCTGCGCCGATCAGCTTCAATCTTGATGATCCGATTGAGCCACCCAAGATCGTCAAGGCCAAGGGTAGCAAGAACATCACCCACGGCATTGCCCACGTTCAGGCTACCTTTAATAACACCATCGTTAGCGTCACCGATATGCGCGGGGCCGTTTTGGGATGGTCCAGCGCCGGCAAGATGGGTTTCAAGGGCTCCCGTAAGAGCACTGCCTATGCCGCCCAGATGGTGGCTCAAGATGCCTGCCGTCAGGCCATGGGGCATGGACTTAAGGAAGTCGAGGTTCGCGTCAAGGGTCCTGGATCGGGCCGTGAATCCGCTGTCCGTGCCATGCAGGCCATCGGTCTTGAGATCTCCATCATTCAGGACGTCACGCCCGTTCCTCATAACGGATGCCGTCCTCCGAAACAGCGCCGAGTCTGATCAGCAACCTTAACTCTCTACTTTAACTTTTTTATATCATGGCCCGTTATACAGGACCCAAAACAAAAGTCAGCCGCCGTTATGGCGTTCTTCTCGCAGGATCTGCACGTGCTTTCGAGCACAAGCCCTATCCTCCCGGTATGCACGGCCCGAAGGGCTCACGCCGCAAGGTTTCCGAGTATGGCACCGCGCTTGCTGAAAAGCAGAAGCTTCGCTTCCAGTATGGTGTTCTTGAGCGCCAGTTCCGCCGTTACTTCGAGACCGCTCTGAAGACTCGTGGAGTCACCGGTCTCATCCTTCTCCAGCTTCTTGAGAGGCGTCTCGACAATGTCGTTTACCGCATGGGCTTCGCAAAGACCCGCTCGGCTGCCCGCCAGATGGTTTCGCACGGCCATGTTGCTGTGAACGGCCGCAAGTGTGATGTCTCCTCCGCGACTCTTAAGGTCGGTGATGTTATTGCTGTCCGCGAAAAGGATGGCTCCAAGCGCCTCGCCCAGCGTGGTCTGGATCAGACTCAGATCGTTGATGCTCCGGATTGGCTTCTTGTCGATAAAGAAGCTCTCAGTGGCAAGGTTGTGCGCATTCCTACCCGCGAGGAAATCAACCCTGTGGTGAACGAGCAGCTCGTCGTTGAGCTCTACTCGCGCTAAGCACAACATCAGTAATTTCAAACAAAGCCGCCCGGAGCGATCCGAGCGGCTTATTTGTTGTAGCGATACACGAAACCAGATGGAGCACAGAGGGGTAACTTGCTCTCTCAACCTGATGAGGATAGTGTCGACTGAATGATGCAGATCAAGCGATGGATGAGCATCTTCAGGCCGGGAGCAGTGTTCCTCTTGATGATGAAGGCGTCCCTGCTTGTGGCGCAGGAGCAAGGCAATATCCAAAGCAAGGAGCAGAGCATGCTCGACCGCATCATGCACCCCGACCGGAGCAGGCAGAGCGCCTATCAGGGAAAGGAGTTCAACTCCAAGGGAAGCCCCTACGACAAGGCCTTCTCAATCAAGGAATATGCCGGTGCCTGTGAGTACGGTTCCCACTCTTATGAGACCAAGGGCTTCGCCTCCGGGGTGAAAGGGTGGCTGGGCGATCATCTCTTTCCCAAAAAGAAGCTCTCCGGAAAACTCGAGAAGGCAAATCCCGATGGCGAAAAGAAATTCGACGCCAAGGATTTCAAAACCAAGAACTTTTCGGACCTAGATAAAGCCAGTCCGTACTCAACTCAGGGGGACTATCCGACAAGAAGCATCTCCCTCAAGGGTAAGACGCAGGGAGCCATCGATAATAATCCTCAGCTCGAGGATGCCATTCGTAAGGGGCTCTCCATCGACGACGTCAGGAAACTTCTCAACAAGGGGCCGTGATTCTGTTTTGCTTTCAGTTTTTATTCCATGAGCAGTACCAGCAGCCCCACAATGAGTCCTAGCAGCCCCCACAGCCGTTTCTCCGATCAACTCAACGCCTTGACCGCAGGGTGTGCCCAAGTTCTCAGTGAGAAAGAACTGGCCACCAAGCTGGCGCTTGGGCGTCCTCTGAAGGTGAAGCTAGGTGTCGACCCTACCTCGCCCGACATTCATCTAGGGCATACCGTTGGTCTCTCCAAGCTCCGCCAGTTCCAGGAGCTCGGACATGAGGCAATCCTGATCATCGGAGACTTCACCGCCATGATCGGTGACCCGAGCGGTCGCTCGGCAACCCGCCCCCATCTCTCGCATGATCAGGTCATGGAGCATGCCAAGACCTATCAGGATCAGGCTTTCAAGATTCTGGATCCCGAAAAAACCTCCGTCCGGTTCAATGGTGAGTGGTTCGGCAAGATGACCTTCCAGGATGTGATGAGGCTTAATAGCCGCGTCACCCTGCAGCAGATGCTTCAGCGCGAGGATTTCCGTGAGCGAATCGACAAGGGACTCCCCGTCCGCGCCCACGAGATCCAGTATCCGATCATGCAGGGCTGGGATTCCGTCGTGATTCAAGCCGACGTGGAACTCGGAGGCACCGATCAACTCTTCAATATCCTTGTCGGCCGTGATCTCCAGCATGAGGAGGGACAGCATCAGCAGGTCGCCATGATGCTCCCGATCCTGACTGGCCTCGACGGCATCCAGAAGATGAGCAAGAGCTTGGGGAATGCCGTAGGCGTGACCGAGGTGCCCGGTGAAATGTTCGGCAAGCTGATGAGTATCTCCGACGAACAGATGGGGGAATACTATCGTCTCCTGCTCCACGAGGAGCTTTCTGCCGAAACTCATCCCATGGAGGCCAAGAAGTCTCTTGCCGAGCGGCTCACCGCCCGTTTCCATTCTGCGGCCGAGGCCAAGCATGCTCGCGACGAGTTCGAACTCCGATTCTCCAAGAAGGATCTGGAAGCAGCCGACCTCCCCCCCTATGTGCCGGCAGCCGACATCCCTCTCGACATTATCTCGATCGGTGTGGATGCCTTTGATCGGGTCTTTGCCATTAAGAAATCCCGCGGTGACATCCGCCGCCTCGTCGAGGGAGGAAGTGTTTCCTGGAGGGGGGAGAAAGTCACCGATCCCAAAGCCGTTCTCACCTTGGATGGCTCGGGTGTCCTAAAGCTGGATCGCAAGAGCGCCGTCAGGGTTGGGTAGGTAGTAGGAAATTGGAATCGGGTCCGGGTAATAAATAGTGGGAAAATAGGGAAGGGGATCGGGTTTGGGAGTATTTCTCACGATTTCCGAGAGCCTGTACCTCGAATCCGATTGTTTCTTCTGTGACAATTTCTTCATCTAAGGAGATGGGGCTTGCCCGTGCCTAGTTACGGGTGACAAAGATGTCACCCTGCCAAAACCGTCATGACAAAAAATCTTTTTGGAAAAGTAACGCCCGACAGCCTCTCCAAGGCAAAGCAGGAAGCTTCAAAATCCGTCACGGATCACGAGAAGCGTTTGCTGGATGTCTGTTGTCTGAAGCTTGAGAACGCACTCTTCTCCATGAAGAGCAGCGAGGAAGGGCTTGCGGAGTCTGACGTTGAGGCCTTACGCCAGGAGTGGGGACCGAATGATCTGGGGCAGAAGAAGAAGCATGGCTTCATCATGGAGATCCTGATGCGGTGCAAGAACCCGCTCGTCATTCAATTGCTCGTTATTGCGGCTATCTCCCTTGCGACCGGCGATCCCGCCTCCGCCACGATCGTGGGCCTCATGGTTGTGATCTCTGTCGGTCTTTCCTATTATCAGGAATCAAAGTCCGGCAAGGCTGTGGAGGCTCTTAATGCCATGGTCCAGACGAACTGCCATGTGATCCGAGGCGGCAAGGAAGTGGAGATTTCCATGGCTGATATCGTTCCAGGAGACATTGTTGTCCTCCAAGCCGGCTCAATCATTCCTGCCGATCTTCGACTGATCTCAGCGAAGGATTTCTTTGTCAGCCAGTCCTCGCTCACCGGTGAATCGATGCCGGTCGAGAAGCACGCCGACACTCCGACCGAGCCGTCGAAGGCGGTCATCGAGATGCCGAATGCCGTCTTCCAGGGAAGCAATGTGGTGAGCGGCACGGCCAAGGCGGTCGTGGTGAACACCGGCACTCGAACCCACTTCGGCTCGATC
>DAISZK010000044.1:0-22099 GCA_036824855.1 Chthoniobacterales bacterium | reverse complement strand
CAAGGGGATAGAACTCTTGGAAAAAAGACTCGATACAGTCGATCAAGCGCCTCTACAGGAGGAGCAGTTCTGCTTGCTCGATCAGCTCTATGCAAAGGCAGGCACTCCCGATACTGCTACCTTGAAAAAATGGTCAAGTGATGCCACCAAGCCTACCCGGGCAAAGTTTGCCTCCTATTACCAAGCTAAGGGAGAGTTGAGGCTGGGTCACCCCGAAGCGGCTGAATCCCTCCTAGTAAGTTTGATCAACAATTATCCTGCGGACCCCCTGAGCGACAGGGCAACGATTCTTTTGGTCTCTTCAAAGCTGCAACATGGTATGAACGCAGAGGCTCTAGGTCTGGCTACCGATAGGGCATCCGCCTCACCAGAGATCCGTGCTCGACTTGCCTACCTCAGAGGGCTTGCTGCCTCATCAGTAGGAAAGACGGAGGAGGCCAAGGGGGCCTTCTCTCAGGCATCAACTTTGGATCCTTCGCTTGCCAATGATGCGCTCTTCAATCAGGCACTCATTATTGCAAAGACGGGGAGAGGATCGCTTGACCTCTCACAAGCCGCTCGTGAATTGGTTCAGAGCCAATCCGGCGTTCCCTCCGAAGAGATGCAGCTTCAGATTGCACTGGATCTGGCACGGAGAGGCGAGGCTTCAGGATTACCGATGGTTCTCCTCGTTGCCGAGAAAGCAACGGATCCCACGATCAAGTCCCGTGCCCGACTCGCCGCCTCCGAGCTGAATATGAAATCAGGGCAGGGTGATGCTGCGATCAGTGACCTGGCCAAGGCCGTTCACGAAAACTCCTCGGAACCGGAGAGAGAGGAGTATCTGAATGTCTTTCTCAAAGATACCGGACGCAAGGCCGACGGGGCTGCCGTGATCGTTGCTGCCCGTGCATTTTTGCAGTTGCATCCCGAATCTCGCTTTGTTCCTGAAGTCCGATTGAAGCTCGCTGAGACACTGCTCTCCTCCGGTGACGTGCAGGGGGCAAGGGTGGAGTTCGAGCAACTAGCGGCTGCCGATGCGGGAACCGATCTCGGGCGTCATGCTCTCTTTCTTGCGGCGCAGTCCGCTGCACGTTCGATGGACCCGGCGTCGATCGATGATTCCCTGATGCTGCTGGAGCGTGTTGCCAAGACAGGGGGCAATGATCGCATGGTCTGGCAGGCCCGCCTTCAGGAGGGGGCGCTGAAAAATGCACAGAATCTTCCCCTTGAGGCGCTCGCCATCTACGACAAGATACTCTCCTCAACAAATTCCGAGAGCACCGGAAGCTCTGGCAGCACCAATGCCCCTGCGGGTCCGGATGCCGAACTGATCGCGGCAGCCCTGATGGCCAAGGGAGACACCCTGCATCAGCTTGGGATCAAGGATTCCCTCAAAGAACGTGAGGCTCTGAAGAGCTGGCAGGAGCTTGCCGCCAATTCCTCGATTTCACTTCGTTGGCGAAATCAGGCTCTTTGTAAGAGCGCCCTGATTTTGGAGAATCTCGGGGAGGGTGACGCGGCACTAGCGACCTATTATCAGACCTTTAAGAATCCCCGATCAGGTGAACCTGAACAGCTTTGGCATGACAAGGCTGCCTTCGAGGCGGCCCGTCTTCTCGAAAGCCGCAAGCAATGGAATGATGCAGTCGCCCTCTATGGTCAGATCGTCGCTGAAGGTGGTCCGAGGTCGGAGGAGGCAAAGGCAAGACTTTCCAAACTGAGGTTGGAAAACTTTCTCTGGGAAAACTGAGTGATTGTGGCAAAATCGGCCACTTCATGAGCTCACACATCAAACTCTTCAGCCCCGGACCCGTTGAGGTTTCGGAAAAAACTTTCCAGGCCTTCCGCAAGCCGATGATCGGTCATCGCGGTAACGACTTCAAAAAACTTTACGCTTCCGTTCAGCCTGGTCTCCAGCAGCTCTTCAAGACCACGCGCCCTGTTTATATTTCTACTTCCTCTGCCTGGGGAATCATGGAGGGTGCGCTTCGCAACCTCGTTAAAGGAAAGGTCCTGAACTGCATGACTGGAGCCTTCTCCGACAAGTGGAATGATGTCGCCAAGCGCTGTGGTTACGAGGCCGAGAAGCTTCAGGTCGAGTGGGGGAATCCGATCACTCCTGAGCTTCTGCGTGAGCGTCTTTCCAAGGGTGACATCGATGTCGTGACCCTCATTCACAACGAGACATCGACTGGGTGCATGAATCCAATCAAGGAGCTCACCGACGTGCTCAAGGAATTCCCCGAAGTCCTGCTCATCGTTGACACCGTCTCCTCCTTCTCCGTGCTGCCGGTTCCGATGGACGAGCTTGGCATCGATGTCATGCTCACCGGTAGTCAGAAGGCCCTCGCACTGCCTCCTGGAATGGCTCTCTTCTCCGTATCCGAGAAGGCAATGAAGCGTGCCTCCGAGATCAAGGGTCGCGGATACTACTTCGACTTTGTTGAGTTCCAGAAGAACCACGAAGGGGACATGACGCCGAGCACGCCAGTTATTTCGCATATTTTTGCTCTTCAATCGAAGCTTGAGGATATCGCCACCGAGGGACTTGAGAATCGCTACGCCCGCCACAAGGCAACCAACGCACTCGTCCACGATTGGGTGAAGGCACGTGGATGGGAGTTTTTCGCTCCTGAGGGGTACCGCTCCGTTTCGCTGACCTGCGTTAAGAATAACAAGGGAGTGGATGTAGCAGCCTGGATCGGTCGCCTCAAGGCGAAACACGCCTGCATCATCGATGGCGGATACGGAAAGATCAAAGGCGAGACCTTCCGCATCTCGAACATGGGTGACGAAACCGTTGAGACGATCTCTCAACTGCTCACCTGGCTGGACGACACCGCCGAATAAGGCTTGTGATTGTTGCGCCGCGCCGCGTTGCTGTTCGCTTGCCGTAGCTTTACTACGGCCTTCGTTCACGACGCCTCGTGCGGTATTAAAACTTCCTGATGCCTGGCTGAATACCTAGAGCCTAAACCCCTAATTCTCATGTCCCGTTACAAAGATACCGTTCGCCTTCCCAAGACCGACTTTCCCATGAAGGCTGGTTTGGCTCAGCGTGAACCGGAGCTTTTGGCTAAATGGCAGAAGGAGGGGCTTTATGAGGCTATCCAGAAGGCTCGCGAGGGAGCGCCGAAGTATGTTCTTCATGATGGTCCACCTTTTGCAAATGGGGATGTCCATATGGGCACTGCCCTGAACAAGGTTCTCAAGGATCTGGTCGTCAAATCGAAGACGATGGCAGGATTTCAGGCTCCGTTCATTCCAGGATGGGATTGCCATGGTCTGCCAATCGAGTTCCGTGTGGTGAAGTCCTCTGCGGGACTGACTCCTCTTCAGGTGCGTCAGAAATCCGAGGAGTATGCCCGGAAGTTCATCGATATTCAGCGAACCCAGTTCCGCAGACTTGGTGTCTTTGGAGACTGGGAGCATCCCTATCTGACACTTGATCCCTCCTATGAGGCGGCAATTATTCGATCCTTCGGACGCATCGTTGAGAAGGGTCTTGTTTATCGCAGCATGAAGCCGGTCCTCTGGAGCACAGGCGCCCAGACTGCGTTGGCCGAGGCTGAGGTTGAGTATCTGGAGAAAACATCGCCAGCGATCTTCGTGAAGTTCGCGGTGGACCAGCACGAGGCTACTTCTGCAGGATTACCGAATGACAAGCCTTTGAGTGTCGTGATCTGGACAACGACTCCCTGGACCTTGCCTGCAAATCTCGCGATCGCTGTCCATGACGACTTTGACTACATCTTGCTTGAAAATACCACGGAGCGTTTGATCGTGGCTGCGGGTCTTGCCGATAAGTTTAAGGAGTCTACGGGACTGGAACTTTCCCAATGCAGCAATGCTCGCAAAGGAGCGACCCTCCAGGGGATCAAGGCACGCCATCCCTTTCTCGACCGGACTTCGTCGATTCATACGGCTGAGTTCGTGACGCTCGAAACTGGAAGCGGATGTGTTCATATCGCTCCCGGCCACGGAGATGACGATTACCAACTTGGACGAAAGGTCGGTCTCGATCTGCTTTCACCCGTGGATGACTACGGCAAGTTCACCGAGGAATGCGGTGTTCCCTCGCTCGTTGGGAAGAATGTTTTTGAGGGTAACGAGGAGGTCATCCGGATCCTTACAGAAAAGGGTGCTCTTCTAGGTCGACAAGATTACCAGCACAGCTATCCCCATTGCTGGCGTTCCAAGACTCCGATTCTCTTCCGTGCCGTCGAGCAGTTCTTCATTCGGATTGATGCCCTGCGCGAGACCGCGCTGAGGGAAATCGATGCCACGAACTGGATCCCTCATTGGGGTCGCAATCGTATCCGCGGCACCGTTGAGTCCCGTCCTGACTGGTGTATTTCCCGTCAGCGGACCTGGGGTGTTCCCCTTCCTGTCTTCTATACGCCTGAGGGTGAGCCGATCTTGGATCCTTCAGTCATCGAGAAGGTCTCCGAGGTGGTTGCTGAGAAGGGATCGAATGCATGGTTTGCTCTTGATGATGCCGAGTGGTGCCGCCTGACAGGAGCACCTGAGGGTTCGGTTCGCCGCCATGATACTCTTGACGTCTGGATCGATAGTGGAGTGAGTCACGAGGCTGTGTTGCGTGGTCGTTCTGAACTCCAATTTCCCGCCGATCTCTATCTCGAAGCCACTGACCAGCACCGTGGTTGGTTCCAGTCCTCGTTGATGACCTCGGTGGCCTTGAATGAGAAGGCACCATACAAAACCGTCCTGACGCATGGTTTTGTCGTGGATGTCGATACGCGGCAGAAGATCTCGAAATCGAATCAAGGGCAGGGGGGATACCAGAAGCCGACAGAGGCTGATCACTTCGTGAAGACTTACGGGGCGGATATCGTCCGTCTCTGGGCAAGCAGCGTCCAGTTCACCGACGATGTTCCTTTCTCCGAGGAGATCTTCGCGCGTTTGACCGACTCCTACCGCAGGATTCGCAATACCCTACGTATCCTTCTCGCAAATCTCGCCGACTATGATGCCTCGGCTCCCGCTGCGGTGCCGACAGCAATCGACCGCTGGATCCTTGCTCGTCTCCAGGAAACCGTGAACACCTGTCTCAAAGCTTACGAGGAACTTGCTTTCCAGAAAGCCTATCAGGCGATCACCCAGTTTTGTGCCGTAGAACTGAGCAGCATCTATGTCGATGTCACCAAGGACCGCCTCTACTGCGATTCTGGGGACTCCTCCCGCCGTCGAGCCACGCAGGCCGTGATGGCCAAGGTTTTTGGAGACCTGGTGCGTCTGCTTGCACCGATTCTCGCCTTCACGGCCGAGGAGGCATGGGGTCATTTCCGTGCCGAAGGATCCGTCCATCTGGAACTCTTACCCGAGGAATTAAATCCCGATCAGGAAATCCTGGCTCTCTTTGAAGCTCTTCAGTCGCTTCGTGCGGACGTAGCACAGGCATTGGAGAAAGCCCAGCGCGATGGATTGATCGGAAAGCCTCTTGAAGCCACGGTCACTGTCACCACGGATGATCCGTTGATTCTAAAAGTCGTGGAGAGTGGAGGCATTCCCGAGATCGAGGAGTTCCTGATTCTCAGCCATCTCTCCATTAGCAAGGGAGTAAAGGGTATTGTGATCGGCAAGAGTGACTCCGCGAAGTGCGAGCGCTGCTGGCGTCATCGTGAGGAAGTCGGTTCGCATGAGGAACATCCAACTCTCTGCGGACGTTGTGTTGATGCGGTCGGATCCTCAGCATCTGTTTCTTGATGAAGCGTTTAGCCCCTTGGGGAGTGATCCTGATCCTATCCCTGCTGGATCAATTGACGAAGATTTTAGTTCTCCACTTCATCCCATTTCAGGAATCCATTCCGATGATTCCCGGATTCTTTTCTCTCACCCATGTCTATAATACGGGTGCAGCCTTCGGCATGCTTCATGATAGCAATCTGTTTTTTATCGTCCTTGCGAGCGTTGCTTTCGCAGTACTTGTCGTGATGAAAAAGCATTTTCAGGGTGGGATGATGCAGGCCGGTTGGATTCTTCTCCTCGCTGGGATTGTTGGAAATGTCACCGACCGACTGCGTCTCGGTCATGTGGTTGACTTCCTGGATTTTCAATTTGGCTCCTACCACTGGCCTTCCTTCAATGTTGCTGATTCCTGCATCTGCGTTGCTGCAGGTTTGTTTCTCTTGAGCAGCTTCCAAAGCCCGACTAAACCAAAAGAATCATGAGCCCCTCTCTTCCTGTTAGCCCCTACGAAACCTGCCGCGGACTCGTCTATTTTCCTCGTATGATCGACAAGATCCGCAAGCATGCAGCTGGTCAACTTGGTGCTGATTATGTGCCTAATCTTGGCAAGGGATTCGATGTCCGTTGCTGCTCCCTTCTAGGGATTGATTATGCTGCGCTTGCCGCTGCGGTCGGTTCTTCCATGACGGATGAACAAGCCTGGGAGTGGGTTTCTAAGAATGGAAAGGCTCCAACCGAGGAGCAGATTGAGGTTTGGAATGGATTCATGACCCGCCGTGGTTGGAAGGATGACATCGTCGATATCCTTGAACGTCGCAAGAAAGAGAGCGGTTTCGAAAAGCGCTCCGAGATCCAGACGATGTTCGACTACATCGACGCCGACGAAGGACGTCCTGTCAGGTCCTGATTTTCCTTAGGAAGAAGGGAGGGGCTTCTTCTCCCCTCAATCGCAGAGGGTCCTTAGGACTCCAAATATCTAAGAATTACTTCTTCCTAAAGTAACCAAGGATCTTTTTCTGATCTCCTCCCGAGGCCCAGACGATCCGGAGGAAGTCAGCAGGATGGATATCGTGTTGTTTCAGGAAGCGGCGATCTCCTCCACAGCAGTACATGATCTCGTGGCAGAGTCCTCCCTCCAGGAAGCATTGTGCCTTTCGAATGATACGGGGTAGCCAGGGAATCCCCTCCAGTTCCTCAGGCTTGGGGGGAAGGGAGTCAGCCTCCGTGACGACGGTGCTGGTGATTCCGTGCTGAAAATAGAGGAAGTAATCGCGACGAGCCGCCGCCATGAGGAGAACGGTGTTCCAGTCGGGTTCACCAGCTCCATTCATATCCTCTGCATAGTCATAGAGATTGATCGGACGCAGGCCGATCGACGCAAGGAAGGAGATCTCTTCTGCTGAGAAGTAGGAATCCAGCTCGCGGTTTCCCTCTTTGTAAAGGGTGACAGCCTTGTCGTAGATTTCGCGAAGGTTTTGTGTCCAGAGATAGGAACTCATGTTGTTGGGTGGTTGATTGTTTCTGGATTATTCGAGGGTGGCACCAATTTTCACGGTGACCTGCCAGTGAGTCACTTTGCCCTCTTCAAGATGGGCACGAGTCTCAACAACCTCAAGCCACCGAAGGTTTTTCTCGGTAAGCGAGGCCTTGGCGACCGCATTCTGGACGGCATCCTCAATGCTGAGGGTGGAGGAACCGACGAGTTCGATTTTTTTGTAGGTATGGTTGCTCATGAAGAAAATATCACGCTGTTTACGCTTGCTGTCGATGGTTGATCAATTGAAGTGTTCCGTGACTCTGGGAAGAATCTTTTCAGCATTACCGGCGTTAAGGGCGTCATGGGAGGAGTCATCCAGTCCCTTGTATTGATCAAGCATACCGGTAAAGAAGGAGACACCGCTAGCCGGGACAAAAGGCCAGTCACTTCCGAAAAGAATACGATCTGGTTTGGCAAATGCGGTCAGGCTGGGGAGTGAAGCGGGACTGCTGGAGAGAGCCGTATCAAAGTAGAAACTACCGAAGTCTGAGAGAATCTCGTGCAGTGGTCTTCCTGTCTGAAAGTTCACAGAACCGGCCATCCGGTAGGCCGCGTACGGGACGAATCCCCCTGCATGAGCCAGAATGATCTTGAGATCCGGAAAGCGCTGCATGAAACGATTGGCCACAAGGCGGTAGGCGGCGCGGGATGTATCAAGGAGAAAGTCTGTTGCGTAGGGGGGGACATCGGGAATTGCAGGTCCTTCAAGCTCCGAGGGATGAATAAAAACAACGGCCTTTCTGCGGTTCAGTTCCTCAAAGAGCGGTTCATCGCCGGGATCTCCCACATACCTGCCACAGGTATTCGCCATCAAGATGACACCTGAGGCGCCCAAGTGATCCAGTGCATGGCATGCCTCTTTAATTGATCCATCCACATCCGGCATCGGCAGTGTGGCAAAGAAGCCGAATCGGTTAGGGTTTTCCGACAAGAGTTTTGCTCCCTCCTTGTTCACCATGCGGGCCGCAGCGCATGCATCGGGGAATGTTGAAGGATCGGTACTCAGACAGACACCCGGTGTTGAAATCGAGACGATCGCGGTTTCAATTCCTTCATGATCCATGACTTCCAAGGCCAACTCGGGACTCCATTCCGGGAATCCACCTTTTCTACCGCTACCTTCGACTAATCCCTTTGAGGAAAGCCACTTCAGGTAGCAGGTCGGTAAAAAATGATGGTGAATATCGATGCGACTAGGGTTCATGGCATTCAAGGAGGCTAGGCGCGTTAAGAACGAGGATTCCTCTTGGCCACAATGCGTACCAACAGCTGGGTCAGCAGCGTATCCTCTGATCCATGTCCGCTCAGAAGCTTCTGATTGGTATCGCGGCAAGCGAGGAAGGCAGAGACCAGGTGATCCCGGTCAAAGCGAGCTGCATTCACGGCAGCGAGTCCAATGCCGTAGGCATTGAGTGTTCCATCCTTTTTCTTGGGAAGATGTGATGTTTCCTCCGAGCGGAGTCGTTTGAGATCGGAGGCGAAGAACTGTGGCTGGGCGGGGGGGCGCATCTTGTGACGATCCATCAGATCCTTTGCGATCAGAAGATTGCGCACCGTAGGCACGATGGCGGCAAGCAGAATGCCGACCGTGTTTTCTCCCTGGCGGCGAAGTTGGGCCAGCGTGTCGAGGCAGAGCGGAAGATTGCGTTTATTGATTGCATCGCTCAGGTCGAAGATTCCACCGGCACGGGTGAGGGGAACCAGGTCTCGGACAAGTTGCTCCGAGATGACCTCGCCCTCTCCGGCGGCAGTGGTGAGTTTTGCAAGTTCCGCATCGAGTTGGCCGGTGTTGGTGCCGACTCGGGTGGTCAGCACCACAGCGGCCTGATCCTCCATCCTGACCCCCCGATCGCGGCAGCGATCAATGACCCAGTCGATCAGATCATGCTCTGTGGCACCGAAGCCAAAGTCGGGCTTATCGCAGAGCGTTGTCGAGGCAATGGCAGAGAGAGTTTTGTAGAATGATTTCCGCTTGTCCGGTTCGGGGGCACTGATGAGCAGGGTGATACCCTCCGGAAGTCCCTCTTCCAGCACCTTGAGAAGTTTTTCAAGAGCATCCTGCACCGCCTCGGAGCGTCCCTGCACGGTATCCTTCAAGAAAGTAACGCCTTTCATCCAAACAAGTTTTCCGCCGAAGAAAGGAAGTGTCAGGACGGCTTGGAGAGTCTGATGCACCATCTCAATCGAGCAGTCGACCGTATCAGCCGGAGCCTCGATAACCTCCAAGCCGAATTCCCCGCCATCAGTCGGGGCCAGTTTTGCAGCAAGTCCCTGAGCCGTTCGACGGACCTCTGCCTCATCACTTCCAGTCACGAAGTGCAGGTTCGGATTCTTGGCAGCGGCTGGGGCTTTGCGGGTGGCCATCAGGGAAAAGGATGAAGGAGGAATTTAGAATTATGAAGGATGAAGGGGGGATAATTAGCGTTTCCACCCTTTCTTTGATTTGGTGGATTTACCCGCTTTTGCCTTGGGGCGATTGTTCATGGAGGAGGTTACGGCGCCTCCACCTTTAAGTTCCATAATCTGATCGCGAAGGAGGGCGGCGCGTTCGTACTCGAGTTTCTTGGAGGCCTCCTTCATCTCCCCCTCTAACTCCCTGATCAGCGTGGCGACATCAAGCGGTTGCTCCTGCACACGGGCCGACTCGTCATCCTCACCTTCGAGAATGACGCGGAGACTCTCTTGCACGGGGCGCATCACGCTATGAGGAGTGATGCCGTGTTGACGGTTATGCTCCATCTGGCGGCGGCGGCGATCCTCGGTGACATCGAGCAGGTCGCGAATGCTGCCTGTGATCTTGTCGGCGAAGAGAACGACCTCACCATTGACATGTCGGGCGGCACGACCAGCCGTCTGAATCAGCGAGGTGCGGCTTCTCAGGAATCCCTCCTTATCGGCATCCAGCACGCAAACGAGACTCACCTCGGGAAGATCAAGCCCCTCACGGAGCAGATTGATACCAATCAGAATGTCGAATTCCCCAGCCCTTAATGAACGGAGGATTTCCACCCGCTCGATGGTATCGATGTCGCTGTGCAGATAACGAACCTTGAGTCCCACATCCTTGAGGTAGTCGGTGAGATCTTCGGCCGTGCGCTTGGTGAGGGTTGTGATAAGTACCCGTTCACCGATTTCTACACGGCATCGGCAGAGCTCGATCGTCTCATCGATCTGCCCCTTGAGTGGGCGGATCATGATGCGTGGGTCGAGCAGACCTGTGGGTCGGATGATTTGCTCCACGATCAGCTGAGAGCCGGGCGTTGAGGCGTCGAGTTCCTCGCCCGCTGCATTGGGCTTGATCAGCGAGAGTGGAAGGGGATCGGATTGAAGTGTTGCGAGGTCAACAAAGCCGGTGTTTCCCACCACGCTGTTGCGCAGTTCGAGTGGAGCCGGAGTTGCACTGATGTAGAGTCCCTGCCCGGTCATCTGCATGAACTCACCGAAATTCAGCGGACGGTTGTCGAGTGCGCTTGGCAGGCGGAATCCATATTCGACTAGGGTCATCTTACGGGCCCGGTCTCCGGCATACATTCCTCCAACCTGCGGCAGCGTTGCATGGGATTCATCCACGATCAGGAGGGTATCCTCCGGTAGGAAGTCCATCAGCGTGTAGGGACGGACGCCGGGATCGCGCCCAGTGAGATGGCGCGAATAATTCTCAATGCCGTTGCAGTAACCCATCTCCTGCATCATCTCGAGGTCGTACTCTGTACGCATTTTCAGTCTCTGTGCCTCGAGGTACTTGCCATTCTCTTCGAACCAGGCCACCCGCTCCACCATTTCGGTACGGATATTCCTCATGGCAGCCTGCATTTTGTCTTTGGGGGTGACGAACTGCTTGGCTGGAAAAAGCGTAAGATGGGTCAGGTCTCCCCTGGATCGTCCGGTAAGAGGATCGAAGAGAGCCATCCTGTCGATCTCGTCGCCGAAGAATTCGATGCGTACTGCCTCCTCGTCATTCTGCGCGGGGAAGATCTCAACGACGTCGCCGCGGACTCGGAACTTTCCACGGGCGAACTCGATCTCATTCCGCTCATAGAGCATCTCGACGATACGCTTAAGCACCTCCTCTCGGGTGATCCTATCTCCCTTTTTCAGGGTCATTACCATCTGCATGAAATCCTCCGGCGATGCCAATCCGTAGATGCAGGAGACGCTCGCAACCACAATGACATCTCGGCGTGTCAGAAGGGAACTGGTCGTGGAGAGGCGTAACCGCTCAATCTCCTCATTGATTGAACTGTCCTTCTCGATGTAGGTGTCCGAACGAGGGATATAGGCCTCGGGCTGATAATAGTCGAAGTAGCTGACGAAGTACTCGACCGCGTTGTTCGGGAAGAACTGCTTGAACTCCGAGTAGAGTTGCGCCGCCAGCGTCTTGTTATGCGACATGATCAGCGTTGGCCGATCGAGATTCTGGATAATGTTCGCCGCAGTGAAGGTCTTTCCTGAGCCGGTAACTCCCAGGAGCGTCTGATGACGGTTCCCCATTCGAATCGAACGAGTCAGCTTCTCGATCGCCTGACCCTGATCCCCTTGGGGCTTGTAGTCGGAGCGAAGGTCAAAAGGCATCGGGAAAGGAAAAAGTTAAAATGAAAAATGAAGAATGGAGCAAACTATCAAGTATCCACTCAAAGCATTGCCGGCGCAATAAGTGCCTCTCTTGCAATCATGCTTTCATTTCCTGAGTTCCATAATAAACGCGTCCCTATTCTCGATTCGATTCTGGCGATCCGGCCAAGGCTGTTATAGAATAAAATTTCATGAACAAGCGCCTGCTCGATCCTGCTCTTTTACCAATTCTTGAAAAAGTCGAGGCAGGTCAACGGCTCAGCAAAGAGGAAGGAGTATCCCTCTATGCTTCCCATGATTTGAACGGACTTGGCTATCTGGCCAATATCATTCGTGAGCGGAAGAACGGTAACGTGGCTACCTATGTTTTCAACCGCTACGTCAACTACTCCAACATCTGCATCCTGAACTGCCAGTTCTGCGCCTTCAGCGCCAAGAAAAGGGATGATCATGCCTTTGAAATAGCGATCACCGATGTCGCTGCCAAAACCAAGGAGGCGTGGGAAAACGGTGCTACCGAGATCCACATGGTCGGTGGCCTGCACCCGACACTGCCAGCCTCATGGTACCTTGATCTGCTTCAGGCGATGCGGGACGCAGCTCCTGGCATTCATTTGAAGGCTTTTACTGCAATAGAGATTCGCCACCTCTCGGACCGTGTCTTTAAGAAGCCTCTTCAAGAGACCTTGGAGATCCTGTGCGATGCAGGGCTAAATGCCCTCACTGGGGGAGGTGCCGAGATCTTTGATCAACAGGTCAGGGATACCATCTGCCGTGGCAAGGAGACAGGCGAGGAGTGGCTGGAGGTTCACCGCACTTGGCATAAGATGGGCCAACGAAGCACCGCCACGATGCTTTACGGCCATGTGGAGACTGCTGAGCACCGGATCAATCATCTTCTTCAACTGCGAGGCCTTCAGGATGAGACTCAGGGCTTTACGGCCTTCATCCCGTTTGCTTTTGTGCCTGAGACCACAGAGCTTGCCCATATCCGTCCCGCCTGTTCCACGGACGAACTGAAGAATCTGGCCATCTCGCGCCTTATGCTCGATAACTTCGACCATATCACCGGCTACTGGATCAGCCTTGGCCTCCCATTGGCTTCCATCGCACTGAACTACGGGGTGGATGATCTCCATGGGACCATTCAGGAGGAGAAGATCTTCCACATGGCCGGCGCCAAGACCCCGCAGCAGCAGACCATCGCCGCCATGGAGAAGGCAATCCGGGAGGCGGGGAGGGAACCGATGCAAAGGGACACCTTCTATCGCAGGATCGAGTCGACCTCTTCCAGGAAGGCAACTGTTTCCGAAGTTCTCCCCGCGTGAACGATACCATCCCGAGGATTGGTTGCGTTCCTTACCTGAATGCCCGTCCCTTGGTGGAGGGAATTACCTATCCAATCAGAGAGCTTGTTCCTGCAAAGTTAGGTGATGCTTTTCAGGCTGGAGAGTTTGATGTCGCACTTCTCTCATCCATAGATGTTATTATGAATCTGCATTCCTATGCCGTGGATGGGATCTCGATCTCTTCTCAGGGTGATGTCTACAGCGTGGTGCTGGCTTATCAAGGGGATCTGAGGGGCATAAAAAAGGTGGTTCTTGACCCAGCCTCCCACACCTCGAATGCCCTCCTTAAAATCGTTCTTGAGGAATTTCATGGCATTCGTCCTGAATATGTCCATTTTTTAGAGGAGGTTTCCTCAGATCTCTCCTTGCAAATTCCAACTCTTCTGATTGGGGATCGAGCCATTGAATCGAGAAAAAGGACATCCTTATCAAATATTCACTTCCTTGATCTTGGTGGGGAATGGTTTCGGCATACAGGACTTCCTTTTGTCTTTGCTTTATGGTCACTTAGAGATTCTTTTACTAAAAAAAAGGAAATATCTGATCTGCTCCGAAGTGCTAAGCTCGCCGGTTTAGCTAAGCGTAACGAAATCGCCACAAGGGATCAAAATCCTGAGTTTGCCCTGCATTACCTCACTGAGTCGATCCGGTATGATCTTGGAGTTCATGAAAAAGCCGGACTGGCTCTATTTTCAGAGTTCTTAATAAAGCATAAGCTTTCATTAAATAATCAAGAAATAAAGTTTTTCTAATTGCATTATTAAATTTCATAAAAGATTAGATTGCGAATAATCTAAATAAAATCTCATTGAAGTGTGATCATTCTTTCATCATGAAAGTATCCGATAAATCTTTCCTGCGAAGGCTTGGTATCCGTGAGGCGATCGGCCTAAGTCTAGCGGGTATGGGGCCGACCTTGGGGATGAACCTGAATCCTCAGGAGCCCTCTCGTCATGTCGGTCAATTGATACCGCTGGTTTTTTTATTAAGTATGATTCTCGTGGTGCTGGTGGCTTGGTGTTTTGCACGCCTCTCCAAGCTGCATCCCAATGCAGGCTCCGCCTTCGGATTCGTTTCGGCAGTTATGGGACCGCGAGCAGGACTTCTTGCCGGTTGGGCCATGCTCGGAGCCTATCTTTTCTTCGGAATGCTAGGCGTTTCAGCATTCGGCCTCTTTCGCGGCGATCTGGCAGCGAAATTCGATCCCGCACATCACCCCTCGATCTTTGTTTTCACACTGACAGGGGCACTATTTGTCGGAGTGCTCGCAGTGACCGCCGCGCGGCGCGCCGCCATTATTCTCGTTATCTGGGAGGGGATGTCGGTTATTGCGATGATCATTCTTTCGGCGGTCGTGATTTGGAGAGTACTTCATGGAATGGTTCCGGCAGGATTTGGCGGTGATCCCTCGATCTGCGGCCTGTTCATCCCTTCATCGGGCATTTCCCCCGCTGCTTTCGCCCTGGCCATTTCTTTCGGTTTCTTGTCGTTTGCAGGCTTCGAGGAGGTGGCCACCATGGCCGAGGAGGTCAAGCAACCGACCTTCACGATCCCAAGAGTACTCCTGGGGACTATGATTGGTGGAGGGCTCGTCTTCGTCCTTGTGACAAGTGCCGAAGTGCTTGGATATGGGGCCAGTCCCGCTGGCATGGCGCTTTTTGCCAAATCTGACTCTCTGCTCGGTGATCTGGGTAGAATCTATTTTGGGGGATGGTGCGGAGATCTCATGGATATTTTTGCAACGTTCTCCGCATTGGGGGCAGGACTTGCTTCAGTGATGGGGGCCTCTCGAATCCTCTTTGCCATCTTCCGGGAGTTCTCTCCCACAAGTCGCGTTGCCCGCCTTTCAGGCCAGGGATCATCACCGCTGATCGCCTCTCTATGCGTCGTCGCGGTTGTTGTCGTGGGCTACCTCGTGATGAGACTTCTCTTTCATGGCACGGGATCGGATCCCTTTTTCTGGGCCTCCACACTGGGGGTGCTGGCTTTGTTAATAGCCTACCTTTTGGTAGTGATCAGTGCTGGGATCTCCCTTCTTCGGAATTCGAGTGCAGAGTCCCGTTGGAAGATCCTTATCCCCACAACGGCTGCATTGGCTATTGGTTACACGCTATTTGTGAATGTCTACCCAATGCAGAATGGGGCTTACGGCGTGATTCCTTGGATTGTGCTGGGGTGGTGCCTGCTACCGGTGATCTGGATGATAAGTTCCCCCACTCGGCGTTTGCTCTGATTTAGACTTTACGTGGATCTTAGACCGCACTCGCTTTGAAAAAATCAAGAATCCTCCAATCACAATGTTACCGATAACGGTGTAAATATTGGATCAAACAAAGCATCTGGAATCATCTACAAGTCAGTCACAATATCTTTATAAGTACGGAGGTAGACTTCATCCTTTACCCCTGTTTTTATTTTCAAATCCTATGAATAAACTCATCCCTCTCGCTGCCACTATTGCTCTTCTTGTCGGGTGCGCCGCACCTCCTCCGGTCCGTATTGCCAGTTCCATTCTTAGCCGCACTGTTTTGAAGAAAGCCAAGGAGGATTATCAGCAAGCCCACCCCAAGGCCTCTCCAACTCCCACTCCTAGTCCGACCCCTGCTCAGTAGAGCTAAACAGAGTCTCTCCAGCGCGTGCATTCCCCAAATCTCAAGATTTCCATCCATCCTTGGATCGGATCGCTGCTGCTGGTGCTTCTTTTAAGTTTTCAGGGACCTCAACTTCAGGCCCAGACGCAATCACCAGAGCAGACTCTCGCGGCGATGGAGAAGTGCCGAGAGCAGGTAATCAGTCAGCTCTCTTTCAGTGATAAGATGAAGATGAGGGCTGCAATGGGCGCAATTCAGAGCAATCCTCAATTTATGGCAGCTAACAAAGCGGTGATAGATGCACCGACACTGGAGGCCCAGATTGCAGCCAGAAAGGCCTTAGCTAATGTGAAACTTGATCTGATCGAGCAACAGGATCCCTCTCTCAAGCCCGTCGTGGAGAAAATCCGCTCAGCTCAGGCGGCAGTGCTAAGGTAAGAGTGGCTTATCTCCGACTCCAAGAGGCTGAGCCGCCGCGAAATCCGGTGGCGCTACCGCTGCCATGACTCCAGGAAGCTGAGCCGCCGCGAAATCCGGTGGCGCTACCTGAACCATCGCTCCAGGAGGCGGATCCACCGCGAGCTCCGTAGGCACTACCTGAGCCGTCACTCCACGAGGCAGTGCCTCCATGGGCACCATAAGCTGCTCCGGTGCCGTCATAGGAGTATCCGTAGCCGCCGCGATTGTTGGCGTAATAAGCACCGCTATTATAAGGGCCCCGATAGGCTGCACCTGAACCATAAGCTGAGTTATAATGGTAAGCCGTTCCTGCTGCTCCGTAGTAGGTGGCACTCACGCTCCGATAGTAGGGGCTGGCATAATAGGCTGCTGGATAGGAGTAATAGACGCCTCCGTAATAGGCAGGTCCAATCCACCCGTAGCCTGGAGCAGGAGATCCGGCATAGCCCGGGGCATAGACTCCGCTACATGCGGTGAGGGCCAAAGCGGTGGCACCCAATAAGGAAAAAAGTAGGATATTCAGAAGTTTTTTCATCGTGAGGGTCTGGTGAAGATTAAAATCCTATCAGTGGCTATTACCCTGAGTTGCTTGTTGCCGGACGTCTTTTAGCACGGCCTTGAAGGGAATCTCCTGAAAAGCCTTGGGTTGTTTGAAGGTGAAGAGCGAGTTGCGGAGCCATGGATGCAGGTTCCACCCCGAAAGATCGATAAACTTGCGAGGACGGTTCGGCTTATCAGTGAAGGTGGCGGCTAGGCGATAGGGGAGTGCGACTGGTCCGGAAGCAATCCAGAGTTCCCAATTCACACCGGGTGATCGGAAGGCGAGGTGATCGCAGGGGACACCGTTCACAAAAGTGGGGCCGATAATGACGGCACTTTGGAGATTTCGTGTCAGATGCTCGTAGGAATTGCTAAAGAGGAGGGGAGCGATATGAAAGTGAATGCCGGTTTCCTTGCGGATACCCGCGAGCATTTCGTCGATAGTATCCGGGGCCTTTGTTGTCGAGTAGACCTTCTGACGCGGTGCTGCGGCAGTGACAGAGCCTCCATCATAGAAAAAATCAAAGGCATGGGCGTCCCCCACATACAGTGCCCGGATTTTGTTCGGGCGCTGGACGGCAACAAAACCCTTGGAAACTATGGTGATGAACTGACCGGTCGAGCATGGCATCTCGAGGATGCTGTCGGTATGGAAGGTGAAACTCTTTGCTTGCGAGAGCGTTTCGCTCATCCGCTTGAGAAGGGCCACGGCATTGGGATCGATGCGGGTCGTCTCGGAATGGAGAGCAGGTGCCGATGTGAGAAGAAGAACGCTCAGGGAGAGAAAGAGAATTTTTTTCATGATCAATCAAGTGGAATTGTCATGCTTGGTGGGAAAACTACGAGTTTAAAAGCCTATATTGGGAAACAAATCAAAGAGGACATGCTCATAGTCACAATTTCGTCCATGTCGGACGGGTTCCTGATGATGGTTGGAATGACTGGTAGTTATTCTGGAAAAAAGATATTCCTACAATCTAGATGCTGAATTTTAAGATTCCCTGTATTTTGCAGATTTCACTCGTAGTGATTGTTGCATTTCTAAGCGGTTGTGCGGTTGCTAACCACGCTATTCAGACTGATTTTACGGCATTCAATTCTGTGGTTCAGTACAATCAATCACAGCAGATGCTACTCAATATTGTGCGTATTCATTTCCGGGAGTCGCCCGAGTTCCTCCAGGCGGCCTCTCTCTCGGCTTCTTACGAGAGCACCTCTGTTTCCGGTGCTGGAATCACAGGGTGGGGGGCTCCCACCTATCCTACTGGAGGGGCTGCAAACATCAGCTACACCTTCGCCACAAAACCAACGATTACTTACACGCCGATCGACGGTAAGAACTTTGTCCAGCAGTTCCTCTATAAGATCACTCCCGATACCTGCTCCATGCTCATTGATGCTGGATGGCCAGTCAAAAAAATCGGGGATTTGCTTATCGATCGAGTGGACTTGAAAAACGGAGTGGCCGTCGTTAACAAACCAACCTCACCGACTTATCCTAAGTTCAAAGAGTGGATCAAAGCCATTCAGGAGGCTCAATCAAAGGATCAGTTGGAAATTCGTTCTTCAAGCAACGGTATTGTGATTCACACGCCCTTGGAGGATCGTCCTGTTGAGGCTCTTCATTTCCGCTCATTGGCCGACGTGATGTTCGTGGCGGCGAAAAATGTCGAAACACCGGCAAGTCAGAAGTATTTTGCCAGAGATACTGATGACGGAACTGGCGAAATTTTCATTCATTCGTCAAGAATCCCCCCTTTTAATGCGATGATTTCAGTTTGGTACAGGGGGCACTTCTACAGCATCAGTAACAACGATTTGAAGTCGAAGGACACCTTTGCGCTGCTAATGCAACTCTACCGTTTGCAGGCAGCACCTGCAGGCGGAACTCCGGTTCTGACTATCCCTGTCAAGTGATGAGGCGAGAATTCTAACTCCTTGCTTCCAGAGTATTTATCTTCATGATCTTGAAATGAATTATCAACTGATTTCAAACCACATCTGGTTGGTAAAATACATTCCTGGATTCTTTTTGTTTGCGATTGCTCTTTTTTTGCTGATTGGTTGGGCTTTTGGAAAGTATCGGGTCAAGAGGTCGGAATCTGTCACGATCCGGGATTCCTTGGTCACTGCTATTTTCGGCCTCTCCGCGCTGGTTCTTGGATTTACCTTCTCCAGCGCTAATCAGCATTTTAATGATCGATTGGCTGGTATCCGAACCCAAGCACTTATCCTTGAGAATACTGATGATTCTTGTCGTTATTTGGCTGCGGCAGACAAAATTGCTGTTAAAAAACTTTTGAAGGTCCTTTTGGAGAAGCGTTTGGCGCTCTACCAAAACATCAAGAGTCTCGGTCAATTTGATGACAGGATTGCAGACTTTCGAAGGAAACTGATTGAGTTCAATGAATTCATGACACTGGCCATAGCGCGTGCACCCTCGGAAAATAAGGAGTGTGCTGGTAAGATTCTCTCCCTGCACTCGGGGCAATTGTCGGATGCTTTCAAAGCGGAATTGCTTAATGCCAAAAATCACCCCCCGGCGATCATCGAAGGGTTTTTGTTAATTCTGCTAACCACGGGAGCACTGTTAAGCGGCTATGCCATGGCAGTCAAAAAGGAGGATGATTGGTTCCTTGCGGCGATCTACCTTGCATTGATTGGCTTCACTTTGGTGGTCATCTTTTCGTTGGAGATTCCTTATCAATTGATGAATCAAGGGTTGATTAACCATGAGCTTCTTGAGGTACAAAAGCTGATGGGATCACCATCCTGAGCTCGTATCCCTTAAGTAAGAGCGTACTAGTCAATCCGGACGGTCTCTGTTACTTCATTCTGCGTGATGATTCCTTTTCCACGCGTTGCCACTA
Organism: Chthoniobacterales bacterium; assembly: GCA_036824855.1. Lineage (GTDB taxonomy): Bacteria > Verrucomicrobiota > Verrucomicrobiia > Chthoniobacterales > UBA6821 > UBA6821. The sequence continues at coordinate 2,490 of DAISZK010000044.1, read as the reverse complement.
TTTTCTCATGTCTGGCTTTAGCCGTCGTCCTGCTCTCCTCCTGTAAAAAGGAGACTCCTGAAGCCGGTCCGCGGCCTCCGGTTCCTGTCACGCTCGGAACGGTCATCCAGAAGGATATGCCGAATCACAAGGAGTGGATCGGCAATTTACAGGGTACGGTGACTGCCTTGGTAAAGCCGAATGTCGCCGGTAATATCATTCAGCGGTACTACACGGAGGGCAGCGTGGTGAAACAGGGTGAACCGCTCTTCCAGATTGATCCCGCTCCCTTTCAGGCCACCCTGGATCAAGCTAAGGCCAATCTCTCCACAGCCATCGCGCAGGAAACCAAGGTCCAACAGGACTTTGTTCGTGCTCAGAACCTTCTTGCCGGCAAGGTGATCAGTGTTCAGGAATTCCAAAACCAGCAGCAGAATTATCAAGCCACGGTGAGTGAGGTTGCGGCGAAGCAGGCTGCTGTTCAGTCGGCTCAGGTGAATCTCGATTTCACAAAGGTCGTGGCCCCGATTGACGGCATGGCTGGACTTGCTAATTACGAGGTCGGCACCTATGTCAGTTCCTCCTCCCCTCAGCCACTCACCACCATCGTCGCCATTGATCCGATTAAGGTGGTGTTTCAGGTTGGTCAGGATGATTACCTCAGCTTTATCAGTCAGAGCCTCAAGGATCCATCCATGGCATCCGAGTATAAGAAACAGGATGAGAGTTCCGGGATGCGAATGCTGCTCTCCGATGGCATGACTTACCCTCAAAAGGGTGTCTTCCGAGCCGCCAACAACCAGATTAGTACGCAGACCGGTTCCATCACGGTGGAGGGGACCTTCCCCAATCCCGGTTCATTACTCCGACCAGGTCTCTTTGCGCGGGTTCAAGCAACCGTTGGGGTTCAGCAGAATGCGCTGGTTGTCCCGCTTGCCGCGGTCATCACAATTCAGAACCTGCATCAACTTGCAGTGGTTGGGGCTGACAACAAGGTTTCTATCAGGAACGTGAATCTAGGGATGATGACCCGTGACGAGGCTGTAGTTCTGTCTGGTGTCGATGCCGGGGAGAAGATTGTCGTTCAAGGAACCCAGAAGGTGGTCGATGGTTGTACTGTGATGCCATTGACCTCACCGACCGCGTCACCTACTCCCATGGCCTCCTCGGCCAGTGAAAATGGCGCGATCCGGTCCATTCCTGCTTCGACTCCTTCTCCCAGCTCCGCTGCTGCTTCGAAGTCCGCCAAGTAAGCGAAGCTTCCTAGTCTCCTAACCCAGCGAAGAAAGCATCATGGCAAAGTTTTTCATCAATCGGCCGATCGTGGCCATGGTTATCGCGATCATCACGGTGATCCTCGGCGTGGTTTGCCTGCTCGGCCTGCCTGTCTCCCAGTTTCCAAATATCGTGCCGCCCCAGATCCAGGTCGCGGCGACCTATCCCGGTGCCGATGCGGTGACGGTGAAGCAGGCGGTGGCTACCCCAATTGAGCAACAGGTGAACGGCGTCGACAACATGCAGTACATGTACTCCTTGAACTCCAGTTCCGGGCAGTCCCAGCTGAATGTTATCTTTGCCAACAATACGGTACCAACAACCGACCAGATCCTGACTCAGATACGTCAGGCTCAGGCCCAGTCTCAGCTCCCTCAGCAGGTGGTCAAGCAGGGTATCAATGTCATCAAGACCGCCCCATCACCACTGATCTGCTTTGCCCTCTACACTGACGATGATCGCTATGACTCGGTCTTCCTCGCCAACTACGCCTACGTCAACATCGTTAATCCTCTGACCCGACTCACCGGCATTGCGAGTGTCACCGTCTTCGGCGCAGGCACCTACGCGATGCGCCTCTGGCTTGATCCAGCCAAACTGGCCAACTTCAACATCACCACGCAGGAAGTCTACGAAGCCGTCAATCAGCAGAACACCGTGAATCCCTCGGGTCAGACCGGAGCCGAACCGGTTCCGCCCGGCCAGCAGATGACTTTCACAGTCAGGGCTCCGGGTCGTCTCGTCACCGAGGACCAGTTTGCCAACATTGTGATCCGTGCTGACCGCAATGGCTCGGTCGTCCGAGTGAAGGATGTCGCTAGGGTCGAACTCGGAGCCCAGACCTACAATATTGCAGGTCGATTCAACGGCCACCCGGCCACGATCGTAGCCGTCTACCAGCTTCCAGGTAGTAACGCGCTCCAGGTGGCCGCCATGGCCCGAAAGTTGATGAGCTCCTACGTCCCGTCCTTCCCGGCGGGGTTAAAGTTGCAGACAGCCCTCGATACGACGCTCGCCGTCACGGCCAGCATGCACGACATCCAGAAGACGCTTGTGGAGGCATTGATCCTTGTGCTGATTGTGGTCTTTATCTTCCTCCAGAACTGGCGAGCCACATTGATCCCGGCCTTGGCCGTTCCGGTCTCGCTGGTAGGTACCTTTGCTCTCTTCCCGCTTTTCGGTTTTTCGCTTAATACCCTCTCGCTTTTCGGCCTCGTGCTGGCGATTGGTCTGGTG